>NZ_CP061320.1:1412212-2101026 GCF_018688495.1 Polynucleobacter sp. Adler-ghost
GTAATGATTTGATCGGAATACCATAACTAAACTTGAGCGGGCCCAGTGGTGATATCCATGATAAACCCAAGCCATAAGAATATCGTAATACGAGATTGATATTCTCGTTATAGACATTACCACCGTCTACGAAACCAAATACGCGCAGGGTTTTATCCACTCCAGAGCCTGGGACTGGCACGGTGTACTCCACATTATTGACGATTTTTGACTGTCCGCCGGTGGGCTGATAGCGTCCGATATACGAGTTGTAGTAAGTGGGGCCAAGCGAGCCAGGCGCGTAGCCACGAACCGAGCCGATACCACCAACATAATAGTTTTTAGTAATCGGAAACGGATTATTGCCATAAGCTTCACCGTAACCTAACTCTCCGTTGTAGGACAGAATGTTGCCTTTTGAGAAAGAGTGGTATTTCTGGTACTGACCGAATAAACGGTAGAAAGTCATATTTCCAACAGGGGTTCCTACCTCGGCACTTAACTGCTGCAAGGAACCAGTCGATGGAATTAAAGCGCTATCGCGACCATCGCGTGACCAACCTACAGTGATAGGTACGTTATAGGTAGTCAAAGTCGCAGGATATCCAGGCGAGGCTATACCGTAGCTCATCGCATAATTTAAATATGGGATAGGGGTATTGTTTGTAGTCTGAATCTGAAAGGCTTCTATACCCGTTCCAAAGAACACACGGTCAACCTCTGTGTATGGAACACCGAACTTGATATTGCTACCAACAGATTTAATTTGATAATTAGGATCGCCGACGTAGTACAAAGGCTTGGATGATCTGTAGTACAGATCGGTATAACGACTAATGCCATCCTCAGTGAAATAAGGATCGTAGTTTGATAGGGCCAAGCTCTGGTTAATCTTACCCAAAGACATATTCAAACCTACGGCAGTACCCGTTCCAAATGCATTCTCCTGATTAATACCAGCAGAGAGAATCAATTTTTCAGTTGAGGAAAAGCCTGCACCAATCGTGACGGCGCCGGTTGGCTTTTCAGTTACCTTCACATTGACGTCAACTTGATCCGGTGACCCAGGAACGTCCTGAGTAGAAACATCATTCTCCGTGAAATAGCCCAAACGACCTAAACGTTTTTTGGAGAGATCAATCTTTTCACTATCGAACCAAGAGCTTTCAAACTGGCGCATCTCACGCCGAACCACCATGTCGCGGGTTTTAGCATTACCGGTGATATTGACTTGACGCACATAAACGCGTCGACCAGGATCAACCACCAAAGTTAGATCTACCTCGCTTAAATCACGACGAATATCCGGCTGTGGGTTGATGGTTGCAAACGCGTAGCCATATGAACCCAGAATTTCAGCAATCGCCTTAGTACTCTCAGTCAACTTGGCAGATGAGAAGGTATCACCCGGCTTGAGACTTACCAACTGAATTAGCTCAGCCTCTTTGCCCAATAGGTCTCCAGCTAAACGCACATTCTTCACTGTGAACTTATTGCCTTCACGAATACTTACTGTGAGATAGATGCCCTTTTTGTCGGGAGTAATAGAAACCTGAGTAGATTCGATAACAAACTCGAGGTAACCGCGATTGAGATAGTAAGAACGAATATTCTCTAGGTCGGCAGTGAGCTTTTGCTTAGAGTACAAATTATCTTTGCTATACCAAGAAAGCCATCCACCAGTCTTCAATTGCATCTCGCTTTTGAGAGTGCTCTCGCTAAAGACGTTATTACCGATAAAGTTAATCTCTTGAATCTTGGCTACAGGACCTTCATCAATATTGAAATAAATCGCCACTTGATTGCGCTCTACTGGAGTAACAGTTGCAACTACTTCAGCAGCGTACATGCCCTTACCAACATACTGACGCTTGAGCTCTTGCTCGGCCTTATCGATTAGCGCTTTGTCATAGAAGCGGGCTTCAGCCACACCTACTGCCTTTAGGGATTTACGGACAATTTCTTGATCGAATTCTTTCATCCCAGTAAATTCAATTCGGGAGATAGTAGGTCGTTCCTCAACGATCACAATCAACACATTGCCTTGCGCTTGAATCTGAACATCTCGGAAAAAGCCAGTGTTGTACAAAGCCTTAATAGCTTCAGCACTCTTCTCATCTGTAAAGGTGTCACCTACCTGAACGGGCAAATAGCTAAAAACAGTTCCTGGTTCAACTCGCTGCAAACCCTCGATTCGAATATCTTTGATCACAAAAGAGTCGGCAGCTTGTGCATGAATGCAAAAACCGGCCGCAAGAATCAGAGCGGCTTGCGCAGCAAATCGAGTTAGAGAGCGAAAAGAGGGGATCAGAAAATTCAAAATGAAAGGTAGCGTTGCAAATCGTTAAACAAGGCTAGCAAGGAAAGGGATATCAGAAGCAAAAAACCCACTTTTTGGAGCTTTTCCTGCAGTGATAAAGATATTCGCTTACCAGCAACCAACTCCCATGCATCATACAGGAGCTGACCCCCGTCGAGCATTGGTAAAGGCACTAAATTCAAGAGTCCAATACTGATACTCATGAGGGCTAAAAAGGCGACAAATGGCTGCCAACCGACCTGAGCAGACTTACCTGCCATATCCGCAATACTCAAGGGCCCACCGAGCTGCTTTAAGGTCGTTTTACCCGTAAATAAACCCAACATTAGCCTTACGGAGACCTTGGTTATCAGAGAAACCCGCTGGTATGCAAAACTGAAAGCATCTATTGGCCCTAACTTGAGTTCCATCCACTCCGATGGTGGAATCGCCTGGGGAAACAAACCGAGCGCCTGAAATGGATCGGATTCAGGTGTAATTAGAGGTAAATCGCCCCGCCTAAAGGATTTGACGTGACGAGCACCGGTAGCATCCTGAATTTCTAGGGCAAATCCTTGCTCGCCGGTAATCGCATTTAAGAGCAGCCAACGCAATGCATTCCAACTTGGGACAGAGTCAAAATCATCAAGAATGGGAGCGCCACTGTAGTCAGATGAAAGAGATTGCCAACCAACAACCTGATCACCTGCGGCAACCCCCAGTTTTGCAGCAATGGATTGCTCGGGCGGAGCTTGAAGTCGAGCGGGAAGCTGGGGCACGCCCGAAACATAAATCACTGAGAACAAGATGACAGCCAAAAGGAAGTTGGCAAAGGGTCCTGCGGCCACAATCATAGAGCGTTGCCATAGGGGCTTTACATCGAAAGACTGGGGGCGCTCTTGCGGTGGAATAATTTGCTCACGATCACGGCCGTCCAACAATTTGACATAGCCACCCAAAGGAATAGAAGCAAGAACCCACTCGGTGCCGCTACTAGCGTGATAAGTAAAGAGGGGCTTACCGAAACCCAAGGCAAAGCGAAGTACTTTGACTCCGCATAAACGAGCCGCTAAAAAATGACCGAACTCATGAAAGCTGACCAATACACCCAGTGTGACTAAAAATGCGGCAAGAGTGATTAAGGCCTGCATCAAAATGCCAATCTATTTCTGAAGGTTGCGAATAAATTGATTAGCAACTTGACGAGCCTGAGCATCAGACCCAAGAATGGTTTCTAAAGAATCCGCGGGAGCCGATGGCAAAGCATTTAAACAGTGCTCCACTACCTTCGAAATACTTAAGTAAGGCAATCCATCTTTCAAGAAAGCGGCAACGGCAATTTCATTGGCGGCATTTAATACGGCAGGCGAAGTCCCCCCTGCTTTTGCAGCAGCAAAAGCCAAACTCAAACAAGGGAATTGGGCAAAATTGGGCTCTGTAAAACTGAGGCCGCTCAACTGCGTCAGATCCAAAGGAGCAACACCAGCATTTATACGTTCAGGCCAAGCCAGCCCATAGGCAATGGGTGTACGCATATCAGGTTGACCCATTTGCGCTAAAACTGAGCCATCGCGATAACGCACCATCGAGTGCACTACGCTCTGCGGATGAATCAACACCTTAATTTTTTCTAGTGGCAAACCAAACAACCAAAACGCCTCAATAACCTCAAGACCTTTATTCATCATCGTCGCAGAATCAACCGATATCTTTCGACCCATTACCCAATTCGGATGTGCACAGGCTTGATCAGGAGTAATGCCTGCTAAATCTGCGAGAGGTCTATCCCTAAACGGTCCGCCAGAAGCGGTTAACCAAAGCTCTTCAACGCCTAAATGAAGCGATGGAGTTTTTGTGAAGCGATCGGGTAGGCATTGAAAAATCGCATTGTGCTCGCTATCAATCGGCAGCAATTCACCGCCGCCCACTTTCATCGCCTGCATAAATAAATTACCCGACATCACTAGCGCTTCTTTGTTGGCAAGTAATACTCGCTTACCTGCTTTTGCTGCCGCCAAGGTTGGGACTAGACCGGCCGCCCCTACAATCGCCGCCATCACGGTATCGCACCCAGATTCAGTTACTGCACTAACTAAAGCCTCAGGCCCATAAAGAACTTGTGTAGGAATCTTTTTTTCTTGCAAAAGTTGACTCAGTTGAGCAGCGCCACCAGCATCAGCCACTACTGCAATAGCAGGCTTGAACTCGATACATTGCTCTGCTAAACGCTCAATTTGTTTTGCGGCAGTCAGGGCCACCACTTTAAAGCGGTCGGGGTGAGCGCGGATCACATCCAGGGTATTAACACCAATTGATCCAGTAGACCCTAAGATAGCAAGCTGTTTCAGAGACATTAAATCCACCCTGCTAATAATGCAGCGATCGGCATTGTTGGAATGAGTGCATCAACGCGGTCTAGAACGCCACCATGACCTGGCAGCAAATGGCTGCTATCTTTGACGCCAGCCAAACGCTTTAACTGAGACTCAAATAAATCTCCAAAGACGCTGAACGCCGTTAATACTGTCACCATCAGGAACATTGGCACCCAACCGAATTGAATAGCCCAAGCACCAAATAAAGTATCGCCTAGCGGTAAATAGGTGACGCACAAGAATGCATAGAGATAACAAAGCGCTAAACCGCCTAGCGCGCCCTCAATCGACTTTCCCGGACTAATACTTACAGCTAACTTATGTTTACCAAAAGCTTTACCGACAAAATAAGCGCCGATATCAGCAACCCAAACCAAGGCCATCGTAGTTAATAAAAAGACTAGGCCCAACTCACGTAAGAAGACCAAAGCAAACCAAGTTGCCGGCAGAATAATCAAACCCACCATGCTATAGAAAGGTTTGAATTTTTGCAGCGAGAGATTCATTCCCTTCGCCAAGATAAATGGCGCGATAAAGAACCAAAACAAGACCGCCATCATAAGCAAAGAAAATTGCCATGTGATGGCTTGCATGCCTAGTAACAATAGAATGATAACCAAACAGAACACAGCGTAGAGCCAAGCAGCCTTCTGAGCTTCCGGGGCAATCATGCGACTCCATTCCCAAGCGGCAGCAACTAAGGCGATCAAGAAAAATATACCCAAGTAAATCGGTGGCAAGAAAAATAAAATGGGTAATAGCACTGCCATCAAGATAGTGGCAGTGATGATTCGGGTTCTTAGCATGGGAGAAATAAAGAGGGGTTTAGACAGCGTCGCTCAATGACTCAGACGCTAACTGAGCGCTGGTGCGTCCAAAGCGACGCTCGCGCTGACTAAACCAGTCAAAAGCTTTATGTAATTGAGCTTCATCAAAATCAGGCCAGAGAGTATCCGTGAAATACAACTCGGTATAGGCCAGTTGCCACAGCAGAAAGTTACTGACGCGCTGCTCGCCACCAGTTCGAATAAACAAATCTGGCTCAGGCGCATAGGCCATCGATAGATAGGGCTGCAATAATTCTTCAGATACTTGTTCTGGTGTCAAACCAGGATTGACAGTCAAAGATTGGCGCATCGCCTGCAAGATATCCCAGCGTCCACCATAGTTAGCAGCAATAGTGAGCGTCAGCCCTTTACAGGCAGCTGTTTTTTCTTCGGAGAACTGCACCATCTCCTGAATCCCAGAATCAAAGCGGCTTAAATCCCCAATGAGGCGAAGACGGATATCGTTTTCAGCCAAACGAGAGACCTCACCCTTTAAGGACTTTAGAAATAGCTTCATTAAAAAGCTAACCTCTTCTGGAGGACGACGCCAATTTTCAGAGCTAAAAGCAAAGAGAGTGAGATATTCCACGCCCAGTTGGCGACACTCTTGAACAATCTTACGAACAGCACCCAAACCTTCTGAGTGGCCCGCTACCCGCGGCATGAAGCGCTTGCTGGCCCAACGCCCATTACCGTCCATGATGATGGCGACATGACGAGGAATGGCGCTAACCTTTGGAATAACTAAGGTTGAGCTAGTGTGCTGTGTCATAAGGCGAATAATAAGAATGAATCTGACGATTAAACCGTCATGATCTCTTTTTCTTTTTCAGAGACGATCTTATCGATCTCAACCACTGCGCGATCAGTCATCTTCTGAATATCATCAGTGGCACGACGCTCATCGTCTTCAGAAATTTCTTTATCTTTGGTGAGGCGCTTTAAATGCTCATTGGCATCACGGCGTAAATTACGTACAGCGATCTTAGTATCTTCACCCTCGTTTTTGACAACCTTAGTCAAATCACGGCGACGTTCTTCAGTTAATGCAGGCATGGGCACACGAATGACAGTGCCCTGGGATGCTGGATTGAGACCCAAATCCGAATCACGAATCGCCTTTTCAACTACAGCAACCATTGTTTTTTCAAATGGCTGCACATTAATCGTTCTGGCATCAGCCAAACCTAGGCTAGCCACTTGGCTTAGTGGCGTTGGATTGCCGTAGTAATCAACTTGGATATGCTCCAAGATTCCAGGGTTTGCACGACCAGAGCGAATCTTCGCTAGATTGGTTTTCAGAGCCTCAAGAGACTTCTGCATCTTTTGATCGGTAGTGGTTTTAATTTCTGCTGCGGACATCAAGCCTCCTATTAAACGTGTACTAAGGTGCCTTCAGACTCACCTTGAACCACACGCATCAATGCGCCTGGCTTGAGAATCGAAAACACTTTGATTGGTAATTTGCGATCACGGCACAATGCAAATGCAGTTGCGTCCATTACCTGCAAGTTTTTGATGATTGCCTCATCAAAAGTCATTGTTTTGTATAAAGTAGCTGTTGGGTCTTTCATTGGATCTGCACTGTAAATACCATCCACTTTAGTAGCCTTAAGAACGATTTCAACTCCCATCTCTGCGCCACGCAAAGCAGCTGCAGTATCGGTAGTAAAGAATGGATTTCCAGTACCAGCTGCAAAGATCACCACCTTGCCTTCACTCAGAGCACGAATCGCCCGAGGACGAATGTAGGGCTCAACGACTTGATCCATCCTTAAAGCAGATTGCACGCGTGCCTCAACCCCTTTTTGACGCAAAGCATCTTGCAGTGCGAGAGAGTTCATCATGGTGGCAAGCATTCCCATATAGTCGGCGGTTGCACGATCCATACCAGCCGCACCACCTGCTACGCCTCGGAAAATATTGCCGCCGCCGATCACGATAGCCAATTGAACGCCGCTATTCACTACGTCGGCTATTTCTTTCACCATGGAATCAATCGTGATTGGATTGATACCAAAAGCATCATCCCCCATGAGGGCTTCACCAGAGAGTTTTAAGAGAACACGTTTGTAGGCTGGCATCGTTTTATTTTCCGTAATTTGCTAGGCAATTTATCTACTTAGCTTATTGATCTTTAAGTACTTTTTAATACCTTGCCCAAATTATAAAGGGCTTGGCACCGATCAAAGAAAAGGGCATGGAAACCGAGGTTTCTATGCCCTTTTGGGTATTACAGCCTTGCTGGGCAAGCCCAGTCAGTTTGAGGCTAATTAAGCACCTTTAGCAGCGGCAACCTGAGCAGCAACTTCAGCCGCAAAGTCGTCTTGACGCTTCTCAATGCCCTCACCCACAACAAACATGGTGAAACCTTTGATTGTGGTGTTAGCAGCCTTCAGCATTTGCTCAACCGATTGCTTGTCGTTTTTAACGAAAGTTTGGTTCAACAAAGAAACCTCTTTGAGGTACTTCTGAATAGAACCCTCAACCATCTTCTCAACGATTTCTGGTGGTTTGCCAGATTCAGCAGCCTTTTGAACAGCAACACTTCGCTCAACAGCAATGGCTTCTGCAGGAACATCTGCCATCGACAAAGCCACTGGCTTCATTGCAGCAATATGCATTGCTACGTCTTTAGCTGCAGTCTCATCACCTTCGAACTCAACCATAACGCCAATGCGAGTACCGTGGAGATAAGATACCAACTTATTGCTGCCAGCGAAACGCTTAAAACGACGTGGCATGATGTTCTCGCCAATCTTACCGATTAAGGCGCTGCGAACTTCATCCACAGTTTGGCCATTCATTGGCAATGCTAATAAGGCAGCAACATCGACTGGATTCTTTTCAGAAATCAGATTTGCGCAGGCTTGTGTAAATGCCAAGAAATCATCATTTTTTGAAACGAAGTCAGTTTCGCAGTTCACTTCAAGCAAAGTGCCTGTAGTGCCATTGATTGCTGAAGCAACAATACCTTCGGCCGTAACGCGGGATGCGGCTTTACCAGCTTTGCTACCGAGCTTTACACGCAGAATTTCTTCTGCACGAGCCATATCGCCATCAGCCTCAGTCAATGCTTTTTTGCACTCCATCATCGGAGCATCTGTCTTGGCGCGTAACTCGCCAACCATTGCAGCGGTAATAGCAGCCATTATTCAGCTTTCCCTTCTTCAACAAACTCTTCTTCGCCTTCTTTAACGGCAGTCAAGATTTCTTGAACAGAGTTTGATTTACCTTCGAGAATTGCATCAGCAATACCACGAGCATAGAGAAGAACAGCTTTGCTGGAGTCATCATTACCAGGGATGATGTAATCAACACCTTCTGGTGAGTGGTTGGTATCTACTACAGCGATCACAGGAATACCAAGCTTATTAGCTTCAGTAATAGCAATCTTGTGATATCCAACGTCCACTACGAAAATCGCATCAGGAACGCCGTTCAAATCCTGAATACCGCCAAGCGCTTTTTGCAACTTGTCGAGATCGCGATCATTAGTTAACGCTTCTTTCTTGGAAAGCTTTTCCCAATCGCCAGCTTCTTTAGCAACTGCCATATCCTTCAAACGCTTGAGGGAGCCTTTAACAGTTTTGAAGTTCGTGAGCGTACCGCCCAACCAACGACTGTCGATGTAAGGCATGCCAGCACGAGCAGCTTCTTCAGCAATAATCTCGCGTGATTGACGCTTAGTACCAACGAATAAGATAGTTCCACGGTTAGCAGCAATTTGTTTTGCAAATTTCAGGGCGTCCTGAAACATAGGCAATGTTTTTTCCAAATTGATAATGTGAATTTTGTTGCGATGGCCAAAAATATAAGGGGCCATTCTTGGGGACCAGAAACGGGTTTGGTGACCAAAATGGCAACCGGCTTCCAGCATTTGACGCATAGTTACTGACATAACTTCTCCTAAGGGTTGGTTTCTGAGATTGAGTCCTAGCTGCGCTAAAAAGCGCCACCCTGGAAGGCTCAACCCGCGATTTCAGATCAAATTGACCTGAGAGCGAAATTATAGCTTAAATATCAATGATCTAGACGCCCTACCCCTAGCGCCCCACTAGAAAACCCACTCAGAAATACCCTGAAATGGGGCATCTGCCTATTAATTAGGCAGATGCCCACTAGCAAAAAGCTCCAAGTCGTTGATAATCAAGGCATGAACAGTGTATTTACAGCCGAAAAAGACATCCAAGGGATGCGCGAAGCTGGCCGCTTAGCCAGTGAAGTTCTTGACCACGTTGCCCCGCATGTGAATGCTGGTATCAGTACCGCTGAACTCGATCGCATCTGCCATGAATATATGCGTGATGTCCAAAAGACTATCCCAGCCCCACTCAACTACCAACCCCCAGGCTATCCACCTTTTCCGGCATCGATCTGCACCTCGGTCAATGATGTGATCTGTCATGGCATTCCTGGTGAGAAGATTTTAAAAACTGGGGATGTTGTCAATCTCGATATCACGGTAATTACGCCAGATGGCTACTACGGCGATACCAGTCGCATGTTTATGGTTGGGGAAGTTTCAGTACTAGCCAAGCGTCTTACGCAAATTACTTTTGAATGTATGTGGCTTGGAATTGCACAAGTTAAACCTGGCGCATCGCTTGGCGACATTGGCCACGTTATTCAGACCCATGCTGAAAAAGCAGGTTATTCAGTTGTTCGTGAATACTGTGGTCATGGTATTGGCAAAGTGTTTCATCAAGACCCACAGATTCTTCACTATGGTCGCCCTGGCACCGGTGAGAAATTAAAAGAAGGGATGACCTTCACTATTGAACCAATGATCAATGCCGGTAAGCGCGATATTCGGACGATGCCTGATCAATGGACGGTAAAGACTAAAGATCGAAGTCTCTCTGCGCAATGGGAACACACGCTACTGGTAACAGCCACTGGCGTTGAAGTATTAACTTGGTCAGAGGGGAGTAATCCGATTCCTGATTGCGTTAAAGGTCTCTCCTTTAGACCCCATCTAGCCAACGCTTGATTACTAAATTAGCTCAAGCGTAATGGGTCAAACTCTCGCAGCCGCTCAACCTGTTGCAGATATTGCCAGCTTACGGGCTGCCCGAGAACTAGCGTATAACGACTTTCGCGAGCATCAAGTAGTTGGGCGATTAACCAAGCAACTGAGTAAGCTCAGCGATGAACTCCTCATCAGCCTATGGAATTCCTGTGATTTAAGTTCGGATGCCGCTCTTGTAGCAGTCGGTGGATTTGGCAGGGGCGCACTCTTTCCCTATTCCGATATTGATATTCTGATTTTGCTGCCTTCAGATAAGCAATACTTTGAGGAAGTACTGGCCAGCAAGATTGAAAAGTTTGTAGCGCAATGCTGGGATACCGGTTTAGAAATTGGCTCCTCAGTTCGAACTATTGCCGAGTGCGCATCTGAGGCAGAGCAAGATATTACGGTTCGCACCTCCCTGCTTGAATCCAGACTCGTCTGTGGCAAAAAGGCCCTCTTCAAAGAATTTGAATCTGTTTATGAGAAGACCTTAGATCCAAAGTCATTCTTCCAGGCCAAGCTAGCAGAGCAAATCCAGCGGCACTATAAATATCAAGACACGCCCTACTCATTAGAGCCTAATTGCAAAGAGAGTCCTGGTGGCTTGCGTGACTTACAGGTAATCTCCTGGGTCAGCAAAGCAGCGCACTTAGGTAATACATTTAAAGATCTCAGTCTTGCAGGCCTCATTACCCAACGTGAGTTAACTGAGCTCAATCGGAACCAGCGTTTTTTAGAGACTCTGCGCGCTAACTTACACCTACTAGCGAAACGCAGGCAAGATGTTTTGGTGTTTGACCTACAGACACCGTTGGCAGCAGCCATGGGAATCCAAGAGGAATCCTCTAGGCTTGCCAGTGAAGCCATCATGCGCCGCTACTACTGGGCGGCTAAAGCAGTCAACCAGTTAAATGATGTACTACTGCAAAACATTGAAGCACTCCTCTTTCCTCAAGAATCTAAGACGACTCATGCCATTGCTGGCGAGGGCAATGAGTGCTTTATTGAGCGTCAAGGTGTCCTGGACATTACTGACCCTCAGTTGTTTCAAAAGCATCCAGAACAAATCCTGCGGACCTTCTTAGTTTTTGCGCAAACAGCGAACGTCAAGAGCTTATCAGCAACGATCTTTAGATCCTTGTATAACGCTCGCCAAAAGATGGATAGTCAATGGCGCAAAGATCCGGTTAACCGCGCACTCTTTATTGAAATCCTTAAAGAGCCTGAGGGAGTCAGTCGCGCCTTCCAGCTCATGAACCGCACTAGCGTCCTCGGTCGCTATCTGCCAGCCTTCAGAAGAATCGTTGGTCAGATGCAGCATGACTTGTTTCACGTTTACACAGTGGATCAACATATCCTAATGGTGCTGCGGAATGTCCGCCGCTTTATGGTGGTTGAGCATACACACGAGTTTCCTTTTTGTAGCAGTCTGATTGCCCATTTTGAAAAGCCTTGGCTATTAGTCATAGCCGCACTCTTTCATGACATTGCTAAAGGACGTGGTGGCGACCACTCTGAGCTTGGCAAGGCGGACATGCGTAAGTTTGCGAAAGATCATGGCTTAGATAAGGCAGATACGGAGCTCTTAATTTGGCTAGTTGCAGAACACTTGAATATGAGCCAAGTAGCTCAGAAACAAGACATTACCGATCCAGATGTAGTGCAAGCCTTTGCTAAAAAGGTGGGTGATGAGCGCCACCTTACCGCACTGTATTTATTAACCGTTGCCGATGTCCGTGGAACCAGTCCCAAAGTATGGAATGCCTGGAAAGGCAAACTATTAGAAGATCTCTATCGTGTAACTCTCCGCGTATTGGGTGGAGCAAAACCAGATGCGTCCTCTGAACTTGCGCAGCATCAAGAAGAATCCCGCGCCAAATTGCGCCTCTATGCAATTGAAGACTCTGCTTACGAAAATCTCTGGAAGCAATTGGATGTTGCCTTCTTCTTGCGCCAAGATGCTGCCGACATTGCCTGGTTAACTCGCCATCTATTTGATAAGGTGGATAGCCAAACTCCGGTCGTACGTGCCCGCCTCTCTCCAGTTGGCGAAGGCTTACAGATTGCTGTCTATGTCAAAGACCAGGAAGATCTCTTCGCCAGAATTTGCGCCTACTTTGAACGCCATGGCTTCTCGATTTGGGATGCCCGCATTCATACTACAAAGCATGGCTATGCACTCGATACCTTCCAAATTTCAGGCAGTAATTTAGTAGATGAAGGCAGTAGCTACCGAGATCTTATTCAGTTAGTGGAGTACGAGCTCACGGCGGCGCTACAAATTAATGATCCTCTGCCATCACCGAGCATGGGAAGACTCTCGAGACAGTCTCGCACATTCCCGATTCAGCCACGCGTCCACATGATTCCCGATGAACGTGGCCATTACTATGCCTTATCCCTCTCAGCGAGTGATCGCACCGGCTTACTGTATGCAATCTCTAGAGTATTAGCCAAACATCAAGTCTCATTACACACTGCACGCATCAATACATTAGGCGAGCGTGTAGAAGACGTATTTTTATTAGATGCAGCTAACTTAAGTAAGAACCCTAAGCTTCAGATCTTGCTAGAGACAGATTTACTAGAGGCGCTAGGGGCTTAAGCCCAGTCTTGCAGCTTTTGTAAGGCTCGATTAATGCGCGGGCTGGTAATTTGATCAAAAGGCACCCATGCTTTTTGAATACCTTCAGGGGACTCTCGCTCCTCAATCACCTGCAACACAAATAAAAGATCAATGTGCAAGTGTGCACCCTCACTTTTCTTTGGATTTGCAGGGATTTCATGTAAATCAATATCAACTGGATCTAATTGACCATCAGTAGGCGCGCAAAGAATACCCGTCTCTTCGTAAACTTCTCTTATTGCCGCCTCAATGGGAGACTCACCATCATCAATGTGGCCGCCAGGCTGGAACCATTCTTTGATGTACGGATGAAAGATAAGAATAACCTTACCACCCTTAATCACTAAGCCACTTGCTGTGATATGGCCTAACTGGTTGGATCTTGAAAACGGATTTTCTGAGTCCAATATTCTCCGAGAGATTGAAATGAAGGGTAAAGGGGAATTCATTACAAGAGTTTCTTTGTACCGCGACTAATAAAATTGAAGCTTGAGAACCTATCTAGGGAAGATAGAGTAATGATGGCAAGGGCACCGCACAACATCAGTAAAGAGGTAGAAACCCACGAGGCTGTAGAAAAATTTGAAAGAATAAAGCTAGCAAATGCTCCGAACATCATCTCAATAGAATAAAAAAGTCCTGAAATTAACCCTATATCCGTATTAAATGAGCGTGTCACACCCGCTTGAGTAGCGGGAAAAATTACCCCGACCCCAAATAAAGAAAGAAAAATACAGGGTAACAATATAAAGAGAGAGTCCATACCCAGTAGAGAGAAAATCACTAGAAAAGATGTGGAAATTAAAATAATTAGCCCAGAGAAATAAATCAAGTCCTTGAGATCCATGCGCTCAATGTTTCGACGAATAAAAATTGTTCCAAATATATATCCGCTAACCGATAGTGAGAAAAGGTAGCTATATTCCAAAGGGCTCAATTTATAAATTTGTTGAATTAATCCCGGAGAAGAAGAGATAAAAGAGAAGTACACAGTCCAAGCAAAACTGATAACTAGCGTGTGGAATAAAAACTCCCGATGGGTAAGTAACTCTAAATATTTCTTGAAGATAATGGAAAACGATATGGAATCTTTATTTAGAGCAGTCGTAAGAGACTCTTTCATAAAAATATGTATAAGACCAAGTGAAATGAAGGCAAATAATGTAAGGACATAAAATATTGATCTCCAGCCATAGTGAATCGTTAAATGCGCTCCAATGATTGGCCCTAGAATTGGGGATGCTATTAGCCCTGCCGCCAAATAACTTAAAACTCGTACTTGAGATTTAAAATCATACAAATCCCTAACAATTACCCTAGCCAAAAGAGTGCTACACCCTCCACCTAAGGCCTGAAAAAATCGACAACAGATTAACTGGTCGACTGACGTTACAAAACAGCTCGCAAAGCTCGCTAAGGCAAATATAAAGATCCCACACAGAACGATCACTCTTCGACCATAAAAATCTGATAGCGCTCCTGAAAGTAGTAAGCTGCTAGAGTAACCGACCATATAAGAGGTCAACGTTGACATTAATGAGGAGTGACTAGCAATAAGGTCTTCGCCCATAAATGAAATCGCAGGTAAATAGATGTCCGTTGCCAGCATAGGAATTACAACTAAAACCATCAGAAGCGGCAGTAAAAATGGATTTTTAGTTTGCATTTGTCACTCCAAATTGCTTTTCTCCAGCAAACTCTATTTGATTGATTGACTGCTGTATGGAATTAACTACATTGCGAGCCACTCTCTTGGCTCCCATTGAAACCATATCCAATGAACTGACAAAGTAATAGGTGCCAGAAGTAAGGTGTCCGATAGCATAAAAATTTTTCACTTTATCCCTGCCGCTTTTAACCATCGAAGTTTCATAATCAACCTGAATACCGCCGAATGGGTTAGCCCTTATCAATCCAGATTTCATAAGATTGTTTAATAAGGGTGATCCGGTATTGCCATCAACAGAGCGAGCCGGTCCAGTTGCATTAATCACCCAGTCGCATTCAATTTGGATTGACTTTTCTGGACCGCCAGCATCAGAAATTGAGACAACAAAATTGTTGGGAGTTTTACAATTAATCTCCATCAAATGTGTGTGATGCTTGAGGATGCCAGCCTTAAAGAGTGAATATAGTTTTAAGCAGGTGTGCACTGGTAATGGAACTCTCTTACACATCCATAATCGGTGATATTTATTCATGAACATCTTTTTTCCAGTGATGGTCAAAGCATCCCAATAGTTACTAATAACAGCATCACTTGCAACGGCAAAATGCTGCCATTCTGCATACAGATGCCCTTTAGAAAGTAGACGCCAAATCCAATCCTCATAAGGGAGTTCATCTGGATTAAAAAACTTATTCCATTTAACTCCGGCTCTTATAAAATCTTTTCTAGCTAGCCTCAAAGCCTGCCTTAAAGAAATTTCACCAAGCTGCTTGGATCTTATAGCCTCTAAATTTTCAAGGTTGAAATACATCAACTCAAATTTTTCCTTGGAACATCTCACTAGAGGGTGGTTTGATCCTCTAGTAAAAAAATGAATTGGTCCTGCATGCCCTTGCTGGGCTAGTACCACGGCTATATCGGCAGCGGTCAACTGGCCACCAATAATCCCAACACAATCATTCTTACCAATACCCATGGCATAACGATTAATCGGGTAAGGATTATTGACGTATTGGCTTTTTCCCTTCAGCCTAAATATGTCATGTGGGTCAATGTTTCCCGTACACAAAATTACATAATCAAACTGATTTACATGTTCTGCACAATCAACTACCTCAAAGTGTTGATACTTACGCTTAATATCAATCACCTCGTGATTTACCAACTCGACTGAAATGTTAATTTTTTTGGCTTCAGAGATGGCATCATGAAGACGATCTTTGAGATATAAACCAAAGAATTGTCGTGAGATATATCCATCGGGTGAAACTCCCGAACCTGACATAACTTGACTTGAGCCTTTCCCATGACCCCTATCAACCATCCATTCCCAAAAATCAGTTTCTCGATTTTCAAATATAGAGGTGGTTGAGCTAACCATATTCATCAATAAATCATCGCTATCGTATTGATACGCTAGTCCTGATCCAAAGCTTGAACTTTTCTCAAAAACATTAATTTTGTATTTTTGATAATTTGAATTTTTTATGCGCTCGATAAGGCTTGCTAGAGTTGCAACGCCAGAGGCCCCGCACCCAATTATTGCAATGCTGGTGATTGATTCACTTGAATATAAATAGCTATTCATCTCCAAACAATCAGAGATCTCTAAAAGCTTGCTTACTGTATTTTGATGCATGCTTCCCCCTCAAAGCCTTAAGCTTATCGACAGGAAACAAAAATGCCTACCTGATGTTTATGTAGGAAATGACCTACTTAAGTAGATCCACCATAGCCGCTTCATCAATTACTGGAACACCTAGCTCCTCTGCTTTAGTAAGCTTGCTTCCAGCATCGGTACCTGCAACTAGATAGTCAGTTTTTTTGGAGACTGAGCCTGCTACTTTGGCGCCTGCTTTTTCGAGAAGATCTTTTGCCTCATCCCGCGTCATTGTTGGGAACGTGCCTGTCAGTACAAAAGTTTTTCCTGCAACTGCCGCGCTGATGACTTTCTCTTCGACAGAAAGCTGCATTCCTGAAGCTAATAGTTGCTCAATCACTTCACGGTTATGAGCTTCTTCCATAAAGCTGGTGATAGAGTCTGCGACTACAGGACCAACATCTTTTACCGTGAGCAAGTCTTCGAGGCCCGCATCCATCAGAGCATGCATGGACTGATAGTGATTGGCTAAATCTTTGGCCGTAGTCTCGCCCACATGACGAATACCTAAGGCAAAGATGAATCTTGCTAGCGTCGTATTTCTAGATTGATTGATTGCTGCAATAAGATTATCAGCAGACTTCTCGCCCATGCGCTCTAGATTAGCGACTGCTGTAAAGCCTAGGCGATAAAGATCAGCAGGCGTTCTGACTAGATTGTGATCAACCAACTGATCAACAATCTTCTCACCCAAGCCTTCAATATCTAACGCACGTCTATGCGCAAAATGAATTAATGCCTGCTTACGTTGTGCGCCACAAAATAAACCACCACTGCAACGGGCAATAGCTTCATCAGCCAAGCGCTCAATATGGGAATCACACACAGGGCAGTTTGTTGGCATGACAAATGCTGTTGTACCTTCTGGTCGACGCTCTTTAAGCACCGAAACCACTTCTGGAATGACATCTCCTGCTCTTCTGACGGAAACGATATCGCCAATACGGACATCTTTACGCTTAACTTCGTCTTCATTGTGCAAAGTGGCATTGGTAACAGTCACTCCGCCTACCTCGACGGGAGCAAGTCTTGCAACTGGTGTAATGGCACCAGTGCGCCCAACCTGGACATCGATACCGAGTACAGTGGTTAAGGCTTCTTGCGCTGGAAACTTATGAGCCAAGGCAAAGCGTGGCGCCCTAGATACAAAGCCCAGCTTAGCTTGCTCTGCAAAGGAGTTAACTTTATAGACCACACCATCAATGTCATAAGGCAAAGAATCGCGCTTTGCACCAACTTGATTGTAAAAGGCCAAAATATCATCTACTGATTTGAGAACACGGCGTTCTGCGCAAACTGGCAAACCCAGTTTGCTATAGGCGTTTAGAAGTTGTTCGTGGGTGGCTGGTAGCCAGGACTGCGGCTCCAATACGCCTAAGCCATAGGCAAAGAATGACAGTGGTCTTTTAGCGGTAATCTTAGAATCTAACTGACGCAAACTTCCTGCTGCAGCATTACGGGGGTTGGCAAACTCTTTCTCACCTTGGGCAGCAGCTTGCGCATTCATTTTTTGGAAATCTTTCAGATACATAAAGACTTCACCGCGCACTTCCAAGACTGCGGGGATATTGGCACCTGTCAACTTGAGGGGAATAGCTCGAATAGTTTTGATGTTGGCAGTGACATCTTCGCCACTGGCACCATCACCCCGAGTAGCAGCCCTTACTAAAGAGCCATGCTCGTAGCGCAAGGAGATTGCGAGGCCATCAAATTTAAGTTCACCTGCATAATCTACATGATCCGCATGCAGACCTTCACGGCAGCGACGATCAAAAGCAATTAACTCAGCATCTTCAAATGCATTATTCAAAGAAAGCATCGGTACTGCGTGAGTTACTGAATCGAATTCCTTGAGTGCGGCACCACCCACTCTTTGCGAGAGTGAATCGGCCGTAATCCATTCGGGATGCAAAGCCTCTATATCTAGTAACTCACGATATAGGCGGTCGTACTCACTATCAGGCACTATTGGGTTATCTAGAACGTAGTAGGCATGTTCTAAGCGCGCTAGTTCGGCTTGTAATAATGCATAGCGATCCGCTACATTTATCGGATTAGAGGACGACAAGTGATTCCTCAGCTAAAAAGTCTACTGGCAGCAGAAGATCCAGCAGGAACACCGTTTCTCTCGAGGTTTTCATATAAACCATCAAGGTGTTTACGAATACTTTGAATAGAAATTTCAGATAAATTGATACCGTTGTCATCGACTAAACGACCATGAGCAACTTGTGCAATTTCAAGACCCTCCGCAAGCATGCGCTCAAATGCTTTCTCATCAAAAGGCACTAAGGGCAACTCTAGAAGCAAGGTAAGTTGCTGCACCGGCTTGCCGGGATTAAGGTCACTACTGCTAAAAATAGGCGCTCGATTACTGAAGTATTCATAAGTACGGCCACTGCGCGACAAGATAAATCCACGTTGACGCATCAAAGAATCTAGGCTAGTCCAAGGATAAGCTTCATCAAATAGCACATTGATACTCAATTGAATATCGCTTTCAGCCGCCATGAAATCCAAATCTTTAGCCTTATCCAGCATCGTACTCACACTTGGCATGTCAATCTGAGAACCAAGCGTTAAGGCGAGCGCCTGAGCTCTAGAACAAAAGTCAGATAACTCCAGCACGCCTATAGGGCCGCGACGACTTGCTAATTGAATAGCCAGTTGAAGCTCCGAATAAGAAGAGTCAGGCAAAAGTAAACCCCATGCCTCAGAAGAATCATGATCCACATTCAAACCCTCGCACATCCAGCGGGCTGAAGATGGGGCTGATAAATCTTCCCAGGAATGCATTTCTTTTAGGATTTCCGATCCCATAATTGGGTGGGAAAAGCGCAAGGTAATAACGCAGTCTATTCTTGGATCAATTGAAAAGGCTGGCAATTCCGCCTTGACTGGCAAGGAGCCTTCTTGAAAAACCGGCTCAATCTGTTCGCCAGGAATAGGGTCAGCAAAACCAGTGCCAAAAGTTGGTTCACGCGCACTTCGCTCAGCGGCGTAGTACTCGACGCTCGCTTTGGCTTTACGCAGTGCGCGAGCATATTTAACATTCAGAATAGCCACTAATATCAGTATCAGTAGGCCGATAACAGCCAAAGCAAACTGCAAGTCAGACAAACCCAATGCTGTCATGATTTGCTCTAGATCCACTTAAGCTGCCTCCACCATCGATACTGCAGAAGAAATATCCACCGCCACAATACGCGAGACACCCTGCTCTTGCATGGTGACACCAATCAACTGATGAGCGATTTCCATGGTGATCTTGTTATGTGAGATGAATACAAACTGAGTCTTATCAGACATTTTGGCAACCATCTTCGCATAACGCAAGGTGTTCGCGTCATCCAATGGTGCATCAACCTCATCGAGCAAACAAAATGGTGCAGGATTAAGGAGAAATAAGGAGAAGACCAAGGCAATCGCAGTCAAGGCCTTTTCACCACCAGAGAGTAAGTAAATAGAGCTATTTTTCTTGCCTGGAGGCTGAGCCATGACCTGAACACCAGCATCCAAGATCTCCTCACCAGTCATTACCAACTCCGCATGACCACCACCAAACAGCTCGGGGAATAACTTACCGAAATGTATATTGACCTGATCAAAAGTGCCCTGCAAGAGGTCGCGAGTTTCTGCATCAATCTTAGCAATCGCATCCGTCAAAGTCTGCATTGCTTCGTTCAAGTCAGCTGATTGCGCATCTAAGAACTGTTTACGCTCACGTGAACTAGAGAGTTCATCCAAGGCAGCCATATTAACTGGCCCTAAAGATTGAATCTCAGAATTAAGGCGATTTACTTCAGTTTGCAATGCTCCAACCTTGAGATCTGGGCTAAAGCTAGCCTCTAATGCAATTAAGTCTGCTTCAGCGTCTGACAGTAAGGTTGCAAACTGTTCAAAGTTCAAACGGGCGGCCTGTTCGCGTAACTGTAAGTCGACCACTTTGTCACGCATAGGTTGAAGGCTGCGCTCAATCTGTAGACGCACTTCATCTGCTTCACGTAATTGATGCAAGAGTGCATCTTGTTCTGTACGGGCGTTTGCTAATGCGGCTTCGCGAGCGCTGCGCGCCAGCAAGAGTCCCTGTAATTTATCTTGAGCCTCTTCATCACTCAGAGTTTCTAGCTCTTGCTCAGAAGTAGCCTGCTTATCCTGAATCTCCATGATCTGTACACGGGCAGTACTTTGATCACGCTGTAAATCAGCAATCCGCTGCTGTAAAGATCTAGTTGCAAATGCTGCTTCTTGGGCAGACATCTCAGATGAGCGTAAAGATTCACGGAGACGATCGCGCTCTTGAGTGGCTAACTCCAACTTTTCTTGCGCGATGGCGAGATTCTCTTGCAAGCCTTGCTTAGATTCCTCTGACTGAGCGAGCTCTTCAGAGGATTGATCTTGAGTTTGGCTCAACTGCTCCATTTGTTGACGCAACTCACTTAACTCACCCTGAATTTGCTCAGCACGTTGGCTGTACTTTTCTTCGGCCTGAGTTAACTGCATTCTTTCCACTTCAAAGCCGTGCACTTCTTGAACTGCATGCTCTGCGGCAATGCGGGTTTGCTCAGCAGTTTGATGGGCAGCTTGGTAATTGGCAACGCATTGATCCAACTCACCTTGCAACTCACTCTGAATTAACTTCTGTGCACGCAATTGCTTCTCGAGACCCTCCATCTCTTGAGCTCGAGCCAACATACCAGCCTGCTCAGAGTCGGCGGCATATAACTGCACCCCCACTCGACTAACTAAATGGCCTTGCTGAGTAACGAAAGCACCACCAGCAGGTAACTTTTCACGGCGATGCAAGGCATCTTCCAAGCTATTGGCAATGTAAATGTTATCCAGCCACTCTTGCAATACAGCAGCTACGCGTGGTGCGCCTGCACTTTGAACGCGGGTCAATAGTGCAATGAAATCTGCTGGCACGGTAGTGTGCGCAGGAGAAATGTCCTCTGTGAGCAAGATCGCTAAACGACTTGGAGGAGCATCATTTGCTAAGGCTAAAGTTTCTTGAACGCTCTTGGCTGTAACAGCTGCTAAGCGCTCGCGCAAGACGGACTCCAACGCGGCTTCCCAACCACTCTCTACCTTAAGCTCTTGCCATAAGCGCTTGCTCTCTTTTAAACCTTTACTCTCAAGCCATGGACCAATTTTGCCTTGAGCTTGAACGCTGGCTTGCAAAGCAGTGAGTGCGGTGAGTTTCGCTTCAGTTTGAGCTAACTCTTGGTTAGCTGATTGAATCTGTTGTTGCGCGATATTACGAGCCTCATCGGCAGCAGGCACACGTTGTTGTGCTTCACCTGCTTTTTGTCTCGCTTCATCCACTTTGCGTTGTGCCATCGCATGACGATCGATTGCCATTTGCAATGCTTCGGCATCAGGCCTACGCATACCTGCGAGCTCAGCCTCAAGACGGGTATCGCGCCCCTTGAGTTCCTCAACTTGCGAGGCGATTGCTTTCACACGCTCGCCCAAACTGGCTAAGCGCTGGTCAATCGTGGCCAAGTTCTCGCGTGCATCATTGAGTTTGCGTACATGAACTTGATAGGCTTCTTCGCGTGCTGGCATTTGCTCTTGCAAACCAGATAAATCCGCCATTAATGTTTGCTCTTTTTCCGCAGCCAAGCTGAGCTCATGCTCGGCAGAGCGTTGCGCCTGAGCGGCATCAGTTTCTTGAACAGTCCAACGTTGTAGTTGAGCTTGTAAATCTTGTGATTGTTGTTGCAGGCGCTGACGCGCTTCTTGCACGTAACGAATTTGTGACTCAACTTGACTCACATCAGCATTGGTTTGATACAAATCGCCTTGAGCTTGAGAAACCTGATCTTGCAATGCGTACTGCTCAGTGCGCATTGTCTCGAGCTCAGTCTCCACGTGACGCATTTTGGCAGTCTGCTCTTCTAGGCTGACTTGAGTGTCACGAATACCATTGGCATGACGCTCCTGTTCTTTACCAGCTTCAGTCTGACGTACAAACCAGAGCAACTGCTGTTGCGACTTCATTGCAGTAGATAATTCAGCATGGCGCTCAGCAACAGTAGCCTGCTTCTCTAAACGTGTAACCTGCTGATCAAGTTCACGCAAAATATCTTCTACGCGAACTAAGTTTTCTTTTGTATCCTCAAGGCGGGAGGCAGTTTCTTTGCGACGCTCCTTGTATTTAGAAACACCGGCCGCTTCTTCTAAGAAAACACGCAACTCTTCTGGCTTTGCTTCCAAAATACGGTTGATGGTGCCCTGCCCGATGATCGCGTAGCCTCTTGGACCCATGCCGGTACCCAAGAAAATGTCTTGAATATCTTTACGGCGCACGACTTGATTGTTGACGTAATAACTAGAGTTACCATCACGTGTCAAAACGCGTTTAATACCTAATTCAGTAAAAGCACTCCACTGACCTTGAGCGCGCCCTTCTGAGTTATCAAAAATGAGTTCGACGCTGGCACGACCTGAAGGCTTACGTAAACCAGAGCCATTAAAAATCACATCCTGCATAGATTCGCCACGCAATTCACTAGCGCGAGATTCACCCAAAACCCAGCGCACGGCGTCAATAATGTTCGACTTTCCGCAACCGTTAGGACCCACAACACCGATCAATTGACCTGGCATTTCAAAATGGGTTGGATCGACGAAGGACTTAAAGCCGGAAAGTTTGATGGATTTCAGTTGCACGGCGTACTTTGCAGGGAAAAAGGGGGTTCAAATAAGGGGGTAAAAAATTATCACTAAAGTGGGAAGATGATAGCAAGCTTAAGGCTCCCCACACGGGTTTTTGCCTCACCGATATAATGATCAGTCTATATCCAGGGACAAAACCCCTTAACAATCTGATAGTTAACTAAAAAGCATGAGCAAATCACCACAAAGCATCATCGATCAAGCCTGGGAAAACCGCGCAAACCTGTCTCCTGAGGCCGTTTCTGGGGAAATCCGCAATGCCGTGAACGCCGTTCTCGAGGGCCTAAATACAGGCAGTATTCGCGTGGCTGAGCGCCGTAGCGTTGGCAAATGGGAAGTTAACCAGTGGGTCAAAAAGGCTGTTTTGTTGTCTTTCCGCCTGGAAGACAACAAACCTATGGGCGCTGGCGGCTATACCCAGTTTTACGATAAGGTGCCGAGCAAGTTTGAGAACTACACCGCTGAAGACTTCGCCAATGGCGGCTTCCGAGTGGTTCCCCCTGCAATGGCTCGCCGAGGCTCATTTATTGGCAAAAATGCTGTTTTAATGCCTTCCTACGTCAATATTGGCGCTTATGTTGGTGAAGGCACTATGGTTGATACCTGGGCAACTGTAGGCTCATGCGCTCAAATTGGTAAAAACGTACATCTTTCTGGTGGCGTAGGCATTGGCGGTGTTTTGGAGCCCATTCAGGCTGGCCCAGTGATTATTGAAGATAACTGCTTTATTGGCGCCCGCTCTGAGGTAGTTGAAGGCGTGGTTATTGAAGAAAATGCCGTTCTTTCCATGGGTGTCTACATTGGTCAAAGTACCAAGATCTACGATCGCGAAACCGGTGAGATCCATTACGGCCGTGTACCTGCAGGTTCTGTTGTAGTTCCAGGCTCCCTTCCATCTGCATGCGGTAAGTACAGCCTGTATGCCGCAATCATCGTCAAAAAGGTGGATGCCCAAACTAGAGCTAAGACTGCGATTAACGAACTATTGCGCGATTAAGTTATCAAGCCAAATCCATGAGTGCCACTCTAGAGCTAACTGAAGCCCTCATCTCCTGCCGCTCGGTAACCCCAGCGGACGGGGGCTGTCAGGAGCTCATTGCCAAACGCCTGCAAGCAATTGGTTTTCACACTGAGAGTGTTGTTAGTGGTCCTGAGAATTTTCAGGTTACCAATTTGTGGGCAATCAAAAAGGGTGTTTCCGGGGATCAGGGTAAGGTCTTGGTATTTGCTGGTCATACTGATGTCGTGCCTACTGGCCCACTAGAGAAGTGGACCGATGATCCATTTAGTCCAACCATTAGAGATGGCATGCTCTACGGTCGTGGGGCTGCTGATATGAAAACCTCTCTTGCAGGATTTGTGGTCGCTACTGAAGAGTTTGTCATCACCCACCCAGATCACAAAGGCACGATTGCCTTTTTGATTACTAGTGATGAAGAGGGCCCTGCGAACGATGGCACTGTCATCATGTGCGAGCGCTTGCATAAGCAAGGTCAGCGTTTAGATTACTGCGTGATTGGTGAGCCAACTTCAGTTGATCAACTCGGCGACATGATTAAAAATGGTCGTCGTGGATCGCTCTCAGGCAAGCTTAGAGTCAAAGGTATTCAGGCACATATCGCCTATCCTCACCTAGGCAAAAACCCCATTCACCTTTCAGCGCCAGCGATTCAAGCGCTCGTTGAGACTGAGTGGGATAAAGGTAATCAGTATTTCCAGCCCACAAGCTTTCAAATTTCGAATATTCATGCAGGTACTGGCGCGAATAACGTGATTCCTGGTGAGCTGTCGATTGATTTCAATTTCCGCTTCTCTACTGAAAGCAAACCAGAAGAGTTACGTAGTCGCCTAGAGGGAATTCTCAGTGCCGCAGGTCTCGATTTTGAAATTGATTGGGTCTTAGGTGGCAGTCCATTCATTACCGGTGATGGCGCTCTTGCTGGCGCACTACGTAAGGCGATTAAAGCTGAAACCAATATTGATACAGAACTCTCCACTACTGGCGGCACAAGTGATGGTCGCTTTATTGCGAAGATCTGTAAAGAAGTGGTCGAATTTGGTCCGCTCAATGCTACGAGCCACAAGATTGATGAGTGCGTGATTGTGGATGATGTTGTGCCACTCAAAAATATCTATCGCAAGACACTCGAACAACTTGTTGCTTAAGACTGTTTCGTCAATTACTCTTTCTTATAAAAACTCCTCATGGACCCTGCGCCCCAGCAATCTCTGACGCTTGATCAATGTATTGATCACATTGCACAACAACTAGAGGCAGCAGATTTACATTATGGTCATGGTGCTATTGATGCGCAAAGTGAAGCCCTCTGGATTGCCAGTAAACAGCTTGACTTAAGCCCTGCAGATGCACTGGATCACTTAGAGCAAGTGATGAGTGCCGAGCAAATTGCTCAGGCGCTTGAAGTGACGAAAACCCGTATCTCCACACGCAAGCCATTAGCCTATATCTTGGGTGAAGCCTGGTTAATGGGCGTACCTTTTTTCTCTAGTGAGCAAAGTATTGTTCCCCGCTCCTGGATAGCCGAGCTCATCGTCGATGGCTCTCTAGAGCCTTGGTTGCCAGCTGATGGCAAAGCACTCGATCTCTGCACTGGCAATGGCTCTCTAGCGATTTTGTTAGCCTTAACTTGTCCCGATATTCATGTAAGTGCTTGTGACATCAGCTTGCCTGCATTAGCAATAGCATCTCGCAATCTCGATCGTCATGGCCTTACTTCTCAAGTAGAGCTTTTTGAGGGTGATCTCTGGGATGCGCTTCCAGAACCCCATGAAGACAATCTCTTTGATCTCATCATTTGTAATCCGCCTTATGTCAATACCAACTCGATGAACGCCCTGCCCGCTGAATACCATGCGGAGCCTGCTCTTGCATTAGCCGGTGGCGATGATGGCATGGATCTGATTCGGAAGATCATTGCTGGCGCACCAGACTATCTATCTGAGCGTGGCGCCATTCTGATTGAGATTGGCAATGAGTATGAGTACTTTAAAAAAGCGTTTCCTCAAATTCCGGTCATCTGGATGGAAGTATCCGCAGGAGATGAACAGGTGCTACTGATTCAAGCGGAAGATTTGCGCTAAATTATTAGCGCCTTAACTGAGCTCTGCTGCTGCAGAGATGGCCTGATCAATACGTTCTACTGGTATCACTCTTAATCCCGGAATCTTTGTCTTCGGCATATTAGCCTTTGGAATAATGGCTACAGTAAAGCCCAGCTTGGCCGCCTCTTTCAGACGCTCCTGACCACGTGGGCATGGACGAATCTCTCCCGCTAAACCAACTTCACCAAATACGATCAGCTCTTTAGGCAAGGCCTTATTGCGAATCGAAGACTGGATTGCTAACAGTACCGCTAAGTCAGCAGCTGGCTCTGAGATCTTCACGCCACCAACTGCATTTAAGAAGACATCTTGATCGAAGCAGGCAACACCAGCGTGACGATGCAGTACTGCTAAGAGCATCGCTAAGCGGGCTTGTTCCAAACCAACGGCTAGGCGACGGGGATTGGGGATATGCGCAGTATCTACTAGCGCCTGAATTTCCACCAAAAGCGGTCGACTACCTTCTTGTGTAACCAATACGCAGGCACCTGGCACCATCTCTGCATGCTGCGATAAGAAAATCGCTGAAGGGTTGGCAACGCCACGCAGACCTTTTTCAGTCATCGCAAATACACCCAACTCGTTGACTGCACCAAAGCGGTTTTTAATCGAGCGCACCAATCTAAATGAAGAATGGGTATCACCCTCAAAATACAAGACGGTATCTACAATATGCTCGAGCACACGAGGGCCAGCCAAGTGACCATCTTTAGTCACATGCCCCACCATTAACACGCAAATGCCGCTAGATTTAGCAGCCCTAGTTAATTGCGCAGCACACTCTCGTACTTGCGCAACCGAGCCTGGTGCTGAACTGAGTACCTCTGAATACAAAGTCTGAATCGAATCCACCACCAAAACCTGTGGCTTCACTGTATCCATAATGGATAAGAGCTTTTCCAACTGAATCTCGGCGAGCACCTCTAATTGTGGTGCATCGAGTGCAATGCGTTTTGCGCGTAATGCAATTTGCGCCGCAGACTCTTCGCCACTACTGTAAAGAACGTTCATACCTGCGGCACTCATCTCTGCAAGGGCTTGGAGTAAGAGAGTGGATTTACCGATCCCAGGATCGCCGCCCAAGAGCACCACGCCACCAGGCACTAGCCCACCACCGAGCACACGATCAAACTCTTCTACACCAGTACTAAAGCGCGGGAGATCTTCAGCGGAAATAGCAGAAAGCTTTTGACGGGGAAGAGACTGGGCTAATCCCTGAAAGCGGGAATTTGAGCTGACCTCGGGAACCCCCTCCTCCAAGGTATTCCATGCCTGACATGAGGGGCACTGCCCCTGCCATTTAGCAGAGCTTCCGCCGCATGACTGACAGATATAGATTGTTTTTATTTTGGCCAATGGATTAATCGAGCTGAGTGCCCGCTTTGTTTTCTTGAGCTCGTTTAGGTGCATCTTTTCGGCGTTGCTCTACATCTGCTGCGCGAGCAGCAGCTGCCTTTTGCTTCTCTTCAAATTCTCTTTGATTGGCTGAGCGCTCAGCTGCTTTTTCAGCAGAAGCACGTTCAGCAATCTTAGTGGCATCGCGTTGATCTTTAATACTGGCGCGTAACTTGCGCTGCACTTCATGTAACTCAACCTCTTGCACACGAATGGGATCGATTTCCTTACGATATTGCGCACGCGAATCTTTTAGGCAGTCATTCACCCAATACTTTTGATAGCACTCTGAATTGGTTTTATCCCAGCGATACTTAGCCCAATCACGTTGCAACTCGAGATCACGCTCAATCTTATCTAACTGCTCTAACTGAGCCTCTTCTGCAGGAGTTGCTAGCGACAGGGCGCTGAAGGAGCAAATCAACAAGAAAGCTCCAAAGAAACGCAAAGAAAGTGGCCTAATCAAATCTCTACCTTTGCGCCAAGCTCAACCAAACGATTGGTAGGAATTTTAAAGAAATCTGATGGCTTGGCTGCGTTTTGCATCATCCAACCAAACAGTTTCTCTCTCCATAAGGCCATTCCAGGATTTGCTGACGGGACTATAGTGTCTCGAGAAACAAAGAAAGAGGTATCCATGACATTAAATTCAATGTTTTCTTGCTTTTGCATTAACTCTAGGACTTTATTGATATCTGGAGATTCTTTAAAGCCATGTACCGCTCTCACCAAATAAATACCGCCCCCAAAGTCCTTCATCGTAATACGCTCACTATCATTGACATAGGGCACATCCCAAGTGCTTAATTTGACAAAAAAGATGCGCTCATGCATCACACGGTTGTGCTTAAGATTGTGCAACATCGCGATTGGAACAAAATCGACGTGAGCCGTCAGAAAAATAGCAGTACCCTCGACACGATGAGGTGGGTGGGCTAATAGACTAGAAACAAAGGCCTGCAAAGGAATAGCGCCCTCTTCTACCTTAGTGCGCAATAACTTACGCCCACGATACCAAGTAATTAAACAAGTGAAAATGATGAGACCCAGAAATAATGGGTACCAGCCGCCATCTTTGATCTTAATTAAATTAGCTGACCAAAAGGCAAAATCTAAAGTAAAGAAGATGGCTGTTAAACATAGCACTAGGAAAATATTCATCTTCCATTCACGATACATCACCACTCCCAATAAAATTGCAGTAATCATCATGGTAGATGTCACAGAAATTCCATAAGCAGCTGCTAAGTTCACTGATTCTCTAAACTCAATAATGGTAACAACCACCATAAATAAGAGGGCCCAATTCACTACAGGTATGTAAATTTGTCCCTGCTCTGAATCGGAGGTATGCATGATGGTCATACGCGGCATAAAACCAAGTAATATGGCCTGACTTACCAAAGAGTAAGCACCTGAAATCACTGCTTGGGACGCAATGACTGTAGCCGCAGTAGCCAGACCAACAACAGGCCATAAAGCCCAATCTGGAACCATTAAATAAAATGGGTTTGAGGCCGCCTCTGGATTGGACAATAAGAGTGCGCCTTGCCCTAGGTAGTTAATTAAAAGGCTAGGTAAGACAACAATGAGCCAAGCATATCGGACAGGGTTTCTTCCAAAGTGCCCCATGTCCAAGTAGAGCGCTTCAACACCAGTAACCACCAGAACGACGGCGCCCATCACTATATAGGCGGTAGTTGGGTGATCCATTACAAACTGCACCGCATACATTGGATTAATTGCGCCGATAATTTGCGGCGCTGCGCCGATATTAATGAGGCCTAATACCGCCAGAGTAATAAACCAAGTGAGGGTCACTGGGCCAAATAGATTGCCAACAGCCGCTGTGCCATATTTTTGAATCAAGAATAAGGCAACCAAGATTGTTAAAGAAATAGGAATGATAAATTTGTGCAAGCCAGGCGCTGCAATCTCGATACCCTCAACAGCAGATAACACTGAAATTGCTGGAGTAATCACAGACTCTCCCAAGAGCATGCAGGCTCCGAGCATTCCTAAGATCATTAGAAAGAAATAACTCTTCGATTTACTATCAAATGATCTCAGTGCCAAAGCCATCAGAGATAAAACACCGCCCTCACCTTTGTTGTCGGCGCGCATCACAAATAAAACGTACTTAAAGGTCACCACTAAAATTAATGACCAGATCATCATTGCGATCACACCAAACAATGCCTCTGGTGAAAACGGGATGCCGTGCTGAGGATCAAAACATTCTTTGAGGGCGTACAAAGGGCTAGTGCCAATATCACCAAACACTACGCCAATAGCGGCAAGCATCATCGTCGCAAGACCTTTTTTATGGCCATTGTGATCATCATGCAGATCAACCGGCTTTAATAAAGTCGAGTTCGAAAATTCAGGGTTGCTAATTGACATTTGAAAGCCCTTAGTGAATGTTGCGTGGCAATATGTTACTCCTTATGCACGCTGACTCTACAGTCTTTTTTCAATGAAAAAACAGCCTCGTTAAGTGCAACATCCAAGAATAGCTCGACAGAGGTGGTCAAAAAATGGTAGAATCACAGCTTCAGACGCGGGGTGGAGCAGTCTGGCAGCTCGTCGGGCTCATAACCCGAAGGTCGTAGGTTCAAATCCTGCCCCCGCAACCAAACAGTAGAAGGCTTTTAGGTCAATTGGCTTAAAAGCCTTTTTGCTTTTTTGCCTAGTCGTAGGCGCATCGTAGGCAAATTTGGGGAATAAAAAAGGGCTGTTACCAGCCCCACCACTCTGAATTTGCTTAGATTATTTAATTCAAACTTCAAGTCTCCAATTTATATCCGCAATATCTGCAGTCCGAAGTATCAGCGGGATTTTTGCCTCCGCACTTACAACACTCAATCTGACCGCCATCTAGTAACTTCGATTTGCGAATTGCCGTCAACTCCTGTTCGAGCCCATGAGCGTAAACCAAGGCTTCCTCAATGGTTGGATACATTTGCTCCCTACATACGAACTTGTTGAATACATCATTCTTTTGAATGTCATATTTCTTTGACAAAAATAACTTATAGGCATCATTATTTAAATCACGACTGCCATCAAAGCCAACCTCGTCTACAACTACTTCAACTTCCGCTGGCTTTAGAACCAATACCAGTATTAATGAAAGAAGCGGCGATATTAAGAAACTGAGGAAAAACCAAGCAATTCCAGACCGACCTTTACTTCTGGCAACTATCGCCACAACAATACAAAAAGCAATCCAAAAAAATACATAGCCCATGTCGCCCCCTACCAGTTAGACTTTTTATCATTCATTACACACTCAGCAATTTTCTTATCCATTGCAAGTAATTGGCTTTCAGCCTCTTCGTATCCTGTTCCCCAGACCTTTGCAATTGGCTGATGACTTGTTGATGACTCAACCGATGCACCCCACCCTAATGTTCCACTTGTTTTGACTTGCTTGTAACCAATATCAGTATTGGTAATTCTGAACCGACCATCTTTGGCTTCAAAGATATATTTCGCTTGAAGGCTTTGGCGAAGAAGCAGATAAATGTATTCAAATCTAGCAGTAGCGATTAATTTGTCATCGCCTGTATAAGAAAACAAGTTTTGAGTTGTTGAATTACCGATATTGTCATTCTTTAGTATCTCGGCCATGCAACCTTTGCCTTTGGCTGTAATTTGGGCAGCAGTTCCAGTAGTTGTAAAAACTTCAGTTTCAACTTTTTCAATTACATCAGCAAAGGCTGGAAGAGAAAAGATTGTAAGGGCTAGGATAAATATGAATCGTTTCATAGGTTTTCTCATTTAGATTAAAAAGCAGTTGGATAAATAGATGGACTACCGTTACCTGAAGTTCCATACCTAAATACTGACTGGGAATTATCCTTCACATTGAATTTCACTTCAGTTAAGCCGCCGCCGCACACGCCATTGGGTTCAGCGCTCACGATATATTCACCTACAGGCAGATTTAGAACAACCTTCTCGGATGTATCTAAGTCAGCAATGCTTTTTCCATTCAGATAAATCTTGGTAGAACAGGCAACTCCCATAATCCCGCTATCTCGCTTAACTATAAAGATTCCTGAATTCCTAGATGGCAATAGATACTGCCTTCCACCATCCAATACTCTTGAATCAGGAATCTGTATTGCCTCGCTTGTTGACACAGGAGTTGAAGCACACCCCGTAAGAATGAAAAAGAGAAAACTACAGCATGCGAATCTAATCACTTCTTATCCTCATAATGACCCATATTGGGGATTACATGGCGGACTCCACCCTTAGGGCTCTCGACATCACCCCTTCTTCTTGGGATGAGGTGAACATGGCAATGCCACACTGATTGCCCAGCAGTTTCACCGCAATTCATGCCAATGTTATATCCATCGATAGAAACATCTAATTTATCAAGATACTCTTTTTGAGTAGCAATAAGTTGATGTATTGCATTAATCTCAGGTTGCGTGAGACCAAAATAGTCCATTACATGCCGTTTGGGAATAAAGAGTGAGTGGTGTTGAGTTACGGGAAATCCATCTCTAACTACATAAGCGAGAGAATTTTCATCAACTATTCGCTCTTTGTTGATGTTTTGAACATCGCAGAAAAGACACCCATCTTTTCGATGCTCATAAAAATCATCTAAATTTCTAAAGTCTGAATCATCCCTATTATTCTTTTGAGCATTGCACACATAACAAAGTGATTGATAGTTGCTGATGTCATCCTTGCCGCCAAGACTTTTAGGGTGAATGTGGTCAACTTCTAAACTGCGTTTATCGGCAGACACTCCACATAAATCACACCTAAACTTTGAGCGCTTCAAAACCTCATAGCGAATTGAGCCAGATATTGGTCTTCTACCACGCTTACGATGCTCCCAATGGTCGCCATTGCGTTTTATTTCATACTCCTGAATTTTTTTATGACAAAGTTCTATCAACTCACTCTTCTCGGCAGCGCTAAATTGCTGGGAATCCTTCAGTAAGTATGTATTTTTATCTTTTTCAGTAATACCCCTATTGTTAGTCAAAACCTTTCCAACCATGTTTTTTACTATTTCAGAGTAATAATCAATCTGAGTAGGGTCGTGATTTAGGATGGCTTGAGCAATCTCTTCAACGGTAGCCTTACCATCGTGCCTAAGCAATTCCATCAGCATCACAGGCTGATATATGTGGCTCATTGACATATCTTCAATGATAAATTTTTTTAGTTCGCTAAAGGTCACTGCGATTCCAATAGATTTCTATAATTTACTTTGCGCTATTATTTTTTTGCTTCAGTTCATCGAGTATTTCCTCAAGTAGATAGACCCTTTTGTTGATTTTGAAATACCAACAAATTACCTCTCTACCCAATAGAAAAAACAATATCAACACTACTAAAGCGCCAATTGCTCCGTAATTATCCATTTCACTACTCCTATCTCATTAATTCTAATTACTGTAACCGATAGTATGTCAGTCTAATCACTCGGAAAGGGCAGAATGTCATATACACCCCTCTCGGGCATTTGCATGGTGGTTGTGGGCAATCGAGAAGCGGGAGTTAACCCCAACTCACGACTCAACTTAATAATGTTCTGAGTTGCGCCATCTCGCACCTTTAGCCAAGGGTTTTGCTTCCCATTAATAACAATCTCAGAACCACTCCCCAAAAACCCAGTTGTCGCATCACAATAGACTTGCAACTCGTCAGCCAAGAATAGAACTGGGTATTTATAGGATTCAGGCTCAAATCCATAGACCCTACTGATGAAATTCATTGTCTCCTCTATAAATCTTGCTTTTGAAAAGGCACTAGGGTCATCGAGCCATTCTGCGACAGGAATTCGACATCGCATATCAACAGGAATTTCAGCCAGTTGATTTTTAACTCTAATGTTGAGCGCCTTTCTAATCTCTATAGGTGTTTTGTATCTCATAGTTTTCTCCTCAATTGGACATCTGCGAAAAATTTGTAGCCGACTTGCTTGAAAAGAGTCTCCAAAATAAAAGAGTTTCTAGCCATAAATTGGGGGTGAGGAAAACATAAATATTCTGAAACTTATGAAAGTTCCCCATATTTGCTCGAAGTTTTAGAAGTTTTAGAAGTTGTCGAAGTTCCATGTTTTTAGACCTCCCACTCTTTTCGTAGTTGCTCCGCATATTCAGGGTCTATAACCCCATACTTAAAGCCAATCGTTGAGGCTGGGCTTGCAGTCCACTTAGGGTCTGGGCTCTTGCCAGCGCAATATCTCCTGAGAACCGCATCAATGCGGCTACGGCTAAAGCCAGCCTTGTTATCTATGGCGATAGTTCGTAACTCAGTCGCCGTCTTGGATATAGGCGAGATATGCTCCAAGATGAACTTAATCACAGGCTGGTCATCGGCTAGGTTCTTTTGATACTCATTGATTGCCAAAGTATCTACATGGTGGTCTAGCCTCTTCACCTCTCTATCAGGAGTAATCAAGAAACTTTCATCACGAATATCAGCCCTAGTCTTATCCTTTAGGGTCGAGACTGTGATGGTGCTATCGGGATTTCGGACTGAGATTAAGTAAATCAATTCATCAAAGTCATTTCTCAGGTCGCCAGTGCCTTCAAAGATTGGCTTGCCCTCTTTATCATCGTGCTTATTCGTATGAGCCAAGCAGATAACTGTGATGCCTTTGGTGGTCAGCGTTCTGAGTAGTGAATTAAATTGCTTTGACTTAGTTTTATTCATCATGTCCCCAAATTTCTTTAGGGTGTCCAAAACAATCACCACCTTCGAGAAGTCGCCCTCTGCCGTTGAGATTTGTCGCAACTCTTCGATAACCTTTTCGGCTGTCCCATTAGTCAGGTCTGGGTTAATAAGGGTATATCCATACTCCATGGCGTGAAACTTGTAGTCCTTAATGTCGCTGGCTGAAGCATCAGCATTGATATACATAACCCTGTAACCCGCCTTTGCCATCTCGCCAGCGATATGAACCATTAGAGTGGTCTTGCCGCCGTTCGCTTTAGAGCAGATAACTACCATGTGCCCCTCGGGTATCAATTGCCGCCATGCAAATTTGGCATCAGCAATGTTTTGAATAATCTCTTCTGTAACTTCCATAGATAAGAGTCCTTTGAATGGGTCGTTATTGAGGAAAACAACTTTTTGCTCGTTTAGCAACTTTTCAAGTTGGCTCATGCTCTTGCCCCCTTGGTGAAGTAATCATTCCAATCGGTATAGCCTTCTGTGTTTTGACCAAAATCAGGAATGAGAATTAAGCCGTTTACTGCCGCTGATGCTTTCTCTGCATAAGCCTTGCCCACAGAATCAGCATCGCCAGCAATCACAATCTGGACATTAGGTAGTTGCTCTCGCAATGCGCTGGCAACATTAATTAAATTTCCAGCATTGAAAGCAACAATCGTTAAACACTGCGTATCTTCATAAACAGAAGCGGCGGTTGCATATCCCTCAGCAACATAAATTGGCTTACCTTCACGAATCTCACCAATGAAGTGGCATCCCGCTTGCATTTGACCGCCTTTGAGAAATTTCTTATTTCCCTCGGTATCTATGAATTGGATTGTTTGAATGTCGCCCAGCACTGAGTAAACAGGGATTAAGAGACTGTCTTCAATGGCTCTTATTCCGTATGCTCCAACTTGCTTCCTTATCAAGTAAGGATGGCTAGCAGAAGCCTCAGAAGCCTTGCTAAACAGTTCCTCTGCCCGCTTTGAAGCCTGAACATAGGCAAGTTTTCGTTTGGCGTCATGGGCTTTTTTTAGAGCCTCAGACTGAGCCTTTCTTTTTGCATAATCAGCAGATGAAGAGTCGTTTTGATTAGCAAACCAAAAATATTTTTCGCCCGTTCGCCAATCGTGAAGATAGCCAGCAAGTCCATCATCAAATAATTTTGCCGATACAGAATTGTTCCGACCAAAGCGAATAAATTTGCCAGCAAAGATTTCAGGCTTAGGCTCAAACCCATGTGAACGAATGAAGTCTTGAAAAGAATTATTCATTATTCAACCCCCCCGATGCAATCAACCAATCAGCCATTGCCAACGGAAGCAATCCATAGCAAGCCATTTGCACTACAAATTGTTTGAGTTTTGCTTTAAAATTGAGGCTGCCCGAAGTAGTAACTAAGCCCGTTCCAGCGGGCTTTTTTATTGGTTTCATAGGACTTCTCCACGAACCAACTTTGCAACCTCGCCAACTGGAAATTGCAGTTTGCCGCCAATTTTGATTGGAATAATTCCGTGAAACGAACCTGTTTGGCACAGGTGCTTACGGATTGTTTGGGTTGCTGTGTTTGTTGCTATGCCCAATTCATGAGTAAGGATGTTATCCCTACCATTGGCTAGACGAGCCAAGCCTTCAGGAATTTCTTGAAAAGATTTCATCAGTAATGCTCCAAAAAGATGAGTTCATTCCTCGCCACATAGCGGGAACTATCTTGTCTTGTCTTTTTGAAACTGTTACTGCTCTTATCTTGTATGTGCGATTACATTAAAAATGTAACGACATCCTTAGTGTAGGGTAAACAAACAATCAATTCAAGGGCAAATATAGAAATATCTGCGTATATAAATTCGGACTGTTAAGTTTTCTTAATCTTTTGTGTAATACATCTATACAACCCGCAATCCTTTTGCTTCAACTGTCGGCAATGGAATACCCGCTTCAGTTAAAAGCCAATCAACATAGCCGTTGTGCCACTTAGCAAGCAACTCGATTGGTATATCAAGATAGTGCTTATCTCTAATACTTTGCGGCGCATGACCTTGGATTCTTGCCCCAGCACCATCAGGTTGTTCAGCCCAAATAAACAACGATGCAAAAGACCTTCTTAATCCATGAATTGATAGGTGAGGTATGCCAGCCAATGCGATGGCTTGGTTATGCGCAATTCGAGGCTCAGTAATAAATCCTTCCTTCGCCTCCAGACTGCTAAATACATACTCGTTCCGTCTGGGTAATGAATCAATCAACTGCTCCATATACAGATTTAAAGGGATGTAGCGACCCTCAGTCTTAATCTTGTCCTTTAACCACACAGTCTTGGCTTTGAAGTCCACATCAGACCATTTCAGGGTGATTAACTCGCCTCTTCTTGCGCCAGTAATCAGTAAGCACTGAAGATATGCGGAGATAACTTTGTTAGATAATTTTTGAACCGCAGTGAACCAGTCGGCAATATTATTTTTTCGTAATACATCGCCATCCTTCTTGCTGTTCTTGCTAGGCAATATTGCTAAAAGACTATCTTCAGAAACAGTCTCACGATTCACAATCGCTCTGTATCTATCATCCTTGGCACACCACCCCCAAAATGTTCTAAACATCTGGAAGCCTTGCCGTGCGTTGTTGGGTCGTGTTTTTCTCTCTTCGTTAAGCCAATCTTTCAACACGGCTGGGGTTATCTCTGCAAGCCTTAACTGAAGCAACGGATACAAAACTCCTTGCACTGTTACCTTGCTACCTCGCTTGTGAGGAATGCCGCCTTGCTGAGTCATGTTGAGGTGGTCTTGAAGATGTCTCTCACCCCACTTCTTACCCTTAGCCAGACCTTTCAACGGCATGAGTGATTTTTGATACTCGATGTAATCATCCCAAGCATCTTTTACAAGCAACCTCTCCCTATCAGCCTGAGCCTTCTTCTGCTCTTTAACTTTGGCTTGGGCAAGCCCTTTCTCTTCTCGTTCCTGTCTTGGGTCAATGCCAAGGGCAAACTTGTGCTGAAGGTCGTAGGCAAGTTCTTGAACCTTGTCGAACGGAATATCGCCAATTGGATAGCGAACTGTTTTGCCGTGAAGCCGCTTCTCGAAAAAGAAGGACTTTTTACCCGTCTGAGATATACGCAGACCTAAGCCCCTGATATTGGCATCCCAATAGAGCGTTTGTTGCTTGCCCTCTAAGCATTTGAGGTCTTTGGTTGCGGCTAAGGTGAATTTAAAGGTGGTTTCCATTTTTTGCCCTATTTGCCCCGAAGTTCAACTCGTAGGCACATCGTAGGCAAATTCTAGCAATATTTAGGAAAATTGGGGAATATTGCGGAATAGGCTATAAGCCTTAAAAATACTAGGTTTAGGCTTATACTTACTAGGAATTTGAGATTTTATAAGGGTCTGAAACGAGCCATTTTGTCGGGCTCATAACCCGAAGGTCGTAGGTTCAAATCCTGCCCCCGCAACCAAACAAGTAGAGGGCTTTGAAGGCGATTATGTCTTTAAAGCCTTTTTGCTTTTCTAGGTCATATATTGGCCAGCATTAAGATCTCAAGGAATTTAACTCATCAAGCAGTTAGCGCCAAATGCGCAATGAATGCAGATCTGTTTTCTCCAGCCTTTTTTGCTTTTGCATCTAACCTAGCCAAAACCTTTTTTGGCAGAGTGATATTTATTCTCTCAATTTCATCCGAAAGCAATGCTGGATCAATTTCTACAATTGCCCAAACCCAGCCCTTAAATTCTTTTTTCTTTTGCAGCTCCCTTAAGGAGCTAGGCTTTGGTATTACTTGGCCCCCATCCAAAGCCATCTCAATCCAAAGCTCTATAGCCTCTTTAGCCTGATCTATTGCTTCATCAAGACCGATATCAGCAGCAGAAAAACAACCAGGCAAATCTGGAACAACAACTCCCCATGCGTTTTTCTCACTGCCTGGCTCAATCGCTATTGGATATTTCATCTAAGACCCCTCTTTTAATCTGGCTTGTTTCAGTATTTTTTCTATCAACCCCATACCTAAGTCTTTTCTTGGATGCGGGATGCAGACATGGCCAGACTTTGTTTTATGAGTAAATATGTGATGCGATCCTTTTGTTCTGCTTAATACCCATCCATCACCCTTTAAAAGCTCAATTAGCTTTTTGCTATGCATCTATCTCCCTCGTATTATACACACCATACACACCAAAGTTTCTTTATCGCGCTTCTCGATGCCATAGCCGCTTTCTATCCTGTCGCCAAAATCGAGACTCAGTCTGCTTACGCTCTGATTGAGCCGGAAATTCCCAAACCTGCGCACCAGTATTTGGTGTTTGATAAAACGGAATATTCATACTTTGGTATCGGACAGTTACTGATGAGTGAGGATGTCCATAACGATTGCGATACCCGTTCTGTGCAAATGCTTCATCGGGACTGAGTGCCGTTAAGAACTCTTGAGAAGAGGATGTTTTGCTACCGTGGTGCGGTGCCATGAATATCAAATTCTTATTCCTTAAATGATTGAGGGCTTTTTGAGTTAAGCGCTCAGTGATTTCGGCCTCACCCTGCTTTTCAACATCACCCGTTAACCAAAATGAAGTAGTTTGATTGCGAACTTCCAGAACGCAACTGACTTCATTAGGCTTTCTGGGGTGGTGATCCTCAAAATTGGTATGCTCATGAGGATGCCAAATATGAAAGTCAACCCCATCCCATGACCATTGCTGACCAAAGCGACAGGGAATTGCGGGAATCTTTCTCTCCTTCAAATTCTCGAGTAATGGATTAGTACTTGGCAAAGATCCCATCATGGAATCGAAGCTGATTTCTTTGAGCAGAGTTGCGGCACCTCCAATGTGATCGCTATCACTATGACTAATTATCATGCGATCAATGTGATTGATTCCTCTTCCCCTCAAATACGGCAGGATGATTCTTTGTCCAGCATTATCTTTTCCCTGAATCGGTCCGGTGTCATATAGCAGTCGCTTTGTTTTAGTTTCAATCAGGACTGCCGTGCCTTGGCCGATATCGAGTACCGTTGCGCGAAACTCGCCTTTTTCTAAATGGGCACTAGTCGACAACTGAATAAATAGGGTTGCGCACAATACGAGGCCCGCTATTCTTGACATCCAACTTTCCTGAATAGATCCAGGACGAATCGCTATAAGGATTCCGATGGTCGATAAGGCTATCGCCCACCAGGCTGGCTGGCTAGACCAAGCGATTGACCATTTCCAGCTAGCCATCCACGCAAGCATGATTGCTAAGTAGTCCATCGTGGCATGCGCTGGTATCAATAAGTACTTACCAATGAAGTCAGGCAACAAGGCGCCAGCAATAGCTAAGGGGGTCACGATATAACTCACTACAGGGATAGCAATAGCATTCGCCAGGGGCGAAACAATCGAGACTTGATAAAACCAATACAAGGTCAATGGTAAAAGCGCAATGGTGACAACCGCTTGAACTCGGCATGCTTCACGGAGCGCTTGAATCACCCTATTTCTCCAATGAACCTCCAGCTCTCTACCAGTAGGTAAGCCCAACAAGCCAGCAGAATCCTGCATGGCATACAAAATCGCAGCTACCGCTCCAAACGAAAGCCAGAACCCCGGCGTATAAGTGGCCATCGGATCAATCACTAGTACAAAAAATAGAGCCCACCACCAGATATCAAATGAACGAGGATTTCTGCCAGACCATAAGGCAAAGGCAACTACCCCGACCATATACATCGTTCGCTGCGCAGGAATCTGAAAGCCTGCCAGCCACGCATACACGAAGGCTGTCAAAAATCCTACTGCAGCTGCGACCTTGCCAACCGGAACCGAGAGCGGCAGTGTGTTGCGACGCCAGATAAATGTGGCGAGCATAGCGCCAAATCCTGCCAACATCGTGACATGAAGACCTGATATGGAGATGAGATGCCCAATTCCAGTGGCATTAAATACACGCCAATCTTCTTGGTCGATTGCATTTTGATCTCCCATCACTAAGGCAGCAATTACTCCGCCATAACGAGCATCTTTTGATAGTAAGCGCTGAATCTTTTGCCTTAACTTCCACCGCTGATACTCCATGGCTAGAGTAAATTCTGTAAAAGCAATATCCTTCTCAAGAATTAATTGTCCTGACCTAACTGACCCACTTGCACCAAAGTCTTGATGAAATGACCAGCGCTCAAAATCAAAAGTATGGGGATTCAGAGATCCATAAGGTCTTTTAATTTTGACCTTAAGTTCCCAGCGCTGACCTGGAATGACTTCCGGTACATCCTGAGGATTGCGCCATGCAGGCTGCCAACTCAAATAGACCTGCGGAGGAAATGATCTAATCCTCTCGCGCCCCAAAAATGCCCGATCCACCTCAAAAGAAAACTTTGCGCCGCTAGAAGCGCTCTGGGGTAAAGCATTGACCCTGCCTTCGAGCACAAGGTCTTTACCCTCATGCTCTAAGGCTAGGATATTGCTTAAACGATCCTGTGCGTAATATGCGCTCCAAGCAAACCCCAAGGCGCAACAACAGACTGCCAGTAATAGGCTGCTAGCATGGCGATATTGGACCAATGGGCGATTAAGGTAAAAACCCAATAGAAAAACAATGATAGTTACCGCGCACATCCAGCGCCAATACTCTGGCACAGTCGGTAAAAGTAGAAGTAGCGATCCCCCGGCGATAAACGCCGCAATATTGATGCGCAAGTTCTTAAGAAGCGGATTGTAGGTTTGGATTGTCAGTCATTAGGGATGACCAACGGGGCAATGCTTGCATGGCATTTTGCCAAACTGCTTTTGAAAATACTTCTTCACTAATTCCACGAATACCTGCTAATTGCTGCGCAATTCTGGGGAGTAGCGCAGGCTCATTAAATAGACCGCCCGCCTCTTTGAGCCAGGCTGGCGGTATATCCGGCGCATCAGTTTCAGTAACAATACTTTCTAGTGGCAGCTCTTTTAAGAGACGGCGAATCTGCAATGCCCGATCATAGGTTGCAGCACCACCAAATCCAAGCTTAAATCCTAGTGCAATAAATTGCTCAGCTTGCTGATGACTACCATTGAAGGCATGCGCTATACCGCTAGAAACGGTTCTTTTACGCAGAGCTTTCAGAATGGCATCCTGTGAACGACGCACATGCAAAATCACCGGCAACTGAAATTGCTGTGCCAAATCCAATTGCTTGTGAAAGAAAAATTCTTGCCGCTGAGGGTCGAGTCCCTCCACAAAATAATCCAAGCCGATCTCACCAATACCTACAAATCGAGGATCATCCAGTGATTGCTCAATTTGATTTTTAAGAGCACCGATATCACTCTCTTGCGCTCGATTGATATAAAGCGGATGAATACCTAGCGTGTACACCAATCCTGGGATTTGATTGCCGTACTGGTTTGCTAAAGTTTTGGCTGGATCCCAATCGGAAGCTTGAACTGTAGGTAGCAGAATGGCTTTAACGCCTTTATCCGCCGCACCTGAAATAATTCTCGGCAGGACATCCTTAAACTCTGGCGCGTCTACATGGCAATGGGTATCCACCCATGCAAGGTCTGTATTCACTTCGCTCATTGTGCGAAGATCTTTAATACTCCGCGCTCTAAATGCAAAATCCGGTCACAACGTTTAGCACGAATAGGATCATGGGTCACAATCACAAAAGCGGTACCCTGCTCACGAGCAATATCCAACATCAAGTCAAATACGCCATCGGCAGTTTCGGTATCAAGATTACCCGTTGGCTCATCCGCTAAAACACAAGAAGGATTGCCAACTAGTGCACGGGCCACTGCAACACGCTGACGCTCACCACCAGACAGTTCACCTGGCGTGTGTTGAACACGCTTTGCTAGGCCAACTGCATGTAACATTGCGCTTGCTCGTTCCATGGACTCTTCATTACTTAGGCCCCGAATACGTAAAGGTAGCGCCACATTCTCAATGGCACTGAATTCATCCAAAAGATGGTGGAACTGGTAAATAAACCCCAGACTGTGATTACGCAGTTGATCTAATTTACTTACTGGCAATTGATGAAGATTCTGCCCAGCAAGTATCACGGTACCTGCACTTGGAGTATCTAAGCCACCTAGTAGATGTAATAAAGTGCTTTTTCCTGAACCAGAAGAGCCAACGATGGCCACCTTCTCGGAAGCGCTTACCTGTAAATCAATTGCTTTTAGGACATCAACTGCTGTCGACCCTTTGCCATAGGTCTTTGCAAGGCCCGACGCACTCAAAATGATTTGATTGGGATCACTCATAGCGCAATGCCTCCGCAGGCTGAACTTGAGCGGCTCGTCGACTTGGGTAGAGTGTAGCCAATACAGAAAGGCCAAAAGCCATAAGGCCAACAGTAAGAACATCAGATAAACGAACGTCCGATGGCAACTCACTGATAAAGTACACATCGCGTGGCAAGAAACGCACGCGGAAGATAGCTTCAATTGCAGGAACAATCACATCGATGTTTAACGCAATTAGGAGACCTAAGCCAACTCCGGCTAAAGAACCTAGTAGACCAATCGCCAAACCTTGTACCAAGAAGATTCGCTGAATAAGTCCAGGACTTGCGCCCATCGTTCTTAAGATGGCAATGTCAGCTTGTTTCTCATTCACTGTCATTACCAAGGTGGATACCAAATTAAAAGCAGCTACCGCAATAATCAAGGTGAGGATGATGAACATCATCTTTCGTTCTGTTTGAACAGCAGCAAACCAATTGCGATTGGAACGCGACCAGTCACTCACCCACAAAGCTTGTGGAACAACTTGGGCTAATTCAGAAGCTATCTCTGGTGCACGCTGCATATCATCGACCTTCACGCGTAAGCCGGATGGGTCTTGTAAGCGCAGTAAAGCTGCAGCATCTTTCCAGTGCATGATGGCTAAAGAGCTGTCGTATTCATAATGACCGCTGTCCACGATGCCGACGACTTGAAGCGTCCGCATTCTGGGCATGGCACCTGCTGGAGTGAGATCACTCTCTGGCACGATTAAGTTAATGCGATCGCCAACCCGTGCGCCAACCATATTGGCAAGCTGTGCCCCCAAGGCAACACTAAACGCCCCTGGCTTGAGATCCTCAATGCTGCCAGCAACAAACTGTTTAGGTAAATCAGAGACTTTGCCCTCTTCACTTGGCAACACTCCCCGAATAGACACGCCACGCATCACGTTCTCGCGACTGAGCAAACCTTGCGAGCTGACCATTGGCGCAACACCCACTACGTGCGGCTGGGCAGCAACCTTGAGTGCAATCGGCTCCCAATTGGCCAAACCATCTGGGGCAGTAATTTCAACGTGAGAAAGGACGGATAACATGCGGTCGCGCACCTCCTTCTGAAAGCCATTCATGACTGAAAGCACCACAATCAGGGCAGCAACGCCCAAAGCGATACCTGCAGTGGAGATTCCAGAAATAAAAGACAGGAAGCCATCACGCTTACCCACCGTCTTGCGACGCTTGGATCGGGTATAGCGCAGGCCAATTTCTAGCTCAATGGGAAGTCTCAACATGCTTACAGTTTAGTGAATTAAACGAGCAAACAGATGGTTTCTGTAAATGCCACCTAAAATCAGGGGAATGACTACCAATTTGACCTTCCTTACAAGTTCTTTGCGACGCTTTACCCTGATGGTGTCGGGAGAAGATGCTATTGACGCGGGATTAGAGGGTAATACCCCGCCCAGCGGACTTCCACAAGAGCGCTTTCTACTGGGCGATCAACTACCGATTGCCCCAGTGTTACTTCTAGGTCAAAGCGACCTAGAAGTTAACCCGAATGAAGCCATTGCTTGTCTTCAGCCAGTCCACCTTCATGCCACTCGGGATCATTTAATCCTGATGGCCCAAAGTCAGATTGATCTGACAGCAAGTGAATCTGTTAGCTTGCTACAAGTTGCCCTCCCCTTCATCGAGGAAGATTTTAGAAATAAGGTGTTATTCCAAGGTCAACGTGATTGGTTTATTTCAGCTGGTCCATTTGCCAGTCTTGCAACGCACTCTATTGATCAAGCGCATGGTCGCAATATTGATTGGTGGATGCCGCGCGATACAAACGTGATTGGAGTTGCTAAGCTCTGGCGCAAACTCCAAAATGAAATTCAGATGCTCTGGCATATTGACCCGGTCAATCAGGAGCGAGAACAACGCGGATACCCCAGCATCAACTCCTTATGGATTAGCGGTATCGGCAAACTGTCTGATATCCAGACTCCCCCATTGCTGGAGAATGTAGACCAGATATACGGAGATCACCCCCTCTTGGCTGGCTTAGCTAAATACCTTGCAATCCCTCAGCAGCGTGAAATTGATTTCTCAAATCTGCAAAATACCTTTGCATGGATTGATCGCCCTGAGAGTATTTGGGATAACTTAAGAGCAGCACTCTTGGGTAATGAGTTAGATGAAATCGAAGTGATTGATTTTCCCAAGGGTCAAATTCGCCACAGAATTTTCACTTCCAAGGACTTAAATAAACTGTCATGGGCCTTCTGGAAAAAATCAGAACCCTTAACTTGGCAAAAAATTATTTCATCATGAGTCTATTTTCTCAGCGTCCCTTCTCTGATCGCACAGTTAGCTGGTTACAGCAAAGTGGTCTGCACCCATTGCTAGCCAGGCTGTACGCAGCACGCGGCATCGATAAGCCAGATCAACTCTCTTTAGATCTAAAGCAACTACTCTCGCCAGTAGAACTTAAAAACTGCATCAGTACTGCCACCCTGCTAGCCGATATTTTGGAGCGCAAAGAGTCTATGCTGGTAGTAGCAGACTATGACTGCGATGGCGCTACTGCATGTGCTGTTGCTCTGCGTGGATTAAAGATGTTGGGTGGACCAGATACTCCCATTCAGTTCTTGGTGCCCAATCGCTTTACGATGGGCTATGGACTAACTCCAGAGGTTGTTGATCTTGCCGCTCAGCAAGACCCTAAACCAAAATATCTCATTACAGTCGATAACGGCATTGCTAGCGAAGCTGGGGTAGATCGAGCCCGCGAGCTAGAAATGGAAGTCATCGTGACCGACCACCATCTTCCAGGAGATCGACTACCTAAAGCCACTGCAATCGTTAACCCCAATCAACCAGGCTGTAGCTTTCCGAGCAAAGCCCTTGCCGGTGTAGGTGTGATGTTCTATTTATTAGTGGCACTTCGTGCAGAGCTTCGTCAGCGCGGTAAATTTACTACTGAGACTCAACCTAAGATTGAGAACCTCTTGGATCTCGTGGCCTTAGGCACCGTAGCGGATGTGGCACAGCTTGATCGCAATAATCGCATCTTGGTTTCTAATGGCCTCAAGCGTATTCGTTCGGGAGTATCTCAGGCAGGTATTCAGGCGCTGTTTCAGGCGGCTGTGCGCGATCCTCGCAAAGCGAATACCTTTGACTTAGGTTTTGCTATCGGTCCTCGCTTAAATGCAGCAGGACGTCTGGCGGATATGACTTTAGGTATTCGCTTATTAATTTGCGATAAGCCTGAGCAAGCCATTGAGCTGGCTTATGAACTTGATCGCATCAATCGCGAGCGACGCGTTATTGAAGGCGGCATGCAAGAAGCCGCTCTCGCTCATCTTGCTGAGGATCAATTAGCAGGCACGATGGCAGAGCGCTCTAGCATCTGTCTTTGGAATCCAGAGTGGCACCAGGGGGTGGTTGGTATCGTGGCCTCTCGCCTGAAAGAACGATTTAATCGTCCCGCAATTGTCTTTGCTCCAGCTGATGGTGCTAGCGGAGAAGAATTGCGTGGCTCCGGGAGATCGCTGACAGGTTTTCATCTGCGCGATGCCTTAGATATTGTTTCTAAGCGTGAGCCTGGCTTAATTCTGAAGTTTGGTGGCCACGCCATGGCGGCAGGCCTCAGCATTAGAAAATCCGATTTTGAAAAGTTTGATACCGTGTTTCAGCAAGTTGCTAACGGCTTACTGAATGATGAATTGTTAGAGCGTCGCCATATACATGATGGGCCACTAGATCTATCTGAATTCACACCCGAAACTGGCGATCTCCTGGCTGAAGAAATCTGGGGGCAAGGCTTTCCTCAACCCATTTTTTATGGGGAATTTGAGATTGGGCAGCAAAGCCTCATGAAAGAAAAGCATCTGCGCCTGCAGCTACGCCCGATTGGAGGCGGTCCATTGGCTAGCAAGCCATTTACTGGGGTCTGGTTTAACCACACCCAACCCTTGCCAGCCAAGGCCAAGCTGGCCTATCGCCTAGTCACCGACCGTTTTCAAGGGCAGGCACGCGTACAACTCATGATTGAGGCCCACGACGAGGCTTAGGCTGTAATAACCCCCTTATAATCAGGGGATGGAAGCCGAACAACTCAACATTATTTCAAATACCCTGTCCGATCTGCTCACCCGTGAGCAAGCACTCCGGGGGTATCTTTGACTTCGAAGTAAAGTCACGACGCCTTACTGAAGTTAACTCTATTCTTGAAGATCCCACTATCTGGGATGATCAAAAAAAAGCGCAGGCCCTCGGTAAAGAGAAGAAATTGCTCGATGGTGTTGTTGCCACTCTCACCGATTTAAATAGCAACATCACTGGCGCCCTCGAATTATTCGATATGGCTAAAGAAGAAAGTGATTTTGAAACTATTTCTGCCATCGAACAAGACGTTGAAAGCTATAGCAAGATCATTCATGATCTCGAGTTCCGTCGCATGTTCCACAATGAAATGGACTCTTGCAATTGCTTTATCGATGTTCAAGCAGGCGCTGGTGGAACAGAGGCCTGCGACTGGGCCAGCATACTTTTACGCCAATATCTTAAATATTGCGAGCGCAAAGGCTACAAGACAGAAATCCTAGAAGAATCTGATGGCGATGTTGCCGGCATCAAGAGTGCCACTATCAAGGTGGATGGTGAATATGCTTACGGACACCTACGCTCAGAAACTGGTGTGCACCGTTTGGTACGCAAGTCACCTTTTGATTCATCTAATGGTCGCCATACTTCTTTTGCCAGTATCTATGTATACCCAGAGATTGATGACTCAATTGAGATTGACGTTAATCCAGCAGATATTCGTACCGACACCTATCGTGCCTCTGGTGCGGGTGGTCAGCACATTAATAAAACCGACTCCGCTGTTCGCTTAACCCACCTTCCCACCGGAATCGTGGTGCAGTGTCAGAACGATCGAAGTCAGCATCGTAATAGGGCTGAAGCAATGACGATGCTCAAATCTCGCTTGTATGAGCACGAGATGCAAAAACGTCGTGCTGAGCAAGATAAGCTTGAGGCTAGTAAAACCGATGTGGGCTGGGGTCATCAAATCCGCTCCTACGTACTGGATCAAAGTCGGATTAAAGACTTACGTACTAACGTTGAGATCTCAAATACACAAAAGGTATTAGATGGTGACCTTGATGCCTTTATTGAAGCCAGCCTGAAGCAAGGCGTTTGATGCAGTACCCCCATTCCAGTTATTAATATTCCATATGAACGATCAAGTGAATTCAACTCCCAACCAAGCTGCAGCTACTGAAGCTGTAGATGAAAACCATATCATTGCCGAGCGTCGTGAGAAATTAGCCAAGCTACGCGAAGGTGGCATCGCATTTCCGAACGACTTTATACCAACCCACTTAGCCGCAGATCTTCACACTCACTACGACAGTCTTACCAAAGAAGAATTAGCCGCCAAGAAGGTGCATGTCAAAGTGGCTGGCCGCATGGTACTCAAGCGGGTGATGGGTAAGGCAAGCTTTGCCACCATTCAAGATCGTAGTGGCCAAATTCAGTTCTACATTAATGATGAAATCAGTGGTGCTGATATTCATGGTGCATTTAAGCACTGGGATATGGGTGACTTTATCTCTGCTGAAGGCAATTTGTTCAAAACTAACAAAGGTGAACTCTCAGTCGAATGTAGCAAGCTGCGTCTATTAAGCAAGTCTTTACGTCCACTGCCAGATAAGTTTCATGGTCTATCAGACCTAGAGACCAAGTATCGCCAACGTTACGTTGATTTGATCGTCAATCCAGAAAGTCGCAATACTTTCAGAGCGCGTAGCAATACGATTGCTTCTTTGCGTCGCCATATGCTCGATGCAGACTTCATGGAAGTAGAGACGCCTATGCTCCACCCAATCCCTGGTGGCGCTACGGCTAAGCCTTTCATTACGCATCACAATGCTTTAGACATGCAAATGTTCTTGCGCATTGCCCCAGAGTTATATTTGAAGCGTTTAGTAGTGGGCGGCTTTGAGCGTGTGTTTGAGATTAACCGCAACTTCCGAAACGAGGGTGTGAGCCCACGCCACAATCCAGAATTCACGATGATGGAATTCTATGCAGCTTATACCGATTACCGTTGGTTGATGGATTTTACGGAGAGCTTAATTCGTGCTGCAGCAATGGATGCGCAGGGTACTGCTGTTTTGACCCACCAAGGTCGTGAACTGGATCTCAGTAAACCCTTCCAGCGCTTAACAATTACTGAAGCCATCCTGAAATATTGTGGCCAGTCAAACAAGAGTTATGAAGCGGCTCAATTAGAAGATGCTGCATTCATTCGCTCTGAATTGAAAAAAGGTGGCGAGAACCCAGACTCCCCTACCCTTAAGAATGCTGGCATTGGCGCTCTTCAATTAGCTTTATTTGAATTGGTTGCTGAGTCACATCTATGGGAGCCAACTTACATCATCGATTACCCAATCGAAGTGAGTCCTCTTGCCCGTGAATCAGATACCCGCCCTGGCATTACCGAGCGCTTTGAATTATTCATTACTGGTCGCGAAATCGCCAACGGCTTTTCAGAGTTAAATGATGCTGAAGATCAAGCCAATCGCTTCCGTAAGCAAGTAGAACAAAAAGAAGCGGGTGATGAAGAGGCAATGTACTTTGACCATGACTTCATTCGTGCACTGGAATATGGCATGCCTCCGACTGGTGGTTGCGGTATCGGCATTGACCGTTTAGTCATGCTGCTAACTGACGTACCTAATATTCGTGATGTGATTTTGTTCCCGCATCTACGTCGCGAGGAAGAGTAAGCGGCTCGAATACCTTGATCCAGAAATCAAAAGCCGCAGAATTCAAACTCTGCGGCTTTTTTTCGACTACATCAGGAATGGTTAAATAGCTGGATATAACTTCGTGCTCTCGCTGTCAATGACAGTCACATTTACTGGAATACCCAAGCTCACGCTAGAAGATACAGTACAGAAGTCCTGAAACTGCGCTAATACACGCTCAAGGTTCTCAAGGGTATTGCCTGGAACGCCAATCCGAATCTCTACATTGATAGCCAATATGCGTAAGCGGTTTTCTGCGTTTCTACCGATTTCACAACTGGCCTTCGTTTCGATCGGTTCGGGATTTTGCTTAAACTTTCTGAGCGCAAAGAGCAGTGAATCAGACAAGCAGTTAGCCACACCTGCCAACAAGAACTGTGATGGGGTGGCACCCTGTGATTTTCCAAGGGGTGGCGGCTCATCCCCATAAATAGGATCACGTTCTTCGTTGTAATAAATAGCAAATTGATAATCAGCTTGCTGAACTAGTCTTACGGAGGGTTCGCCACTCATAAAAACTCCAATAACTTAAAACACCATATTAATAGATAGCGGGAATTAACTTTTTGACTCTACGCTGATAGTCTCGGTAATCTGGAAAACGCTCTATCAGCCAGACCTCTTCACGCCTTGCCTTGATATCAAATAAGAAAAATAAGCCAATGGCATAGATCAATATATAAATGCCAGGGAAGATGAGTAGCCAAGCTAGTGCTGCTAAGAGCACCCCAAAGTAGATCGGGTGTCGTACAAATTGATATAAGCCATCCTGAATCAGAACGGCATTGTCTTTTGGGCAGGGCAAAGGGGTGAGATTTTTGCCGAGATTAATGACGGCAATCACCATAATTAAGGTGGCTAGCAAGGCAATCGCAATGCCACAGGACTGGAGAATGAAAGTGATGGGTTCTGAGCTGACAAGAAGAGGGCCTTGAGGGCCAAATAAGATGAGGCCAATCAGAATTCCCTGCACCACCACATACCATGCCCCTCTCTCAAAGATAGATTGATGTGGCAATGAACTCATAGTGTGGCCTTATTAAGATAAGGCCACAGTCTAACTGGATTTAGTACAGCAAGGCCCTATTAAAGTGCTCATCAACGCTGCCCTCATCCTGGGTCAAGACATGTTGTGCAATGAGGAAAACGCCTGAAATGAAGCTAAGGCAAACTAGCACTCCAAAAGCATGGTATTGATTTAGGCCGTTCTGATTAAGGACATCAAGATAGAGAGCACTTTCTAGAGCCAGGTGGGTAGATAAGCTCAGTAGAGCCAAACCTAAAAATATCTGGATGATTGTGAGAAATAGGGGCTTTTGAATAGTGGGATTTGCGGACATATGATTCTCTCAATTGGGCATAAATTGATCATAGGGGGCTAGCCAGCATAAGTAAAAGAATCCCTTTTTATATGCTAAATACTTTTTTATCTATAGAGCCATCCCCAGAATGAGGATAATTAGGATTTACATCTTCATAATTAGTATTTATGGCTGCCTACAATACCGAAACCGTCCTTACCGTTCATCACTGGAACGACACCCTTTTTAGCTTCACTACTACTAGAAACAAAGGTTTACGCTTCCGTAGTGGTCATTTTTTGATGATTGGCTTGGAAGTTGAAGGTAAGCCATTGGTTCGCGCCTACAGTGTGGCAAGCCCTAATTATGAAGAGCATTTAGAGTTTTTAAGCATCAAGGTTCAAGATGGCCCCCTCACCTCCCGTCTTCAGAAGATTCAGGTGGGCGACCCCATTTTGGTTAGCGAGAAATCCGTGGGCACCTTAGTCATAGATGACTTAAATCCAGGAAAACACCTCTACTTATTTAGCACCGGGACAGGATTGGCACCTTTCATGAGCATTATTCGCGATCCGGATACGTATGAGAAGTTTGAGAAAGTAGTCTTGATTCATGGCGTTCGTTTGGTAAGTGAACTCGCTTATGGTGATTACATTAAAGATGAACTCACTCAAGACGAATATATTGGTGAAATCATTCGTGAGAAATTAATCTACTACCCAACAGTGACGCGCGAAGCTTTCAAGCACACCGGTCGCTTAACTACTGCGATTGAATCAGGGCAACTCTTTAAAGATATTGGCTTACCCCCGCTAGATCCAGCAGTCGATCGCGCCATGATCTGCGGTAGTCCATCCATGCTCAAAGAAACTGCTGAGATGCTAGATTCCAAGGGCTTCAAGGTATCTCCTAGCCTTGGTCAATTAGGCGACTACGTATTTGAGCGTGCATTCGTAGAAAAGTAAGTAAGCTATATATCCAAAAGTAATGTAATTATCGCTATATGTTTCTTGTGGATATATAGACACCTTGGTAAATTAGTCTTCAGAAGATATTTACCAAGGAACTGAGATGTCACCCGTCCGAGAGCACTACAACCCGATTATTACGCAGTTATTGCGTGAGCACGATAGCTTGCCGCATGAGAATGTAGCTGAACGAAAAAACTTTCAACGCAGAATTCTGTTCTTGATGACCACTATCAAGATGGAAGAGCTTGAGGACTCTTACGCTTAAGAACACTCGGCACAGATGCTTATCTGACGACTGGAATAAACCCATCTCGATTCGGCATCTTGACCAACGGTAATGACTTTGCATTCATTACCTCATCCTTTGAAACAATCTTATTCATATACAAGATGTAGGCAGTTAGGGCATACACCTGATCATCTGTCAGCGATTGTGGCGCCTGATGTGGCATGGCTCGTTTTACATAGTCAAATATCGTTGTGGCGTAAGGCCAAAAACTACCAACTGTTTTAACTGGCTTGTCTGTATTTAAGCTACCGCCACCAACCAATCGGTTAGCAATTCCGCCCTGCCCTTTATCTCCATGGCAGGATGCGCATTTTTGCTGGTAAATGATTTCACCAGTTGCAGCTGTACCGGATCCAGGAGGTAAACCTGCCCCACTGGGACCAACATCAATATTCCATGCTTTGATTTGATTTTCGGTAACTGGCTTACCAAGACCAACTGGGCCAGCAGCATGATATCCACTCGAGCAAGCCACCAAAACTCCAGACAATGCAACAGCCAAAGCCAGTTTCACAAAAGATTTAACGGCCATTTGTAATCTCCCCATTAGCAGCAACACGCCATGGCTGAATTGCATTGTTGTGATAAAAGCTATTAGGACTTTTTGCCTTTAATAAAGCCTCCATACTTGGCTGAGTGTCGCCACTAGAGTCGATCGCTCGACTCATGAATACAGTCGGTTCACCATTCCAAACCCAGGGATAGCGGAAGCGTACCAAAGATTTATCCATGACCGGCTCTTGCAAGATAGCATCAGCCCAAGACTTTCCTCCATCCGTTGATACTTCAACCCTTTTAATCTTTCCGTTACCAGACCAGGCAACGCCTGAAACTTCATAGAATCCCTTTGATTTGAGTTTCATCATGCCGGATGGTTGCGTTATTACAGACTTCACATCCATAGCAAAAGTAAATTGAAGAGCCTTGCCGTCAGCTTGCAAGTCGGTATAGGCTGATGTTTCTTCACGAGTTTGCCAGGGTTCAGAGCCTAATTTAAGGCGTCTTAGCCACTTAATACTCATATTCCCCTCAAAGCCCGGCAACAATAGACGCAAAGGATAGCCTTGCTCAGCCCGCAACATCTCACCATTCTGGGCATAAACCAATAGCGCATCATCCATCATTTTGCTCATCGGAATACTACGAGTCATTGCAGCGCCATCAGCACCTTCTGCTAAGGCCCATGTGGCGCCTGGCTGGACTCCGCATTCTTGAAAGATAGTCGAGAGACGAACCCCGGTCCACTCACAACAAGAAAGTAGTCCGTGAATTTCCTGAGCAGTTTTACCCGTTGCCTTCTTTAATTCAGCCGCACTATTACCGGAGCACTCCAAAAAATAAATACGAGATTCTGACGGAAAACGAACAATGTCTTCCATAGTCAACATCAGGGGCCTATCAACCATGCCATGAATGACTAAGCGATGCTGATCAGGATTGATATCAGGCACGCCAGCATGATGCCTCTCAAAGAAGAGCCCATTTGGCGTGATGATGCCATGCAAATTTTGCAATGGTGTTCTAGAGCCCGTTAAGAAAGTGGGAGCAGGAGACGGCAAGACTCGAACTACATTCTTTTCGTATTTTGAGGGGAGGCCGTAAGGTGGATTGATGAAAGTAGAGCCCTGCACCTTAGTCCAGGGGTCTACTTCTAAAAACTCACTTGCCGAGGCTTGAGCCAAGGTGGTGCCAGAGACTATTGCAGCGCTAAGACCTGCACCAACACCAGCAGAATTTTTTAGAAATTTTCGACGACTAACAATATTGCCTTTATCCGACATAGGTCATTCACCTTTTCAAAATACATGCATTACTGATGAGCACTTTTTAAAAGAATACCGCCAAAATAATGATTGGCAATTCAATTAAGAAAGATTCAAAATAAAAATGAGGCCGATTGAAGCAATAAATAGGGTTTCCACTAACAACATGACTACTGGTTGCCAACCCAACTTTGCCAACTCCTGAAAGTTTGTTTTCAGTCCAGCTGCACCAATAGCAATCACCAACATCCAGCGGGATATTCCGCCAATAGAATGGGTAAGGGAGCTTGGCAAAATCTGCATAGAGGCAATAACTGATAGTGCTACAAAACCCAATAAGAATGTCGGTATCAGACGTAGGCTACCCCACCCTAAGCGCTGAGATGATTTTTCAGCACCAAAGAAAATAGAGATAAACAACACAACAGGTAACAAAAGAGCGACACGGAAAAGCTTAACGACAGTTGCTACATCACCTGCCTCAGGACCAAACAACATACCTGCAGCAACCACCTGAGCCACATCATGAATGGTGGCTCCTAGAAAGATGCCTGCAGGTAAAGCGGTGATATCGAGCAACTGCAATGCGAAGGGGTACACCACCATGGCAATAGTGGAGAGGACAGTTACCCCAACCACTACAAGCAGAGTAAATCGCTCATTCTCTTTTGTTTTGGGCAGAACTGAAGCTACTGCTAGGGCCGCTGAAGCTCCGCAAATACCAACAGATCCACCCGCAATCAACCCAAAGTCTGTAGACAGCTTTAAGAATTTAGCCAGAAAGAATCCCAAGACTACCGTGGCAGCAACTGCAAACATCACCATTAATCCGGTATTCAAACCGATTGCAGCAATATCGACAAATGTAATCCGAATACCTAGAAACGCAACGCCCAAACGCAGGATCGTTTTGGCGCAAAAATCAATCCCTGGCTTTACTGCCTCATTGAGGTATAGAAAATGAAGTGATAAACCAATCAGTAGCGCATATAACAACTGTGGGCCACCATAGTTCTCAGAAAGAAAACTGGTCGACATGGCAATGACCAAGCAAACCAAAAGTCCTGGAATATTCTTCCGAGTGGTGATCAACATAAAGCTAAGCGACTAACTCACTGAAATACTCATGTTGAGTAGTATTTAAAGTCGAGACACGCCACTCTAGAGGCTCATCCTGAATGCCCAGCGCCACCCTTCTGATCACCAGCACGGGAGAGTCTGGATTTAATCCAAGCCATTCAGCATGTTGCTTCCCCGCTAAGCCAGCACGCAAACGCTCACTACTTCGCACAACGGTTTGACCGTATTCCATTTGATACATTTGGTAGATGCTACCTTTGCGATCAATAAAGTCCGCACGGGTTAATTCCTTGAACCGCTTTTTATCTAGGGTGATCTGATCAATCATGACGCACTGCCCTTCCAATGACAGGCGATTGGTAATTCTCCAAACGGGTGCGCCCTCTTTTATCACCAACTTACTCGCCTCTTCCTTATTGGCAGTAGCGCTATTTAAGGAGACTAGCCCAACTTTCGGATAAACCTTTTTCTCAGCATCGTGTTTAACAATGTGGAAAAAATAATATAAAAGTCTTTTGAGATCATGCTCAACAACATAGGTGCCCCTGCCTTGGCGTCGGACCACGATACCTTCCGCAACCAACTCGTCCACCGCTTTGCGCAGGGTACCTATAGATACATCCAACTCTTTTGATAAATCCTTTTCAGCAGGCAATGCCTGCCCCATAGGATATCGACCCCTGACCAGATCCTCGGTGATCTTTTGCTTGACTTCCTCGTAAGCGGTCAGGTTTCTCATGCTGCAGTCTTATGCTGATTCGTATAAACGTGTCAACACAAACTCACGATGACCAAGAATCTCAGAAGCAGTCAACTCGCCATCCGCTGTACGCTTCAAGCAATCCAACAACTTATCTCCCGCCTGGTCCATATTCTCTTCGCGACGCAATAAGCCAGACACGTCAACGTCGATGTGCTCACCCATAGTACGAACAGTCTTTGGATTAGCGCAAATCTTAATGACTGGAAGAATTGCATTACCGATCACGTTACCTTGACCTGTTGGGAAGAAGTGAGCTGTAAAACCTGCAGCTGCGCACAAGGTAACCATTTCAGCGGCGGCTGATGATGAGTCCATGAAATGCAATCCAGGAATCTTTGGCTCTTCACCTTTATCAAGCACGCTATCCACAATACATTTTTTACCAATTTTTTGGATATTGCCTAAAGCCTTCTCTTCAATGGTTGTTAAACCACCTGCAATATTCCCTTTGGTTGGCTGAGAGTCAGACAGATCGCTCGTCTTATGACGCTCAATCACATCCTGGTAGCGATCAAACATCTCGCGGAACTTTTTCTTAACCTCAGGAGTACGGCAACGCGCTTCAACCAAATGCTCACCACCAGTTAACTCAGTAGTTTCACCAAACACCATGGTGGAGCCAATTGCATACAACTTATCAAAAGCATCGCCTACGGTTGGGTTTGCACCACATCCAGAAGTTGTATCGGATTCACCGCATTTGGTGGAAACCCATAGCTCAGATAATGGAGCAGAAACACGTTTTTGCTTAGATGCATGCTTCATCATGTTGTAAGCAGCTTTACTTGCGGAAGCAATGGTTGCTGTGTCTCCATTACCTTCAATCCAGAATCCCTCAACTGGCTTGCCTGATGCCTTAATGCCATCAACGATAATTTTGGTCCACTGCGGCTCAATCCCAATTACAACTACAGCAGCTACGTTCGGATTGGAACCTGTACCAATTAAGGTGCGAAAGTGTAAATCCAAGTCAGCTCCGAACTGTAAACGACCATAGGAGTGAGGAATCGCCATCGTTCCTTTGATATTGTTTGCTACTGCTTCACAGGCTGCATTGGATAAGTCATCCAAAGGCAAAATCAATACGTGATTACGAATACCCATGCGGCCGTTTTCACGGCGATAACCTAAGAAGGTCGCGTCTTTCAAATTAGTCATTTTTTATATCTTTCTCAATGAATAGGTAGGTCAGGTGCCGGATTACCAGCGCTTAGTTTTTACGTTTTGGACGTGAAGGTGTTCGCCTTTTTTGATTGGGGCTACTACCTTGCCAATATCAACGCCGTATTTCATTACCGTGTCACCTGGTTTGAAATCGTTCAATGAAATTTTGTGACCAATAGGAATATCACTTTCAGACTTAATATTCAAAGTAAGGTCGCCATCCATGACCCAACCAATTAAGTCAGTTCCGGCCTTTACACCCTCAACTACTACTACACCTACGCCATCTGCTGGCTCATGCACGACAAAGTGGATCATTACTATCTCCTCAATAATCTCGTTTATAAAAAAACTACTCAGTCCATGACTGGCGGATGCCAGCCTGAATTTCTTCTACAACCACATCCAAAACCGTGACGCCATTACTAAATCCTGTAGCGCGCTGCTGAAAACGACGTTGTCCAGGAAGACGAGTGCCTGCGTCAGCACTTAAGGCCTTGATAAAGTCTTCGATTCGACTGGCAAAAACAGATTTACCTGCCAAACCTGTATCAATAGTTAACATCAGCTGGCCAATGCGCGGGCGATTGCCTTTAGGGTCAAAAAAGGAATCCGCCTCATAAGAAAAACGGCTGCCTGAAAGTCCGACTACCAGCAATTCAACGATGAGAGCAAGTAATGCCCCTTTATCGCCACCCAAAGGAAGCATCAAACCCTTTAAGCCTTCTTGTGGATCCGTAGTTGGCTTGCCATCCGCAGTCAATGCCCACCCTTCTGGAATCGCTTGACCATTTTTTGCAGCAACCAGGAGTTTTCCGCGGGCTACAGCAGAAAGTGACATATCTATAACTAAAGGGTCGCCGCTCGCGGTGGGGAAAGCTGCGGCCAGAGGGTTGGTTCCAAAGATTGCTTTTGTACCGCCAACCATCGGCATTGCAGCTGGAGTATTTCCAAATAGAAGAGAGACATAACCTGCTCGGGCTGCAGCCTCAACATAATGCCCGGCAACGCCAAAATGATGGCTATTAGTTACAGCCACTAAACCAAGACCATTTTTGGAGGCTAGATTGACTGATAGGTCAGTTGCAAAACGAAGTGCAGGAAAAGCCAGGCCATCACGTGCATCGACCAAAGCAGCTGCCGTTTTAAATGGGCGGACCCTTAACTTGGGGTCTAGCTCGATTCGGCCATTTTTCGCATGCGCAGCATATTGTGAAACTCTTGCCAAACCATGCGAAGCCAAACCATCTAACTCCGCCAGCGCCAGAAACTGTGCGGTCTCATAAGCTGCTTTTGAATTGATCCCAGCAGCCTTGAGGCCTGAGTTTGCTAGCTCAAGAATCTCTGGATAGCTCAGATTCATGAATGCTCACCGCGAATGAGGTCGTTCAAAACCAGGGTTTTCAGGGCTTGACTAGATCTAGCTTTAGGGACCAAAATAACTGACATATCTGAATCATATAGATGATTTAGATATCTTGCAATACCCAGTTCGTGGTGCAGCGCAAGAAGTAGCTCGAAGTGCTGCAGGATGGATGGAGGAGACAGAAGTAATGAATAAGCATATAACTATTAAATAGCAGTTGAGTATATTTTTTTCATAGCTAAGTAGCTAAGATATAAAGATTAAATTACCACTGGAGGTCACCGATGTTTGAGAATAAAAAATATAATTTAAGTAGACGTTTAGTATTACTTGCAGGCGCACTTACCCTTGCATTACCTCAATTAGCAACAGCACAGTCCTGGCCAACAAAGCCAATTAAGTTAATTATTCCTTTTGCAGCTGGCGGAACCACTGATATTCTTGGCCGACTCTTAGCCCAACAGTTGACGAAAGATCTAGGACAAAACGTCATTGTTGAAAATAAGGGTGGCGCTGGTGGCAATATCGCCGCTGAATTTGTAGCACAAGCTCCTGCAGATGGCTACACCATCATGCTAGCCTCAGGAAGTATGTTGACTGTGAATCCGAGTTTGTATAAAAAATTGCCGGTCAATTACAGTAAAGATTTTGTGAATATCACCAATGTGGCTAGCGGCCCAATGCTGCTATCTGTCAGCACTAAAATCCCAGTCAAGAATTTAAATGAATTTATTACCTATGCAAAAACTAAGGATCTGAATTTTGGCTCTGCAGGTATTGGAAGCCAAGTTCATATGGCTGCTGAAAACTTAACTTATTCTGCCAACATTCCAGCGACCCACGTGCCTTATAAGGGTGAATCTGCTGCCATCAACGACCTAGTATCGGGACAAATAGACTTTATGGTTGGTAACCTCACTGCCGCAACAGGTTTTGCAAAAGCCGGTCAAATTAAGCCAATTGCCGTGACTAGCGCTAAACGCGTCAAGCAACTTCCCGATGTGCCAACGGTTGCCGAAAGCGGCATCTCTGGATTTGAAAGTACCGGTTGGTTTGGTTTGGTGGCACCGGCCAACACTCCTAAGGTCATTACGGACAAAATCTATGACGCTACTGTTAAGGCGGTGAAGTCAGATGCGATGCAAAAGAGTTTGGAGCTTAATGGCTTAAGCCCGGTAGTGAATTCTCAGAAAGACTTTGATGCCCAGATAAAAGCTGAATCAGCTAACTGGGAAAAAGTGATTAAAGGTCGCAATATTAGCGCTCAGTAATGATTGTTATCTGAATGTAAAAAGCGAGGATTTATCCTCGCTTTTTATTTAACCTAAATACACTTTAGGTGATTTGCCTGAGCAGTAACATCAAGCCAGAAAAAAATAATATTGATCCGTAGGCGATACGCATAGAGGCATTGCTAAGCTTAGTGTGAATATGTGAGCCTGCCCACATTCCCAAGAAAGTCACTGGCATTAAGCAAACTGCAAGGCCAATTACCTCCCAGCTTAAGATGAGCCCAGTAACCAGCATTAAGGTGAGTCGTAAAAATGCCAGTATAAAAATGGCAAATGCCATAGTCGCACGAAGCACCTTGGGATTATTAATTCTTAAGCCGAGATAAGAAACATATACGGGTCCGCCCGTAGCAAAAAGGGCCGTAAATACACCGCCAAAGAATCCAAATGGCACTGCCCACCATCTATTAATTGGATCTCGAAACTCGACATTTCTCTGAACTAAAATACGAATACCATTAATGGCCGCAAATATCCCGAGAATCAGTAGCAAGGGTTCGCTTGGTGCCCTGATCAATAAAAAGATTCCCAATACCATTCCAATTAAGCTAAAAGGAAAGAGCCATTTCAACTCTTGAGTATTCGCATCACCAGATGACCTTCTTCCGACGTACAGGGAGGCACAAATATCAATGATGACCATCATTGGCACTACCACTTTCAGTGGGTATATCTGCACGAGCAAAGGGACAGCCACAATTGAAGAGCCAAACCCAGAAACCCCAAAGATAAAAAATGCGCAAAGAACTACCAATGCTGCTAGCAAAAATGAGGCTGGCTCAATCAATTCAAAAATATCAAGCCTCTACCAAAATAGTCTCGCCAGGTTTAATCATCGTAAATTGAACTGGCCTATTTTTAATTTCTAAACCATCTTTACCTAGATGAGCAGCGGTAAAGTACGACTCCTCCAAAGAGCCGGGCTGCGGAAAATCATCACGATAATGAGCACCTCTTGAGTTTTCTCGAGCAAGAGCAGCCTCTGTTACCGACTTGCTCACCAAGATGAGATTGCTTAAATTCATCCAATCTTGCCAGGTAATACTGTATTCCCTTTGGATATTGCCAACTCCCATTTGATGCAGTTGCCTATCTAGCTCATCGAGCTTCACGCGAGCACGTAACAAACTTTCCCTGGTTCTGGAGATGCCCACGTCATCCCACATACATTCAGCTAGAGCATCACGAATCGATTCAATATCGCCTGCTGGCCTCTCTAATGGGGCCTCATGCGCCTTGATACTGGCGCGCACTTCTTCCATATTGCACTCTTGCAAATTCTGAGATACGACCCACTTCGCCATTTCTTCGCCGGCAATACCGCCAAATACAGTAGAGTTGGCCACACCATTTCCACCTAAACGATTAGCTCCGTGGACCCCTCCAGTATCTTCACCTGCTGCAAATAAACCTGGTAACTCGGTGCTACAGTCCGCCTTAAAAATTAATCCGCCCATCATGTAATGCGCAGTTGGGACTACCTCTACTAGATCTCCCGCCAAATCAAAGCCACTGTCGGCACATCGCTCGACCATACCTTTGAATTGCTTGCGCACATTATCAGGACCAAGGTGGCTCATCTGAATATAGACGCCGCCATTCGGGGTAGCTCTACCTGCCCTAATTTCAGAATTAATCGATCGCGAAACGATATCTCGAGTAGCGCGTTCATTACGAGGATCGTAGTTGCCCATAAAGCGCTCTTGATTGCCATTGAGCAAATATCCGCCTGCACCACGCAATCCTTCCTCAAGTACGGTTCCCGTCATCCTAGTGCCTGGCCCTGCTAATAATCCGGTAGGATGAAATTGCACCATCTCCATGTCGCGTAAAGTAAGGCCCGCACGAAGTGCCATAGCTAGGCCGTCACAACTCTTATCACCCGAAGGTGTGTGGTACTTGTACATTGTTGGTCCGCCACCTGTAGCCAACAGCACTGCTTTAGCTCGTACCAGTGTGAACTGACCAGTCGTCATATTAAGCATTAATACGCCAGCAAGTGACTTTCCATCAGCACTATGAATTAACTCGACTGCCCTATGCTCCTCAAGACGATGAATTCCTCTTGACCATACCTGCTCAGCCAGTCGACTGATAATTTCAATACCAGTCAAATCTCCCTTATGAACTGTTCGGTCAAATGTTTGTCCAGCAAACGCTTTTTGATGAACTGTGCCATCCGGATTGCGGTCAAAGAAACAGCCGAGCTCATTCTCAAGCTCACGAATACGTTCAACCGCCTTATTTACCAATGTCCAAGCCAACTCTTGATCCGACAACCATTTACCACCTTCGATTGTGTCCATAAAATGACGTTCAACAGAGTCGCCCTCTGCTAGTGCCACGTTATAACCACCTTGCACCATGCGAGTACAACCACATTTACCGAGCAGTCCCTTTACGGCAATGGTGATATGAAGATTTGGATTGGTTTGGTGTGCGTGCAGAGCCGCAAAAAGTCCTGCACCGCCAGAACCGAGAATGAGAATATCTGTTTCAAGCGTGGCGATATTCATAAGGAAATTCCTAAGCTCTTTAATACAGCCTCTTTATTGCGTGCAACATCACTTTTCACTTCTTGATAAATGCTGCCGCCATGACTATCCATTGCCACTAGTAAAGGGCCAAAGTCTTTGATCTTGAAACGCCAAAGAGACTCTGGATTGAGATCATCCATATCCACATCTTCAATTTGCTCAATCCACGTTGTCTCTAACGCCGCTGTACCCCCAATAATTGCAAGATATACGCCGCCAATTTCCTGAAAGGCTGCTGCAGAGTCTTCGCGCATACCGCCCTTACCTACAATCATTCGCACACCATTCTCGGTCATCAATGGACGAGTAAAACGCTCCATACGATCTGAGGTGGTTGTACCAATACAGATTGCTTGATACCCGGCTGGAAATTCTTCACTTACCGCTACCTTGCGCACATTCGGGGCCGTATGAATTACTGCATGACCATTAAGATCAAAGCGAGTCTTTCGACCCTTATCAAACATATGGATTTGCGTAGCATCCCGAATACCAAATAAGGTGTTTTGCAGAGTCACCGTGTCATTAATACGCAGCTTACGAATATCCGATTCACTAACGGGAGTTGGAAGGTTATAGTGGGCCATCTTGATTCCTAGAATCCGTAAGTCACACCATGAGGCGTGAAGGTTGCTCGCGCTCTACGCGCTGAGTGACACTGCATATTGACGGCTACTGGATTTAAGGTGATATGGGTATGGGCAAGTTCTACATGAACTGCAAAAGCCGTACCGTCGCCACCCAAGCCTTGGGGGCCAATACCCAATTTATTCACGGCAGCAGTTAATTCTTGCTCTAACTTAGCACCCTCTTCGTCGCTACAGATGCTACCTAATGCTCTTGTAGCGGCACGCTTGGCCATCGCAACACATTGCTCAGAGGTACCACCGATGCCAACACCAACAATCGTTGGCGGACAAGTTTTGCCTCCCGCAGACACAACGCTCTCGATCACAAAGGCTTTAACGCCATTAATTCCATCAGCAGGAATGGCCATCTTCAAAAAAGAATTGTTTTCTGAACCACTCCCTTTGGGAACCATCTCGATTTCAAGCATCTCATCATCATCACAAAAATCGATGCTGATTGCCGGCATATCAATGCCGCAGGATGTGTGATTATTCTTACGCGTAATCGGATGCACTACAGAGGAGCGCAATGGGTACTCAGTAGTTGCACGTTCGCAACCTTTACGAATCGCTGCCTTGAGTTCCATACCATCTAGTTGCACATTACGGCCAATCTTGACCTTATAAATTGGCAAACCAGTATCTTGGCAGAGTAGATTGTCCTCGCGCTCCGCAACGGTAATGTTCGTGATCATCGTTTTGAGAACCACCTGAGCACGTGCATCTGATTCACCCTGATTTAAGCGCTCAATGCCGGCTTTAACATCATCTGGAAGCACCTTTAAGGCGCGAATATAGAGCTCCTTGCAAGCCTCTTCAACTGCTTTCATTTGTAACTGCATAAATTACCCAATCAATTTGCCAAATACAAAAATAGAAGGCCGCAAGTAATACCGAACAAAATGGCTGCTTGGGTCCAAGCCTTACGCAAACCACGCCATGGACCAAACTCAATCATGATGAGCCGAATTCCGCCTACCAAATGGATCGCCAGCAAAATAACTAGCGCCCATTCGCCGAATTTAAAAACCCAAAAATCAGTTAAGCCTAAATAGCGCTCAAATCCACTGGCACCACGCAAAGACTGCGAAAGCATTAAGAAATGCAGGGGGATAAAGCAAGCGAGCAGCAGTCCGGAGAAGCGATGACATGCATAAGCAAAATAAGAGAGGTGAGACTTTGCGCGTAAATCGAGCTTTGGCCTCGGGCTCATACCGCACCTCCGGTGTAGACACCAATCACTGCCGTGCTTCCTAGAATCAGTATGAGGACTGCTAGGAGCGAAGATAGGGTCTTAGAAATGAAGCCCTTAGAAAACGTTTCTTCGAGGATGTTAGCCAAGCCAATAGGCGCATGAACAAAACAGGCTAAAACAAAAATCTCATAAAAAATAGCAAAGGCAATATTGCCTTGAGTGCGCCCCAAAATCTCCTCAGCAGTTAAGCCGCCACGTATTGCATAGAAAATAATGACCAGGTGGATGCTGACACAAAGACCTAAAACCATGGCACTGATTCTCTGGGCATACCAAAGCTTTGCCTGCATCACGGCTTGACTCATAACTTGCCCCACTTACTTCCTCGCACAGCAGCTCTTGCCACTAACTTTTTTAACCCAGCGATACTAGCTGTAGGTTCAAGCTTCTTAGGGCAACGCTCCGTACAGGATCCCTGCGTATGGCATGCGTGGCAACCTTCATCACCAGCAACGGCACGCAGGCGATCCAATTGCTGTACATCACGCACATCATTCGTTAAGGTCCAGGCACGATTCAAGGCGGCTGGACCGAGGTAGTTAGGGCGGCTCTGAACAACTTCACAAGAGGAATAGCACACTCCACAACCGATGCATTCGATACCAGCATTGGCTAATTGACGTTCCGGTGACTGCGGCTCTACTCTTGCAAAATCATCATGACGGGTTTTATCCCCCTTGAAGAAACCAACTGCACCCTTCCACTTATTAAAGAACTCTCGCATATCAGTAGCAAGGTCTTTAATGACTGGTAGATTGTTCAGAGGGGCAATCTCTAGGGAGCCCCCTTCAACAATCTGGGAAACGTGGGTACGACACGTCCAGCGAGCAACACCATTCACGGTCATGGCGCAAGAACCACACATGCCCACCCGACAAGCGAAGCGGTAGCTGAGAGTTGGATCTAGCTTACGCTGAATAAAGGTAACGACATCCAGCACCGTTTGATTTGGGTTTCGAGGCACCAAATACTCAACGAACTCACCCTCTTGAGCACCGCGCCAGACTTTTACTTTGAGATCTGTATTAGACATGGGCTCATTATATCGATAGATAGTAAAAAATAAATCGAATATAATTTTCTACGAGATAAAAAAATAATTTATATTAAAACCCATGTCCAGCATTCGAGTACTTAAAAACTTCCTAGCTATTTCAAGGCACAAGAGCGTGGCAGCCGCTGCACGTGAAATAGGTCTTACGGCGGCCGCTGCAGGACAGCAATTGCAGCAATTAGAAGCAGATATTGGTGTAGAGCTATTTGATAGAACCAAACGATCTATGACCCTCAATCACCATGGCAGATCCTTGGTTGAGCCAATCCAGGAAATCATTGCCCGCTATGAGGCCCTAGGATCTGACTTTAAATCTGAACTTAGCGGCACCATTGTTCTGGGCGCATTGGTCTCAACTTTAATGGGTGCCTTTGGAAATACATTGAATGAGCTTAAACAAAGCTACCCTGAACTTGAAATCAAGCTCATCGCAGGTCTCTCGAACAACTTTCTAGATCAAGTGATTGAGGGTAGTCTAGATGCGGCAATAGTTACTGAGTCACCCTATGCTTTGCCGCAAAATGTACAGTGGACGGAGTTGTATTCAGAGCCTATGGTACTGATTTATCCAACAGTCAAAAACAGAAAAAACTTTTCTACCAAAAGTACATCGGACGATCTGCCATTCATTCGATTTGAGAGAAATACTTGGACGGGGCACCTTGTAGATCAAACCATTCGCGCAAATAAAATGGTAATTAAAGATAGCATGGAACTGAATTCAGTAGAGGCGATCATTGAGCTCGTCAGGCAAGGACTAGGATTCGCAATTGTTCCGAGGCTAGCTAATATTGCCTGGGAGACTGACAAAAAATTACATATTTCAGAATTAGCAGGGAAGACTATTTTTCGTAAGGTCGGCTTGCTAGAACGAAAAAAACATAGTCGTCAAAATGTCACTCAAATTATTAAACAACATTTCTTATCTGTCTTACTCAATTAATAACCGTTTAATTTCAGGAGGTCAATTGGATGCACTTGGAACGAGAAAAGTCCGACATTGCCGGACTTTTCTATTAAGTAAGATTAAAACTTTATTTTTTAAGATTCAACTCTGAACCTAATTTGCTATAGAGCTCATATTGCTCTTTTGCAAAGGATTCAGTTTCTGCCTGCGAGCGAATCGCTGAGAGTGCCCCTACCATGTCATTGCCATTAATCCATGTAGGATTTTTTGCCACTTCTTTGAGGATAGTCTGCCACTTTTCAACAACCTCAGGAGCCAGTCCAGGAGGTCCGTATAGACCACTCCATCCCATCACCTTTTCAAGACTACCCATACCTTCTTCTTTTGCAGTGGGGATATTTGGAAAATCTTTTAAGCGCGAAGATGAAGATGTTACGAGGGGCCGCATTGCATTTCCTTTTAACTGCCCAGTAATTGTTGTTAAGTTATTGCATAAAAAATCTACTTCCCCGCTTAATAATGCAGTAGTCGCTAGTCCAGCACTCTTATAGGGAATCATCGTTGCAGCTGTAGATGGCAAACCAACATCACGCAAGAGTACTTCGACGGCTAAATGCTGTGTTGTGCCTGCACCTGCAGTGGAATAATTAAGTTTCGTTGGATTTGCCTTAATTACCGCTATCAATTCCTTCATATTTTTATATGGTGCGTCAGGCTTGACAACACAAACTAAAGGATTGAAGTCAAGCAAAGAAATAAACGTGAAGTCATTCCATTTATAAGGAGTACTACTTTCGAGTGCCGGTACAATCGCCTGAGAACCTGCTCTAGAAACTAATAAAGTATAGCCATCGGGAGGGGATGTACGAACCTTTTGCGAGCCAATCGTACCCGATGCGCCAGCAATGTTTTGCACAATCACATTTTGACCCAATAGCTTGCTAGCGATAGGAGCTAAATTTCTAGCAGAAAAGTCACTATCACCACCAACCCCATAAGGTGCGACAAGCGTAATAGGTCTATTTGGATAATTTTGGGCTATTGCAATTTCAATCGCCAACCCCATCAAAAATAATGCTGGAACAAATCGTTTTTTCACTAACCGCAGCATGCTACCTCCCTGATATTTAAGACATGGCATTCCATGGACGTATAACTTAATGCTAAAGACTATTGATAAAAAATAAAGTAAGGGTTTTAACCAGTAAACGCATTAATTCACTAAACAGTTAACTCAACAGAAAGCTTAGTTCCAGGAACTAATATTCCGCCTCTATCACCTGGCATAACACCGCCCCAGCGAGAATCAAAATAGGCTGGCAATGGTCTTCCTGATAGAGGCGCAATCCAAAGACGAAGCAGATGGCGCTGAAGTTTAGGATCAGGCCAATTCTCAAAATCGTTTCTCGAATGAAGAATTTGATGATTATGTAAGAGTTGAATATCACCAGGCTCAAATGCCATCTGCAGCGCAAATCCAGGCTCTTGCAAAATGGCATCGATCTCATCCATCACTTCAACTTGCTCACGAGTTAGCCTCGGAGCTTGTGGATAGAGTCGTTGCGCCTCTTCAATATAGTGCCGCAAGTAAACACAAGACAAATGTCCTTGATACCAATTAAAGATTGGAATCTCAAACCATGGATTCCGACCTTCAGGAACCTCCCCTCGGCGATCAGTTGGGTATGGGGTAAACATGGCAGCAATTAAATCGGGTCTACGTTCAACCAGCTTGTTATAGAGCGTCATAGAGCTCGCAATAAAAGACTCGCCGCCTGCTTTAGCTTTTTGCAGGCAAAGTAAGCCAACAATATCAGCCGAGTCGGTATGGTAATCAAGCTTTCTATTGGTTTGATAAAAGCGCACACCGGCTTCAACCTTGACGCCTTGATCGCGCACATGTCCCAAAAGATGACCTTTACCATTACTACTTCTTAAGCTACCCATATGACGGCCAAGCCCCATATAAACAGCAGCAGCCTTTTCTATTGACCAGCTACTAACTGGAAGTCCTCGTAACATCAGAAAACCACGTCCAGCGAGCAGTTCATTAAGCGCCCCCGCAATAAAGGGAGCGAGCTTTTTCAAGGGGAATGAGTCGGGACTGATATCTTCCAAGGCGATACCTGAGCTAAGAAAGTGATCGGCTGCAGTCTCAAGCTCAGCAATTTGTTCAGAATCCCAATGCACAATCCAGCTGGGATCTTTTTGAATAATCTCGCCCAGCCATGCGCCAGCCCCCTCAATCATGCGCGGAATACCGTCTACTTTATTGTCGTTGTGTTCTGCATGCATATTCATTCCCTCATCTATATACATTCATTTGGATCTTGATTGCGCTTAAATGAAAACTAGTCTATCCCAAAAGATATGGAAAATGAATCTTAAATATACTTTTTCATATTAGTTTATTTTCTTTTTAAAACTCTCATATAACCAAACTCTATAGATGATGGTGAATGATTAAGGGTTATCACTCATTTATACCCGGGGTCATATATATCTTCTACCCTCTCAACATTTGGGAATGAATTAGTTTTAGCAATACAACGTAAACTGTTTTTGATGAAATGAAATTGGCAAATTATCGTATCCTGCACTAACCAATATCTACACTAAAAGAAATTTAGGAATTTAATTTTATGGCTACAAAAATTACCAATGGTGCCGATAACTTTATCAAGGCACTAGAGCTTGCTGGCGTCACTAAAGTGTTTACACTTTCTGGAAATCACATCATGCCAGCGTATAACGCAATATTTGATTCCAAAATTGAACTGATACATACTCGGCATGAAGCTGCGGCTGTCCATATGGCAGATGCATGGGCTAGACTGACTGGCGAAGTTGGTATTGCTTTGGTTACAGGCGGTCCAGGACATGCAAATGCAGTCTCAGCCCTGTATACAGCGTCAATGGCTGAATCGCCGGTCGTCCTTATCTCCGGCCATGCACCTTTAAATCAGCTGGGTAAGGGTGCGTTTCAAGAGATGGCTCAAGCAGATATTGCAGCACCCTTAACAAAAGCATCTTGGACATGTCAAAAGGTTGAGGATATTGCTTCCGATACGGCAAAAGCAATACGAATAGCAAAGTCAGGAAGGGCTGGACCTACCCATCTCAGCCTACCGAGCGATATTCTGGAATCCACTTCCCCGCCAAATATTAGGATGCCCTCAAGCGAGGATTTTTTAGTGGAGGATAAGGCCGCTAAATCGTCAGAAATTTCATCGATCGCATCGTTATTAATGACAGCAAAGAAGCCACTCATACTTGTTGGTCCAATGATGCTTTCAAAATCTGGAAGAAAAGAGTTACTTAACCTTCAGGAAGCATTAAATATTCCCGTAATCGGCATGGAAAGCCCTAGGGGCATAGGCGACCCTAGTCTTGGCGCCTTTTCTGAGGTTCTATCGCATGCTGATTGCATTCTTTTGCTTGGCAAAAAGCTCGACTTCACTTTGAAGTTTGGCAACAGCCCTGGTATTAATCAAGCCTGTACATTTTTACAAATTGATCCTGATGAAAATGAAATTAAGCGAGTCAAAAATGCAGTTGGCGATCGCCTGAAGTCTGCATTCATATGCGATACCCCCATCGCTATTAGCGCTCTAATTGCTGCCAAGCCTTCAACAAATTTAAGTCTGAATGGCTGGTTAAAAGAAGTTGAGTCGGCAATTACATTTCGCCCTACTGCCTGGAAAGGTCTACTACCAAGCGAGGGTAGAATTCATCCAGCACAGATATTTTTACCTCTCCAAGAAATATTGGATAGTCACCCCGACTCCATACTAGTTAGTGATGGAGGAGAGATTGGGCAATGGGCGCAGGCATGCTTAAGAGCACCGAATCGCGTTCTTAATGGCGTCGCTGGCTCTATTGGAGCCGGCTTACCTTTTGCATTAGCCTCGAGAGTTGCAAAACCAAACGTGCCAATCATTGCAGTAATGGGGGATGGTACTTTTGGTTTTCATAGCGCTGAAATTGATACGGCCGTTCGTTATAACTTGGATTTCGTCCTTTTGATTGGTAATGATGCTCGCTGGAATGCCGAATATCAGATTCAACTCAAAGATTATGGTAAAGAAAGGACTATTGGGTGCGAACTACTGCCATCTAGTTATGAAAAAGTTTGCCAAGCTTTTGGTGGTTACGGTGAGCTGGTCACAAACTCTGATGCGATACTGCCCGCGGTAAAACGAGCAATTGCGAGCAAGTTACCGTCTTGCCTCAATATCATGATCGAAGGGCTAGCGGCACCCAATATCAAAAGGAGCTGATCTGACTAAGTACAATAATTTCCTGGAGCAATGCAGTGGAATCATTGGATCGGACTTTGTATCCAACTCAAACGCCGATAAACAATCCCACTTAACGGACTGGAGCAAACGGTTCTCAGGGAATGCGATTGCTGTATTGAAGCCAAAAAATGTTGGTGAGGTTGCTTCCTTAGTTTCATTGTGCAATCAAAATAGAATACCAATTGTGCCGCAAGGTGGAAACACTGGGCTTTGTGGAGGCGCAACTCCTATGGATGAGCACCCATCAGTTGTGATTGTCACAACTAGACTCAATCAAATCCATGAAGTTAATCTTGAAAACTCTACGATTACACTTGATTCTGGAGTGCTACTAGCTAACGCTCAGGAGGCTGCCAACCAATCAGGAAAGTTATTTCCCTTAAGTCTAGCATCAGAGGGGAGTTGCACTATTGGTGGAAACTTATCTACTAACGCAGGAGGAGTTCAAGTTCTTCGTTATGGGAATATGCGCGACCTCACCCTAGGTCTTGAGGTAGTTACACCATCCGGGGAAATCTTCAATGGATTACGTGGACTCAGAAAAGACAATACGGGATATTCTTTGAAAGATATCTATATTGGCTCTGAAGGGACCTTGGGAATTATTACCGCTGCAACACTAAAACTATTTTCATTGCCTCGCTCTAAGGCTACTGCCCTAGTTACACTTGCAGACATCCAATCTAGCATAAAACTCATTGAATTAATCAATCAACATTCCAATACCGACTTAACTGCATTTGAGATTATGTCGTCTTCAGCACTCACTCTTGTATCCAATGGGATAGAAAAATTATCTGGACTTATTAATGATCATTCCCCTTGGATAGCGCTAATTGAATTATCTAGTATGGAAGATGAACAAAAATCATATGCCCAGCTTGAGACCTTACTTGAGAAGGCCTTTGATATTGGGCTAATTAACGATGCCGTCCTATCCAAATCTCTACAGCAGTCAAAAGATCTCTGGAGAATAAGAGAAGGAATACCAGAGGCGCAGTTTATCCTAGGGACAATCGTGAAGCATGATATTTCGTTACCAATATCAGAACTAGCAAAATTTGTTGCATCTACAGAAGTGAAATTGAGAAAATTTTGGCCTCATTTGCAAACAGTCATTTTTGGACATATTGGTGATGGCAATCTACACTACAACATTGCTCCTATTGCCCCCGAACTTTCTAAAGATCTTGAAATAAGACGAAAAGATATCAATCAATTAGTTCATGACGAAGTATATAAATTTTCTGGCTCATTTTCAGCCGAGCATGGAATTGGGCAATTAAAACGAGATGAGCTAACAACAAGAAAAAATTCTATAGAACTGGAATTGATGAGAAGTATAAAAAGAGCTCTTGACCCACATGGAATCATGAATCCAGGGAAAGTGCTTTAGCAGTCAAGAGATATTTAAACCAAACTTATCGTGGAATATCACCATAAACTATAGGAGGGGAGCCTAAGATTGATAAAACTACTGTTAGCCGATCCAAAATACATAAAAATATAAGCCAAAGAAAAAACCACCCCGCAGGGTGGTTGAAAAAAATTCATGGAGGTACTACCTAAGAATGAACAACAACATCATCGTATTCCATTCAAAGGCTCTCCCAATTTCGTATTGCTTACTTAATGTGCGTGATGCCTCATATTGGTGCAATGGACGTTGGGGCCCAAGCTCCTACCGTTTGCAGGGATACTTTGTCTCAAAGAATCGGATCAGCGTCTTAGCTGCACGATCTTGATTGAATTGGGGGTTATTTTGATTCCAAGCCAAGAACTCCTGGAGAATGACTTCTCTTGTACCAGCTTCCGATGAGAAACAAATGCTCTGCTTTTGTTTTGCATTTCGGTTAGCAAGGTAGGCCTGATAAACGCCCTCACCAAAGCCAAAGCAAAAGTTCTGCGCATCCGCATCATTGAGGTTTTTGCATAGCTCAACCAATGCAGCAGTAGAGGCATCATTCTTTGGAAGCTCAGACTGAGCAAAAGTGTTTGCCTGCAACAGCAAGAATGCACTAATGACGAGTGAGATTGTCCGAAATAGTTTCATAGTGTCTTCTTTATAAATTAGCGCCTAAATCCACCCATGCGGCCAGCACCAAAACCACCACGCCCACCAAATCGGTCATCATTCATTCGATCAGCACGTGCTTGCTCTCGCATCGCATTTTCTTGAGCTGCCTCACGATAGGTATTTGGATTGCTACGATCCTGCTGGTAATCATTTCTTGCCTCTTGATTTAGGCGGTCAGCTTGAGAGCGCTCTTGTGGCGTAGCATTTTTTTGAAAGGCATTATCAGCTCTCTGTCCAGCCGCTCTTGCCGCCTGTCGATCTTGCGGGCTCGCATTATTTTTCCAATCATTCAACAGTCGCTGTTGGTTCTGAATGCTACTCGGACCAATCAGCCCCCTATTCGTTCTTCCAGGAGAATTTGTATTGTTCACATTAATCGTGCCATCAGACCAGCTAGGCGAAGACCAAAATGCACTACCTACTGCCATCCCAAGTCCAAAAGACATCATTCCCCAGGCGGGGTTATAAACAGGATATGGTGGGTAGTCTGGATAAGGCCACGCCCCATAAACAACGGTGGGGTTATAGCTCGGCACGTAGACCACTTGAGTATTGGCGGGGCCAATTAATACGTTCGAGTTAGCGTCAGTGCTCACTGTAATTTGCTGATTTGACTTGAGAGTTCCAGCTTGAACGGCGCGTTTGCGTAAAACCTGCACCGCCTTCATCGTATCTGCTGGCTGTAGCTTGTAGGCATTGCCCAAATTTTGAGTCCACTGCAACTTACTACCCATCATATTGAATGCTTGCGGAAATGAGATCAGCGACTTCACGCTATCGTTCCACGATTGCACTTTGAGAGCATCTTGCAATGCAGTGCCATTTAGACTGGAATTGCTATTACGCCAGTTATAGGCTTCAGCCATCTCTAGTGGATAAGTTGATGCCAATAGCATCAAGGACAGCAAGGAGTCTGGGTATAAGGCAATCGGAGAGAGTAAGGACTGCAATTGCTCTGATGAAATCAACTGCGGTGAACTGTTATAGCCACCACTTTGGGTATAGGACTGTGGATAGTCGATATTTTGATAGGGATCACCATTATTTGAACAAGCACTCAAGAGCGCTGTAAGCCCAATCAAATATCCTGCTTTATTCTGAATATTCATACACTCATTAATCCTCTTGTATTTCTAGAGTGTAATACCGAGCCAGAAATTAGTGATTTTCTTTAGCGTGGTTAATGGAGTATTTCGGGATCTCAATGACTAGGTCCTGGCGCGCCACAATAGCCTGACAAGATAAGCGAGACTGGGGATTGAGGCCCCATGCACGGTCTAACAAATCTTCTTCATTCTCATCAGGCTCATTCAGACTCTGATAGCCCTCTTTCACAATCACGTGGCAAGTTGTGCAAGCACAGACCATATCGCAGGCATGTTCAATCGGAATATGGTTTTCTAGCAAGGCCTCACAAACGGAGGTGCCTGGAGTCACTTCAAGTACCGCACCTTCAGGGCAATACTCGCTATGGGGTAGAACAACGATCTGAGTCATTTGGGTAATTTTCTTTTCTTAGATTTCTGCAACATTCTTACCGGCTAATGCCCTCTTAATGCTGGCATTCATGCGCTTTTGGGCAAACTCGTCGGTAGCCTTAGCGGCATGATCGACTGCTTTTCTGAGAATGGCGCTATCAGTTTCTTCTGTAAGCAACTTTTGCAAGACGGCCATTTCTTGATCAACCTCAGCCTGCTCTTGAGAATTCAATAATCCACGATCAGAATCTAAAGCAGTTTGTACAGCATCTAATAAACGCTGCGCATTCACCTGCTCTTCACGCAAAGATCTTGAAAGGAGGTCTATTTTGGCTGAGGCAAAACCATCTTGCAGCATTCGGGCAATCTCAGCATCAGTCAGACCATAGGATGGCTTAATATCTATTGAGGCTTGCACACCTGAACCCTGCTCCATGGCGCTTACAGAGAGCAATCCATCTGCATCTACTTGATAGGTCACGCGTATACGGGCAGCACCAGCAGCCATTGGCGGGATGCCACGCAATTCAAACTTACCTAAAGAGCGACAGTCTTGTGCTAACTCCCTCTCACCCTGCACTACCTGAATTGCTAAAGCAGTTTGGCCATCTTTAAAGGTCGTGAAATCCTGAGCACGCGCTACCGGAATAGGTGTGTTGCGCGGAATAATTTTTTCCACCAAGCCACCCATGGTTTCAACGCCAAGAGACAGTGGAATGACATCCAAGAGGAGCCACTCATCGTCCTTGCTTTGATTGCCAGCAAGTAAGTCAGCCTGCATTGCGGCGCCTAAAGCAACAACCTGATCTGGATTGAGATTATTTAAGGGTTTAGTGCCGAAGAGCTCGCCCACCGCACGTTGCACATGAGGCATACGAGTTGCCCCACCAACCATCACGACGCCTTTGACTTCATCAGCCTTAAGGCCTGCATCGCGCAAGGCTTTCTTCACGGCAAGCAAAGTCTTGTTGATTAAGTTTTGCGTGATTTCAAAAAACTGCGCCTGGCTCACTCCCACATTAATCACAGTGCCATCAGCAAGAGTTTCATGAACACGTGCTAATGGGTTATGGCTCAATTGCTCTTTAGCATGTTTGCAAGAGAGTAAGAGCTTACGATGATCCTGAATCGACAGTGGTGGAAGCTTAGCTTGCTCAATCACCCAACAATAGAGGCGATGGTCAAAATCATCGCCTCCCAAAGCAGAATCGCCGCCGGTAGAGAGTACTTCAAATACCCCTCTGCTCATACGCAAAATGGAGATATCAAAAGTGCCGCCACCTAAATCGTAAACCGCGTAGATGCCCTCGGAGGCATTATCTAAACCATAGGCAATGGCAGCAGCAGTAGGCTCATTGAGCAGACGTAAAACTTCAATGCCTGCCAACTTCGCAGCATCTTTAGTTGCTTGACGCTGAGCATCATCAAAATAAGCGGGCACGGTAATCACCGCACCAACGATGTCGTCATTAACTGAGTCTTCTGCCAACTGGCGCAAGCGCGCCAAAATTTCTGCTGAAACTTCAATGGGGCTCTTGTCACCTGCTACCGTTTTGATCTTTAACATCCCAGGCTCGTCAACGAAGTCGTAGGGAGTGCTTTCGATATTCTCTACATCGACAATACCCCGGCCCATGAAACGTTTCACAGAAACAATCGTATTTTTGGTATCAGAGACAATACTTTCGGCAGCCTCGAAGCCGGCTTGGGTTCTACCGTTTGGGAGATAACGCACCACAGAAGGAAGTAACTCGCGCCCTTCTGAATCAGGGAGAACCTTAGGTAAGGCATCCCGCACAATTGCGACCAAGGAGTTAGTGGTACCCAAGTCAATACCTACCGCAATCCGACGTTGATGCGGAGCAAGTGATTTACCAGGTTCGGAGATTTGTAATAAGGCCATGGGGTCTAGAGTGTAAAGCTATACCAAAGCTGAGATAGCATCATCTAGCTCTAGCGCAAACTTATCAATAAAAAGCAGACCTCTAAGCAACTCAGCTGCGCGCTCATAGTTCTGAGCTCCATCGATAGCCTGTGTAATTTCTACCAAGATATCTCGTTTAGCTTGATCAACCTCTTCAGCTAGAGCTTCGAGAGCACCGAGATCCTCATCTTGATCTTCGAGACTTTCACGCCATTCCATTTGCTTCATCAGAAAAGCAGCTGGCATGGCCGTATTGGTCTCAAGACGCGCATCCACTTTGTGGAGTTGGCAAAGGTAGAGCCCACGCTGAATGGGATTTTTCAAAGTTTGAAATGCAGTATTTGCCAGGGTAGCCATTTGCATTGCCAACCTTTGCTCGGTATCGCTACCGCGAGCATGGCGATCAGGATGCACTTCTTTTTGGATCGCTAAATAAGCTTGATCCAATGCAGACAAATCTAGGTTGAATTGCTGTTCTAAACCAAAGAAACGAAAGTAATTGTCAGACGCGGAAGGATTCACCACAACCACACTCATCTTTTACATTCGGGTTTTGGAACTTAAAGCCTTCGTTCAAACCTTCACGTACAAAGTCTAATTCGGTGCCATCTAAATAGGCTAAGCTCTTAGGATCAATAAAGATGGTGATGCCATTAGATTCAAATTTCACATCTTCGGGAGCGGCCTCATCCACATATTCCAATTGATAGGCCAAGCCTGAGCAACCAGTAGTGCGAACACCTAAGCGTAAGCCGCAACCTTTTCCACGCTTATCTAAATTGCGCTGAACATGTTTCGCTGCTTTGTCGGTTAAGGAAATTGCCATGATGAAAGCCTTTTTATCTTTACAGGGCCGGATGCTTTTCTTTGTAATCAGCCACTGCTGCCTTGATGGCATCTTCAGCCAAGATAGAGCAGTGAATTTTTACTGGTGGCAAAGCCAACTCTTCAGCAATCAAGGAGTTCTTAATCTCTAAGGCCTGATCCAAGGTTTTGCCTTTAACCCACTCAGTGACTAATGAGGAGGATGCAATTGCAGAACCGCAACCATAGGTCTTGAACTTGGCATCTTCAATCACGCCCTGATCGTTTACACGAATCTGTAGCTTCATCACGTCACCACACGCAGGTGCGCCGACCATGCCAGTACCTACTTGGTCATCGCCTTTTTCAAAAGAACCCACATTGCGGGGATTTTCATAATGATCAATTACTTTATCGCTATATGCCATGGTATTTTCTCGCTATCTCTTTTATCTTTAATCTTGCTTCAATATATTTAATAACTCTTAGTGAGCTGCCCACTGGATGGTGCTGAGGTCAATACCATCCTTAAACATTTCCCATAAAGGTGAAAGTTCACGTAACTTTGCAATCTTCTCTTTAACCAATTTGATCGTGAAATCCACTTCTTCTTCAGTAGTAAAGCGTCCCAAAGTAAAACGAATTGAGCTGTGTGCTAATTCATCATTACGACCAAGAGCGCGCAATACATAAGAAGGCTCTAAGGATGCTGAAGTACATGCAGAACCAGAGGAAATAGCCAGGTCTTTCAAGGCCATCAACATCGACTCGCCCTCAACATAGTTAAAGCTGATATTGAGGTTATGTGGAACACGATGCTCCATATCTCCGTTAACGTAAACCTCTTCAATATCCTTCAAGCCATTGAGCAAGCGATCACGTAAAGCACGGATGCGAGCATTGCCCGAGGTCATCTCAAGGCGTGCGATACGGAAAGCTTCGCCCAAACCAACGATTTGATGGACGGCTAATGTGCCAGAACGCATACCGCGCTCATGACCGCCACCATGAATCTGCGCCTCAATACGAATCCGGGGCTTACGACGCACAAATAAGGCGCCGATACCTTTAGGGCCATAGGTCTTATGAGCAGAAAAACTCATTAAATCCACTTTAGTTTTCTCTAAATCAATTTCAACTTTGCCAGTAGCTTGCGCTGCATCCACATGAAAAATTACACCACGTGAGCGGCATAGCTCCCCAATGCGTGGAATGTCTTGGATCACGCCAATCTCGTTATTGACATACATCACTGACAACAAAATAGTGCCTGGCTTCATTGCCGCTTCTAGCTGAGCGAAATCAATCAAACCATTTGGCAGAACATCTAAGTAAGTCACTTCAAAACCTTCGCGCTCAAGCTCGCGACAAGTGTCTAAAGTAGCCTTGTGTTCAGTCTTGACCGTAATGATGTGATTGCCACGATCTTTGTAAAAGTGCGCTGCACCCTTAAGCGCTAAATTAATACTTTCAGTTGCGCCACTAGTAAATACGATCTCCCTTGGGTCGGCATGCACTAACTGGGCGACTTCTGAACGCGCCCACTCAACTGCTTCCTCTGCAGCCCATCCGTAGGCATGGCTACGAGATGCAGCATTACCAAATTGCTCGCGCAAGTAAGGCAACATCTTATCTACCACGCGCGGATCAATCGGAGTAGTAGCCGAATAGTCCATATAAACCGGAAAATGCTTAGGACTAAACATCGGTATTGACTGCTGGGGAATGTCTTGTGGTGCGTTCATTTTTTGCTTATCGATTAACAGGTAAAGAGATTGATCTCTTGGATTAACTTTGCCGAGCTAGATTAAAAACAGAATTCACAAGAGGACGCTTCGGGGCATCTTCTTTCTTTGCTGCGACTGCTGGTGCTAGCTTTTCTGCCTTAACACTGTCAGCCTTAATTTTCTTGGGGCGCAAATCATGCAATACGATTCCGCGTCCAGATTGCTGGTGTACCAAGTCTCGTAATGACACGGAACTAAGGTATTCCACCATCTTGGCATTGAGGTTTGACCAAAGATCATGAGTCATGCAATGACCTTGATTTTCTTCATCGGTATGACAGTTGCCCTTACCGCCACATTGCGTTGCGTCCAGAGGCTCGTCTACGGCCACAATAATGTCGGCCACGCTAATTTCCTCAGATTTACGGGCTAGGGTGTAACCACCGCCAGGACCTCGAGTACTTTCAACGATATTGAAACGGCGTAACTTGCCAAATAGTTGCTCTAAATAAGAGAGGGAGATCTTTTGTCTTTGGCTAATTCCAGCCAAAGTTACAGGCCCGTGCGTCTCACGCAGGGCTAAATCGATCATTGCGGTTACTGCAAAACGGCCTTTAGTTGTAAGTCTCATATGTCACCTTGGTAATGGATTGTTATGGACAGCTAACAGTCGGGCGGGTAATACCCGACCATTCCGCTCAACTTTACCATATACCCCACTAAATTGCTCAGGCATTAACCCCTCAACTTTAAATGGCGTCCCGGGAACGTGCCCCAAATGCCATTTCCTTCACCTTAGTCAATCTATCGCGGGTAGATGCAGCCTTTTCAAACTCCAAATTCTTGGCCTCAGAGTTCATTTGCTTCTCTAAGCGCTTGATTTCACTTGCTAAATCCTTCTCACTCATATCCTCATAGCGTGCCCGCTCCTGCTCAACTTGCATCTCAGAGCGCTTCTCTTTAACGTCATAGACCCCATCAATGATGTCTTTAATACGCTTTTTAACGCCCCGTGGCTCAATACCATTGGCCTTATTGAAAGCAATTTGTTTGGTGCGGCGGCGCTCTGTTTCGCCCATTGCCCGCTTCATGGAATCGGTAATGCGGTCAGCATACAAAATCGCCTTACCTTTGACGTTTCGTGCCGCCCGACCAATGGTCTGTATCAAGCTACGCTCAGAACGCAAAAAGCCCTCTTTATCTGCATCCAAAATGGCGACTAAAGAGACCTCTGGAATATCTAGGCCCTCGCGTAATAAATTAATACCTACCAATACGTCAAAGACACCTAAACGTAAGTCACGCAGAATTTCCACTCTCTCCACCGTATCAATATCGGAGTGTACGTAGCGTACTTTTACTCCGCTATCTGATAAGTAATCCGTGAGTTGCTCAGCCATACGTTTTGTTAATACCGTTACTAAAACACGCTCATGGACTTTGACACGCTCATGAATCTGATTCAGCAGATCGTCAACTTGAGTACTTGCTGGCAATACTTCGATTTCTGGATCGACTAATCCGGTTGGTCTTGCTACTTGCTCTACCACTTGTCCCGTATGCGTATTTTCGTAATCAGCCGGCGTTGCAGAGACAAACACGGTTTGACGCATCTTGGTTTCAAACTCAGTAAATTTGAGTGGGCGGTTATCCATTGCTGAAGGCAAACGGAATCCAAACTCTACTAAGGTATGTTTGCGAGACTTATCGCCGTTATACATCGCGTTGAGCTGACCTATGAGGACATGACTCTCATCTAAAAACATGAGTGCGTCATTGGGCAAGTAGTCCACCAAGGTAGGCGGCGCCTCACCAGGCATAGCGCCTGAGAGGTGGCGAGAGTAGTTCTCAATGCCCTTGCAAAAGCCCAACTCATTGAGCATCTCCAGATCAAAGCGGGTACGCTGCTCTAAACGCTGCGCTTCAACCAGCTTGCCATCTTTTACAAATTCATCTAAGCGAATGCGTAACTCTGCTTTGATGGTTTCAATCGCCTTGAGAACGGTGTCACGCGGCGTGACGTAGTGCGAGCTTGGATAGACGGTAAAGCGTGGAATCTTCTGACGAATCTTTCCAGTAAGTGGATCGAAGAATTGCAAGCTCTCAATAACATCATCAAACAGTTCAACGCGCACCGCTAATTCATTATGCTCAGCCGGAAAAATATCAATCGTGTCGCCCCGGACTCGAAAAACACCGCGCTTGAAATCGGTTTCATTACGGTCGTATTGCATCGCAATTAAGCGCATCAAAATATCGCGCTGACTCATCTTGTCGCCAGGGCGCAAAGTCATCACCATGCTGTGATAGTCACCCGGATTACCAATACCGTAAATTGCGGACACAGTGGCTACGATGATGACATCGCGCCTCTCCAACAAACTCTTGGTTGCAGACAATCGCATTTGTTCAATATGTTCATTGATTGATGAATCCTTTTCAATAAACAAATCGCGTGTCGGAACGTAGGCCTCCGGCTGGTAGTAATCGTAGTAACTAACAAAGTACTCCACCGCATTTTTAGGGAAAAATTCTCGAAACTCACTATAGAGCTGGGCAGCTAGAGTCTTGTTTGGGGCAAAAATGATGGCGGGGCGACCTGTCCTAGCGATCACATTAGCCATAGTGAAGGTCTTACCCGAGCCGGTAACACCCAACAGTGTCTGAAAGGTCAATCCATCCTCAATGCCAGCCACCAAAGCATCAATTGCGGCCGGCTGATCGCCTGCGGGCGGAAATGGCTGATAGAGCTGAAACGGGGAATCTGGGAAAGAAACGAATTTAGCTGGGTCTAAATCGTGGCCTACCTCGCCCAAAGGATCGGCTACAGGGGTTTTCTTGCTTTCGGCAACTTGGGAATTCGAGGAAGTTTTAGGCAACTTGGGGGGCATCTCAGCTATCATTTCAACTGTAAGTTTTAGTTCACAGCGAATTTTGTACAAACATCGATTTTGCCGTTTTTATTTGGAAATAGTTGAATCTAGCCTCAAAAACAGCCACTTAAAGCAAATTTAACTGAAATATCCCCTTATCCACCTTTTTTGACCATCAAATGAACCTTTTTACTTCAGTCCAGCTAGCCCCTAAAGACCCTATTTTTGGCCTCACAGAAGCCTATGTCGCCGACCAACGCGCAGACAAGGTCAACCTAGGTGTTGGCGTTTATTACACCGACGAAGGCAAGGTACCTCTTTTGAAAGCGGTGATTCAGGCTGAAGAGGCGATTGTTGCAAAGCACTCACCACGCAGCTACATTCCAATCGAAGGCCCAAATCCATACAACAGTGCTGTTCAGAACTTATTGTTCGGCACCGACTCATCCCTCATTAAAGATGGTCGCGTGGTTACTGCTGAGTGTCTTGGTGGAACTGGTGCATTGCGCGTTGGCGCTGACTTTATCAAGCGCCTTAACTTAAATGCGCCTTGCGCAATTAGCAATCCAACTTGGGAAAACCACCGCGGTATTTTTGAATCCGCTGGCTTTGAAGTAGTTGAGTACACCTACTTCGATGGCAAAACCCGCGGCGTAGATTTTGATGGCATGGTGAAGTCTTTAGAGTCTTTCCCAAAATACACCACCGTATTGCTGCATGCTTGCTGCCACAATCCAACCGGTGCTGACATTACCGAAGCGCAATGGCGTCAAGTGATCGATATCTGTAAAGCAAAAGAACTCATTCCATTTTTAGACATGGCTTACCAGGGCTTTGCCGCTGGCATTGAGCAAGATGGTATTGCAGTTCGTTTGTTTGCTCAGTCTGGTATGTCGTTCTTTGTATCGAGCTCTTTCTCCAAATCGTTCTCACTGTATGGTGAGCGCGTTGGCGCTTTGTCTATCGTGACGCAAAGCAAAGATGAATCCACTCGTGTCCTCTCTCAATTGAAGCGCGTAATTCGTACAAATTATTCCAATCCTCCAACTCACGGCGCTGCAATTGCTGCCGCTGTTTTGAATTCACCAGAACTCAGAAAGCTGTGGGAGGATGAATTGGCGCAGATGCGTGATCGCATTAAAGCAATGCGTCATGGTCTCGTAGAAAAATTGGCTGCTGCTGGCGTAAAGCAAGACTTTGCTTTTATTGAGGCTCAGCGTGGCATGTTCTCTTACTCTGGCTTAAGCGCTGAACAAGTTGAGCGACTACAAAAGGAAGATGGTATTTACGCCCTCTCCACAGGTCGCATTTGTGTAGCCGCCCTCAATACTAAAAATATTGATAAGGTAGCTAAAGCAATCGCTCGTGTATTAGCATAACAAGGCGTCATAAGCGGTTACACTGGATTATCAGGAGGCATCATGCTATATCAGTTACACGAATTTCAAAAAGCCTTACTTCAACCAATGAGCTCATGGGCTCGCGCTGCGTCTGAAGCTTTTATCAACGCTTCCAATCCAGCATCAAAGGTTCCGGGGTCTGAACGTCTAGCTGCAAGTTATGAACTTCTCTATCGTCTTGGTAAAGACTATAAAAAACCAGAATTTGGTATCCGCTCTGTACAGGCACATGGTCGCGAAGTAGCGATTCATGAAAGAACGATTGTTGCTAAACCATTCTGCAACCTCATTCGCTTTAAGCGCTTCTCTGACGATCTCGATGTCATCAAGAAACTGAAAGATGATCCAGTGGTGTTGGTGGTTGCACCCCTATCTGGACACCATTCCACCTTATTGCGCGATACAGTCCGCACACTCTTACAAGATCACAAGGTCTATATCACTGACTGGATCGATGCTCGCATTGTTCCTGCGGATGCTGAGGATTTTGGCCTAGATGATTACGTTCACTATATTCAAGATTTTATTCGCGTTATCGGTGCGGAGGACTTACATGTTATCTCTGTCTGTCAGCCAACAGTTCCTACCTTAGGCGCAATCTCATTGATGGCCTCGGCCGGAGAAAAAACACCGGCTTCCATGATTATGATGGGCGGCCCAATTGATGCACGCAAATCACCAACCGCTGTTAACAACTTAGCGGATCAAAAGTCTTATGACTGGTTTGAAAGTCATGTGATTTACAGAGTACCTCCAAGCTATCCTGGTGCAGGCCGCAAAGTCTATCCAGGTTTCTTACAGCACACTGGCTTTATTGCCATGAATCCACAGAACCATATGCAGTCACATTGGGACTACTTCCAAAACTTAGTCCGCGGCGATGAGCAGGACGCTGAAGCGCATATTCGTTTTTATGACGAGTACAACGCCGTGCTTGATATGGATGCGAAGTTCTACTTAGACACCATCAAAACTGTATTCCAAGACTATTCCCTACCGAATGGTACATGGGCAGTATCTGGCGATCTAGTGAAGCCACAAGATATTAAAAAAACTGCACTTCTTACTGTAGAAGGTGAGTTAGACGACATCTCCGGTAGCGGACAAACTCGCGCAGCACATGCATTGTGTGCAGGAATTCCAAAAGCCGATAAGGATCACTACGAAGTTGCTGGCGCTGGTCACTATGGCATATTCTCAGGTCGTCGTTGGCGCGAGAAGGTGTATCCAAAGATTAAATCGTTTATTCGTGAGCACCAAGGTGTTCAGAAGAAAACGCGTGCTAGACCTCCAAAACTAGAGGGTTCAAAGTCTGCATAAATCAGCGGCGCGACTTTCGGGTCGCGCTTCTAGTTTTAGGGCGTGCAAATTGCAATGAATATAAAGCAGACGAAAGAACTTGCAGATCGTCTCGAGGATATTCTTCCTCAAACCCAATGTACTAAATGCAGCTACCCAGATTGCCGAGCCTATGCGCAAGCGATGGCAACAGGTGAGGCCTTACCCAATCGCTGCCCTCCTGGCGGAATTGTAGGTATCGAGCGACTGAGCGCAATTCTGACACCCATCTTTCCTCAAGATGCGTTTGAACTACACCCTACAATCAATTCTGAATGTGGCTTAGAGCGCCCTAGACCTGTTGCATTCATAGACCCTACGACTTGTATTGGTTGCACGCTTTGTATTCAAGCTTGTCCTGTAGATGCGATTGTCGGTGCCTCTAAGCAGATGCATGTGGTCTTAAGTGATTGGTGCACAGGTTGTGATCTATGCATCCCTCCTTGCCCTGTAGACTGCATCACTATGCTTGATGTGACTGACAAAAAAACTGGTTGGGATGCCTGGTCTCAGGAATTAGCGGATTTGGCGCGTACAAGATATGCAACTCGTAATATCCGATTAGATCGCGAGCAACGCGACAATGATGAGCGACTTGCAAAGAAAGCTGCCGCTAAACTAGCTGTAGTGAATGCAGAGAATCCCGATTCAGAAGCTGCTCGAAAAGAGCAGGAAAGAAAGCGGGCCATCATTGCAGCTGCTATTGCGCGAGCTCAGCAACAGAAATGATGAATCTGGAAAAGCGCCAAGCTTTCTTTGAGCTACTCAGAGAAAACAATCCCCATCCAGAAACCGAATTGGAATATAGCTCTCCGTTTGAACTACTCATTGCCGTATTGCTATCGGCACAAGCAACCGATATTTCCGTAAACAAAGGTACACGTCAGCTATTTAAGATTGCCAACACGCCCCAAGCTCTCTTGGATCTGGGCGAGCAAGGTGTGAAGCCTTTTATTCAGCACATTGGCTTATTCAACTCCAAGGGCAAGCATATTCAAGAGACTTGTCGAATACTGCTTGAAAAGCATGGTGGTGAAGTGCCTCAAAATCGCGAAGAGCTAGAGTTGCTCCCAGGGGTTGGCAGAAAGACTGCAAACGTGATTCTCAATACTGCCTTTGGCCAACCCACTATGGCAGTCGATACCCATATTTTTAGAGTCTCAAACCGAACTGGTTTGGCACCGGGTAAAGATGTTGTGAAAGTTGAAGAGCAGTTGCTCAAACGCATCCCGAAAGAGTTTTTAATGGATGCGCATCATTGGCTCATTCTGCATGGCCGATATACCTGTAAAGCCCGTAATCCGGATTGCGAGCAATGTATCGTTGAGCCTCTCTGCGGCTTTAAACAGAAAACTGGCAAAGGAAAAGTTCGTGGCAATATTTAATCCGACCCGCGAAGAGGTAAGGCGCTTTTTTTGTGATACCTGGAAGAAGAAAACCAGGGATCAAATTCTGACGCCAATGGAAACACTTGCAAGCGACTGGATGGTTGAGCACCCGGAATATCATGGTCTCTTAGCAGATCCAGAAGTCGCAGTTGCGCAAGACTACACGCCAGAGCGTGGTGAGACTAATCCCTTCCTACACCTCTCCATGCACTTATCGATTAGCGAACAAACCTCGATCGATCAACCCCCAGGCATTAAAGAAGTTTCTGAAAAGTTAGCAAAGAAACAGGGCTCTACGCATGAAGCTCAGCACGCCATGATGGAATGCTTGGGACAGGTCATGTGGGAGGCGCAACGTGATGGACAGCCGCTCAGTCCCGAGAAATATCTTGAGGCACTACAGAAATTGATCTAGTGACTACGCTTTACCAGCATTCGCTTGCTCAGAATTACAGTAGAGACAACTAAAAAAGCAAAGATCATATTCATTAAGGTGATGCGATCATCCAAGAAAAAGCTCGAGGCCAGTAGCGTACAAAAAGGCTGAATCAATTGAACTTGGCTGACCCTTGCAATTCCGCCGATAGCAAGACCCTCGTACCAAAAAAAGAAGCCTAGATACATCGGAAATATACTCAGATAGACAAAGCTTGTCCAAGCAACTACATCAGCACCCCAATACGATGAAGAAAATGTGAAGTAAGTTGCCACGATATTAATAGGCAATGAAATCACTAGCGCCCAAGAAATTACCGTACGCGGGTTCATCTTTCGGGATAACTCTCCACCCTCCACATACCCCACGCAAGCGCAAATGCCACCCAGCACGAGCAGAATATCTACATAGGTAAAACTTCCGGAACTTTTAAGCAAGGCATACATCATCACCAGTGCAGCGCCCAAAATGGATACAAGCCAAAAACCGATTGAGGGACGCTCCTTAAAGCGGATAACTCCGATCACTGTAGTCGCTAAGGGCATCATCCCCAAAATAACAGCACCATGGGAGGATGAGCCCTCCTTCATAGCTAGGGTAGTAAAGATTGGAAATCCAAAAACGACACCCAACGCAATCACAGCAAACTTCAATAAGTCAGTTTTACTAGGGAGCGGTACTTGCTTATACAAAAGATAGCTTAAAGCAACTAAACCGGCTAAGGAAGCTCTGCCAAATGCAATGAAGTAAGGATTGAAGCTTTGAACGGTAATTTTACTTACCGGCAAGGTTAGGCTAAAAACAAGAATGCCAATAAAGCCAATGAGCATTCCCTTAGTCTCTTTATTCACTATCACCCTTGGGAGAAAAAATACTGCTGAACAATTTTTAAGAAAGTGTGGCGATGGCAGCTTTAATTGCTGCAGGCAATTGACTGACAAGCTGCCGGCGTTCCGCTAGTTTACTGAGAGGTAATTCTTGAACTCTTTTTGACCACACAGATCCTGGGAAGAAAGCATCATCCTTATATCTGGGAATTACATGCCAATGTATGTGGGGAACCATGTTGCCTAAGGCTGCAATATTGACCTTATCTGGACACATCACATGCCTGATCGCTTCCTCTACTGCAAAGACTAGCGACATCAGGTGTTCGCGCTCACCATAAGTCAGATCGGTCATCTCAGCAATATGGCGATTCCAGATCACACGACAAAAGCCGGGCAGATCAGGATCATTTACTAAGATGACTCTGCAGTCATCCCCACGCCAAATTAATTGACCCTCTTCAGGTCTAAGCTCTTCTTTACAGAGTACGCAATTAGTCATGGGAAGAATGTAAACTAAAAAGGCATCTAAGTCACCCTTGTGGGGTAATTTAGATGCCGTGACAGTAAGACTGGATTCTTTTACTGTTCTATTGGGAACTACTGAGGGATTACTTAGTGAAACTGCTCTTCTTCTGTAGATCCAGTCAATGCAGTGACTGAAGACTTGCCACCTTGAATTACTGTAGTGACATCGTCGAAGTAACCAGTGCCCACTTCCTGCTGATGCGATACGAATGTATAACCACGATCACGAGCAGCGAATTCTGGCTCCTGTACTTTCTCAATGTAAGCAGTCATACCGCGCTGCATGTAGTCTTGGGCCAAGTCGAACATGTTGTACCACATTGAATGAATACCAGCGAGGGTAATAAATTGATACTTGTAACCCATTGCACCTAATTCACGCTGGAACTTCGCAATTGTTGCGTCATCCAAGTTCTTCTTCCAATTGAATGATGGTGAGCAGTTGTAAGCCAACATCTTGCCTGGGAACTTCGCACGAATTGCTTCGGCAAACTTACGAGCAAAATCTAAGTCTGGTGTACCAGTTTCACACCACACCATATCAGCGTATGCGGCATATGCCAAACCACGGGAGATCGCTTGATCCAAGCCCTTACGTGTTTTGTAAAAGCCCTCTGGAGTACGCTCACCCGTCAAGAATGGCTTGTCATTTGCATCATAGTCAGATGTCAGCAAATCAGCAGCTTCAGCATCGGTCCGGGCCAAGATGATGGTTGAAACACCCATCACGTCAGCGGCTAAACGTGCAGAAATCAATTTTTGTACTGACTCTGCAGTTGGCAATAACACTTTGCCACCTAGGTGACCGCACTTCTTAACGGAAGATAATTGATCTTCGAAGTGAACTCCAGCTGCACCCTGCTTGATCAATGCTTTACTAAGTTCAAATGCATTCAATACACCACCAAACCCTGCTTCAGCATCAGCAACAATTGGCGCAAAATACTCGATATAGCCCGCATCACCTTTATTAATGCCTTTAGCGGTTTGGATTTCATCAGCACGTTGGAATGAGTTATTAATGCGTTCAACCATCTTCGGAACTGAATCTACTGGATATAAGGATTGGTCTGGGTACATCGCTGCATAGGAGTTACCATCAGCAGCAACTTGCCAACCTGATAAGTAGATAGCTTGAACGCCAGCCTTAACCTGTTGCATTGCCTGACCGCCAGTCAAAGCACCCAAACAGTTAACGTAAGCTTCGTTATTTACCAATTCCCAAAGACGCTCTGCACCATGCTTAGCCAAGGTGTGCTCAATCTTTAATGAGCCACGAAGGCGAACTACATCTTCAGCCGTATAACCACGAGTAATACCTTTCCAGCGTGGATTGGTATCCCAGTCTTTTTGTAGTGCTGCAATTTCTGCTTTGCGATCTGCCATGTTTTTCTCCCTAAGTTAAGCAAGTACATCCAATATTGAGACACTCAGTACAGACAATGAAGTCTTATGTCTTATATAAGAGTTTAAGTACCTGAGAAAAGCATGCAAGACTTATTTTAGGATGAGATAAAAATAATTAATCTAATTAATTCAATAACTTAAAATCAAAATTTTATAATACGAAATTGATCTGCAAGCGGCGAAATAATGCAGAGCTTGAAATGTTGCACTGCATTTTGCGTATGGGAATGACTTTTCACATTGTGAAAAGAATTGGGTGTTTTAGCTAGCTTTGGGGGTGCTGATGCTCGCAACCTTAAATCCAGTCAAAATAATCAGGAGCTGGAACAAGGCGACACCAATAAATAAGAACTTTGGCAAGCCTACATCCAAGAAGATTCCAAAGATCAATGGACTTAGTGCAGCGCCCAAATCAATACCTGAGTAAACAATACCGTAAACCCTGCCCGACGAGCCAGAGGGTGTTGCAGAGCGAATCATCAAGTCACGGGATGGTGCCGCTATTCCCAAGCCGAGTCCAATCACAATGAAAGCTATGATAATTAATTCGACTGGTACCAAACCTGTGGCCATTAAAAGACCCATTACGATGTTCACAGTAAAGCAAACCGTAATGATGCGTTCAGGCACTTTTAATTTGGTGGCCAAATAGCCACCTAATAGCATTCCTCCAGCGCCACCCAAAGACATAAGGGTTAAATAATAATTACCAGAACTTACGGCAATGTCGTAGATTTTAAAAAGCGCAGTTGGAGCAAATGATTGCAAGCCTGTAGTTGCTGCCATACTAAAGAAAAAGAAAATCCAGCAGAGCCAAACGACAGGCAACTTTAGAAAACCAAAAGTGCTCATGGGTGCGCCACCGGGATTGTTCGCAATATGACTGGCTTCTGATTCATCTCGCCTTGCCTGCACATCATCTACTAAACGAGCTCGACTCACCCAAAGAGTCGCCAAAATAAGAACCTCCAGCACCGCAGCCGACAAAAACGCAATACGCCAATCCGCTATGGTTGTTATGGCCACCATGAATGCTGGGGCAGCAGCCCAGCCGATATAGCCCGTTACCCCATGAATGGAGTAGGCGTAAGGCAAATTCGGCGGTGAAATTTTGTGATTAATCAGCGTGTAATCTACCGGATGGAAAACGCCATTGCCACATCCGGCAATCACTGCACCTAGTACTAACATGGCATAACCGTTACTTTGTGAGTAAGTAAGTGCAGCCAATGCAAGCAAAGCCACGCCAGCAAATAAGACGGGGCGTGAGCCAATACGATCCACTAAAAATCCAGATGCCGCCTGAACGATACAAGAGACCACAAAGAAGATGGTCATGAGCAAGCCAAGTTCAGCATAGTTAAAGCCGAACTCTGCTTTCAACCATGGGAACATGGGCGGCAGAATTAAATGAAAGAAATGGGAGCTGCCGTGAGCCAGGCTAATCAGACCAACAACCCGGACATCACTGGCGCGCCTATTTTTTAGAGCGTCAATCATGTACCGAGTTTACTGGCGCAGACGTATTTCTGCTGATTTTTTGATGAATTACTTACTAAAGCTAAAGTCGCCGTTCTTATCAACGCCTACAGGTACAGTGTCCTTAGGGCCAAACTTACCCTCCAAGATCATCTTAGACACTGGGTTCTCGATATATTGCTGAATTGCACGCTTTAGTGGTCTCGCTCCAAATACGGGGTCAAAACCAACTTCCGCAATCTTAGCTAAAGCGGTATCACTGACATCCATCTGCATATCGATCTTAGCTAAACGATCTGACAAGTTCTTCAATAAGATCTTTGCGATATTAGCAATATTGCCTTTATCCAAACCATGGAATACTACGATCTCATCAATCCGGTTTAAAAACTCAGGGCGGAAATGACCTTTTAACTCTTCAAATACCGCCTCTTTAATTTCTAACTGCTTCTTACCAACCATCGACTGAATGAGATGTGAGCCAATATTACTGGTCATCACAATCACGGTATTCTTAAAGTCTACGGTACGACCTTGACCATCCGTTAAGCGGCCATCGTCCAATACTTGCAAAAGCACATTGAAAACATCTGGATGCGCTTTTTCAATCTCATCAAACAAGATGACGCTGTATGGATGGCGACGTACTTGTTCAGTTAAATAACCACCCTCTTCATAGCCTACATAGCCTGGAGGCGCGCCGATTAAACGGGCAACACTATGCTTCTCCATAAACTCGCTCATATCAATACGAATGAGGTGCTCTTCACTATCAAATAAGAAACCAGCCAAGGCTTTACAAAGCTCAGTCTTACCCACACCAGTAGGCCCTAAGAATAAGAATGAGCCATAAGGGCGATTCTCTTCAGAAAGACCTGCGCGGGAGCGACGAATAGCATCAGATACCGCACGAATAGCCTCCTCTTGGCCAACTACGCGCTGATGTAACAGCTCCTCCATCTTGAGTAACTTATCGCGTTCACCCTGCATCATCTTCGATACTGGAATGCCTGTAGCACGAGAAACTACTTCAGCGATTTCTTCTGCGCCGACTTGGGTACGTAAGAGCTTGTTCTTCACTACGCCATTTTTATTGCCCTTTGCTTCAGCAGCGGCAGCGGATTTGAGTTTAGCTTCAAGCTCAGGTAATTTGCCATATTGCAATTCTGCAACTTGCTCTAACTTGCCATCGCGCTGTAATCTTGCAATATCAGCACGGACTTTTTCGATCTCCTCTTTGAGATGAGCGGCGCCCAATACAGCACCCTTTTCCGCTTTCCAGATTTCTTCTAAATCAGCATACTCAGCACCCAAGCGCTTGATCTCATCCTCAATCAAGCCAAGACGTTTTTGTGATGCCTCATCTTTTTCCTTCTTAACTGCTTCACGCTCAATCTTGAGTTGAATCAGACGACGCTCCAGCTTATCCATGACCTCTGGCTTGGAATCAATTTCCATGCGAATACGAGAACCAGCCTCATCAATGAGATCGATTGCCTTATCTGGCAAAAAACGATCGGTAATATAGCGATGAGATAGCTCTGCAGCTGCCACGATGGCAGGGTCGGTAATCTCAATACCATGGTGAAGCTCATAACGTTCTTGTAAACCTCGCAAGATAGCAATAGTGGCTTCAACACTAGGCTCCTCCACCATCACTTTTTGGAAGCGGCGCTCTAGTGCGGCATCCTTCTCAATATACTTGCGGTATTCATCTAGAGTGGTTGCGCCGATGCAATGTAATTCACCACGTGCTAGAGCAGGCTTGAGCATATTGCCAGCGTCCATTGCGCCATCACCCTTACCTGCGCCTACCATCGTATGAATCTCATCAATAAAGATGATGGTTTGACCTTCGTCCTTAGCAACATCACTCAGAACAGCCTTAAGACGTTCTTCGAATTCACCGCGGTACTTGGCACCCGCCAGTAACAATGCCATATCCAATACGAGGACACGCTTGTTCTTGAGGGTTTCAGGAACTTCGCCGTTGACGATACGTTGGGCTAAACCCTCAACAATGGCAGTTTTACCAACACCCGGTTCACCAATGAGGACTGGGTTATTTTTGCCACGACGTTGCAGAATCTGAATGGTGCGACGAATCTCATCATCACGACCAATCACAGGGTCGAGCTTACCCATACGAGCCCGTTCAGTTAAATCAATGGTGTATTTCTTTAAGGCTTCACGTTGACCTTCGGCATCCGCACTATTCACTGACTCTCCTCCGCGTACTAAATCAATAGCCGCTTCTAACGATTTACGATTTAAACCATTCTCACGAGCCATCTTACCGAGCTCACCTTTATCATCCGCCACTACTAGCAAAAATAACTCGCCAGCAATAAATTGATCATTACGCTTATTGGCTTCTTTTTCACATAAGTTCAGCCAGTTGCTTAAATCACGCCCAAGCTGAACTTCCCCACCAGTACCCTGCACTTCTGGGAGCTTGGCGATGAGTTTCTCAGTTGCCTTTTCAAGGCCAGGTACGTTGACGCCGGCGCGTGTTAATAAACTCTTGGCGCCACCATCTGAGTCGCGCAGCATCGCTAGCAGCAAATGGGCTGGCTCGATATATTGATTGTCTTTTGCCAAAGCAAGGCTTTGTGCCTCACTGAGTGCTTCTTGAAACTTCGTAGTTAATTTATCTATTCTCATTTTTAATTCCTATCTAATCTATCTATTTTTATGCGTTTATATCTATAGAATATAGGGGCATTTTGCATAATTTCAAGTCTGTTAGACCTCTTTTTAAGCGAATTGAATCCTATTTTGACCTGGCTTGTTTACCTCCTAGAATGCTCTGATGGCAGCTATTACGCTGGTATTACAAACCGCCTAGAACATCGTTTAGCAGCTCATAATTCAGGGGAAGGCGCTCGTTATACGAGGGCTCGCAGACCAGTCACCCTTTTAGCAAGCCAAGAGCACCCAGATCGATCTGAGGCGTCTAAAGCCGAGGCTAGATTAAAGAAACTACCGAGATCAGAAAAGCTGGGGTTTTTTAAAGCCTAGGTTTTTAGTGCTTTACGCAGTGTCTTTGACTACCAAAGGAATCACCTGACTCTTAAAGCTTCCAGCAAGTGCTTTTTTCAAGATCTTGTAAATATCTAGATCAAATTCAGCCTCCCCTGAATCAGTCAACTCATAGAGCTCTTCCTCGTTGATCGCCGTACCTAAATAACGCCAACGATCCACCACGTGCATGTGACCACCTTCTTTTATTGCCACTGGTCCAGGATATGGCCAGACTTGCACCTGAAATAATTCCAGAGCAGTTTTAAGCTGAAGATTATGCAAGTCGATGGGAGAACTCCCAATACAGGCACCTCCGCATTGCTTTACTTGATAACCAAAACAAGCTTTGCCTTCAATGCGCTTCTCCAGACCGAGTAGCGCTTCACAGAGGTGATATTTTTTTGCAATCGCTTTAAGGTAAGCATTGGCCTCTCGCTTGCTATAGAACAAGCCAAATAAATTTTCTTGAATGCCAGGGTCTAGTTCACGATGAGCTACCAAATAAGGAGTGAGCACACCATCCTCAGTACGCTCCAGCTTCCAGGCGCAGAGATCCTTTGAGCGGCGTAATTTAATGTTCATACTGGGCATGCGATCTTTAATGAGTCGCGATTCTAAAATTAATGCGCCCAGCTCTCCGCTAGTCTCAATCCAATCAATGTCTCTGACTTGCATCGAGAGCTTCATTTCCTTACGCTGAGTAAGGGCCCCTTGAAAATGGCCCATTACCCTGCTACGTAGAGAAATACTTTTACCGATATACAGCGGGATTTGATTCTCGCCATAAAAAATGTAGCAACCCGGCTTTTCTGGAATCGAATCCACGAGTGCTTTATCAATATTGGGCGGTAAGCTCGGATTACCAATGAGTTGATTTACCGCTTTGAGAAGCGCCTCACGCCCCAACTTTTCTTCACAAACCCGCCAGAACTGAAGTAATAAATCAGCGTCACCCAATGCACGGTGTCGTGCGCTAATTTTGAGACGGTGGGCACTAATGATGGTGTCGAGATTGTGTCTAAGCTGATCTGGAAATAGCAAACGAGAGAGCTTTACGGTACAGAGTACTTTGGGCTTGAAGTCGATGCCCACCCGCTTAAAGGATGCCTTCAAAAATCCATAATCAAAACGGGCATTGTGGGCTACAAAAATCTTTCCCTCAAGCTCGCGAGCGATTTCTGTTGCCAAGCCCTCAAAGGCAGGCTGCTGACTAACCATCTGAGGCCTAATGCCCGTCAAATTTTGAATGTTCTGCGGAATAAATGTCTGGGGATTAATGAGGCTTTCCCAAGTCTTTACCTGATCATGAATCAGCGATTTGATGCCAACCTCTGTAATGCGATCGCGCTCGAAGTGAGAGCCCGTAGTCTCGATGTCAACAAATGCTAATGGGGGATATTCATGACCACTTGATGACATGAGAGCTGAAGAATTACTTTTTACCTTGATACTTAGCAATACTCGCCTTCAGGTCACTGTACTCTTCACAACCAAAGAGGCAGGCCTTATCAAGTCTTGCTAACATCGCCTCTGCTCCAGGCAAGTCTTTCTTCATCAAAAGTAACTCGCCGTAATACTCTAAAGCTGATCTATGACTTGGATCAATTTTCAATGCTGCCTGGTAATACTTTTCAGATGAAACCAAATCTGGCGGCTGCTTTTTACGCAAACTGTAACCCATCAGGTTATTCCACTCCGCGGAGTTCACTTCATTTGCAGACTGTAATTGCTTTAATGCCTGCTCATAATTATTGGATTTGATACTGGCGCGGGCATCCGTTAACCAAGCTGGGTCAGATTTAGTTGGGGCGCTATCAGCAGCCACGGAAACTACCCACGGTGCTGTTGCCAGCAAAATAGATGCCAATAGTTTGCTAGCGAAATTCCATTTCATTGCCTGCATCATAAATATCCTTATTGTTATCTTGCTTTATGAAGGTAGTCACCAAAACTAAAAATGGAGTTTGGGCCTAAAGGTACATCCTCCACCTTCTTAAATGGCGCCTTGATTACTCTTTGCACTTCCCCTTTGGATGGCTTTTCAACCCTGAAGTCGGAGTAAACAAAAGCCTGACGCTCAGGAGCAGTTTTAGCTTCGCTAAATCGCGGCACATAATCTTTGATCGCATCGGAGAGGTTCAAATTAGCCATGCAGTTGAGCATATACGTTTCCAAGGATTGGTAAAGCTCACTAGCAACATCGCAAGCCTCAACTTTGCGCTTTTTAATGTAATTCATTGCTAGCACTACATCTTTGATGGTGACCATGCGGGGATCCTGCAAGAGGATGTAACCCCCATTGCGACCTTTTGTACCCTTCACGATTCCAGCTGCACGCAATGCACTCAGAAGTAACTCTATTCTGCTCAACGATAATTTTTGGCGCTGTGCCAGCTCTAAGCCAGTAACTGGCTGAGCACCGTTGGAATGAGATGCAATATCAACCAGCGTGTTGAGGGCGGCTTTTACTGCTGTATTGACGTTCATGATGGATTTAACGAATATATTGAATTAAGTAAAGTATCGGCTTGAATCCATATTTCTGCAGAGTGCCAAGCTTTAACCCTTTTAAACCTATGGTTGAAATTAACCTAGGTAAGGTTTCAACTCAGCGATAAGACTCTTAAATTGCTCGCGCCTGAGAAACTGGCCCACTTCAACTCTCTGACCAGTCTGCTCAACAAAAAATACCTTTTGATGCTCTTCTAGATGCGACAGTTTGACCCAGCGAGTATTAAATTCAGTGACCGACTCTTTGTAGGCAATAAATTTCCGAACTAACAAGCGGGTACCACTGATTTCTATCTCCTCATAATCCAGGGCATGTCGGCAGTAGATCAAAAAGCCAGCGGTGACTGCGGTCAACTCTATTGCGGTAAAGATCAGGATCATTTTTACGCCGACCAATAAAAAACCCGTTGCTACGGTTAATGAAAGGCAAACCAAGGCGATATAGAACTTGAGCAACTGACTTGGAGTCAATGCACAATTTCGCCTCATCTTCCAGATTTTCATTATCGGGCGTGGGTCTCAGTCAAGCCGACAGCCTAGTGCTTGGCAGATTGAGCTTGCTTAGCCTTTTCCAGCTGATCCGCACTACGCTGCTGAAAATCAACCATAGAGTGATAGCCCATTTGATAGCAAGGGCAATGTTTACCCAAAATCCAGCGTGCGAGCTTAACCCGTAACTTTTGCATCATGTTAATTCTCCTGTGAACGGTTATATTTTGGCCGAAATTCAGGATTACTGCTGAACACAGCGCTATTTCGACTACTCAGCAAACTAAACGCAAATCCTTTAAATTAAACGCATGACAACTTCCTCTTTGACAGCCCGCTGGATTCCGCTTTTCCCTCTGGGAACCACCCTCTTTCCAGGTGGCGTAATTGCCCTCAAAATCTTTGAGGCGCGTTATTTAGACATGATGAAGCGTTGCCTTCGCGAAGATACTCCTTTTGGGGTTATCAGCATTCTCGATAACAAGCCAATTGAGTCAAATGCCGATGCAGTTGCTAACTTTTCAAATATTGGTACCTTAGCAAAATTAGAAGAGTTTGATCCAATTCAACCTGCGCTTTATATGACTAAGTCTTATGGAACGCAACGCTTTAAAGTGCTGCACATCAAACAAGAGTCTGATGGCTTATGGATGGGCCAAGTGGAACTCATGGATGCTGATCCAGAGATACCATTAGCAAAGGAACATGAAAAAGTAGCCGCCCTTTTGAATGAAATTATTTCTGTTATCAAAAGCGAAGATTTGCTGGGTGAAGATGCGTTCAAAATGCCGATGAACCCAGATGATTGTGGTTGGGTATCCAACCGATTGGCTGAGCTCTTACCACTCCCCCCGGCTCAGAAGAACCACTTGCTTGCTCAAAGCAATCCCAGAATCCGGCTCGATTTAATTTCAGAAATCATTGAGGATGATGGCTTACGCAATATCGTAATTCATTAGCAAGATGATTGATGAACTCATTCGTCGGTCAATTCGAGAAATGGTGGGAGGCGGCGGTCCTCCAGTAGCATTTCTGGAGCCCGCTGGTGACAGAGGCTTGTTTGGCCCGGAGTCTATCGCATGGAAGGTACATGCGGATTTTATTTCTATGATGATCGGCGGTATTAGCTCGCTAGTACTTCAAGCGCTTCACCCAAAAGCGCTCGCTGGCGTATGGGATCACTCCAGCTTCAGGCAAGACCTTAAGGGCAGATTAGGGAGAACAGCATTCTTTATTGCCGCAACTACCTATGGCTCTCATGACATGGCCAATAGCGCTATCAATCGCGTTAATCAAATTCATCAAAAGGTTACTGGGTTTGATGAATTCAATCAACCCTACAGGGCAGATGATCCCGAACTACTCGCATGGGTTCACTTAACAGAGGCTCGGAGTTTTATGTGCTCTTATGAGTCATACCGAAGTGAAACTTTGAGCACGAAGCAAAAAGATCAGTATTTTGCAGAAATGAAAATGCTGGGGGAGAGATTGGGGGCAATTGATCTCCCAGACACCTATGCCGACACGGAGCAAGCCATCAGGCAATACATCCCCCAGCTTCACTACGGCGAGAGAGCTAAAAGTATTATCGGGATGCTCGATCACTTTCCCAGCAATCTCACTGCCAAACCTTTTGTAAGAATGATCAGTCGGGCAGGCTTTCTGAATTTACCTGATTGGGCATATCCGATTATTCAACGATCCCAACCAAGCCGGCTGGAGCGATTAGCCATGCAATCTACTATTCGACTGATGGCAATTCCTGTGAGAGAGGCGCTAAAAGATGGTGTAGCTGCTCACTCGCTCCGCAGAGTTTATGGAGCAACTAAATAAGAAGGTGGCAGAGCAGTCTGCTAGTCAAGCGTGATTTAAGTAAGCTTAAGATTCAGGTTTAGGATTTTCAAGTTCAGAGTCAGTAGGCTGACTTTTTACTGCCATCAGAGGTGGCGCACTCATTTTTTCGCCATCCCATACTTGGCCACACCAGCATTCTCCTGCCTCATTAATAATGCAAACCCCTGAGCCGCAGCAACGTTTATCGGGTGCTTTCATAATCAACCTCTTAGTCCTGAACAATTCATAATGCAGTCTATTCTAGTTTTTTTATTGAAATAACGTACAACCCTCGCTTTATTAGTAAAAAATGCAAAGTCCCTTATTTGACTTCCCAGAATCTTCCGATCCAATCCACTTATTGGAGAAAGATGGTCGAGCTGATTACTTCAGTCATTTTTGCAAAGCGGATGAATCTGATCATTTTTTTGAAAGCTTACTCAACTCACTCACTTGGAAAGCAGACCAAATCAATATGTTTGGTAAGTTGGTAACCACGGCAAGAAAAGTTGCCTGGGTGGGAGATCCCCAATGTAACTATACCTATTCTGGCGTTGAAAAAATTCCTCAAGACTGGACGGAAGAGTTGCTGCAAATTAAGTGTCAACTTGAAGAAATGACCGGCTATAGCTATAACTCTTGCTTACTCAATCTTTATCACAACGGCGATGAAGGTATGGGTTGGCATAGTGACAATGAGAAAGAGTTGGATAGCTCAATCCCGATCGCATCAATCAGCTTGGGTGCTCGACGTAAATTTGCATTTCGTCACAAGCAGGATAAAACGACTGTGTCAGTATTTCTTGAGCACGGTAGCCTTCTCATCATGCATGCCCCTATTCAAGATCACTGGCATCATAGCCTTCTGAAAACCAAGACTGTGATGAGTCCACGCATCAATCTCACCTTTCGCAACATACTTCCCAGAACATGAATAGCAGCAAAGCAATTAATCGGGTAGCAATCATTGGCTCAGGAATTGCAGGCCTTGTATGTGCAAGGGAGCTTGAATCACAAGGTGTATCAGTAGATGTCTTTGAAAAGAGTCGTGGTCCTAGTGGACGTATGAGTACACGTCGCGCACAAGACTGGTCTGCCGATCATGGCGCCCAATACTTTACTGCCAGAGATCCTCGTTTTATTGAGGAAGTGCAAAGTTGGCTTCAGGCAGGAACTGCTGCCATCTGGGAGCCCACACTCAAAGTTTATGAAGCCAAGACATGGCGTGAAAGTCACTCACAAGATATTCGCTATGTTGGCACCCCTCATATGAACTCGCCAGGCAAGCATCTTGCCGAAGGGCTCACCATTCAATATGAGAGCACCATTTCCCAATTGGAACGTAGGGGTGGTAAGTGGCATTTGCAGTGCAGTGAAGCCAATGAAATTACGACACCGTATGATTTTGTCGTATTAGCTACACCCGCTCCTCAGGCAAGTGCCCTGCTTAAAGGTTTTGACACTAGAGCTACTGATATCGCTGAGTCGGCGCAGATGAAGGCCTGCTGGACTATGATGGCAAACTTTCCGAATCAACTCAATGTAGATTTTGATGCAGCATTTATCAACCAAGAAATCATTAGCTGGATTTGTCAAAACGGATCAAAACCCATGCGTCAGGGAAGCACGTGGACCATCCACGGAAGCCCAAACTGGAGCCAAGATCATGTTGAATTAAGCAAAGAAGATGCTCAAGAGCAGATGGTGCAGTGCCTCACATCACTGGGCTTTAATTGTGAGGGCGGGAATATCAGCATGCACCGCTGGCGCTATGCCAGCGGGGGTTTAGAAAATTCAATTGGCTTTCTTGCGCTACAAGACATCGGATTAGGGCTTTGCGGAGACTGGCTCAATGGCGGCCGAGTTGAAGGCGCTTGGCTCAGTGGTTTTAATCTAGCTCTAGCACTTAAAAAGATATAAAACTAAATTAACTCCAGCGCGCCATTGCAGCATCATCAGTCACGCGGGCGTCCACCCACTTGCTACCTTCTGGTGTTTCTTCTTTTTTCCAAAATGGTGCTGCGGTTTTTAAGTAGTCCATGATGAACTCACAAGCAGCAAATGCTTCGCCTCTATGGGCACTAGTAACTGCCACTAGAACAATTTGATCCTCAGGTAGAAGTGGTCCTACCCGATGGATGACTAGCGTCTTATAAAGATCCCAGCGGGTTCTAGCTTGCACGATGATTTCTTCCAGAGATTTTTCTGTCATCCCAGGATAGTGCTCTAAAGTCATGCCCTGAACTTGACTGCCGTCGTTCAAATCCCTGACGGTGCCCACAAAAGTGACTACTGCACCCACACGAGGATCATCCTTGCGCAGCACCTTTACCTCGGTTGTTAGATCAAAGTCAGCTTCTTGAATGCGGATGAAATCATTCTGCATCTTAGCCGCCAGTAACCGGTGGAAAGAAAGCGACTTCGGCCCCTTCTAATAAAGGCGCAGAGTCACTAACCATTTCTTGATTTAATGCACAACGAATCACTTTGCCGCTTGCTAATACTTCAGCCCAAGGATTGCCTCGCTGAACCAGGTAACTCCTTAAGTCAGCAATCGTTTTTAATTCTGGTGGGACAGCAATACTCTCACCAGAAAGCCCGAGGCCCTCTCTTAAGGAGGCAAAGAATCGTAATTCGAGTTTCATAACAGAATCGTAATACGACTAGGAAAGAAGTGCATTAAATGGAATGTAATTCACCATATCGCCAGACTTCAATGCTTTGCCAGGCGGACAATCTACTAAACCATCTCCCCAAGAGGCGCTAGTAAGCACCCCCGAGCTTTGATTGGGAAAAAGATCCAAACCACCCTGCGCATTGATCTTGACCCTCAGAAACTCGTTACGACGATCGGCTTTAAGCCAATCAAAGTCAGCGCGCATAGGGTAAGACTGCGGTAAACCTGCGTCCCGACCTTGTAACTTGAGAATGAATGGCCGTACAAATAATAGGAAAGTCACAAAACTCGATACCGGGTTACCAGGCAAACCGATAAACCAAGTTTCAGCTTCGCTTGTATTGCTATTGAGGTTATCTGATTTGCGTACAGCGCCAAAAGCCAAAGGCTTGCCAGGCTTCATGGCGATCTGCCAAAGATCCAATCTACCTTCAGCTGTTACTGCAGGCTTAATGTGATCTTCCTCGCCAACGGAGACGCCGCCGGATGTAATGATTAAGTCATGGTCTTTGCTAGCCTTACGAAGAGTTTCTCTAGTAGCAGCCAGACTATCAGGAACAATTCCAAAGTCAGTGGCATCGCAGCCCAAGGATTTGATACATGCCAATAAGGTGTCGCGATTCGAATTGTAGATACCGCCTGGTTTGAGTGCTTCACCCGGCAGAGAAAGTTCGTCACCAGTAAAAAATGCAGCAACCCTCACTTTACGTCTTACAGTCAAATGCGTTAAGCCAGCAGAGGCAGCAACTCCAAGCTCTTGCGGCCGCAGAAAAGTACCCGCTGTAAGAGCTGTTTTACCCGCAGTCAGATCCTCACCTCTACGACGAATCCATTGACCTGATGTTGGTGCGATATCAACCTGCACTTGATCGCTTGCCCCCTCTGGGGTCGAGCAGTCTTCTTGCATTACAACGGCATCAGCACCTGGGGGGACTGGCGCACCCGTGAAGATTCTGGCAGCAGTGCCTGGCTTGAGCTCAGTTCCCATGGATCCCGCCGGAATACGTTGTGCAATCGCGAGTATTTGGCCCGGAGTACTGGTATCCCTTGTTCGCACCGCATAACCATCCATTGAGGTGTTATCGAGTGGAGGTACATCTACAAGGCTGCTCACACTTTCTGCAAGCACACGGCCTAAAGCAGCCTGCATCGCAAGTGTTTCAGTTTCGTGCACGGGCTTTGCGTGAGAAAGCAGGTGATCTAAAGCCTGCTGAGCAGTCAACATCGGAGGCTTAGTCATGGCAATTTATTTCTGAGTTAGTTGGTGTGAGCAGTAATGAAGTTTTTAACTTGATTGACGTCTGCGTCGATATTTTCAACGCGCTGTGGCTTTGATTTGATGTCCTTGAATGCTGCTGGACATTCTGCTGGACGCCCTAATGCAACCTCAATCGTTTCTTCAAACTTAATAGGTAAAGCAGTTTCCAAAACAATCATCGGAATGCCTGCCTGCAAATGTTCGCGCGCAACCTTCACACCATCCGCCGTATGCGTATCAATCATCACACCATACTGCGCGTCAATATTGCGAATCGTTTCTAGACGATTTTCATGGGTGCTGCGGCCAGATTGAAATCCATAATGTGCAATGTCTTTAAAGACGGCATCTTTAGAAATATCAAAGCCACCAGCTTGATCGACTTGTTTGAACATAGCCGCAGTGGCCTTGCCATCCTTACCCATAAAATCAAATACAAAGCGCTCAAAGTTGCTCGCCTTAGAGATATCCATAGACGGGCTAGAGGTGTGCAAAGTTTCAGCAGACTTACGTGCCCGATAGACACCGGTGCGGAAGAACTCATCGAGAACATCATTCTCATTGGTAGCCGCAATCAGATGGGCGATTGGCAAACCCATCATGCGGGCAATATGACCAGCACAGATATTGCCAAAGTTCCCTGATGGCACAGTGAATGACACTTTTTCATCGCTCGATTTTGTGGCCAGTAAATAGCCTTGGAAGTAATACACCACCTGAGCAACTACACGACCCCAGTTAATGGAGTTAACCGTACCAATTTGGTGGTTCGCTTTAAAGCTATGATCATTACTCACTGCTTTAACAATATCTTGGCAATCGTCAAATACGCCAGCAACTGCTAAATTAAAGATATTAGGATCTTGCAGAGAATACATTTGGGCAGACTGGAATGAGCTCATCTTGCCACGTGGTGAAAGCATAAATACTTTTACACCCTCTTTGCCGCGCATTGCGTATTCAGCAGCACTTCCAGTATCTCCGGATGTCGCGCCCAAAATATTGAGTTTTTGACCATTCTTTTTTAAGGCGTATTCAAAGAGGTTTCCGAGCAACTGCATCGCCATATCTTTAAATGCCAATGTGGGCCCATTGGATAGACTAAGTAAACCAATACGTGCGCCCTGTTCCTCACCCAACCAATGCAGTGGAGTGATATCTTTGGCATTGTCTTCAGCGCGCCCATTACAGTAGACCTGCTCTGTATAGGTCTTACGCAATAGAGCACGTAGATCTGCCTCAGGAATGTCGTCGCAATAAAGACTTAAGACCTCATAAGCGAGATCGGCATAGGGCATACCACGCCAAGCATCTAACTGCGCTTTAGTAACTTGCGGGTACTCTGTCGGAAGATACAGGCCACCATCTGGCGCTAATCCGCCAAGCAGAATTTCTAAAAAGGATTGCTGTGGGCTATTACCCCGGGTGGATTGGTAACGCATGATTTGTATTAGGACAGATTTTCTAAACGGATCTTCACCACTTCACCGGCAACAGTTTTCAGATTCTGAATTTCCTGTATCGCTGCCAGCATGTGCTTTTCTTTAGTCTCGTGAGTCAGTGCAACCAAATCAGTTTGGCTTTCACCTTCATCGGCTTCTTTTTGCAAGAGGGCATCAATAGAGATGCTATGAGCCGCCAAGATCTTGGTAATGTCAGCCAATACACCGGCTTGATCTGCTACGCGCAAACGCAAGTAATAGCTCGTGGTAATTTCACCCATTGGCAATACGGCAATATCGCGAACTGCATCCGGCTGAAACGCCAAATAAGGGACGCGACTCTCTGGGCTTGCACCCAATAAACGCGTGATATCCACTAAGTCTGCAATCACAGCAGAAGCGGTTGGCTCTGAGCCTGCACCCTTACCGTAGTAAAGCGTAGTACCAACAGCGTCCCCGAATACCTGAACAGCATTCATGGCGCCTTCAACGTTTGCAATGAGACGCTTCGTTGGAATTAAGGTTGGGTGCACGCGCAACTCAACGCCAGTAGTTGTCTTTTTCGCAATCCCAAGTAACTTAATGCGATAGCCTAACTGCTCAGCATATTGAATATCGATGGCATCTAACTTGGTAATACCCTCAACGTGCGCTTTCTCAAATTGCATGGGAATACCAAACGCAATTGCACTCATGATGGTGGCCTTATGGGCAGCATCTACACCTTCAATATCAAACGTCGGATCTGCCTCTGCGTAGCCCAAACGCTGCGCTTCTTTCAAGACAGTCGCAAAGTCTAAGCCTTTGTCACGCATCTCAGAAAGAATGAAATTGGTTGTGCCGTTGATGATGCCAGCAATCCACTCAATGCGGTTCGCAGTCAAACCTTCACGAAGCGCTTTGATAATTGGAATACCGCCAGCAACGGCAGCTTCAAACGCAACCATCACGCCCTTTTCGTGGGCAGCTTTAAAAATCTCATTGCCATGCACCGCGATCAAAGCCTTATTGGCTGTAACCACATGCTTGCCAGCTGCGATTGCCTCAAGCACTAAGTCCTTAGCAATACCATAACCACCAATCAACTCAACAACGATATCAATTTCAGGATTGTTAATAACGGCACGAGCATCACTCACAACTTGAGCGCGATCTTTGACTAACTCCTTAGCACGCTCTACATTAAGGTCGGCAACAGTGTTAATACGAATGCCACGACCAGCACGACGGGTAATCTCATCTTGGTTACGTTCGAGAACAGTAAATACACCACCACCTACAGTGCCAATACCTAATAGACCTACTTGAATCGGTTTCATGATGCCTTTGTTGCTGTTGAATTAGTCGAATTAGTTACCTTGCGACTATGTTTTTGACGATAACGCTCCAAGAAGCGTGCCAGACGGCCAATGGCCTCCTTCAGCACATCCTCATGAGGTAAGAACACTACACGGAAGTGATCTGACTTGACCCAATTAAAACCAGTGCCTTGCACCAGCAATACTTTTTCTTCTTTCAGAAGATCAGCTACAAATTGCTGATCATCTTCAATTGGATACATTTCAGAATCGAGTTTTGGGAATAAATACAAAGCAGACTTTGGCTTGACACAAGTCACACCCGGAATTTCGGTAATGAGTTTCCAGGCGAGATCGCGCTGCTTGGCTAAACGCCCGCCTTCGTTGACCAAATCATTGATGCTTTGATAGCCACCCAAAGCTGTCTGAATAGCATACTGACCTGGTACGTTGGCGCACAGGCGCATAGAGGACAACATATTGAGGCCTTCGATGTAATCACGAATCATCTCTTTATCTCCAGACACCACCATCCAGCCAGCACGGTAGCCGCAAGAGCGATAGTTTTTGGATAAACCATTAAAAGTAATTGTCACTACATCAGTAGATAAGGACGCCAATGAGACATGCTTCTCTTTGTCGTACAACATCTTGTCGTAAATCTCGTCGGCAAACAGAATCAAGCCATGTTCACGGGCGATAGAGGTTAACTCTGTCAGTACTTCTTTGGCATAAATGGCGCCTGTTGGATTGTTGGGATTAATCACCACAATCGCTTTAGTGCGGGGCGTAATTTTTTTACGTAAATCCGCTAGATCCGGGGCCCACTCTTTCGACTCATCACATAAATAATGTACTGGGGTGCCACCAGACAAGCTGACAGCAGCTGTCCATAATGGGTAGTCAGGTGCCGGCACCAGGACTTCATCACCGTTATTGAGCAATGCATTCATTGCAAGAACGATTAATTCAGAAACCCCATTACCGGTATAGATGTCATCCAAAGTAACGCCCTGAATGCCTTTTTCCTGGCAATATTGCATGATGGCCTTACGAGCCGCAAAAATTCCCTTGGAATCAGAGTACGCTGAGGCATTACCCAAATTACGGATCATGTCCAACTGAATCTCTTCTGGAGGATCAAACCCAAAAACACCCACGTTGCCGATGTTGAGTTTGATGATTTTGTGACCCTCTTCTTCCATGCGCTGAGCGAGCTCCAGCACGGGTCCACGAATGTCATAACAGACGTGATTGAGTTTTTCGGACTTTAGGATCGGTTTCACAATGAATTAAAGGATAAGTTCTTGAAATCTAGGAAAAAACAGCTAGCTATAATCACCACAATTATGACAGAGAGTCCATGTGAAGCTTCAATCTGACCCCCATTCCGGAGCCAATACGATCACCGGTTACGGCGATGGCTACATCGAGATCAATAAGATCCCCTATAGTCACGCGGTTTTGCTGAGTTCTGATGGTGAAATCCTGGAATGGGCAATCAAGTCCTTTGAAGAGCTGAGTTCAGCAGATTTCACTCAAATGGCCTCCCTTAAGCCTGAATTAATCATTATTGGCACTGGTAAACGGCAGCGCTTCCCAAGGCCTGAACTTTTAAAAACCTTGATTGAAGCCAAGCTTGGTTTTGAGGTGATGGATTCTCAGGCCGCTTGTCGCACTTACAACATCCTTGTTGGCGAAGGTCGCCAAGTCCTTCTTGCTCTGATTGTGGAGGCCGCCTAATGCAGTTTGACCCAATTCGGCAGTCAAGCACCCTCAAACCGGTAAGTATTCTGATTTTGGTTTTGATCTATGCCTTGCTGTGGTTTGGCACCTTAAATTATCGTCACCTCATTCCGTCAGATGAAGGACGTTATGCCGAGATTGCTCGTGAGATGCTCGTCACTGGAGATTGGGTCACACCTCGCTACAACGGGTATAAGTATTTTGAAAAACCCCCTTTACAAATTTGGGCCACCGCTACCGCCTTCAATATATTTGGCATTGGTGATTGGCAAGCGCGCTTATGGACTGCGCTCACTGGATTTCTAACGATTGTGTTTATCGGATTTACTGGCGCACGTATCTACAGTCCACGAGCAGGCTGGTTAGCTGCAATCGCTTTAGCTTCGAGCCCAATGTGGGTGATTGGTGGACATATCAACTCACTCGATATGGGATTGTCAGCATTTTTAGTCGCTGCACTCTGCAGTCTTTTATTGGCACAAAGCTCCCAAAACTCGAGCGATACCAGGAGGTGGATGTGGGCCTGCTGGGCCTTTATGGCCTTAGCAACGCTATCCAAGGGTGTGATTGGAGTCGCCATCCCCGGAATGGTATTTGCTGTTTATTCGATTACTGCGTGGGACTGGAAGATCTGGAAGCGACTACACATCATTAGTGGCTCGATTTTATTTTTAGTCATTACTGCACCTTGGTTTGTTCTGGTGGCGCAACGCAATCCAGAATTTTTGGAGTTCTTCTTTATTCACGAACACTTACAACGTTTTACACAAACAGCCCACAGCCGCACTGGTCCAGTTTATTACTTCATACCACTGTTAATAATTGGCTTTTTGCCATGGATTGCACAAATTCCCGGAGCTCTTACTCAGGCTTGGCAAGAGCGTAATCGTGAGTTTTCTAGCGGATGGTTACTCACCTGCTGGTTTGCCGTGATCATGGGATTTTTTAGTATCTCTCAATCAAAATTGCCTGGCTACATCATCCCAGTCTTTCCGGCGCTGGCAATGCTTGTTGGCCATTCCGTAGATCGCAATCTGAGCCTTGGTAATGAACTGGGCCTACCCTGGAAATTACAAGCCCTCTTCTTTGCCATCTTAGGTGGCCTTGGATTTTTCTTCTTAGGCGAAGTGAGTAAGCAAGCAAGACCGGATGAAATTGAATCTTATGCTCAATATACTTATTGGATAGTTGCAGCGCTGATTGCATTAATTACATTTAGCCTCCTGTCATTTATACAAAGTAAACGTAATGGCCTAAGTAGCATCACTAGTTTTGCAGTAGGATTTTTTCTCTGCGCAATCATTGCGGGTACGGGCCACGAAACTTTAGGTCGCGCAGTATCCGGCATCGACTTAGTGGAAAAAGTGAAAGCCGGCATTCCTGAAAAAGTGAATTTTTACTCCATCAGAATCCTAGACCACACAGTACCCTTCTATCTCGGCAGAACGATGATCATGGTGGAGTCTCCGGATGAATTGGAATTTGGCGTTAAGCAAGAGCCTGAGTTGTGGATCCCCACCTTTGCTGCTTTTATCGAACGCTGGAAAAAAGATCAGACGGCTTATGCATTGATGGTTCCAGAGCAATATATCGAGCTGCAGAAACTCAATGTACCAGTGCAAGAAGTGGGTAGAGATTCTCGGCGCGTCATTGTTAAACATCCGGATTTACAAAGCAGCTCCGCACAATAAGTTTTTAAGGTTCGTCATGTCCACTACTGAAAATACCCTTCCCTTCATCCCATTTACGCGCCCACACTTTAATCAAGAAACGATTGATGCAGTTGCCGAGGTTTTACGTTCTGGTTGGGTTACCTCAGGTCCGAAGCTAGCGGAGTTTGAAGCGACCTTAAGCGACTATTTCGGCGGTCGACCTGTGCGTTGCTTTGCCAATGGCACCGCCACTATGAAAATCGCTTTGCAGGTAGCCGGTATTGGAGCTGGGGATGAAGTCATCACTACCCCTATTTCTTGGGTAGCCACTTCGAATGTGATTCTGAGCGTGGGTGCAACACCCGTATTTGTCGATATCGATCCCGTTACACGCAATATTGACTTAAATAAAGTGGCTGCAGCAATTACACCAAAGACGCGGGCCATCATGCCCGTTTATTTGGCTGGGTTGCCTATCAATATGGATCAACTCTATGGCCTGGCTAAGCAATATCAATTACGCGTGATTGAAGATGCAGCGCAAGCTTTTGGGTCGCAGTGGAAGGGTCAAAAAATTGGCAGCATGGGTGATCTCGTGAGCTTTAGCTTTCAGGCCAATAAAAATTTATCAACTGTTGAGGGCGGCTGTCTTGTTCTTAACAATGCTGACGAAGCAAGGCTTGCAGAGAAGTTTCGTCTTCAAGGTCTCACACGCCAAGGTATGGATGGTATGGATGTTGATGTACTAGGTGGCAAAGATAATTTGACTGACGTGAATGCAGTTATCGGCCTGTATCAACTTAAACAATTACCAGCATTTCAAGCGCGTAGAAGTGCTTTGGCTAAACAGTATTTCGATGCCATTCGCCATGAAATGAAATCAGCGGACCTAGGTAATCTCAATTTAGAGTTACCAGTAGAAAACTTCACTGATAGCAACTGGCATATGTTCCAAGTTGTACTGCCGCTTGAGCAATTGAACGTAGATCGTGCGCAGGTGATGCTTGAACTTAAAGAGTTGGGTATTGGTACCGGCGTCCATTACCCGTTGATTACAGGGTTCACGCTTTACCAAAAGCTGGGGTACCAAGCTGAAGTCACTCCCATAGCAAAGCGTATTGGTCGCTCCATTTTGACCCTCCCCCTTTTTCCAGGGATGGCAGATGAAGATATTGGCCGTATAGCCAAGGGTTTGACTGGAATTCTGAAGAAACATCGTAAAAACTAATACCGAGAGCGGAATCAGGCAAAATTGCAGCATGACTGCAAATTTAGCTACCCAAGCCTGCAATCCGACACTCAGCATTGTCATTCCCGTTTACAACGAGGAAGATGGCCTACAAGCCCTCTTTGATCGCTTATATCCTGCGCTAGATGTCATGGCTAATAAGCGCAACATTGCTTATGAAGTGGTGTTTGTGAATGATGGCAGTAAAGATCGCTCCGCCGGTATCCTGGCTAAGCAAGTTGAGCTGCGCCCAGATGTCACACGTGCGGTGTTATTTCATAGCAACTTTGGTCAGCACATGGCGATCATGGCTGGCTTTGAATACTCCCGCGGCGAATACATCATCACCCTCGATGCTGACTTGCAGAATCCCCCGGAAGAAATCGATGCATTGGTAAATGAATTACTAAAAGGTCATGACTACGTTGGCACTATTCGCGCCAATCGTCGCGATAGCTTCTTCAGAAAATTTGCTTCACGTGCAATGAATCATTTGCGCCAAAAAATTACTCGTATTACGATGACTGATCAAGGATGCATGCTGCGTGGCTATAGCCGACGTATTGTTGATCTCGTACGTCAGTGCGATGAAAGCAACACCTTTATTCCGGCACTGGCTTATACATTCGCATCCAACCCAACTGAAATTACCGTCAAACATGAAGAGCGTTTTGCTGGTGAGTCAAAATACAGCCTCTATCAACTCATTCGTTTGAACTTTGACTTAGTGACCGGCTTTTCCGTCATGCCTTTGCAGATTTTCTCGATCCTGGGCATGTTGCTGGCAATGGCTGCGGGCAGTCTGTTTATCTACCTTCTGGTTCGCCGGTTTGTGCTGGGCGCGGAGGTTGAAGGGGTGTTCACCCTCTTCGCTCTCACCTTCTTCCTGATTGGCGTGATGCTATTTGGTCTTGGTCTACTCGGTGAGTACATCGGCCGCATCTACCAACAAGTTCGCGAGCGTCCACGCTATGTTGTGCAAACTGTCTTAGAGAAAAAATAATTGCACGCAGTCGTCTTTGCTTATCATGATGTTGGCGTTAACTGCCTTAAGGCATTGCTAGGTGCAGGCATTCAGGTTGATCTAGTGATTACCCATCAAGATGATCCTCATGAGAATGTCTGGTTTGGAAGCGTTGCGAAACTGTGTGATGATCAAAAGATTCCTTACATCACTCCAAATGCGAATCAGCTGATGGAGCTCATACCGCAACTTCAAAAACTAACACCTGATTACCTTTTTTCCTTTTACTACCGCCACATGATTCCGGCAGAACTCTTGGCCTGCGCCAAGATTGGTGCCTTGAATATGCACGGCTCATTGCTGCCAAAGTTCCGTGGGCGGGCACCTGTTAATTGGGCTATCTTGCAGGGTGCAACAGAAACAGGCGCAACATTGCACATGATGGAAGTTAAGCCGGATGCGGGTGACATTGTGGGACAGTCAGCCGTTTCGATTGGGCCCAACGAAACTGCCACCGATGTCTTTGGCAAAGTCAGCCGGGCAGCCATCACGGTAATCAACCAGGCTCTACCCGAGCTTATTCAAGGCCGCATCCCTAGAAAACCCAATAATCTGGCTCAGGGAAGCTATTTTGGGGGCCGCAAGCCTGCCGATGGGCAAATTCTGTGGCATCAGACTGCTCAGCAGGTTCATAACCTCGTCAGAGCCGTTGCACCCCCTTATCCAGGCGCTTTTACAGACTGGCAAGGTCAGCGCAGAATTGTGGCTCGGACCAGCCTAGAGGGCCCATTTCCGAGCCAGCTAGATCTTCAGGCTCCCGGCATCCAAGTGGTTGATAATCAGGTATTCGGCGTTTGTGGGGACCAAAAAGCGGTAGCGATACTGGACTGGTTCCCAGCAAATAGCTAACTAATTACCAGTAGCACTCTTTAGATTAAAAAACGAGGCAGTAAAGATGAAAAAAGTACTCATTCTTGGCGTAAACGGCTTTATTGGCCATCACCTTTCAAAGCGCATCCTGGAGACAACCGATTGGCATGTCTATGGCATGGATATGCAGAACGATCGCCTTGGTGATTTAGTAAACCATCCTCGCATGCACTTTTTTGAGGGTGACATCACCATCAATAAAGAATGGGTTGAATATCACATCCGTAAATGCGATGTCATCTTGCCCTTAGTAGCCATTGCAACACCAGCAACTTATGTTCAGCAACCATTAAAAGTATTTGAGCTCGACTTCGAAGCCAATTTACCAATCGTGCGCTCGGCAGTTAAATACAAAAAGCATTTGGTTTTTCCATCTACATCTGAAGTCTATGGCATGTGTGAAGATGGTGAGTTTGATCCCGCGAAGTCAAACATGGTTTATGGCCCAATCAACAAACCACGCTGGATCTATGCTTGCTCTAAACAATTAATGGATCGCGTGATCTGGGGTTACGGCATGGAAGGTTTGCGCTTCACCCTCTTTCGCCCATTTAACTGGATTGGCCCAGGACTAGATAGCATCTACACACCAAAAGAAGGCTCTTCCCGTGTTGTTACTCAGTTCTTGGGTCATATCGTTCGCGGCGAGCCCATCAATGTAGTTGATGGTGGTGCGCAAAAACGTGCCTTTACTTATGTTGATGATGGTATCGACGCCTTAATGCGCATCATCGACAACAAAGATGGTATTGCGAACGGCAAGATCTACAACATCGGTAATCCAAAGAACAACCACTCTATTCGTGAACTCGCCAATCAGATGCTCGATATCGCTCGTAGTATTCCTGAATACGCAAAGACAGCAAATGAGGTGAAGATAGTAGAAACCACTTCCGGCGCTTACTACGGTGAAGGCTATCAGGATGTCCAGAACCGTGTCCCTGCAATTGACAACACGATGACTGAATTGGGCTGGAAGCCAATTATCAATATGAGCGATGCGCTGAAGAATATTTTTGAAGCCTATCGACATGACGTTGAAAACGCACGTCATTTAGTTGATAAAGAATAAGCGAAAGTACGTTTAAGGCTTCATGGCTAAGATTGCACTCAAAGTAGATGTTGATACTCTGCGCGGGACCAAAGAAGGTGTCCCCAACCTAGGGCGGACGCTTGAACGCTTTGACCTGAAAGCCACCTTCCTATTTAGCCTCGGCCCCGACCACACTGGCTGGGCGCTCAAGCGAGTCTTCAAGCCAGGCTTTCTAAAAAAAGTGAGTCGCACTTCCGTCGTTGAACACTACGGCATTAAGACTTTGCTATACGGAGTCCTGCTTCCTGGTCCCGATATTGGCAAACAAGCCGCTACTGAAATGCGCGCCATAGATACAGCTGGTCATGAGACTGGCATCCATACTTGGGATCACGTTGCTTGGCAAGATGCTGTGCGCAATCGCGACGCTCAGTGGACCAAAGCGCAGATGCAAAAAAGTTGGGATCGTTTTGTAGAAATACTTGGCCACCCACCAGTCACTTATGGTGCGGCTGGCTGGCAAATGAATGAGGCTGCTTTTGAGCAACTCGACCAATGGGGCATTCAATACTCTTCCGATGGCAGGGCTGAGCCTAACTTAATGCCATATCGTTTTGACCTACCTTCTGGCAAAGCAAAACATATTCAATATCCAACTACCTTACCGACTTTTGATGAGTTGATTGGAATAGATGATGCTGATGAATTTGGTGCTGTAAAGAAGCTCCTAAAAATCACCCAAAGCAATCCGAATGATCAAGTGTTCACTCTGCATGCAGAGCTTGAAGGTCAGAAGCTTCTACCCGCCTTTGAGCAACTACTAGCAGGCTGGTTAAATCAAGGGCATGATCTCGTTACCATGGGCGAACTTCATCAATCTTGGGCAGCTACTAAGCAACTAGATAAAATAGCGGTACAGCCAGTGACTTGGGGGGAAATACCCAATAGAAGTGGCGAGCTCATTTTGCAAACGGTATAAGTAAGCTCAGAATACGTAATACATCAAGTTAAATAAGAGAGTCCTATCATGACAGTAGAAATTGGTAAACCAATGCCCCAATGTGCAATCCCAGCAACATCAGGATTGACCTTTACCCCAGACTCAGCCAAAGGCAAAAAACTGGTTGTCTACTTTTACCCAAAAGATATGACTCCAGGTTGCACTGCGGAATCTGGTGAATTTCGGGATAACATTGATGCCTTCACCAAAGCCAATACCTTGATCGTTGGCGTATCTCGGGATAGCATCAAGTCTCACGACAACTTCCGAAGCAAACTGGAATTACCATTCGAACTCGTTGCCGATACCGAAGAAACCTTATGCCAGTTATTTGGCGTCATGAAAATGAAGAATATGTATGGCAAACAAGTTCGCGGCGTAGAACGCAGCACCTTCCTCTTTGACTCTTCAGGCAAGCTAGTAAAAGAGTGGCGTGGCCTTAAGGTTCCCGGACATGTGACAGAGGTATTACAAGCAGCCCAAGCAACTAAATAATTTTTCAATTAATTTAATCTGGGGCACTTGCAAAGCCCAAAATTTGGGGTAAAGTAGTTCTTATGCACCGTAAACGACGGGAAAGTCTCACAATCCGTTTGACTCAACAGCCTGAACACTTAAGAGCAGGCTCGGTAAACAACCCCCGCCGTTTTACAGATCGTTTTACACTCAGTTTCGTTATAAACCGTCAATGCAATCCGCTTGACGGTTTTTTCTTTTAGGAGAGTCTGCATGCCATTGCCCCCAATCCCAACTCAAATTGCTGACCAAGTAAAAATTAGTGGCAAGGACACCCCGAATTTAAAGAAACGTCCTGCACCAGCAAAAACTGTTGTGATGGATCGCCATACTCCAGATTGGGCAACAGATGTAGAGGAAGATCTATCTGCTGCTGAAATAGCGCTTGAGAAAATTAAAAGTGATCACAACCCAGTAGTTGTGCGCAGTGTGCGCAGTGATAACAAAATAGCGAATGTTCCAGAAAAACCAAAGCGGATTATTCGTACTGGTCCTCCGAGTCTATTTGTCTTGGATACCAATGTATTGATGCATGATCCAAGCTCTCTGTTTCGCTTCTCTGAACATGATCTCTTCTTACCAATGACTACTCTTGAGGAATTGGACAATCATAAGAAAGGTATGACGGAGGTTGCTCGTAACGCCCGCACAGTCAGTCGCTCCTTAGATCAATTAGTAGCAGGTACTAGCGGCACATTAGATGAAGGTATCCCCCTGAACAAGCTTGGCAATCAAGATGTGTCTGGTCGACTCTTTTTCCAGACAAAACTGACTACCCAAGCGCTACCAGAGGGCTTACCTGAAGGTAAGGGCGACAACCTCATCTTGGCAGTGGTCAGTGAGCTACAAAAGACACGTAAAGGTCAAGAAGTTGTTCTGGTATCGAAAGATATCAATATGCGCATTAAGGCTCGTGCCTTAGGCCTGCCTGCTGAAGACTATTTTAATGACCAGGTCTTAGAAGATCGTGACTTAATGTATTCCGGAGTCATGGCATTACCTGCAGACTTTTGGCCAAAGCACGGCAAAGATATGGAGAGCTGGGCGGACGGCAAATCAGGAACGATGTTTTATCGTGTCACCGGCCCCTCAGTCCCCAGCATGTTAGTAAATGAATTTGTCTATCAAGAAAATCCAGATGGATCAACACCGTTCTATGCTCAAGTTAAAGAGATCAATGGCAAGACTGCCCTACTTCAAACCCTGAGGGACTTCTCTCATCAGAAAAATAATGTATGGAGTGTGACAGCACGTAATCGCGAGCAGAACTTTGCCATGAATCTACTCATGAACCCGGATGTGGATTTCATCACATTACTGGGGCAAGCGGGCACTGGTAAAACTCTGCTGGCCTTAGCTGCCGGCTTGGAGCAAGTGTTGGATAGTAAGCGCTACAACGAGATCATTATTACCCGAGCTACTGTTCCTGTAGGTGAGGATATTGGCTTTTTACCAGGCACCGAAGAAGAGAAGATGCAGCCTTGGATGGGTGCATTTGATGACAACCTTGAGGTGCTTCAACGCAACGAAGACGGTAGCGCTGGTGAATGGGGTCGCGCTGCAACCCAGGAATTGATTCGTTCACGCATTAAAGTGAAGAGCATGAACTTCATGCGCGGCAGAACTTTTGTCAGTAAATTTGTGATTATTGATGAAGCGCAAAATTTAACTCCAAAGCAAATGAAAACCTTGGTTACTCGTGCAGGCCCAGGAACCAAGATTATTTGTTTAGGTAATATTGCTCAAATTGATACACCTTACTTAACCGAAGGTTCTTCAGGTCTAACTTATGTGGTTGATCGCTTCAAAGGCTGGCGTCATGGTGGGCATGTGACTCTGGCTCGCGGTGAGCGCTCACGTCTTGCGGATCATGCTGCTGACGCACTCTAAGCAAACTGTCTCATGCCGCACTCTGATGGGGTGCGGCATTTTTATTTGCGCCCTTCTCTTGCTTACGGGGTGTAGCAGTTTTGGCTCAAAAAATAGTGCAGCTAAGCTTACCCAATTCAAACAAGATACTAGCGTAGGTACCGAAGATATCTCGATTGCTGCAGTGGGTTTGGTCGGCGTACCCTATCGCTATGGCGGCAATAATCCTAATGGGGGGTTTGATTGCAGTGGATTAATTGCTTATGTCTACAACAAGTCTGCGAACATCAAGTTACCAAGGACTATTCAAGAGATGAGTAATCGTGGCCAAAGCGTAGACAGTGGTCCGCCTGCACCTGGTGATCTTGTCTTCTTTAATACGACTGGCGCAAAGTATTCACACGCAGGCATCTATGTAGGTCAGGGTAGATTTGTGCATGCCCCAAGCGCAGGCGGGACTGTGCGTCTAGAGTATATTTCTTCACCTTACTGGGCGGCCAGATTTACTGAGGCTAGAAGATTGACGCCTTAACTATTAAAGCTTTTACTTCTTTCTTTGAATTAGAACGGCTCGTATCCACCAGAGGAGTAACCTACTGATCCCATCGCCAAGTTGTCGAACTTGGTATATGGACCTTGCCAGCTCAAGCGCACAGTACCAATTGGTCCATTACGTTGCTTGCCAATGATGATCTCCGCCATGCCCTTATCTTGGGTTGTATCTGGGTGATACACCTCATCACGATAGATGAACATAATTAAGTCAGCATCTTGCTCGATCGCGCCCGACTCCCGCAAATCAGACATGATGGGGCGCTTATTAGGGCGCTGCTCTAGGCCACGGTTTAACTGCGACAAAGCAACTACTGGACACTGTAATTCTTTTGCGAGTGACTTGAGTGAGCGCGAGATCTCAGAGATCTCTGTTGCACGGTTCTCAGAACCAGAGCCACTCATCAACTGCAGGTAATCAATCACAACGAGGCCAAGTGTTCCGCCAAAGTTACGAGCAATACGACGTGCACGTGCACGCAACTCCAAACTGGAAAGAGCGCCAGTCTCATCAATCAAAATTTGGGTATTACTTAGACGAGCAATCGCATCCGTGACACGTGGCCACTCGTCATCCTGTAGCTTGCCGGTACGCATACGACCTTGATCAACGCGCCCTACTGAACCTAATAAACGGGCCGCCAATTGCTCACCCGACATCTCCATTGAGAAAACAACGACCGGCAAACCTTCAGCCAATGCGACGTTCTCGGCGATATTAAGCGCAAATGCAGTGTTGTGGGTTACTACGTAATCATTAGTTATATAGGTTCTATCTGGGTGACTAACGGAGATACATTGCGCCTCAGTCACTCTGGATGGCTCGATACTCTTAAATGACAGTCTGCGTTGGCGATCCCAGCTCGCTCTGAGTCTTTCTTTCTTTTCAGGCAAAGTAAATGCTTGAAAGCCTGGGCCAAAACTCATATTTAAGACGTAGGCCAAACGACCCTGCTTCTGCTCGCCTTTGTAAGTGTAGCTTGACTGTTTTTGTGCGATTGAGCAAAAGCCGCCTAATGATCTAGCCAAAGTGGCAACATCTTCTGATAACTGTTTACTTGCAGTACAAAAACGAATAGAGCCCCACTTCTCAATCCAGCCATCAGTGTCCATCAAACCCTGAAACAGTGCGAGACGAGAATTTTTATTGGCCTCAAGGTAGGTAGCGGGGATATATTTATCAAAACTTCTGCAGCCTAGAACACCCAAATCCTGCAAGGCAGAGCGGAAATAATTGGTTGGCACAGATTGACGTTGGCCATTAGCCGCAATTCTGGTTTTGGAGACCAATCTCCAGTCATATGCGTTGGCATGAACTAACTCCATCTCATATCCAGCTAGAGCATTCATGCGCTCAATTAGCTCAGGAGATTTGGTGGAGAATGAAACACTTTTATGAGAGAGAGCTAAAGTTCCGTCACCAAGTAATGCACCTAGCACCCAAGGATTTATTAGTAATGTATTTGAATGACCAAAATCACCTGAAACAGGATCTATCCACAGACGATTCTGGTAGCGAACACAAGAAAGCATTTCAATTAAACGCGCAGTACTAATAACTTTAGGATCATCCCAGTCGCGGTACATCACCCGCCAGAGATGTTCATCGCAACACTCAGCCTCACGACCATCAGAGAAGGTGACTTTATAAATCTGCTTAATGCCTTGCGGATAGATGCCGGTCACCATGGAATGCTGGCCATCTACAGAGGCAAGGCGATCGCCAAACCGCAAGTCACCCATCAACTTCCAGCCATCAACTGTTTTTACTTTGGCATCCAGCGGTTGCGCTTTACCCATTGAAGGTCTACCAGCAACAATCACCAAGTCACCTTTTTGCAGACCGCTAGTTTGTTTATCTAGATCAATGAATCCAGTTGCAATACCAGTGATATCACTGCCACCTTGACGGTTATATAACTCGTCAATTCGGGCAACAACGGTTTTAAGTAATGGTTCGATCTCGAGATAGTCAGCTTTGCGACTACCCTCTTCACCAATTTGTAGAATACGTGACTCCGCTTCATCCAAGAGCGTTCTGACTGAACGGCCCTCTGGAACAAATGCAGAGTTCACAATGTTGTCAGATACTTCGATGAGGCGACGCAGAATGCTACGATCACGAACAATATCGGCATAGCCTTTGATGTTGGCTGCACTTGGAGTGCTTTGCGCTAATGAATTGAGGTAATCAATACCAACTAAGTCACCACCCTGCTCGGACTTAACAGCCTCATGAACAGTAATGACGTCAGCGGGATGATTGTCGCCAACTAAACGCTGAATGACCTTATAGATCAGAGCATGTTCAGGACGATAGAAATCTTTATCAGTTAATACACCACCTAGGCGATCCCAGGCTGTATTGTCGATCAATAGACCGCCGAGCAAAGATTGCTCGGCTTCTACAGAATGCGGCGGTACTTTTAAAGCCTGCAAGGCTGCATCCCCAGAACCCATCATGCCAGGACTTGGCATAAGAGAGCGTGAGCGGGATTCAGCCATGAGGCTAGATTACAGATTTAAAACTTACGCTTGCTCGCCAACTACACGGATAGTGATGTCAGCCACTACATCGGTATGAACTGCTACCGCTACAGGGTGATCACCAACCATCTTCAACGGGCCAGTAGGCATGCGTACAGAAGCTTTTTCGATTGCAAAGCCTTTGGCTTTCAAAGCATCAGCGATGTCATGGTTTGTTACAGAACCAAACAAACGACCATCAACACCAGCTTTTTGACCGATTTCGAGAACCAAGTCTTTGAGCTTTGTGCCAACCGCCTCAGCAGCAGCCAATTTCTCAGCAGCCAACTTTTCCAACTCAGCGCGACGTACTGCAAAGTCAGCGATGGCTGTTTCAGTTGCACGACGAGCTTTGCGTTGTGGGATTAGGAAATTACGAGCGTAACCGTCTTTAACACGAACGATGTCACCGAGGTTGCCCAGGTTAATTACTTTTTCTAAAAGAATGATTTGCATTGAGGGCTCCCAATTATTTCTTGTGTTGATCGGAGAATGGCAACAAAGCCAAGTAACGAGCACGCTTGATAGCAGTGTCTAACTGACGCTGATATTTAGCTTTTGTGCCTGTCAAACGTGCAGGAGTGATCTTAGCGTTTTCGCCAATAAAATCCTTCAACGTATCTACGTCTTTGTAATCAATCTGCTCTACGCCAGCAACAGTGAAACGGCAATAACGCTTACGCTTGAACAATGGGTTCTGAGCTGGTTTCTTTTTGAAATCGGGTTTCTTTCCAAACGCCATGATGATTTCCTCTTTAATTTTTCAATTGAATATGGGTAATGTGGAAAACAAGTCTTTGATTACGTAGAGTCTTAGGTGCTAAGAATCCTTCAAACACTGCCTCGGCCCCTAAATCCATTTGCTCTAAGCCCTTTTGTATCGGGCCAATTGCTATGGCTTCAACACTCATCTGAATTTTCCTGGCTACTCCTACCTCGTTTACTTCGCCGCTATGTTCTAGCTGGCAATGCATCACCGGTATTCCTGCTGGTGTAAATCGAATCGCGTCTTTAGATACCAAGAATGCAGTTAGGGTGAAATGATTCAACGCCACTCCGTCACTCTGATACGTTTTCTAGTCTGTGTATTCCTCTTCAAATTTCTAACTTAAGCCGCTACTACAGGAGCGTCGGATTGAGCTGATTTGCGCGCTTCTTCACGTTGCACTTCTTTCATCATGATGGAAGGCTCTGTTTCAGCTTTCTTCGTCTTGATGATGAGGTGACGCAAAACAGCATCGTTAAATTTGAATGCGTGCTCGAGCTCGTCCAGAGTTTTCTGGTCGCACTCAATGTTCATGCAAACGTAATGGGCTTTAGCAAGTTTGTCGATCATGTAAGCCATCTGACGACGACCCCAATCTTCCATGCGGTGAATTTTGCCGCCAGCAGCAGCTAATGTCGCTTTGTAGCGATCGATCATCGCAGGCACTTGCTCGCTTTGGTCCGGGTGGACGATAAAGACGATTTCATAATGACGCATCTAACACTCCTTAAGGATAAAATCACCTGGGCGTCTTGCTAACTTCCGATGGTTTTAAAGTTAGCGCCAGTGTGACAAGGTAGTAACAAATTGTAGGTAAAACTAACTACACATATTTACAGCTTTTAAGTCCTCACCGAATTTCAGGTAAGTCCGCTATTCTAGCAAAAAAATCCTGCCAAGTCAGGGGCTTACCGGCTTTATTTGCCTGTTTTGCCGCATTTAGAGCTAATTGAAGTGCAATTCTGGCCCTAGGGGCGGTTAAGGTGCCTGAAGCTCGGCATCCAAGGGGGTCTAACTCAGGAATATTTGGCAAAGTAGCGCCAGCGCCAGTTCTAGTAGTTCTCACCAAAGCAATACCCTGAACCATCGCCTGATCTAAAGGTTTGGCCCAGTCATCATGAAAACCACCATGCCCCGAACCTGCAAGAACAAAGCCCTGGACGGCGCTACTAAGCCAATGTGTAATGGTTTCAGGGCGAGCACCCGCATGACTAGTCAGAATCTCGACCCAAGGCCACTCACCCTCCCCGGGAATAGGTAAATCTTCACTCCAAGCTGCCTGCACGGCCTTCACACCAGATAACCACGAGGGGTTAATTAAGCCTACCGAACTGGATGGGGCGTTTTGTAATGGCGCATTCAAAGCCGTAGCGTGGCGCTTAGCTAGATCCATTGCCATACACCCGCGCCCGTCCATCACCGCATAAATGCCACCAGGACAGTTATCAATGGGCGTGGAAGCCCAGCGCATGGCATCCAATAGATTAGAGGGTCCATCAGCTCCAGGTGCATTACTCGGCAGCATGGCCCCAGTCAAAATAACCCTCTTAGACTGAGTCTGCGCTAACTTTCCACAGCTTGCCTGCAAAAATAAGCCCGTTTCCTCAATCGTATCGGTGCCGTGGGTAATCACAACCCCCTTTACAGCAGCGTCTAGCAAGGCCTCTCTTACAGCAAGCCCAAGGCTAGTAAGGTGCGCATCAGTCAGATTGCGACTATTGACATTCGCCATCTGACGAGAAACCAGCTTAACCCCCTCAGGCACTACTGACTGGACCTGCGCGACTAAAGCGTCAACCCCGACTTGGCCAGCTTCGTATTGAAGGGGGCTTTCTTTTGGATTGGGGGCGAGACCTGCAATGGTGCCACCCATACCTAAAACTAGAAGATGGGGTGTATTTTCAGAAATACTGGATTTTGAGCTCATCCCTTCATTATCCGCCTCCAAATTACTTGAATATTCAAAAAGTGCTGTATACAATCCCAGTATGGACATAAATACAGTCGATTTTCCAGAGGAGCTGACTGCCCTCCCTAAACTCACCTCACGTCAAAGTGAGATTTTGGAATTGATTACCAAGGCCATCGATGAAAGCGGCTCTCCCCCTACTCGCGCTGAAATTGCAACGCAACTGGGCTTTGCTTCTGCCAACGCTGCTGAAGAGCACTTACGCGCATTAGCAAAAAAAGGGTATATCGAACTGACACCGGGAACGTCCCGCGGCATTCGTATTCCACAACGATTTAATCAGACACACAATCCCAATAAATATCGTCAGATGTCATTACCTTCTGGCGCGCTTCAGCAACTCACACTGCCACTCATTGGTCGTGTTGCTGCAGGCTCACCGATCATGGCTGTTGAACACATTGAAAAACAAGTGCCAATTGATCCAAGTTTGTTCAGCAAAGGCGCCGATTACTTACTGAAGGTGGTTGGCATGAGTATGCGCGATGCTGGCATTCTGGATGGTGACTATCTTGCAGTACGAAAAACTTCCGAAGTTCGTAACGGCGATATCGTGGTTGCGCGCTTAGATGATGAAGTCACAGTAAAACGTTGGAACCAAAAGAAAACTGCGGATGGTATGGTGATTGAATTACAAGCTGAGAATCCAGACTTCAAAAATATCTTGGTAGACAGACGTCAACCAAACTTTGCTGTTGAAGGTCAAGCCGTTGGCTTGATCAGAGCTGGCGGACTCTAGCCCAAGACTGCTGAAACAAAAGGCCTCTATACGAGGCCTTTTTCAATTGCAGAGTGGGGCTAAAGTACTCTTGCCACTCTATCTTTTTCTATGATTTATTTTTTACTAGGCGCAACTATATTTGCATTCTTCGGGGATGCGGTAATAGTAATGATTGTCTTTGGACCAGTGAATGGACCCTCATTTAATTCTACGGTTGAGGTACGATCACCTTTAGTGAAAACCAAAATACTGGTTTTTGATTTCACGGCACTCACAGTGGTCCAACCAGCCCTTGGATATTCAGCTTGGAAGAATGCATAAATATCCGTTGGCGTTTGCACACCAGATAAAACAACGCGCCCTACCCAGTTATCGCCGCGACCAATAATCAGTGAATCAGAGCCAATAATTTTTGATGCCGCAGGCAATGGCATATCACCTAAAAGTTGCGATTGAATTTCTTGGACTTCACTTGGCGTACCTGTTGGAGAGTCGCCAGAAGATGCACATGCTGCTAGCAAGATAGATAGCGCTAAGGCTATTGAAAATTGATGGAATCGTTTAAGTTGGATCATGTTCTTGCCCTGGTAATCAATCTACATTACTGGAGGCGCGTGAGGGAATCGAACCCCCGTACGAAGCTTTGCAGGCTCCTGCCTAACCACTCGGCCAACGCGCCATATGCTTGAATCAAAAATGGGAAGCTTTTTTAGGGCTTCCCATCGAACTTGGAGCGGGAAAGGAGGTTCGAACTCCCGACCTATACCTTGGCAAGGTATCGCTCTACCAGCTGAGCTATTCCCGCATAACAGGGCAACAGTTTAGCAAACAATTTGAGAGCGCGCATTATTCGTGAAGAAGACTACCCATCAGCCGATCTGATGTTTATACCAAGCCCTTATCAGCCATGGGTTTGTGGACATTAGTCGGCTTTTTCAACTAGCTGAGGCAAAGCCTTTTTCATGTAATAAAACATTGACCAAAGTGTCAAAAAAGATGCAATCCAGATTAACCAAGTACCAACTTGTGCGCAATTGAGCCAACCAAAAATGGTGTCGTTCAACAATAAAAATGGGATTGCTACAAGTTGGGCCGTGGTCTTCAGCTTGCCGACCATATGCACAGCAACACTTTTCCCAGCGCCTAAGAGTGCCATCCACTCCCTCAAGGCGGAGATGGTAATTTCACGTCCAATAATGATGAGGGCAACCCAAACCTGCACACGGTCCATATTAAGGAGAACCAATAATGCAGCAGCAACAATTAACTTGTCTGCTACAGGATCTAAGAATTGACCAAATGCAGACTCTTGCTTCATTTTGCGAGCCAAGAACCCATCCAACCAATCAGTCACTGCAGCAAAAATAAAAATGACTGTAGCTGTGAGATTCTTATCAAAGGGAGTAAGCCAGCTATCAGGCAAATAGAACACTGCGACGACAAGCGGAATTGCAGCAACGCGCAACCAGGTCAAGGCAATGGGTAAATTAAAAGGCATAGCTCAAGCATAAACTAATGCGAGTGAACTGGGCAATCAATGGAGTTGCCTATAGATTTGCTCTGCCAATGCAGTTGATATCCCTTCCACGCTGGAGAGTTCTTCGATAGTGGCATTAGAAACGCCACGCAAACCCCCAAAACGGGCGAGTAATTTTTGACGACGTTTCGCTCCGATACCCTCAATCTCTTCTAACTGAGAAACTGTTCTGGCTTTTGCCCGCTTTGCACGCATGCCAGTGATGGCAAAGCGATGTGCCTCATCCCGGATTTGCGCCACCAATAACAAAGCTGCGCTGTCAATGCCTAGTTCGAGGGATTTCCGTCCGTCCGCAAAAATAAGCGTCTCAAGACCTACCTTACGCCCCTCCCCTTTAGCAACACCAACAATCAAACTGATATCCATGCCAAATTCAGAAAGAACTTGTCTTGCCATCTCAACCTGACCTTTGCCACCGTCAATCAAAATCACTTGCGGCATCCTCTCAACAGGAAGCTCTTGGAAGTTTGTATAACGACGCTCTAAGACCTGACGCATGGCAGCATAGTCATCGCCTGGTGTAATGTCATTAATATTAAATCGTCGATATTCACTAGGCTGCATCGCATTTTTTGAATACACCACACAAGAAGCTTGCGTGGCCTCACCAGAAGTATGGCTAATGTCAAAACACTCAATACGCAACTGCTCAAGACTTTCCAACTCCAAAGCCAAAACATCAGCCAGCGCTCGCGCTCTTGCTAGCTGTCCACCAGTCTCGACCAAACGCTTTGCAATTGCAATCTTGGCGTTGCCCTCTGCCATCGCCAACCAATGCCGTCTCTGACCTTGTGGCTGATGCAGGAAAGTAACGCGCTTACCAGCTTGCGCATTGAGCAAATCATGCAAACCCTCAGGGGCTGATTGCTCAGGACTATCTTCAGCAGCTTCTTCTGGCGCCGCAATATCATCAACCAGCCTTCTTAAAGGGTGATTCAGAATCAATACGGGTGGAATTAAATTGGTAGTCGCCTCACCATCACCTGACTTCTCCTCTAGGTAATGTTGCGCAATAAAGGCTTCTAAAATTTCTGCGGGGGGTGGCAACTCTCCAGAGCTTGAACGCAAACCCTTAGGGAAATATGCTCGATCACCTAAATGGCGTCCACCCCGAATCATTGCCAAATTGACGCAAACCACACCCTCCATTTGAGCGACAGCGATGACGTCGACATCACCTTCACCATCAGCAACGGTATCCATGGACTGCTGCTGCAAGACACTAGAGAGGTCTGCAATTCGATCTCTTAGTACCGCAGCCATTTCAAATTCCATAGCATCGCTATAGGCATGCATCTTTTTTTCAAGCTCAGAGAGCACGCGACTATGATCGCCCTCTAAAAAACGTGTTGCCTGTGCTACGTCCTGCCCATATTGATCTGCGTTCAGACGACCAACACAAGGTGCGCTACAGCGATGAATTTGATGCAATAAACAAGGACGACTACGATTTTTGAATACCGAGTCTTCGCAAGTTCTCAGGCGAAAGACTTTCTGCAAAATCTGCACGCTATTACGTACTGCCCATGAATTAGGAAACGGTCCAAAGTAGTGATTACGCTTATCTGTTTTTCCTCGATAGGAGGCCAGACGTGGAAACTGGTGCCCCGTCAACATTACATAGGGATAGGACTTATCATCTCGGAAGAGAATATTGAATGGAGGAGCTAACTCCTTAATCAAATTGTTCTCTAGAATTAAGGCTTCGGTTTCCGAGCGTGTTACTGTAGTTTCGTAGCGGGCGATTTTTCCCACCATCAGCTCTATCCGTGGTGAAAGCTGAGTTCGCTGGAAGTAACTAGATACCCGCTTTTTGAGGTTGCGCGCTTTTCCGACATACAAAATATATCCCGCCTCATCAAAGAAGCGATACACCCCCGGCAATCCGGGTAGCCGTTTAACATCCTGCTGAAGGGTTTCAAAAAGCGAATTACTCATGCGTTGGGATATTTTCTGTCAAATCGTAGACAACTATGGTGATGCCGGTGTTTGCTGGCGCCTAGCAAGAAGCTTAACAAGTCTTCATGGCCAAGACGTGCGCATTTTCTGTGACGATCTCCCAACCCTTAATTTACTCGCTTCTGGGGTTGACCCAGAAATCAAGCGTCGTATCGATATCCAGCCCTGGGAAGCAAGTCATAACAATAGCCGTCATCCAGTTGAGGCACCGGATGTGGTGATTGAGGCATTTGGGTGTGATCTACCAGAGCGTTACCTTGCGGGCCTACTGATTGCACCCAAAAAACCTATCATCATTAATCTGGAGTATTTAACTGCCGAGCCCTGGATTGTGGACTTTCATCAGAAAGCATCCCCGCAGGCACACGGTATTCCGAAATATTTTTTCTTTCCTGGATTCCAGACTAATGCAGGTGGAATTTTGATGGATCCAATTCCTCAAGAGTCATCACTGACAGAACAATGGGTTCCCGAGAGCCTCAGTGCAAGCTGGAGACTCTTGCGAGCTAATGCAAAACGTATCAGCGTCTTTTGCTACCCAGGCGTACCACTCCTGAAATGGCTGGAGGATCTAGCAACATTAGATGAGAACTTTGACATCGTCCTGACGCATGGTCAGCTTGAGCAATTGCAGTTCAGTTCTGGTCATCCAACTAAGGCACTTGTCCTGCCCAACTCGATTCAACTCATCTCAATTCCTTTTGTCTCTCAAGATGAATATGATTGGGCTCTCTCTCAATGCGACTTCAATATTGTTCGGGGCGAGGATTCTTTTGTCCGAGCGCAGTTGGCTGGGAAACCCTTCATCTGGCATATTTACCCACAAGAAGATCACGCGCACGAAACCAAGTTGGCTGCATTTTTAGATCTCTATCTTGAAGATGCATCTCAAGAACTTAAACATGCCGTCATTGCCGCAATGACTTGGGCAATGCCTAGCAAGTGGCACCAATCCATGGATGACTGGAATACCCATTCCAAGGCTTGGCGAGCAAATTTATTAGAAAAACAAGCCGATGGTGGCCTAGCTGTCCGTCTAATGAGCTTTATAGCCTGATCTTGGGCTAAATATACCTGCGGGCGGTTACAATCTTGTTTTTGATAAAAACCGCAGAAAAACAGCTCTGCACCCAGGAATAGCAAGATGAAAACAGCACAAGAACTCCGCGTTGGTAACGTAGTCATGATCGGCACTGATGCCATGGTCGTTTTAAAAGCAGAATACAGCCGCTCTGGCCGTAACTCCTCTGTTGTGAAAATGAAATTCAAGAACTTGTTAACTGGCGCGCCTAATGAAGGCGTATTTAAAGCAGATGACAAGTTTGATGTGGTGATCTTGGATAAAAAAGATTGCACCTATTCTTACTTCGCAGATCCAATGTATGTATTTATGGATACCGAGTACAACCAATATGAAGTGGAAGCTGAATTCATGGGCGATGCATTGCATTACCTAGAAGAAAGTATGCCTTGCGAAGTCGTGTTCTACGAAGGTAAAGCACTCTCTGTAGCAATGCCAAACTCGTTGGTTCGTGAAATCATTTACACAGAGCCAGCAGTTAAAGGCGATACCAGCTCAGGCAAAGTCTTGAAGACTGCAAAATTAGCTACCGGCTATGAATTGCAAGTGCCATTGTTTTGCAACACCGGCGACAAAATCGAGATCGATACTCGCACAGGTGAATATCGTAGCCGCGCTAACTAATTAGATCACTCGATATGCAATAGCCCGGTACGCCGGGCTTTTTTATTGCCTAGGCAATAAGCTTCAATTGCTTGAGCAAGCCTTTCGCATGCTGGTATTGCGCTTCGCCTTGTAATTCATCCCAAGTAGGAGCTTCAGCGGTTGGCATCAAGCGATTTAATCGAGTTGCAGATTCAGCCTGTTTTGTTTTGGAAACTTTTAGCTGACTCAGCAATTGATCTGCGAGATCAGGGCGATTGCAAATTAATACTGCATCGCATCCTGCCTCAAGCGCCATATCAGCGCCTTTAACTACAGAACCAGCCACACTGGCGCCTTCCATTGAAAGGTCATCGCTAAAGATCACACCTTCAAATCCCAACTCTTGACGCAAGATGGAATGCAGCCAAATCTTAGAAAATCCCGCTGGATTTTTATCTACTTGTGGATAAATCACGTGAGCTGGCATTACTGCAGTCAAACTCAAATCTAACCACTCGTAAGGCTTAGCATCGTCATCTAAAATCTTTTGTAGTGAACGCTCATCAACTGGAATGGCCACATGCGAATCTGCCTCTGCCCAGCCATGACCCGGAAAATGCTTGCCGCAATTCGCCATACCCGCCAGTCGTAAGCCTTCGTTCAAACTCTTAGCCAATGCAAAGGTGATTTGTGGATCACGACTAAATGCACGATCACCAATTACACCGCTACGACCAAAGTCTAAATCTAGGACAGGAGTAAAGCTAAAATCCACGCCACAAGCTCTTAATTCGGCAGCTAAGATATATCCACAGGCAGTTGCAGCTGCCATAGCGATGGCAGCAGATTGAGCGCTATGGATCGATTTATTTTTAGCACCCCATAGCTCGCCAAGCTTGCGCATAGTAGGCAAATGGGTGAAGCCATCCGTTCTACAGCGCTGCACTCGTCCACCCTCATGATCAATCGAGATCAACACATCGGAACGGATTTTTTTAATTTCCGAAGTCAGCTTTGTGATTTGCTTGCGATTTACAAAATTTCTACCAAATAAAATCACACCACCAGTAAGTGGGTGCAAGATCCGACGACGATCCTCCGCGTTTAACTCGAGACCAGCAACATCTAAAGTAACAGGGCCTGGTTTCATAGTCGACTTGCTCATGTATTCCTCGAAATTTTTTAGTTTGATATGCTCTTGAGAGTTGTTTTATTTTTGAACTACGATGACGTGGGCTATTGCCATGTCTTGCTCATCACTAACAGTGACCTGAGCTTCCCAGTTTTTATCCTGCATAAATTGCGCAAGTGCACCCAAATACGATGTCACTGGTTTCCCGCTAGGCTCATTTAGCGTTTGGAGCGATCTCCAAGTCATTGGCATTCTCATGCCTAAGCCGATTGCTTTGGAGAATGCCTCTTTTGCAGCAAAGCGCGTTGCCAAGAAAGCAATGCCCCGTTTGTGATTTCTGGCTAAGCGATGTTTAAATACCAACATCTCATCTGGCCCCAGGATCTTTTCAGCCAGACGACCATTGGTGCGATCGTAAGTAGCTTGAAGCCGCTCGATTTGCAAGATGTCTGTCCCGATGCCAATGATCATTTGATATTGAATCTTTTAAGCTTTAGTCCTACCCTGAGCCATCAGAGCTTTCATGTCCGTAATTGCTTTTTGCCAACCCTTAAAGAGTGCTTCAGCAACAATGGCGTGTCCAATATTGAGCTCAGAGAGCTCGGCAATAGCAGCAACTGGAATTACATTGCCCTCGTGCAAACCATGACCTGCATTGACTCGCATACCAATGCTTTTTCCAAACTGGGCTGCATTTCTGATGCGCTCGAGCTCTTGCTTCTGTTGATCACCAGCCAGATCTGCGTAACGACCAGTATGCAATTCGACTACTGTAGCACCTACATCTTTAGCCGCCTGGATTTGCCGCTCTTCAGGATCAATGAAAAGTGAAACCCGTATGCCGGCAGCTTTTAATTGTGTAGTTGCCGCCTTCACCACCTCAAAGTGACCTATGACATCTAAGCCGCCTTCAGTAGTGACCTCCTCACGCTTTTCAGGAACAAGACAAACATCCTGTGGCTGAACCTGACAGGCGATATTAATCATCTCGGGAGTAACGGCGCACTCTAGGTTCATACGCGTCTGAATCAAAGGACGAAGTGCCATTAAATCTGTATCTTTAATATGGCGACGATCTTCGCGTAAATGCAAGGTAATTAAATCAGCGCCAGCCTCTTCGGCCAAGCGAGCAGCCTTTAATGGGTCAGGGTAGACCGTGCCACGTGCATTACGTAGAGTAGCGACGTGATCGATATTAATGCCTAACTCAAGGGTATTGGGATTACTCATACTGGTAGGTTACTAGATTTTCTTTAGATCAATCAAAATCTGACGAGTGGTCAGCACTTGATCTTGGAGATGTAAGCCCAATAAAAAGCGCATTAACTGCTTACTCTCAGAAAGCGTTTCTGAATCAGAAAAGTCTCCCGCTGCGATAGCTAGCAGGGATTTACCGCTCAAGACAGGCCAGTGACCTGGGTCGTCTCCTTGAGCAGGCCTGACACCACGTTCTGGCTGATAGACGTACTGCTCATTTGAGATGGGGGCACTATTGGTTTCAACACAGCGATCGAGTGCTGCCGCATAACCCGTTTCTTGCAAGAGTGTTAATTCAAAAGGACGCAGAATCTCCTCTAAGCCCTTAGATTCTAATTCGAGATTAGATAGGGCTGAGATTGTATCGGTGTAATGGTCGTAGAGTTTTTCATAGTCGTCTTCACGCGCCAAAAACTTGACTAACAACTCATTGAGATAGAAGCCGCAGAGCAATGCATCGCCCACTAAAGAGGGTGTTCCACCAACCCACTCTGATTTCGTTAAAGTACGGAGCTCAGACTTGCCGCTCCAAGAAACCAATAGCGGTTGAAAACGTTGTAAGACTGGACGTAATACCGAATGTGGACGCTTAGCGCCTTTAGCAATCAGCGCCATGCGGCCATATTGCCGTGTAAACACATCCAGAATTAAGCTGGTTTCCTTATAAGGAATGCTGTGCAATACAAAAGCGGGTTCGTCAGCAACACGAATGGAGGCCATGAATAATTACTCTAGTCCCTGCGCTCGTAATTCAGCACGATCATCTGCCCAGCCGCGCTTGACCTTAACCCAAGTCTCCAAAAAGACTTTGCCATCAAAAAGTTTTTCCATGTCAATGCGTGCATCAGTTGAGATTTTCTTCAGTCGTTCACCCTTAGCGCCAATAATCATCGCTTTATGGCTATCGCGATCAACCAAAATCGTTGCTGCAATTCGGCGCATCTTGCCATCCATCTTGAATTGATCAATGACGACTGTGCTGGTGTAAGGCAACTCCTCACCAGTAAAGCGGAAAACCTTCTCGCGCAAAATCTCAGCGGCCAAGAAGCGCTCACTGCGATCAGTAATGGTATCGCCATCGTAGACTGCCGGCGCTTCAGGTAAATAACCCTTAAGCACGTCTAATAATCTTTCAATATCGCCAGGGCTCTTGGCGCTCATCGGTACGATTTCAGCGAACTCGCACTTCTGATCTTCATGGCCACCCAATTCACACCAAGGCTGGCTCATTTCTTTCATGAAATTGAGTAAGGCCTGATCTCGCTCAGACGGAGTCTGAAAGCGACTATTAAAGAGATCTAATTTATTTAAAACCAAGACAACGGGTAAGTCATCTGGCAGCAATTTCAAAACCTTCTTGTCATCCTCACCAAAATAACCGGCCTCTACTACAAAGCAAGCCACATTCACATCTTGTAAGGCGGTAGTGACCGTACGATTCAATGCCTTATTGAGGGTATTCATCAAACGCGTCTGAAATCCTGGTGTATCAATAAAAATGAATTGCGCTTCTTCACGATTCTGAATACCTAAAATACGATGACGCGTGGTTTGCGCCTTACGCGAGGTAATACTGATCTTCTGCCCAACTAAGGCATTTAAGAGGGTCGATTTGCCCATATTGGGGCGGCCAACAATGGCAATGGTGCCGCATCTAAACACGATTAGCCCTTCAGCTTAAGATTTAACTGCTCTTCAGTTGCCACTTTTTTTGCTGCTTTCTTTTTGGCCGACCGAGTCTTTTTGGGCTTACCCAGCGCCTGCGGCAAGGCCTTCAGCGCTGAGATGAGCGCTAGTTTTGCTGCCGCTTGCTCTGCCGCGCGTCGAGAGGCACCCTCACCCTTCACGGCAACCTTGAGGTTTGGTATTAAACATTCCACTTCAAACTGCTGATTGTGGGCTGCGCCACTAGTACCAGTGACGTTATAGGTAGGCAGTGGTAACTGATAGCTTTGCAAACACTCCTGCAATAAAGTTTTATCGTCTTTACCGAGAGTTTTAGGATCAACGTTGACTAGGATGATTGAGTAGAGTTTACGCAAACAGGCCTTAGCAGCATCAAACCCACCATCTAAAAATATTGCACCTGTGACTGCCTCAAGCGTATCAGCCAGAATAGATGGGCGACGAAAACCACCGCTCTTTAATTCCCCTTCACCCAAGCGCAGGTAGTCTGATAGCGATAATGTTTGAGCAATCTCATAGAGCGCTTGTTGCTTCACCAAGTTAGCACGTACACGAGAAAGATCGCCTTCATCTAGATCAGAATAACGCTCATAGAGCATTTCAGCGACAACGCAATTGAGGATCGAGTCACCCAAGAACTCAAGGCGCTCATTATTTTTCTTGCTGTGACTACGGTGCGTTAGAGCTTGATTAAGCAGCTCTAATTTTTTAAAGGTGTAGCCTAGTTGCGCTTGCAGCGGAGCAGTTTCGATGACGGCGCGGGCATTCATGATCTTATTCGAAGCCGCCAATACGGCCCAGATTTCCGAGGTTCAACCAAACAAAGAATGCTCTACCAACAATATTCTGATCTGGTACAAATCCCCAATAACGAGAATCAGCACTGTTATCGCGGTTATCACCCATAGCAAAATAATGCCCCGTAGGCACCTTACAAGTCAGGCCGGCATTAATGTACTGGCAGTTTTCAAACCCAGGAAAACGCTCTGCAGGGAACATGCCGGCAGGGCGATCAGGGTCATTCAAAATCTCATGCCGATTACCGCCTAAGTCTGCAGGAAAAGATTCTGCAAATCGCTTGGCGTAACGCATATTTTCTGGATCTAGATAAGCCTCGCCGCCACTATATTGCAATGGCTGACCATTTACTGTTAAACGTTTGTCTTGATAAGTAATGGTGTCGCCTGGCAAAGCCACAACACGCTTGATGTAATCAATTGATTCATCGCGGGGGTAGCGAAATACCACGACATCGCCTCGTTTTGGAGAACCTAGATCAACGACCTTCTGGTTAATCACCGGCAGACGAATGCCGTAAGTAAATTTATTCACGAGGATAAAGTCACCAATCTGGAGGGTTGGAATCATCGAGCCCGAAGGAATTTTGAAGGGTTCCACAATAAATGAGCGCAATACAAAGACCGCACAAATTACTGGGAAGAAGCCAGCCGTGTATTCCAACCACAATGGCATGCGATCGATGCCTGCTTTACGTCTTTGCGGGGCAAAGTAATAGCGGTCAGCAATCCAAGCAATGCCAGAGACTACTACTAAGATAAAAAGGATGAGGGCAAAGTTCATTAATCGTCTACCTGCAAAATGGCTAAGAAGGCTTCCTGTGGAATCTCCACATTACCCACCTGCTTCATGCGCTTCTTACCTTCTTTTTGTTTCTCTAATAATTTACGCTTACGAGAGATATCACCGCCGTAACACTTAGCCAATACGTTCTTGCGTAGCGCCTTGACGTTTTCACGGGCAACGATGTTGCTACCAATTGCCGCCTGAATAGCCACGTCAAACATTTGACGCGGAATAATGCCGCGCATCTTGGCAACCACCTCACGACCACGATGTTGACTGTTGCTACGGTGAACAATCACCGATAGGGCATCCACTCGCTCACTATTAATGAGGATGTCAACCTTAACCACATCAGCCGGACGATATTCTTTAAACTCGTAATCCATAGATGCATAGCCACGTGAGATCGATTTCATTTTGTCGAAGAAATCCAAAACAATCTCGGCCATGGGTAGCTCATATGTGAGCTTTACTTGGCGACCAAGGTAATTCATATCCATCTGTATACCGCGCTTACCAACGCACAGCGTAATAATCGCGCCCACGTACTCTTGCGGCATATACAGATTGACTGTGACGATCGGCTCAAGAATCGTATTGATCTTGCTAGCCTCAGGCATCTTTGATGGGTTATCGACAGATAAGATGCTTCCATCAGATTGTTCTACCTGATACACCACCGTTGGTGCGGTTGTGATGAGATTCATGCCGTACTGGCGCTCTAAGCGCTCTTGCACGATCTCCATGTGGAGTAAACCCAAGAAGCCGCAACGGAAGCCAAAACCAAGCGCTTGTGACACCTCGGGCTCATACAAGAGTGAGGCGTCATTTAACTGCAACTTCTCTAAGGACTCACGCAGTTGATCGTATTCACTCGACTCTACTGGGTATAGTCCAGCAAAGACCTGAGGCTTAACTTCTTTAAAACCTGGAAGTGGTGCTGTTGCAGGAGTGCGGCCTTGCTGTCCTGGGGTATGCGTGACTGTATCACCCACCTTAGCAGCTTTTAACTCTTTGATGCCAGCAATTACAAAGCCCACCTGACCAGCAGACAGCTCTGGACGATCTACAGACTTCGGACTAAATACACCAACATGCTCAACTAAATGACTTGAACCATTGGACATTAAGGTAATTTTTTCTTTTGGCTTGAGAGTGCCATTCACAACACGCACTAACATCACCACACCAACATAGTTATCAAACCAAGAATCAATGATCAAAGCTTGTAAGGGATCTGCGGCATTGCCTTTTGGTGGAGGCACACGAGCGATCATTTCTTCAATGACATCCTGCACACCTAATCCAGTTTTAGCTGAACAAGTCACCGCTTCCGATGCATCAATGCCAATCACATCTTCAATCTCTTGTTTAGCGCGCTCAGGATCAGCCTGTGGCAAATCAATCTTATTGAGGACGGGCACAACTTCTACGCCCAACTCCAGCGCCATATAGCAGTTAGCAACTGTTTGAGCTTCAACGCCTTGACTGGCATCAACCACTAGTAATGCACCTTCGCATGCTGACAAGGAGCGACTAACCTCATAGGAGAAGTCGACGTGCCCTGGGGTATCAATCAAATTGATGTTGTAGGTTTTGCCGTCTTTGGACTTATAAGTCAGTGCGGCTGTCTGCGCTTTAATAGTAATCCCACGCTCACGCTCGATATCCATCGAATCCAGAACCTGGGCTTCCATTTCACGATCAGAGAGACCACCACATAGCTGAATGATGCGATCAGCAAGCGTCGATTTGCCATGATCGATATGGGCGATGATAGAAAAATTGCGGATTAAATCCATAGCGTCTTTGTAGTCTTCAAAAAACGCCTTGTCAGAACGCACCACGATGATGCGCTGCAAAAAGTCGTCTTAAAGTGATTGTAATGGGTGGCGCCAAATTAGCGCCAAACCCCCTTATTTCATCCAAAAACAAGGTTTTGGCTTATTTTGGCCTTACTGGAATAATCAAGGTGCTATCAGCCCGACGAACAAAAACGGGAACCGACTTATTGGGATCCAAACCCTTCACAAGACCCTCAAACTGCTTTACCCCAGTGATATCGGTATCGGCAATTCGAATGAGGACATCCCCGGGACGCACTCCTGAGCGCGCTAAGGGCCCATCCCCTAAACCAGTAACCTCGACACCTCCGCGGATATTGAGTTCCTTTTTCTTGCTATCGGAGGGCTCAGAAACTGCCACCCCAAGAGAATTGGCATTACTGCTAGATGAACCTGAGTTTTCAGACTTTTTCACGGCAGCTTGACCTGCTTCGGTATCCACTACAGAAACCATCAAATCCTTAGTGGAGCCTTTACGCCAAACCTGTACGTTGGCGCTAGTTCCTGGCTTTGTTTCCCCAACGGCTCTTGGCAAATCAGTAGACTTACCAATATCACGACCATTAAAGCTCAAAATCACATCACCAGACTCAATGCCACCCGCTGCTGCTGGGCCACCTGGCTCCACATTGCGAACATAGGCTCCACGCGGTTTACCCAGTCCCAAACTCTCTGCAATCTCCTTGGTCATCTCCCCCAGAGCAACACCGATGCGACCACGAGTCATCTTTCCATTGGTGCGCAGTTGCTCTGCAACGCGCATCGCCTCATCTATTGGAATGGCAAAAGAGATGCCCATATATCCGCCAGAGCGACTAAAGATTTGCGAATTAATACCAATCACTTGGCCAGCGGTATTCAATAAAGGGCCGCCGGAGTTACCAGGATTAACAGCTACGTCAGTTTGAATGAAAGGCAAGTAATCCCCAGTGTCACGACTCTTGGCAGATACGATGCCAGCAGTCACGGTGTTTTCTAAGCCAAATGGGGAGCCAATTGCCAATACCCACTCGCCCACCCTCACTCGAGAAGAGTCACCGAGCGGCAACTTAGGCAAATCACGCGCATCAATTTTGACAACCGCCATGTCGGTTCGCTTATCCATACCCAATAACTTAGCTTTGTACTCACGCTTGTCTGTCAAGGTGACATAAATGGTATTCGCGCCCTCGACTACGTGAGCATTAGTCAAAATTAAGCCATTCGATTCAATAATGAAGCCAGAGCCTACGCCGCGATCAGCCTCTTGAGGTTTGCCAGAATTTGGTTGTGCTTGCTTAGGTCCGCCAGGCAATCCTGGAATAGGCACACCAAAGAAACGACGGAAGAATTCGGCCTGATCCTCGGGCATCCCAGGAATACCGCCCTGAGCTTGCTGCTGCATTACCTTTTCAGTAGTTCGAATATTCACCACCGCAGGACTAGCTCGCTCAACTAAGTCGGCAAAGTCAGGAATAGAGACACGTGGGCTCTGGGCGCAGGCCTGGGGGATAAGCGCGACTTGCCCCAAGCTAAAGATAGCCAAGAGCGCAATAAGATACTTTTTCATAATGCTATAGACCTGCTTGGTAAAAACCAATAAATGAAGAAAAAAAGAAAGGAAACAGCCTAATAAGGATATTAGGTCAATTTGCCAAAAATCAAGGTACCGTTAGTACCCCCAAAGCCAAAGTTGTTTTTCACGGCATGGTCAATCTTCACATCCCGAGCAGTATTGGCGCAGTAGTCCAAATCGCACTCTGGATCCTGATTGAAGATATTGATTGTTGGTGGAGATTTCTGGTTGTGTAGCGCCAAAATAGTAAAGACGGATTCCAATCCACCGGCACCGCCTAAGAGGTGGCCAGTCATGGATTTGGTGGAGTTAATCAAGGTCTTCTTAGCCTGATCGCCAAGGGCAGCCTTGATGGCGCCGGTTTCGTTCTTGTCACCTAAGGGTGTAGAGGTACCGTGTGCATTGATGTATTGAATTTGATCTGGATTTAAACCGGCATCGCGCATGGCGTTGACCATACAGCGACGTGGTCCATCCATATTTGGGGCGGTCATGTGATACGCATCACCACTCATACCAAAACCCAAGAGCTCACAGTAGATTTTTGCACCACGTGCTTTAGCGTGCTCGTACTCTTCTAACACCACAACACCTGCGCCCTCACCTAGAACGAAACCATCGCGGTCCTTGTCCCATGGGCGTGAAGCTGTTGCAGGATCATCGTTGCGAGTGGATAGCGCACGAGCTGAAGCAAAGCCACCAACACCCAATGCAGAAATCGTAGATTCAGCACCACCAGCAAGCATCACATCGGCATCGCCATACTGAATCAAACGTGCGGCTAATCCAATGCTGTGTAAACCGGTAGTGCAGGCAGTCACCGCAGCGACGTTTGGACCCTTCAGACCAAACAAGATACTGAGATGACCAGAAATCATATTGATGATGGAGCCTGGTACAAAGAATGGGGAGATGCGACGAGGGCCCCGAGCTAACAACTCAGCGCCAGTCTCTTCGATCATTGGCAAACCACCAATGCCTGAACCAACCATGACGCCAATGCGCTCGGCGTTCTCTTCAGTTACCTGTAAACCGCTATCGCGAATTGCTTGCGTACCAGCAGCGATACCGAAATGGATAAAGGTATCCATATGGCGCGCCTCTTTGGCAGAAACATATTCTTCGACATTAAAGTCTTTCACCTCGCCAGCAAAATGCACGCTCAGCGGAGTGTGGTCAAACTTCGTAATGGTAGCGATGCCTGATTTGCCCGCGAGCAGATTAGACCAAGCTACATCAACCGAGTTACCAACTGGTGAAATCAGGCCCAAGCCGGTAACAACAACCCGGCGGCGGCCATTTGATACTGACACAGTGATAGCTTTTAACTAAGCTAGGGAATTAACCCTGAGCTTTTGACTGAGCAAAATCGATAGCGAGCTGAACAGTAGTAATTTTTTCAGCTTCTTCATCCGGAATTTCAATCCCGAACTCATCTTCCAAGGCCATTACCAATTCAACAGTGTCAAGAGAGTCTGCGCCTAAGTCATTCACAAAAGAAGATTCATTCTTGATCTCTGCTTCTGCGACGCCCAATTGCTCAGCGACGATCTTCTTAACGCGTTGTTCGATGTTATCCATTAATTCCCCCAAGGGTTGTAAAAAAACGATGAAAAGGATTTTATCAGCTTGGCAGGCTAAATTAGTAAATCCGCCAAAAAATGATCAATTCCTGCTTTCTGATTAGGCTAAATAGAGCCCGCCATTGACATGCAAGGTATTTCCAGTGATGTATCCGGCTGCTGGAGAGGCTAAAAACGCCACCGCCTGGGCTACATCTTCTGGACTGCCTAGACGCGCCAAAGGAATGTTCGCTTTTAGGGCATTTTGCTGCTCTTCACTCAAAGCACGAGTCATATCTGTGTCGATAAAGCCGGGGGCAACGCAATTCACAGTGATATTGCGGCTACCGATTTCTCTAGCCAAAGCGCGGGTCATCCCCGAAACACCGGATTTAGCAGCAGCGTAATTAGCCTGCCCAGGGTTGCCCATATGGCCAACAATCGAAGTGATATTAATAATGCGGCCAGTACGCGCTTTCATCATGGGGCGCATTACCGCCTGCGATAAACGGAACACCGCACTTAGATTGGTGTCGATGACATCAGTCCACTCATCGGTTTTCATGCGCATTGCTAGGTTGTCGCGAGTGATACCTGCGTTGTTCACCAAAATACTGATGCCTCCAAAATCTTTGACAATCAAATCAATGATGTCTTCGCAAGCCTGTGGATCGGTCACGTTCAATACTTCGCCACGGCCACCACTCGCATGTAAACGGGTATTGATTGCTTTAGCGCCATCTTCAGAAGTTGCAGTGCCAATTACCTTAGCACCACATTTCACTAACTCATCCGCAATTGCCTGGCCAATACCGCGCGATGCGCCGGTCACTAATGCAATTTGTCCGCTTAAATCGAGATTCATATTATCTTCCGTCGTTTATTTCGTGTTTCTTCTATTGCTGATTCGTATTGTTACTTTACGGCAGCCAAAGCTTCATTGAGGCTGAGCTCATCGAAGATGGGCAGCCCTACAACATTTTCATTGATTCGCTTAGTCAGCCCAGCCAATACCTTGCCGGGACCGCATTCCACTACTTGAGTAATGCCCTGCTTTGCCATCGCATTAATAGTTTCTTGCCAACGCACAGGCTTGGCGGCTTGACGGACTAGAGCGTCTTTTATGGCTGCTGGATCATTCAATACATTGACATCAACGTTATTGACTACAGAGATGGTCGGAACCTTAAATTCAATATTCGCCAAGTAAGCTTGGAGTTTTTCAGAAGCAGGCTGCAACAATGACGAATGAAATGGCGCAGATACTGGCAATGGCAGAGCGCGTTTTGCGCCAGCTGCTTTTAGCAATTCACAGGCCTTGCTCACTGCGTCACTGCCGCCAGCAATAACCACTTGGCCTGGAGCATTGAAGTTCACGGCCTCTACTACACCACCAGAGGCTGTAGCAGCTTGAGCACAAACCGTCTTCACAATCGCATCATCCAAACCCAAGATTGCGGCCATACCGCCAGTACCTACTGGCACAGCAGTTTGCATGGCTTGTGCACGAAAGCGCACTAAAGGTACTGCATCTTTAAAAGAGATTACGCCTGCAGCAACCAAAGCAGAGTACTCACCCAAACTATGGCCAGCCATCATCTGCGGAACGGCGCCACCAGAGGCCAACCAAGCACGATAGAACGCGATCGCCGCAGTCAACATCACAGGTTGCGTATTCGTTGTTAAGGACAATGCTTCAGCAGGGCCTTCAGCAATCAGTTTTGCAACATCTTCACCTAAAGCTTCTGAAGCTTCCTGCAAAGTTGCGCGGACTTCAGGGCGATCAGTAATAGAGTTGAGCATCCCAACAGATTGGGAACCTTGGCCAGGGAATACAAATGCAAATGTCATAGGAATAATCGCTGAAAAATGGTTATTAATGTATTTTTGCTTTAGTACTTAATGACTGCTGCGCCCCAAGCAAAGCCACCGCCCACACCCTCTAGCAAGAGATGCTGGCCACGTTGAATTTGACCTGAGCGAACGCCGACATCGAGCGCAAGGGGGATAGATGCAGCAGAAGTATTGCCGTGCTCATGTACGGTCACAATCACTTTCTCCATTGACATGCCCATCTTGCGAGCCGTGCTCTCCATAATACGAATATTGGCTTGGTGTGGCACCAACCAATCGATTTGTTCTGGTTTGAGTTTGGCTTTCTCTAAAGCCTCATGGGCAACTTGCTCGAGCACTTTGACAGCCAACTTAAATACTGCAGGGCCATCCATTGTTAAGTAAGCAGTTCCCTCGACACCACCCTGCTTAGCGCGCCCTGGTACACACAGAATATCGCGTTGACTACCATCTGCATGCAAGGCCGTAGCCAAAATACCTGGCTCGGTAGATGCTTCCAGCACAACTGCTCCAGCGCCATCACCAAACAAAACGGAAGTAGTGCGATCTTGGAAATCCAAAATGCGGGAGAAAGTTTCTGCCCCGAGTACCAATACTTTTTTATAGGTGCCCGTACGAATAAATGCATCTGCAATAGCGAGAGCATAAGTAAAGCCAGCACAGACCGCCTGGACATCAAAAGCTGCGCAATTGGTATGAGCGCCCAGCTTGTCTTGCACTACGCAAGCTGTGCTTGGAAAGCCGCCCAGATGATCTGGTGTGGATGTTGCCAAAATAATTAAATCAAGATCCTCTGAGGTACAGCCAGCCGCTTCTAATGCTACTTGAGCAGCTTTGACTGCCAAGTCACTCGTGAGTTGATTTTCTGCAGCAAAGTGACGAGCAGAAATTCCGCTACGAGTCACAATCCATTCATCGCTAGTTTCTAGACCAATCTTGGCTAAACGCTCGACCAGGTCCTGGTTGCTTAAGCGCTGCTCTGGAAGGTAACTTCCGGTTCCGGCTATCCGCGAATAGATGCTCATGATTATTTTGTCTCCGCCGCAAAAGCTTGAGCGATACGCTCCACCATGCGATTTTTTGCTGCTTCATATGCGCGCTCGAGCGCAAAACCAAACGCAAAGCGATCCGCTGAACCGTGACTCTTAATCACGCAACCGCGTAAGCCCAATAATACTGCCCCGTTATAGCGACGATGATCTACCCGCTTGCGAACACGTAATAAAGGTACCATGGCGCAGATCGCCATCAGTTTAGTCAGCCATGAATGATTAAATTCTTGTTTAATTAAGCCGCTCATCATCTTTGCCAAGCCTTCGCTTGCCTTAAGGACAACGTTGCCAACAAAACCGTCGCACACCACGATATCCGTAGTGCCCTTAAAAATATCATTGCCTTCTACGTTGCCATAAAAGTTCAGGCTTGTTTGACGCAGCAGCTCGCTGGTCTGCTTCACTACCTCATTACCTTTAATCACTTCTTCACCAATGTTTAGGAGGCCGATGGAAGGATTTTGTGTGCCATCGACCACTTGAACCATCACGTTAGCCATTTGTGCAAATTGCACCAAATGCATGGGCTCGCAATCTGCGTTAGCACCAAGATCCAACATAGTGGTGCCACGCCCTTTTTCATTGGGAATCGCAGTGGCAATTGCGGGACGGTCAACACCATCCAGCGTTTTGAGAATATAGCGGGAGATCGCCATCAAGGCGCCCGTATTGCCAGAAGAAATAATCGCGTCAGCCAAACCTTCCTTAACCTGCTCAATGGCAACGCGCATAGAAGAATCTTTTTTACGACGCAATGCCACCTCAATGGGGTCATCCATCAAGACGACTTCGCTAGCGGAAATAATTTGAATACGCTCCATTGGCGCTTTTGGAATTTGACTCAAGGCTTGCTTGAGCACTTCCAGATTACCAACCAAGGTAATCTTCACATCAGCATGTTTTTCGAGAAAATCGCAACATGCGGGGACGGTAACAACTACCCCATGATCTCCGCCCATGGCATCGATAGCAAGTGTGACGCTCATAAAATCAAGTATTGCTGCAAGTGATTTTTTTCAAAGAAAAAAGCGGCTTTTATTGGAGCCGCTTCGATCTTTTAGACTAAGAGATTAGTCGTTTTTTGTTTTGACAACTTTACGACCACGGTAGTAGCCGTTTGGTGAAATGTGGTGGCGCAAATGAGCCTCACCAGTTGTGGCTTCAACAGCCGTAGCAGGTGCGGTCAAAAAGTCGTGCGCACGGTGCATGCCACGTTTGGATGGGGATTTTTTATTCTGTTGGACGGCCATATTGAACTCCTAAGCAAGGCGACATTCTAACATGTAAATTGAGATAAATGCCCGATCAATTGATAAAACGGGTTTGAAATGGCGCTCCAAATCCTTGTGGTCAAATCAATTTTTCTTCATATTTTTCAATATGTTAAAGGGATTTTGAGGTTTTTCAGAGGCATCGGAAGCTTCACCTACTCCGCCAAATGAAGAAATATGCGGCTGGCAAGCGCCCTCTGGATGCTTTGGAATTAAGGGCATAGAAAGGAGGATTTCATCCTCAATGAGCCCTAGAAGGTCAAAGTGCTGACTTGCTACCAAGGGCTCTTGTTGGTCATCCTCCATAGGAAAAGTGTCAGCCTCCTCCTCAGTGGCCACGATGACAAATCGACTCTGTTGAGCTAAATCCAGGCCGCAATCCTGCAAACAACTCTGGCAAACCAGGTGAATACGGCCTTTTACGGCTAATTCCAGAATTTGCTGGGGTTCAGAACCTGGAGAATTCGCAAAATGGGTCTTGACCTCCCAGTGAAATCCATCCCCCGGCTCGACGCTAGAAGCATCCTCAGCCACCCTTGGCAAGGATGAAATCTCCAAAAATCCCGCCCCTTGATAGGATTGAGGGGCGCAAAAATCGATCCGACTCAGGACCTTTGGATCACTAGATAGCTCAACTTGAGGTAAAACTTGATTACGATTCATGACATCAGTCTAAATGAAGGCTTCAGCGAAAGTACAAGTAGTGATGAGTAATTCTGCAAAAAAACTAATCCTGGCGTCCACCTCGGTCTACCGCCGGGAACTCTTAGATCGCTTACGCATCCCTTTTGAAGTCATCTCCCCTCAGGTGGATGAAACCCCCCTTCCTGGTGAAAGCACTCTAGCTTTAGCTTTGCGCTTAGCCAAAGCGAAAGCTGCCGCAGTTGCGAAAGATCACCCCGAGGCATGGGTTATTGGCTCGGATCAAGTGGCTGATCTGTGTGGTGCCGCTATTGGTAAGCCAGGAAACTTTGAGCGCGCTATGGCGCAACTACAACTCATGCGCGGTGCTACCGTGACTTTTCAAACGGCGCTCTGTCTGATGCATGGCGATGTCGAAACAACAATCAATATTCCTACGGAAGTGACCTTTCGAAAACTATCGGATGATGCTCTAGAAGCATACCTCCATGCCGAAGAGCCCTACGACTGTGCTGGTAGCGCCAAGTCTGAAGGCCTCGGAATCTCACTCTTGGAATCCATCAAGAGCGATGACCCCACCGCATTAATTGGCTTGCCATTAATTGCGCTGAGCGGTCTTTTGCGTGAAGCTGGCTTTGTTATGCCAGGTAAAAAATAATGGGCTCAACACTAGGCACCCTCTTTTTAATTCCCAATACTTTGGGTAATGATGCTCGTGTAGAGCAATTGCCTTGGGTTTTACCAAGCGAAACCATTGCCCAAACTGCCAAGCTCATCCACTGGATTGTGGAGGATGCAAAAACAGCTCGTGCTTTTTTAAAAGCGGTCGATAGCGTTTCGCCCTTAGCCTGCACTATTCAAGAAATGCAGATGAGTGAGTGGCGTGGCGTTGCTCGCAATGCCAAGTTTGGTGATGCCGTTAAACCAATGGATTTACTCAAGCCGCTCATCGCTGGTAAAGACATGGGGCTCATGTCAGAGGCAGGTGTTCCCGGTGTTGCAGATCCTGGCGCAGAGCTTGTACTGGCGGCGCATAAGCTGGGCGCTAAAGTAAAACCTTTAGTAGGCCCAAGCTCCATTTTGCTAGGCCTCATGGCTAGCGGGTTGAATGGTCAGCGCTTTGCCTTTCAGGGCTACATTCCCCATGATGCTCAAGACCGCATCGCACGACTGAAACAGTTGGAAATCGAATCTAGAAAACTACAGCAAACGCAAATTTGGATTGAAACACCGTATCGCAATATTGCAATGCTGATGGCTTGTCTAAATGCATTGTCTCCGCAGTCTATGCTTTGTATGGGGATGGACCTCAGCCTGCCAAGCGAAACCATCACCACGCTCTCGATTGATGACTGGCGTAAGCGTTTCCCAAATGAAGCTGCTTGTGCTTCATTGCAAAATAGGCCAGCAGTATTTCTATTGCTGGCCTAAGTGTTTTTTGTGACTTTGTTGATCTATCGTTTTTACTTTAGATCGGGTGTTTTAATTAAAGCCTTGCCTGCTGCAGCGCCAACTTCTGCGCCGAAACGCTTAGCAACACGCTCAGCAAAATTCTCTTTCATGGTGTAGTCCAGAATATCCGGCGCCTTAAAGACATCGCGCGCTACGGTCTCTACCGTTCCATAGCCATCTACCAAACCAATTTTGATTGCCTGCTCGCCATTCCAAACGCGGCCCGAGAACATCTCTGGAGTTTCTTTTAGACGATCACCGCGACCTGCTTTCACTACCGCAATAAATTGCTGATGAATCTCATCGATCATGGTTTTAATCATTGCTACTTGTTGTGGATTTTCTTTGGAGAACGGATCCATCATGCCCTTATTTGAGCCCGCGGTAACCATGCGACGAGTTACGCCTAACTTATCCATCAGACCAGTAAAACCAAAGCCCTCCATGATCACGCCAATAGACCCTACCAAGCTGGCCTTATCAACCAAAATTTGATCGCCCGCAACTGCAACGTAGTAACCACCTGAGGCACAGATATCCTCCACTACGACATAAAACGGTTTGTTTGGATAGAGTTTGCGTAAGCGATGAATCTCATCATTCATCATGCCAGCCTGAACTGGAGAACCGCCAGGACTATTGATACGCAAGACTACCCCTGCACTGTTTTCATTTTCAAAAGCAGCCGTAAGGGAAGAATTGATATCCAAAGCATTGGCCATCGAACTTGAAGAAATCTCTCCCTCTAGCGTCACTAAAGCAGTGTGTTTCTCCATCCCCATGCCACGCCCAGGTATATGGAAATCAAATACCGCCAGTATTACGCCGACAAAGACAAGAAGAGTGAGAATGCGAAAGACTGCTTTCCAACGACGGGCCTTGCGGGTCTCCTTGAGATTTTCTAACAACAAATGCTCGAGCGCTTGACGCTCCCAATTTTGATTTGCGTTCTCAGATTGATTGTGATCCATCTTTTAATCCTTAGTTACTAACTAGTTTTTAACAGTGAGATTTTGATTTAGCCAAGTGGCTAACTGTGACACATCATCCACATGAATCAGCGATGGCGCTTCTTTTAAAGTGTTCGGAGGATGCGCGCCATACGTTACCGCTACTGCATCCACACCTGCATTGGCAGCCATATCTAAATCATGAGTAGTGTCCCCAATCATCAGCATGCGACGCATCGGCACTTGCATCACATCTGAGAGCTCTAAGAGCATGCCAGGATGGGGTTTAGAAAAAGATTCATCCGCAGTACGAGTTTCATGGAACATCTGCTCCAACTGATGGTGCTTTAAAGATCGATCCAATCCAACGCGAGATTTACCTGTCGCCACACCTAGCAAATAGCCGTCCTCACGCAAGCTATGTAGTAATTCACGAATACCTGGAAATAAATCGAGCTCATGATCTTTAGCCAGATAGTGGAATCGAAAGCGCTCCGTTAACTTAGGAAAATGCGCTGGTTCAATCCACGGCACCGCTCTTCTCAGTGAATCCTGAATACCCAAACCAATGACCGAACTAGCCAAAGTGTCGTCAGGCTCCTTGAAACCCAAATCCCGGCAAGCTTGCTGAATACAGTCAACGATTGTCGGCGTGGAATCCATGATGGTTCCATCCCAGTCCCATACGATCAAGTCGTAGCGTCTATCGGGTTTTTGTTCTTCAGGCATTGTTGGACGCTTCAAAAGTTTTTATCATCGCGGTAAATTCAACAGGTAGCGGGGACTCGATACGCATTTTCTCGCCAGTACGCGGATGAGTAAAGCCTGCTAAGTGGGCATGTAAATATAGGCGTTTGGATTTCACAAGCTTGTCCTGATCTTCAAAGCCATATTTATCATCACCTAGAATCGAATGGCCCAGTTTTTGTAAGTGGACTCGAATTTGGTGAGTTCGTCCCGTTTTAAGTTGAGCCTCGGCTAGAGTAATTGCCACTTCTCCACGTTTCATTACTTTAGAGACACGCAAAGCGGTATGGCTTGGCAGACCATCAGGGTCAACACGAACACGTCGCTCGCCATTGGCTAATAGGTATTTATGTAATGCAAACTTGAGTTGCATCGTGCCTACGCCCTGAGCAATTTCCCCGTGGGCCAGCAAGTAATAGCGCTTGTCTGTTTGCCCTTCGCGAATTTGACGATGCAGTTCCACCAAAGCACTGCGCTTTTTAGCTAATAGCAACACGCCTGATGTGTCGCGATCCAAACGGTGAACCAATTCCAAGAATTTGAGCTCGGGACGGGTAATGCGGAGAGTTTCAATCACGCCAAGCGCAATTCCAGAACCCCCATGAACTGCTAAACCTGCCGGCTTATTCACTATTAATAGCGCTTCATCCTCAAACAAAATGGGCATTTTGTCGGAATACCCCTGCGCGCGCGACTTGGTTTGGGCGGTATTGACTGCTGCCATTTGGGCTGGCTCAGCAATACGCACCGGCGGGACTCTAACCACATCCCCCTCAACGAGACGCGTAGTCGGCTCAGCTCTTTTCTTATTTACCCGAACCTCGCCAGAGCGAATAATCCGATAAACGTGACTTTTAGGGACCCCTTTTGCCCAACGCAGTAGATAGTTATCGAGTCTTTGGCCAGCCTCTTCTGGACCAATAGTCTGGAGGTAAACTGCGGCTGGAGGACTGGTTTTGACCTGCGAAGGCTTGAAAATGGGTTCGGATTTCATGATTTATCTCTCTTGCCACCCCGACGGGGGTCGACAAGGGACTTAACAATACCCCATTGTCCTTCAACTTGTGCCGTATAATCAACGCTCTAGCCAATTTATTGGCCCGAGACTGACCTGATTCAGGTTTGGATCGTGGAGCTTGGAGTCGCCCTTAATAGACTCCCGGGGTTGCCCCTCCCCCGTTGTAATGAGGCGCAGGGTTGGTGTGCCGTATGCCGCGACCCGCGATTAGAAGACAGTTTTCAGGCGCGCGCCTGCATTGATGACCTAAAGGAGGTCTCTGCGGCGATCGTCAAGTGTGGCACCGGTTTAAAAAGCTTGAACTTGGTGTACTAGGCAGTAAATGCCTAGATTTGCTTGATCCACACTCCAAAGCCGCCAATGGGCTATGCCCCAAGCGGTATCTAACTTGTCCCTAACGCAGCGCGCAACGACACATTCCCAATAGGAGAGTGTTATGAAACGCATGTTATTTAATGCAACTCAACAAGAAGAGTTGCGAGTTGCCATCGTCGATGGTCAAAAACTCATTGATATTGATATCGAGGCTGCCGGTCGTGAACAACGCAAAGGCAATATTTACAAAGGTGTTATTACCCGCATTGAGCCTTCGCTCGAAGCGTGCTTTGTAAATTACGGCGAAGAACGCCATGGCTTCCTGCCATTTAAAGAAGTTGCGCGCACCTACTTTAAAGAGGGTATTGACGTACGTAATGCCTCTATTAAAGATGCCCTACGCGAAGGCCAAGAAATCATTGTTCAGGTAGAAAAAGAAGAGCGTGGCCAAAAAGGCGCTGCCCTTACCTCTTTCGTCTCCTTAGCAGGTCGCTATTTAGTATTAATGCCAAACAACCCTCGTGGAGGCGGTGTTTCTCGTCGTATTGAAGGTGAGGACCGTCAAGAACTCCGTGAGGCGATGTCTCAATTAGAAGTGCCAGATGGCATGAGCATCATTGCTCGTACCGCCGGTATCGGCCGCGACGCTACTGAATTGCAATGGGATTTAAGTTATCTCATGCAGTTGTGGACAGCAATTGATGAAGCCGCTAAAGGCAATTCAGCACCACTATTAATCTATCTCGAATCTAGCTTAGTGATTCGGGCGATTCGTGATTACTTCCAGCCAGATATTGGCGAGATTCTCATCGATACCGATGACATCTATGAACAAGCTGCAGCATTTATGTCGGTAGTGATGCCGGATAACTTGCCAAGAGTGAAGCGTTACCAGGATGATGTTCCATTGTTCTCCCGTTTCCAAATTGAGCATCAGATTGAAACTGCATACTCACGTACCGTGCCACTACCTTCAGGCGGCGCGATTGTGATTGACCATACCGAAGCTTTGGTTTCAGTCGACGTCAACTCCGCACGTGCAACCCGTGGCTCTGATATTGAAGAGACCGCCACTCGCACCAACTTAGAAGCTGCCGATGAAATCGCCCGTCAAGCGCGTTTACGTGACTTGGGCGGTTTGATCGTGATCGACTTCATTGATATGGAATCAAGTAAGGCGCAGAAGGATGTGGAGAATCGCTTACGCGATGCTCTGCGTCATGACCGTGCTCGCGTTCAGATGGGCAAGATCTCCAAGTTTGGCTTGATGGAAATGTCCCGTCAGCGTTTACGTCCCGCTCTCTCTGAAGGTAGTCACGTCACCTGTCCACGTTGTAATGGTACTGGTCATATTCGCGATACCGAATCTTCTGCTTTGCAAGTCTTGCGCATCATCCAAGAAGAGGCAATGAAAGAAAATACTGCCGCTATTCATACGCAAGTTCCAGTTGAAGTGGCCGCATTCTTACTCAATGAGAAACGCGCTGAAGTAATCAAGATCGAGTCACGCTTCAAAGTAAATGTCTTGATGGTTCCGAATAAGCATTTAGAAACACCACATTACAAGCTTGAGCGCTTACGTCATGATGATCCACGTCTTGACGATCAAAAAGCCAGCTACGTGATGGCCGAAGAAGCTGCGCGTGAACTCGAAACAGATACTGCTGTTAGCCGTAAAGATGCTGACGTTAAAGTTCGCCCTGAAGCTGCTGTCAAAGGTATTACACCCAATGCACCAGCGCCAGTAAGTCAGCCACGTCCTGCACGCACTGAAAAGGCAACTACAGAAACTGCTAGCACTGGTGGATTCTTCGGATTCATTAAGAACCTATTTTCTTCCGCACCTAAACCAGAAGCACAGCCTGCTCCTAGCGCACCACGTGGTCGCAATCCAAACAATCGCAACGGCAATAACCGCAATCGCGGTCGTCGTGGCGAGCGCAACGATCGTGCTGAGCGTCCAACTGAAGGTGCGGCAAGTGCCGAAGGTACAAATGCACCACGCGAGGCAGGTTCAGGTAGGGGCCGTCAAGATGGTCGTAACCGTAATGGCAATAGCAATAACCGCAACCAAAACAATCTAAAACCAGAAAATCAAGCTGCGGTAACTCCAGCTACGGAAGCTGCTCCTGGAACTGACATCACTCCTAGCGCAGATGGCGAGGAGCGTCGTGGTCGTGGCCGCAACCGTCGTGGTCGTGGTCGTGGTCAACGTGGCGAGCGCACTGAGTCCAATGGCGATGCAGCAATTGCTTCAGTTGTTGCAGTAACAACTTCATTCTCAGGTCCTCCAGTAGGTATGGCGGGAGCGTCTGCTTCAATGCCGATTCAGAACCTTGCCCAAAGCTTTGGACATACGACTGCGCCTGTAGCTTCTAACGAAGTGAAAGAGCGGGCACCACGTGCACCTAGAGAACCAAGGGAGCAACGTGCATTACGTCAAAGTAATCGTACTGATCAGGCTGCTCCTGTAGCTACTCCAGTAACTGCACCAGCACCAGCAATGGAAGTGATTGCTAAACCGATGCCTGAGCTACCTAAGGTAGCCTTCCAGGCACTTGAAGAGACTCCATTGCACAGCGTAGTTCAGTCTGCCGGTATGGTCTGGGTTGCAACGGACTCCAGTAAGCATCAAGAAGCACAATCACAAATCAAAGCAGAGCCAGAAATTTTGCCAACAGGCAGAACTCCTAAAGCACCTGTTAGTTTGCAAAATGGTCCAATGGTTTTAGTTGAAACCGGCGGTCAAGAAAAAACGGTTTAATCCAATTTCTCCAGACTGCTATTTATCCCATAAGGATATTTGGCAGTTTGGCAGAAACACGGTTTCACAGCCATAATTACGCATGGTTGAAAAAGTCATCCCCATACGTTTAGATGAAGGTAAAGGCCTTACGCCGTCTATACCGGGACAGCTCTTGGCTGCGAGTACCTCAACCAAAGATACCCGCGGACGCCCACTACGAGATTTACGCATCTCCGTTACTGATCGCTGTAATTTCCGCTGTACCTATTGCATGCCCAAGGAAATCTTCGACAAAGACTATCCCTATCTCTCGCATCATGAATTACTCAGCTTTGAAGAGATCACCCGTTTAACAACTATTTTCGCTTCACTGGGAGTAGAAAAAATTCGTCTTACTGGTGGTGAACCTTTGCTTCGCAAAAATCTCGAGGTGCTAATTGAGATGCTAGCTAAGATTCGCACCACGGCAGATCAAGCCCTTGATCTCACCCTGACTACTAATGGCAGTATTTTGCGTAAGAAGGCAGCTGCATTAAAAGCGGCAGGCTTGCATCGCCTAACCATTAGCCTTGATGGCCTGAATGATGACATCTTCAAAAAAATGAATGATGTCGACTTTCCAGTCACGGATGTACTTGATGGTATTGCAGCAGCTCAAGAGGCTGGCTTTACTAATCTCAAAGTAAATATGGTTGTTAAGAAAGGCACAAACGACCAAGAGATTATTGGCATGGCTAAGCACTTCAAAGGCACTGGCGTGACACTGCGCTTTATTGAATTTATGGATGTCGGCAGCTCTAACGGCTGGGATATGTCTCAGGTACTTCCCTCTCAGGAAGTTGCCAATCGCATTCATGCCGTCTTTCCTATAGAAGCTATTGAGGCTAACTATCCTGGTGAAGTGGCTCAGCGTTGGCGTTATGTTGATGGCTCGGGTGAAATTGGCTTTATTTCTAGCGTCACACAAACTTTTTGTCATGAATGCACGCGTGCGCGTATCTCCACAGACGGTCAGCTGTATCTTTGCCTTTTTGCAAACGAAGGTTTTGATTTCAAAACGCTATTGCGTTCTGGTAGAAGTGATTTAGAAATTGCCAACGCCATTATGTCGACATGGTCAGGACGTAATGATCACTACTCAGAGATTCGAGGATCTAACACTGTTGAATCGAATTCTGCTCGCAAAGTAGAAATGTCTTACATCGGCGGCTAATGATTACCTCAGAACACATTACTGGACTCATTTTGGCAGGGGGACGCGCCCAAAGAATGGGCGGTATTGATAAGGGCTTCATTGCTTTTCATGGCAAGCCTCTCATTGAATCTGCCATCAGCCGACTCAAGCCCCAAGTCAGCACTATCCTAATTAATGCTAACCGTAGCATTACGAAGTATTCACACTATGGCTATCCAGTTCTCATGGATGAAACTCCTGACTTCTCCGGACCATTGGCTGGCTTCGCAGTTGGACTGAAGCATTGCAAAACGCCCTACTTGCTGACATCGCCTTGCGACTCTCCTTTGTTCCCAACTGACCTTGCTGAAAAAATGGCAGTCGAACTGGAGGGTAATCATTTAGAGCTCGTCTTTGCTTCTTCAAAAGAAGATGACGGCAAGATTTGGTCGCAACCCGTCTTCTGTTTAATGAAAAGTAATTTGCAAGATTCTTTGCATGCCTTTTTAAGCAAAGGGGACTTGAAGATTGATCGCTGGTTTAAAGAATTACGATCTGGCACCGTGGTGTTTGAACACTCCCAAGCATTTGCCAATGTAAATACTCCGGAAGAGCTAGCTGCCTTAGAAAAAGTATCGTCATGACAGACTCAATCAAGCACTCCCCAAATAACCCCATTCTCTTGACTGCCTCACTCCATGTGGATGAAGCACGCAAGGCGATCTCAGACCTAGTCAATGAATTACTTCAAGAGTCACGCAAACTGAATAATGCAAGCGATATTGAGTTAGTCTCTCTAGATCAAGCAATCAACCGCATTCTGGCAGAAGATTTACTTTCCCCGATTGATGTCCCTGCTGCCGATAACTCCGCCATGGATGGCTTCGCCTTTAATGGCGATTGCCTGGGAAATAGCGAAGCCATAGCCACCTTGAAGATTATTGGCACCGCTTATGCTGGCAAGCCTTATGAAGGGCTTGTTGGCCCAGGTGAATGCCTCAAGATCATGACTGGCGCCCTCATGCCCAATGGCTGCGATACCGTCATTCCTCAGGAATTTACAGAATCCGCAAGTGAGTCAACCGTAGGTTTTAAACAAAACCAAGTAAAGCGTGGAGAGAATCGCCGCTTACGTGGCGAAGATTTACAAAGCGGTAAAGCGGCTATTGCTGCTGGTCGCTTGTTGCGACCGTCAGACCTTGGTCTAGCCGCATCACTAGGCATTGACAGACTCAAGGTGCATCGCAAACTCAAGGTTGCCATCCTCTCTTCTGGAGATGAATTGCGCCCTATTGGGCAAGCTCTTGATGCGGGCAGTATTTATGATAGTAATCGCTATAGCCTGACAGGTCTACTCAATCGACTGAATATAGAGATCGTGGATTGCGGGATTGTCCGTGATGATCCTGCCTCACTGAAAGCCGCCTTCCTAGATGCAGCCTCTAAAGCAGATGTTCTGATCTCTTCTGGCGGAGTCTCAGTAGGTGAGGCAGACTTTACCAAGCAAATCATGCAAGAACTAGGCGATGTAGGCTTTTGGAAGATTGCCATGCGCCCAGGTCGCCCTATGGCCTTTGGAATGCTCAAGCCAGTTAATGGGTCAAGCCGCAAAACCCTTTTCTTTGGCCTGCCCGGCAACCCTGTAGCCGTTATGGTGACTTTCTACCAATTTGTTCGCTCCGCTTTGTTACAACTGAATGGTGCAAGCCAGACTGAGCAGTTAATGACCCAAGCGATTGCCGAAGCACCGATTCGGAAAAAACCAGGTCGGACAGAATTTCAGCGTGCCGTTATGGGGCGTGGTCCCGATGGGAAGCCTATGGTCAAGCTGACCGGCAGCCAAGGCGCTGGAATTTTGCGATCGATGAGTGAGGCAAACTGCTTTGTAATCCTCGCACATGACCAAGGAAATGTGGCGGCTGGTGACTGGGTAGATGTGGCGCTTTTCGACGGACTGCTTTAAGATTGCACCTCATGAAACTCACCAAAAAAGAAATTGCCTTCGTAGACCCAATGCATACTGCCAAAACCCTGGTTTTGGTTTATCTCTGCTTCTCCGTTCCAATCGTTTTGCTAGCCTTATTTGTAGCTTTTATTCGTGACGGCGCCATTCCTGGATTTACCGTACTCTCTGCATTAATTCTGAATGCACTACTTGGCTTTGCTTTACTGTGGATTGCTTGTAAGGTCTACAACTGGGTCGCAGGTAAATTCGGTGGAATCGAACTTGCGCTTCGCGAGCTCCCAGAAGAAATTGAAGCAGATTAAGTTTTCAGCTAGGCTTTAAATACTTCTGCATTAATCAGGCTTGGTGGTTTCTTCCCATCCAGCGCGGCTCGCAAATTTTCCACCGCAAGATCCACCATTGCTCTACGTGTTTTTTCTGTAGCACTGGCAATGTGCGGAGCCAACACAATATTGCTGCACTTGAGTAACTCTGGATGTACCTGTGGCTCGCCTTCAAAAACATCCAGTCCTGCCGCAAAGATCTTGCCACTTTGCAAGGCTTTTGCTAAGGCCGCATCATCCACAATACCGCCACGAGCAATATTGATCAGGGTTGCAGTCGGTTTCATCATGGCGATTTCGGCGGCGCCAATCGTGTGGTGATTTTGCACGGTGTAAGGCAGCACCAACACCACATGGTCGGCAGTTTGCAGTAATTCCTCTTTGGAAACGTAAGTAGCACCGCAAGATTTTTCATCGGCATCCGAGAGGTGGCTACGGTTGTGATAAATCACTTTCATACCAAAACCTAAAGCACGTTTTGCAATACCCTGACCAATGCGACCCATGCCAATAATGCCTACAGTACTGTGGTGTAGATCTATACCCAATGGGTTATTCACAATCGACCATTGATCCCACTTGCCCGCTCGCACCCAATGCTCGGATTCTGTAACACGCCTAGCAGTTGCCATTAATAAGGCAAAGCCAAAATCCGCCGTTGTATCCGTAAGAACATCAGGGGTATTTGTTGCCATGACGCCAGCAGCAGTCATCGCTGGAATGTCAAAGTTGTTGTAGCCAACAGAGATATTGGCCACTACCTTTAAATCTTTGGCTTGAGCTAAGGCGGAAGCGTCAATTCGCTCGCTTCCTACCACTAGGGCACCCTGCACTTCTGAAAGCGCTTTTTGCAACTCTTCCGAGCTTAATATTTTGTCAGACTGGTTGGAACGAACCTCATAGGATTCCTCTAATTTGGCTAGCGCCTCAGGAAAAATGGCCCTTGCGACCAAAATTTTGGGTTTTGAGATACTTTTGGAGGTATTTGCTGGAGTGTTCATAACATGACTTTACCTCAAGTAAATTGAGGCTTTTGCCTGAAAAATAAGCTGATTCGGCTAAAATGGGCTTTTATAACTTGGCAGTCCATTCACCCGGACCCTTACCTAAAAAACCATCATGACTTACGTTGTTACCGAAGCTTGTATCCGCTGTAAATACACTGATTGCGTTGATGTCTGCCCAGTCGACTGTTTTCGCGAAGGTCCTAACTTTTTAGTAATCGATCCAGATGAATGTATCGATTGCGCAGTTTGCGTACCAGAGTGCCCAGTCAATGCCATTTATGCGGAAGATGATGTGCCGGGAGATCAACAGTCTTTCATCAAATTAAATGCGGATCTTTCTCCAGGATGGACATCTATCACCAAATCCAAAGCCGCCCTTCCAGATGCGGATGAGTGGAAAGACGTTAAAAATAAAATTGATCAACTGGTAAAGTAAATTGCACCCCCCCATTGAAACCGATGCAGTCATTATTGGCGCCGGTCCGGTGGGGCTCTTCCAAGTCTTTGAGCTTGGTCTTTTAGAAATTAAAGCGCATGTCATTGACTCCCTACCTGAAGTGGGAGGTCAATGTATCGAGCTCTACCCAGATAAACCCATCTATGACATCCCAGCAATTCCGGTTTGCACTGGTCGTGAGCTAGTCAGCAATCTACTAAAACAAATTGAGCCATTCAAACCACAGTTTCACTTAAATCAAGAGGTCTCCACTCTTGAGAAGCAAGCAGATGGTCGTTTTCTGATTCGCACATCCCAAGATCAGCATTTTTTGAGCAAGGTAATTTTTGTTGCTGCTGGCGTTGGTGCATTTCAACCGCGCACGCTTAACCTAGATGGCATTGAAGCTTTTGTCGATAAACAAGTTTTCTATCGCGTCAGAAATCCTGAGCAATTTATAGGCAAGCGCATGGTGATTTGTGGTGGCGGAGATTCCGCACTGGATTGGGCATTGCATTTTGCCGATCAAGCTATCAATGTAACACTCATACATCGCCGAGATGAATTCAAAGCAGCCCCTCAGTCAGTTGCTAAGATCCGAGCTCTTTGCGCTGCCGGCAAGATGCAACTTCTCATTGGACAAATTACGGGCATTGAATCCACTGATGACAAACTGACTGAAATTGCCGTCACCAATATTGATGGCGAAGTTCAGATAATTGCATTAGATGCACTCTTACTCTTTTATGGTCTTTCCCCTAAATTAGGCCCTATCACCGACTGGGGCTTAGATATCGACCGTAAGCAAATTGCTGTGGATACTGCCTGCTTTCAGACTAGTACTCCCGGCATATACGCCGTGGGGGATATCAATATCTACCCGGGCAAGAAAAAACTGATTTTGTCAGGCTTTCATGAAGCAGCCTTGGCGGCCTTTGCAGCAGCCGCCTATCTAGCCCCAGAAAAGCAGATTCAACTCCAATACACCACCACATCCCCAAAGCTTCATAAGGCGCTTGGGGTAAGCCCATCGACATTCGAGTAAGCTCTTAACATCACTGAATTATTTGACTGAATAAACCTATGCGTCAATATCACAATCTCATGAAGGAAGTCCTTGAAAAGGGCGTCCAAAAATCCGATAGAACCGGAACTGGAACTATCTCCATCTTTGGCCATCAGATGCGCTTTAATCTGGCCGAAGGCTTTCCGATGGTGACAACGAAGAAGTTGCATCTGAAGTCCATTATTTTGGAATTGCTCTGGTTTCTGAAAGGCAGTACTGACAACAACTGGCTTAAAGAGCGAGGTGTTTCCATTTGGAATGAATGGGCAGCCCCAGACGGTGACCTTGGCCCGATTTACGGCTATCAGTGGCGCTCATGGCCGGCACCGAATGGTGAGCATATTGACCAGATCGCTGAAGTTGTAGAAACCCTAAAAAAGAATCCAGACTCTCGTCGCATGATTGTTTCTGCTTGGAACGTAGCCGATATTCCTCGTATGGCTTTGGCACCTTGCCACGCTTTCTTTCAGTTTTACGTTGCTGATGGCAAGCTATCATGCCAACTCTATCAACGTAGTGCGGATATCTTCTTGGGCGTGCCCTTCAATATTGCTAGCTATGCCCTACTGACCCACATGCTGGCGCAGCAGTGCAATTTAGAAGTTGGTGACTTTGTGTGGACTGGTGGTGACTGTCATCTTTATAGTAATCATTTAGAACAAGTCGATCTTCAGCTCTCAAGAGACTTCTTCCCGCTACCTAAGCTCAATATTTTGCGCAAGCCAGACTCGATCTTTGATTATGAGTTCGAAGATTTTGAAATCACCGGCTATGAATCCCACCCCGCTATTAAAGCTCCTGTAGCTGTTTAAGAAATTAGATCCTCATGACCGTAGCTAAAAACCCTGCCATCTCCATGATTGTTGCCCGCTCACGCAATCACGTGATTGGTAAAGACAACCAAATGCCTTGGAAGATTTCTGCTGATCTGCAATTCTTCAAAAAGGTAACGATGGGACACCCTGTCATCATGGGCCGCAAGACTTGGGAGTCTATTGGCCGCCCTCTTCCGGGACGTTGCAATATTGTGGTGAGTCGCAATACTGAACTCAAGTTAACTGGTGCGGAAGTAGTTCACTCTCTTGATGCAGCTCTCTCTACACTGAAGGAATTCCCTCGGGTATTTGTGATTGGTGGAGAGCAGCTTTTTACTCAGGCCTTTCCCAAAGCAGATCGCCTTTTCATCACCGAAATTGATATTGACGTAGATGGTGGTGATACCTTCTTTGAAGTTCCCAATCAATCCGCATGGAAAGAAGTAGAACGCACTCCAGCCTCTGAGGGTGAAATTACATTTAATTTTATTACGCTTGAGCGCACATAAAGATACCGCTCCACCCACTCTTTGTCTTTAACCGGTTTTTAAAAAGGAAGTACCCATGAAATTTTCATCAAAATTACTTTCTGCTCTACTGATGGCCCAATGTGCTTTTGTTTTTGCGAAAGGCGATGCAGATGCTATTTTTTATGGTGGCGACATAGTCACCATGAATAAATCCCAACCTACTGCTGAGGCTGTAGCAATTCAGAATGGGAAAATTATTCAGGTTGGCCCTCTGTCTAAGCTCAAGACTTTACAAGGGCAAGGTACGAAGCTAATTAACTTGAATGGTCAGACTTTAATGCCTGGTTTAGTTGAGCCACATGTACATATTATGGGAACGGCATTTTCAGAGGAGATCTTTCTCAATCTCTCCAACTTCACGATGCCCCATGACACATTAGATAGTTTGGTGGCGAAGCTAACTGCATACAGTAAAAACTTTAAAGATGGTGAATGGATTAATGCCTTTGGTGTTGACCCATCTAGAACAGAACCATTTATGTCTGAATTAACTGCAGACATATTAGACAAGGTATCCACCACCAAGCCCATCTTTGTTATGAATCAAAGTATGCATATTGCATACGTGAATCATAAGGCACTAGAAATGGCAGGGTTAACTGATTCCAGCCCAGATCCCAAAGGTGGTAAGTTACTTAAAGATAGCAAGGGGCGCTTAACTGGTGTAGTTTATGAAGCGCCAGCTTTTTATCTGTTCCTGGATAAGATGCCGCCGCCCACTCAAGAGGTGGTAGAACAAGCTGTTGCTAAAGTTGGCCAACGACTAGTCAGCAAGGGCGTTACTACTTCAGCAGAAATCACTGTTGGCGGGTACCTTGGTGTTGATAAAGAATATGCCCTGTTTAATGCAATGACCCATAGTGGCAAGCTGCCAGTTCGGGTGAGGGGTTATATGTATTCAAATGCATACCCAACTACGAATAAGAGCTATAAACCAGGGCAAGGTGATGACACCTTTAAATTAATTGGCGTCAAAATTGTGGCTGATGGCTCCAATCAAGGCTTGACTGGTGCGATGAGTAAGCCATACGACTACCCAGCCGGCACAAGTAATACCGGCACCCTCAACTTCACTGAGCAAGAACTTTATGATCTTGCAAAACCCAGATTTGATGAGGGCTGGCAACTTTCTGTTCACTCAAATGGTGATAAGTCGATTGAGCAGACTTTGAATGTTTTTGCGAAGTTGGTCACAAAACCAGCTGATACTAAATCCAGATTAAGAATTGAGCACTTCACTGTTCCAACTGAAGCACAGATTGATAGAGCAGCAAAGCTTGGGGTTGTTCCCGGTTTTACCATTGGGCACACCGACTATTGGGGTGAGGCATTTCATAACCATCTCCTAGGAGCCGAAAGGGCAGATCGAATTGATCCCAGTGCCAGCTTGATTAAAAGAGGTATGCGTTTTGCATACCATAGCGACTCCCCCGTCTCACCGATTCATCCACTCAAGTACGCCTCCGAAGGTGCTGCTCGCTTATGGCAAGTCTCACCCCAAAAGGTGCTCAATCCAAGCCAGAAGATTTCCATCAATCATGCTCTAAAAGCCGTCACGATTGATGCCGCTTATCAGTTGAAGATGGATGACAAGATTGGATCGATTCAAGAGGGAAAATATGCGGACTTCGCCATCGTTAATCAGAATCCGATGAAAACAGATGCCTACAAAATTCGAGATATTGAAGTGAATGAAACCTGGGTTAATGGAAAACAGGTATTTAAGAGACAGTAAATATTTTTATATCACCTCAAATAAAGAAAGCCACCCAAGGGTGGCTTTCTTTATCTGCAGAGGGAATGCTATTCCCAGAGTCTCGGTTTTAAAGCTTCTTAGCAAAACTATATTGTGAGAACGCTTGCTCGGCAACATTGAACCATTGAGCTTCCATGTTTCTGAACACCCGATAGTCTTCAAAGATTTTCTTGAATTGGGGGTTCTTGGCAGACTCTTCGGCATATGTTTCTTGGCTTGCCTTAAAGCAGGCATCCATTACAGAGTTATTAAACTTACGCAATACCGCACCACCTTGGACTAAGCGTTGTAGCGCTGGTGGATTTAAGGCATCGTACTTGGCACACATATCAACATGCGCTTCAAAGCATGCCGCTTCCCATGCAGCTTGGTATGAAGGTGGCAGTGCATCCCACTGCTTCTTATTCACCAAGAATGAGAGTCCAGCCGCACCCTCCCAAAAAGCAGGGTAGTAATAATTTTTTGCTACCTTGGCTAAACCCAACTTCTCATCATCATAGGGCCCAACAAATTCAGCGGCATCAATCGTACCTTTTTCTAGTGCTGAGTAAATTTCACCAGCAGCTAACTGTTGGGGCACTACACCTAACTTTGCAAGCACTTGCCCTGCAAAACCAGCGATACGGAATTTGAGTCCCTTGAGATCTTCTGGAGATTTAATTTCTTTACGAAACCAACCACCCATTTGAGTACCAGTTTGTCCGCCTAAGAAATTAACAATGTTGTAGCTGGCATAGAGCTCACGCATCAGCTTCATCCCATTGCCGTGCAACATCCAGGCAGTTTGCTGGCGAGCCGTCATGCCAAAAGGTGCTGCCGTATCAAAAATAAATGCACTGTTCTTACCTAGGTAGTAATAGCTTGCGGTATGGCCGCACTCTACTGTGCCGTTTTGTACCGCATCTAATACCTGTAACGCTGGAACTACTTCACCAGCGGCAAATACTTTGACATTGAACTTACCATCAGTGGCTTTGCGTAAGGCGCTAGCAAAAACTTCTGGAGTACCAAATAAAGTATCTAAAGATTTAGGAAAGCTAGAGACCAAACGCCAATTCAGCGTGGGTAGACTCTGAGCAATCGATGGAGCGGCTAATGCTGCTGCACCTGCACCGATAGTGGCTTTCTTTAAAAAGGAACGTCTTTGCATCGTCTTCTCCTCCAAAATAGTTTTTCTTATTTATGTTCTCTGTATTTTTATGATGTTGTTGTTTTATTTTCCACCAACAGTCATTGACCCAATCAGAATGGAACCTGTTTCCTTGGTACCCCGAATCAGTGTGTCGCTACCAATCATCTGAATATCCATCAACATATCTCGTAGGTTACTGGCAATCGTAATACCCTCAACCGGATATTGAATCTCTCCGTTCTCTACCCAGTAACCAAAGGCACCGCGAGAGTAATCCCCAGTGACGTAGTTCACACCCTGCCCCATGAGTTCTGTAACCAGTAAACCCGTGCCCATCTCTTGAAGGAGTGCAGGTAATCCACCCTTCGGCGTCTTACGACTTTGTAATGTCAGATGATGAGAGCCGCCCGCATTACCAGTCGTCTTCATTCCGAGTTTTCTGGCGGAATAAGTAGATAAGAAGTAACCTTGCAAAATTCCTTTTTCAACCACAGTTCTCGCCGATGTCTTCACACCTTCTTCGTCAAAAGGTACACTTCCCGTCATTGCCTTGAGGTGAGGGTTTTCAAAAAGGCTGACATGCTTTGGTAATACTTGTTTACCTAAACTATCCAATAGAAAACTAGAGCGGCGGTATAGAGCACCGCCAGACACCGCTTGTACTAATCCGCCCAATAGGCCAGCAGCTAAGGGGGCTTCGAAAATGACTGGGCAACGGCGAGTTGTGAGCGATCTTGCCTTAAGGCGTGAAAGTGCACGCTCTGCAGCGTATTTACCAATGGCAGCTGGATTAGCCAACTCTCCAGGAATCCGTGAACTGGAATACCAATCATCTCTTTGCATAAGCGACTTTTTGCCACCCTCATTTGCAATGGGTGCGCAAGAAATATAGTGGCGTGAGAATGGGTAGCCACCCATAAATCCGTGACTAGTTCCCATCATAAAATGCGCATGATGTGCCGATACCGAAGCGCCATCACTATTTTGAATTTGCTTGCTGACAGCAAAGGCAGCGCCTTCAGCAGCGCGCGCAATCTCGATTGCTGTTGCCGAGTCCAAATCCCACGGATGAAATAACTCGAGATCTAGCGGATGTTTTTCGAGCAGTTCTTTTTCAGCAGGGCCAGCACATAAGTCTTCCGCCGTATGCTGAGCAATATGGTACGCAGCCTCAACGGTTGCCTTTAAAGAATCCTTGGAAAAATCGCTAGTACTGGCATTACCTCGACGATGACCTAAATATACCGTTACGCCCACCTGCTTATCCAAGCTTTGCTCAATTGTCTCGACCTCGCCCTTGCGAACAGTAACCGAGAGACCTTGGCCTTCAGAAACTTCAGCCACGGCATCTGAGGCGCCCCGTCTTTTGGCTTCTGTGAGCATGAAATCGATGATTTCTTGAAACTGGTTTGATGAGTGTGTAAACATGCCTTAATAATAGCTAGAATAGAAACATGAAGCATACCGAAGCTCGAAAAAGATCCTCTCCCAACGAAATCAAAATTGGCTTAATATCGATCTCCGATAGAGCTAGTAAGGGCGTTTATACCGATGAGGGTATTCCTGCCCTGCAATTGTGGCTACAGACCGCCGTTAGCACACCCTGCGTCTTTCATGAGCGCCTGATCGCGGATGAGCGGGAGGTTATTACCGAAACGATCGTAGAGCTGACCGATGATCTCGGTTGCGATTTAGTCCTCACCACGGGTGGGACAGGCCCCTCCCGAAGAGATGTCACCCCTGAGGCCACAATTGATGCTGGAACCCGGGAAATGCCCGGATTTGGCGAGCAAATGCGCCAAATTAGCCTGCGCTTTGTACCAACGGCAATTTTGTCACGCCAGACCGCAGTTTTACGAGAAATCGAGGGGCATACCGCCCTCATCATCAATTTGCCAGGTCAACCCAAATCCATCAGAGAAACCCTTGAAGGATTGAAAGATGCCGAGGGTAAATCTATCATTCCAGGCATCTTTGCTGCCGTACCCTATTGCATCGACCTGATTGGCGGCCCTTACATCGAGACCAATGAAGCCATCGTGAAAGCCTTTAGGCCTAAGAGCGCAATCAAGAAATAAGCTGCCAATCATTTTAAGGAAAGCAAAAGGGTCTGTTACTAGACCCTTTTTTCATCACTTATTAATTGATTGCAGAATTACTCTGGCAAAGGCACGATGAACTTTTCTCGGTAGTACTTGAGCTCTTCAATAGACTCCTCAATATCAGCCAAGGCGGTGTGTGCTTGCTTTTTGGTGAAACCCTTAACTAACTCAGGATGCCAACGCTTACACAGCTCCTTGAGTGTTGAAACATCAATATTTCGATAATGAAAGAACGCCTCTAGTTTTGGCATGTACTTCGCCATAAAGCGTCGATCCTGACCTATCGTATTGCCACACATTGGCGCAATACCGGGCTTAATATATTTTTTCAAAAAGGCAATGCATTCTGCTTCGGCGGTGGCTTCATCCGTGGTTGAGGCCTTGACCTTGTCAATGAGGCCAGAGCGGCCATGAGTACCCTTATTCCAGGCATCCATCGCATCCAATAAAGCGTCCTCTTGGCGGATCACCCAAACAGGAGCCGTAGCGATGGTATTGAGGTGCGCATCAGTCACGATCACGGCGATTTCCAAAATACGCTCTTTTTCAGGATCTAGGCCTGACATCTCCATATCTACCCAAATCAGGTGCTCATTGGCTGGCGGCGCCTTTGGTGCTGGAGTACTTGTTTTTTCACTCATATCTATAATCATCTCATGACATTCACAATTGTTTTTCTAATCGCCTTCATCGCCAGCTTTGGTCTACGCCACTGGTTATCCCAACGCCAAATTCGGCACGTCGCTATCAACCGCGATGTGGTACCTGCTGAGTTTTCATCTCAGATTTCTTTGGCAGAACATCAAAAGGCTGCAGACTACACGATCGCCAAGTTGCGCCTAGGTATCTTAGAAAATGGCGTCAGTGCAATTATCCTCATCGGCTTCACGCTCTTGGGTGGTTTACAGATTTTAAATCTATCGCTTCTGCAGCTCTTGGGCGAGGGCATTGCTCAGCAGATGGCCCTACTGATATCCATTGTCTTGATCTCCGGAATTCTTGATTTGCCTTTCTCTTGGTACAAACAGTTTTACCTAGAAGAGCGCTTCGGTTTTAATCGCATGAATGCCAAACTCTTTTTTAGCGATATGTTTAAGGGCTTAGGTGTTGGTGGCGCAATTGGCGTTCCCCTCCTCTGGGTCATCCTTAGCCTGATGGCTCAAGCAGGTGACTTTTGGTGGCTGTGGGCTTGGGGCGTACTCACGGCATTTAGCCTATTAATGCAGTGGATATTTCCGACCTTTATTGCACCGATCTTTAATAAGTTTCAAGCGCTGGAAGAAGGGCCACTGAAGACCCAAATCGAAGCCTTGTTAAGCCGCTGTGATTTTGCCAGCCAAGGTTTATTTGTTATGGATGGTAGCAAGCGCAGTGCGCACGGTAATGCATTTTTTGCAGGCATGGGCAAAGCCAAGCGTATTGTCTTTTTTGATACCTTGATTGAGAAGCTCAATCCTGGCGAAGTAGAGGCGGTCCTAGCCCATGAACTGGGTCACTACAAATGCAACCATATCCGTAAGCGTTTACTAGTCTCCTTTGCCATGAGCTTTCTAACATTTGCTCTCTTGGGGTGGATTAGCACTCAGCCATGGTTCTACAGCGATCTGGGTGTAATGCCCAATCTAAATGGCTATAACGGTGGTTTGGCTTTGGCACTCTTCATGCTCGTTGCACCAGTATTTAGCTTCTTCCTGACGCCGCTATCTAGCCTAGCATCACGCAAACACGAATATGAGGCAGACGGTTTTGCTGCAGACAAATCTTCTGCAAGCGATTTGATTTCTGCCTTAGTCAAGCTCTATCAAGACAATGCATCAACCCTAACGCCAGATCCGATCTATACCGCTTTTTATAGCTCGCATCCACCTGCTCCATTGCGTATTGCCAATCTCAAGCGATTTAACTAAGCAATCTGGAATTGTTTAATTAATGGAACAATTTCATGCGCTACTGACTGCCTCCTATGGAAGGCATTATTTAGCGCAGCGCTTAGTTAAAGACGGGCATGGAAATGAATCCCCTGTCGGTGAATTGCTTCAAGTCAGTACCCCAGCAAAGCAGCACGTTGGCGCCGTAGGTGATCGCATGTTGTTGGAGATGACCTCAGTTGATCAAGCACGCATTATCCGCATTGAGCCTCGAGAAAATTTACTCTATCGATCCGACGCTTTTAAAAGTAAGCTCATTGCCTCCAATGTCGATCAAATTTTAGTCGTGCTAGCTACGCAACCAGCTTTCTCTCCCGATCTTTTGGGAAGAGCAGTTGTTGCCGCAGAGGCCAATCAAATTGGTTTGCATATCTTGCTAAATAAGTGCGACCTAAAAGATAAGTTAGAACACGCACGCAAAATCGTTGCGCCTTATGCTCGTATGGGCTACCCCGTTACTGAGGTTTCCGCCAAATTTGATGAGGCCTCCATAGAGGCATTGCGCCCTGCCATTAGCGGCAAAGTTTCCGTATTCGTGGGTCAATCTGGTATGGGCAAATCCAGCCTCCTGAATGCCTGGGTTCCTAATGCAGCTGCTATTACTCAAGAGTATTCAGTTCGCCTTGATACCGGCAAACACACCACAACTGCTTGCCGATACTTTGAGCTCCCGGAAGCTTGGGGGCGTGATGCTAGCGGCAAATTAGGCGCTTTAATTGATTCGCCTGGCTTTCAGGAGTTTGGCTTGGCACACATGTCGGTTAGCGAGCTTGAGCATGCCTTTAGGGAGTTCCATGACCTGCTAGGCAAGTGTCGCTTTCATAACTGTGCGCATCAATCAGAGCCAGATTGCGCAATACGAGAAGCTGTCGACAAAAATGAAATAGCACCAGAAAGACTGGCGCTATTTAGGCAATTGCGTTCCGACTCAAAAACTGCTGATACGCAGATTCAGGGCATTAGCCAAGCCAAAGAGCGATGGTCAGCATTAGCAATAAAGCCATCCAAGCGATAACTAAACGCCATACCAAGCCAACAGCGGAACGCATAGTGCGCTCATTTGGCTCTAGACCTACTTCGTAAAAAACAGGCTCACCAGCTTCGGCCATACGCAAAGCTTCGTCGCTATCAGGTTCGCTCATGGGTTCGCCCAAGCGAACACCCAAGGCACCGCTTCCAGATGCCAAGATCACTGCTGACAGAGAGTCAGACCATTTGCCAGTCAGGTGACGCCATGCATAGACAGCACCTTCGAAGTTCCCCACAATCGCAAAGCCCATTGCAGTGATGCGTGCAGGTACCCAATCTAATACATAAAAGAAATGGCGCGCTGCCTCACTCAAATTAAAGTCGCCTTTTTCTGACCAGCGCTGAGCGGCAGTATCAGCTAAACGATACAACACTACGCCTGCAGGACCCATGGGCATCAAGAACCAGAACAAGACACCGAATACATGATGGTGCGAACCAATGATGGCGCGCTCTAGTGCAAGTGAAATCACTTCAGTCTCAGTGAGCTCAGAAGCATCTAATTCAGGGCCATACCACTGCGCCAGCGCTAAGCGAGCTGCTGGCAAATCATGATTTGCAATAGCCTCATGCACTAGCGTGAAGGAATGACTAAATTGGCGAAAGCCAAAGAATAAATAAGCAATTAATACGTTCCATAGGAATCCCAGAATAGGGAAAGTCACCATGAAGACAACATACAGCAAGAAGACCAGGAATGTTGGCAGAATAAACGCCACCAAGCAGGCCATGCGGGCACCTACAGGACTTGCACCTTCTTCAGTCTTGCTACCGAATTCACCGGCAACCCAATCAAGCCAGCGAGCACTGATGCGTGCGATCCAATGATTCGAGGTTACTGGGCGATATTGCTCAGCAATGAGTGCAAAGAGAATAGAAAAGAAAGTCATACTTTTAATAAATGATAAAGGTTACGCAACATTCCAGCAGTAGCACCCCAGATAAAACGATTCTCATAGGGCATTGAATAAAACCGACGACTACCCTGATCACTCTCCCAGACCCGCACTTGATGATTTGCAGGATCCATCAAAAAATGTAAAGGCACTTCAAAAACATCCGCCACTTCAAATGCATCTAAAGCATATTCTGCCTGAGGTTTTACCAAGCCCACAACCGGCGTCACACTATAGCCCGAAACCGTTAAATATTGAGGTAAATGCCCAATGACCTCAACCCCCTGCGGATTCAAACCGATTTCCTCTTCACTTTCCCGTAAAGCGGTGTGATTAGGATCGAAATCACTCGGATCCATCCGCCCGCCTGGGAAGCTAATTTGACCGGCATGGTCATGTAAATGATCTGTTCTTTGGGTAAGCAGCACAGAGAGACCATCCTTCTTCATAAGCAAGGGAATTAACACCGCTGCCCGGGTCACTTTTCCAGCGGCCTGACGCTTAGAGATAATATCTGCAGCGATAACATGTCGATTCTCATCGGTAATCTCCGGCTGCCAAACGGGGGGATTCTGAAAGCGATGCTTTAGGATGGATGGATCCAAATGATGTGCAAGTACTTTGGGCTGATCCGTACAAACCTCATGAATTGGAATCGCCTGCGCATCAAAATTCAATGGCGTAGTGATACTCAATTCTGACTCTTGGGATTTGAAATTCTTTGGCATCTGTTTTTATTTTAGGGCAATAAAAAAGGCAGCCTAGGCCGCCTTCTTTTTGGATTAAAGCAAACCTTATTCCGCTGCTGTCTCAGCAACTGCCTTGACTTTGCGAGCAGGAAGCTTTTCTTTAATACGTGCAGACTTACCTGAACGATCGCGCAAATAGTAGAGCTTCGCACGACGTACATCACCGCGACGCTTCACTTCAATACTAGCGATCAATGGTGAGTAAGTTTGGAATGTACGCTCTACGCCTTCGCCAGATGAAATCTTGCGAACGATAAAGCTGGAATTCAGTCCGCGATTGCGCTTGGCAATCACAACACCTTCAAAGGCCTGAGTACGCTTACGTGTACCTTCAACTACGTTTACACCAACAACGACTGTGTCGCCAGGAGCAAAAGGGGGAAGCACTTTGTTAGCACTTAAGCGAGCAATTTCTTCTTGCTCAATTTTTTCGATCAAATTCATTATTAATCCTTAAACATCTTGTCAGCGTTTATCCCGAGACTTTCATCAACGGACCAGACAGAGGATGCAGTTAAAACCATTTCACTAAAATCAAAACACAAACACTTCGTTCAAAACCATAATTACTTACAGCGTTCGAAGAAATTGCTCATCTTCCTTACTTAGCAACCCATTAGCTCTTGCTGATTTAATTAAATCAGGCCGAAGCCTTAACGTCAGCTCTAAAGACTTCTGCCGACGCCAATCCCGTATTTTAGCGTGATGTCCGCCTAAAAGCACGTCCGGAACAGATAAATTTTCATATATTTCAGGGCGGGTGTAGTGCGGATAGTCCAAAAGGCCATTAATAAAGCTGTCTTGGACAGCAGATTCACCATCCCCTAATGCCCCTGGAATAAGGCGAATGACCGCATCCATCATGGTCATAGCAGGCAATTCCCCGCCAGAAACCACAAAATCCCCAATTGAAAGCTGTAAATCGACGTTTCGATCAATGAAACGCTGGTCAACGGCCTCATAGCGACCGCAAATCAAGGTTGCATTGCCATAGTTCAGAATATCTGTCGCCATCTTCTGAGAAAAGACCTCTCCTTGTGGAGCAAGGAGGCAGATTGGGCCAGAAACGACGTTTTGGGACTGGTGGGCCGCTTTAACAACCGATATCGTATCTTCCAAGGGTTTGACCATCATGACCATGCCAGGGCCGCCACCATACGCCCGATCATCCACCGTCTTGCGAGGGTCAGCGCAGTAATTCCGAGGATTCCAGAGATTGACACTGGCAAGATCTTGTTCACAAGCGCGCCCAGTAATACCCCACTGCGTTAAAGCAGAGAACATTTCAGGGAATAAGGTGACTACATCAAAACGCATATGGGAGATCAATGACTTTTCTCATTACCAGTCGGGTTGCCAGTCTAAGGTAATCAGCCTATTGGGCAAGTCAACATTTTGCACCGCTTCTTTTACGAAAGGCACTAACTGTTTTACTGTTTTGGTTTGCGCATCGCCAAGCGCAATGATTCCATGAGCGCCGTTATCGTTGACCTCAAGCACTTCACCCAGACTTTCGCCCTGAAGATTGATAGCCTTACAACCGATTAGGTCAACCCAGTAGTAACTATCGCTATCCGTCTTGGGAAATACCTCACGCGCCACTAAGATTCGAGCACCTTTTAAGGCTTCGGCCTGATCGCGGTCGGAAATACCATCCAAGGAAATGACTACAGTACCGCTATGCATCTTGGCTTGCTTCACCTGATACAAAGTTAATGAAGCTTGCTCATGCGATGCAGCAACACCGGCACTCCGACGAGGAATGAGGGACAACCAAAGTTCTTTGCTAGATAAGAGCGCTACGGGATCGGAGGAATGAGGGCGAACCTTAATCTGACCCTGTAAGCCTTGAGCGTCTTGGACTGCACCGAGCTCAATCAAATCATTTAGGGAAGGTGTATTCATATCGAAGTCACCTCAATTCCCCAAATAACACTACTAGTAAATTCTGCTACCAAAGACTTCATCGACAAGAGAAAGTCTTTGGATTTTGAAGGTTTAAACCGCAGGATTATTTTTGATCAAGCGAACTACAGTTGGAGAGATCTGCGCGCCAACACCAGTCCAATAGGTCAAACGATCTTGAGCAATACGCATTGCTTGCTCTGTCGCTGCCGCCTGTGGATTGAAGTAACCAATACGCTCGATAAAGTTCGAGTCGCGACGATTGCGCTTGTCTGTAGCCACGATGCTATAAAAAGGGCGCTTCTTTGAACCGCCGCGTGCCAGTCGAATGACGACCATACTTATTCCTTAAAATCTAAAATGAAAACAGGTTGATTACAACCCAATGAAATTACTACAAAAATCTTGGGCTCCAACTAACTGAGCAAATTAACAAAACAAATGCACGGTATAGCGGAAAACCTCATATTCTAGACGAAAACCCCTACTTGATCCACCTATTTAAGCGAACGCCTCCTTAGCTTCGACAGTAGAATAGAACCCAGCAATTTATAAAATAATCATTAAAAACAATAACTTACAGAAATATTACTATGAGAATAGCCACTTTTAGACCCTCTAAAAGCCCTATAAAGCGCTTTTTTCTCATTCTTTCATTCCTCGGTTTAGGTTTTTTGACGGCTTGCGCCAATGTCATCCCGCCCTGCACTGCTAAAACCAGCCCTCCGAGTAGCGAGTTTCGCAACACGAAATGGGAACTCGTTCGCTGGAATCTCGCACCTAACAGCAAAGGTGAAGTGCGCGCCCGGCAAATTCCCCAAGGTGACAATAGCAACCCCATCCAAATCACTTTTGATGCCAATGGTGAGCGCGTGAGCGGATCGACTGGCTGTAATCGCTTTACTGCACGCATTACCGAAGATGCCAGAGGCTTTACGCTAGATCAAATCGCTAGTACAAAGATGGCCTGTACCCCACAGCGCATGGAATTAGAAAATGATTTCCTTTATGAATTAAATGATTACCGCTCGATTGTGCGCAACGGCGACCAACTACTGATGATTGGGGCGGATCGCGAGGTTTTAAGTTTTATCCAAAAAAGTAATTCATCGAAATAAAAAATAGTTCACCATTGCAATAGCTCATTACTGAAAGTCTGAATGAAAAAATACAAACTCCTATTCTGCTCACTTGGATTATTTTTTCCTGGAACCGGCTTGAACTGTTTTTATTTACAAGGATTGAAATCCTTCTGGGGCTGGGCACAACTATTCTCTTTTATCGGCGGTATCGCTGGTTGGTTAATTCTCAAAGATACACACTTCCACTCTGCACCAGGTTGGGTACTCATCACCTTCGGCTTCATCACCCTTGAAGCCAGTTGGTTGACTACCATCACTTACGGCTTACGTGCTGATGAAAAGTGGGATGCCCAATTTAATCTAGGTTTAGAGCCTAGCAGGGCAACTCAGTCTGGTTGGCCAGTCGTGCTAACTGTCATCTTTTCTTTAGTCTTTGGTGCCGGTGTGATGATGACCTTCTTGGCCATTGCGTTTGAACAATTTTTCATCTCCCAACTTCAAGAAGCAAGAAAGCTATCCCAGTAATACGGATAGCTTTTTGATGGGCAACAATAGTTATTGAAAGCTTAAAACTGCTCCGCTGTCAGCGCATTAGTAGATTGTCCACTCTCTAAGATCGAGGTGGCAAGAGCTTGAGATTGTGGCAATAGATTTTCTGCAAAGAATCGTGCGGTAGCAATCTTGGCATCATAGAAATTCGGGTCTCCTGCACGCAACTCTTGTGCAGCTAGTAAAGCGCGTGCCATTTGCCATGCCCCTAATACTAAGCCACATAATCGCAAGTACGCAAAACTCCCTGCATATACTGCCTTGATGTCTGTTTTAGCATTCGCCACAATGTAATCTACCGAAGTATCAAACGCTTCTCGCGCCAGAGTTAACTGCTTCAATACCGCCTTTGCATCTGCGCTGCCGCTACTTGCTAAATCTTTTTCAGTTTGCTCGATTCTGCCTGAGAACAGCTTCGCAGTTGCGCCACTATCCCGCACCGTCTTTCTACCAATCAAATCATTTGCTTGAATAGCTGTAGTGCCTTCATAGATGGTCAGGATACGAGCATCACGATAATGTTGTGCTGCACCAGTCTCCTCAATAAAGCCCATACCACCGTGTACTTGAACGCCCAAACTCGCAACATCAATCGACATCTCAGTCGAAAAGCCTTTCACAATCGGCACCAAGAATTCATATACCGCTTGATTCTGCTTGCGAGCTATTTCATCAGGGGATGCATGTTGCGCATCATAAGCAGCTGCCGCGTAATACGCTAAGGCTCTAGATGCCTCAATATAGCCGCGCATAGTCATCAACATCCGCTTCACGTCAGGCTGATGAATAATTGCTACAGGGCCTGGGGAGCCAGCTAGATCACGACTCTGAACTCGGTCTTTAGCGTATTGCACTGCTTTTTGATATGCTCGCTCTGCAACTGCAATACCCTGCATACCGACCGCAAAGCGGGCAGCATTCATCATCACGAACATGTATTCCAGACCACGATTTTCTTCGCCCACTAAGTAGCCGGTTGCACCACCGTGATCGCCAAACTGTAAGACTGCAGTTGGGCTGGCCTTAATGCCCAGCTTGTGCTCAATCGAGACGCAGTGCACATCATTACGCTCACCAAGCGTACCATCTGCGTTTACCAAATACTTCGGAACTACAAACAAGGAAATACCCTTCACGCCCTCTGGTGCATCTGGTGTTCTAGCTAGTACGAGATGGACAATATTTTTTGCCATATCGTGCTCACCATAGGTGATGTAGATCTTGGTGCCAAAAATTTTATATATGCCATCGGCTTCAGGTACAGCGCGAGAACGCACCATCGATAGGTCGGAGCCTGCCTGAGGCTCTGTAAGGCACATGGAACCAGTCCATTCCCCAGAAATCATCTTGGGCACATAGCGCTCTTGCAACTCGGGGCTTGCTGCAGTCAATAAAGCCTCAATCGCACCATCAGTCAGCATGGGGCATAAAGCAAAAGACAAGCTAGCCGAGTGAACCATCTCAAAGCATGCCGTGGCAATCAGTTTTGGCAAACCTTGACCACCAAACTCTACGGGGTGCACAACACCCTGCCAACCTGCTGCAGCAAATTGCTCAAAAGCCTCTTTAAAGCCAAGGGTAGTAGTGACTATGCCATTCTTGAGTGAGCTAGGATGTTGATCGCTAGGCCAGTTGAGAGGCGCTACAACATCTTGATTAAATTTGGCAGACTCTTCTAGAATCGCCGGGGCTAAATCTACATCAGCGCCCGCTTCAGCATAGGAGGGGTAGGCAACAATCTCAGCTAGCCCCGCTAATTCGTTCATCACAAATAGCATGTCTTTTACTGGGGCTACATACGGCATACGTACTCCTATAGATCGGGTGTGAAGGCAGTTAAAGCGAGCTCTTAAATGCCTTAAGTAAGTAAGTAAGTTAATTCAGGGACGGCGGTATTAAGGTCTGCAACTAAACCATAATCAGCAACACTAAAGATTGGCGCCTCAGGATCTTTATTAATCGCTACGATCACCTTAGAGTCCTTCATGCCAGCTAAATGCTGAATCGCACCAGAGATGCCAACGGCAATATACAACTGCGGTGCAACGATCTTACCGGTCTGACCCACTTGATAATCGTTTGGAACATAACCTGCATCAACTGCAGCACGTGAGGCGCCCAGAGCGGCGCCAAGCTTGTCAGCCAAGGGCGCAATAATTTCTTGATACTTCTCACCAGAACCTAAACCACGACCACCAGACACAATGATTTTGGCGGCAGTAAGTTCAGGACGATCTGACTTAGTGAGTTCACGACCAACGAAAGATGATTTACCAGAAACCTCAGTAGCCGCTTGCTTTTCTACTGCAGCGGATCCACCACTTGCGGCAACAGGATCAAAACCGGTTGTACGAACCGTAATTACTTTAATTGAGTCAGAAGATTGCACGGTAGCAATCGCATTGCCTGCATAAATTGGACGTTCGAAAGTATCTGCAGAGATCACTTTAGTAATGTCAGATAACTGAGCCATGTCTAACTTAGCGGCAACACGTGGCAAGACATTCTTACCATTGGCGGTTGCTGGCGCCAGAATATGGCTATAGCTATTAGCAATAGATAAAATTTGAGCGGCTAAGGGTTCGGCGAGCTGATCAGCTAACGATGCTGCATCTACCTGAATGACCTTACGTACTCCAGCAATTTGTGCCGCAGCAGTAGCAGCGGCATCGGCACCACTACCGGCTACCAACACATCCACCTCAGGGGAGCACTGCAAAGCAGCAGCTACCGCATTGAGCGTTGCTGCTTTTAAAGATTGATTGTCGTGTTCAGCAATAACGAGTGCGGCCATTTAAATCACCTTCGCTTCATTTTTAAGTTTATCTACTAAAGCTGCTACATCAGCCACCATCACACCAGCAGAGCGCTTTGGTGGCTCCTCTACTTTGAGAGTTTTGAGACGCGGGGTAATGTCAACACCAAGCTCTTCAGGCTTCAGGATTTCCAAAGTTTTCTTTTTAGCTTTCATGATGTTTGGCAAAGTCACATAACGTGGCTCATTCAAACGCAAGTCAGTTGTGATGACTGCGGGCAAAGTAATCGCAATGGTTTCTAAGCCGCCATCCACCTCGCGAGTCACAAGCGCTTTACCATCGGCAACTACTACTTTGGAAGCAAAAGTTGCTTGGGGAATATCCATCAAGCTAGCTAGCATCTGTCCCGTCTGATTACTATCGTCATCAATCGCCTGCTTACCCAAGATGACGATCTGCGCTTGCTCTTTCTCAGAAAGCGCTTTGAGAATTTTTGCAACAGCTAAGGGCTGTAATTCAGTATCGGTTTCTACTAAGATGGCACGATCCGCACCAATCGCTAAGGCAGTACGCAGCGTTTCTTGACATTGAGTGGGGCCAGCAGAAACCACTACTATCTCAGTAGCAACACCAGCTTCTTTTAACCGAACCGCCTCTTCTACTGCAATCTCATCAAATGGATTCATACTCATTTTGACGTTTGCCAGATCGACACCGGAGTGATCTGATTTCACCCGAATTTTGACGTTGTAATCAACAACCCGTTTTACTGCCACTAAGATTTTCATGCTGGATCTCTATTTTTGAGTAACTTTTCTATTTTATCCGCCTAGCCCCAATTAGAGCTAGACATCGATTGCTGAAGCCGAGCCCGCCTGCTTGCGAAGTTCGAACTTCTGAATCTTGCCAGTAGAGGTCTTGGGTAACTCACAAAATACAATGGCTTTGGGCACCTTAAAGCCAGCTAGATGCTGCTTGCAATGGGCAATGATGTCAGCGGGTGTAACCTCCATTCCAGGCTTAATTTCCAAGAAAGCGCAAGGCGTTTCTCCCCACTTAGGGTCTGGCTTCGCAACCACTGCAGCAGCCATAACAGCTGGGTGGCGATAAAGAACATCTTCAACCTCCACGGAAGAAATATTTTCGCCGCCAGAGATGATGATGTCTTTGCTACGATCCTTCATCTTCACATAGCCGTCGGGGTTCATGACTGCCAAATCACCTGAATGAAACCAACCACCCTCAAAAGCCTCTTTACTTGCCTTCTCATTTTTAAGGTAGCCCTTCATGGCAATATTGCCCTTAAACATAATCTCACCCATCGTTTCGCCATCAGCAGGAACAGGCTCGAGAGTTTCAGAATTAAGAACGGCAATCGCCTGCTGCAGGTGATACCGAACACCTTGTCGCGCATTGAGGCGAGCCCTCTCACCAATATCAAGGTCATTCCATTCATCTTGCTTGACACATACCGCTGCTGGTCCGTAGGTCTCCGTTAATCCATAGACATGCGTTAGGTCAAAGCCCAGTTGTTCCATTCCCTCAATGATGGATGCAGGAGGTGCAGCGCCTGCAATTAAGCCTTTGACGCCTGCCGGAACTCCTGCTTTTAATTCGTCAGGAGCATTAACCAATAGGTTATGCACAATTGGAGCGGCGCAGTAATGGGTGACACCGTGATCTTTAATAGCGGCAAATATATGTTGCGCATCCACGCGACGTAGGCAAACATTAATGCCGGCGCGTGCCGCTACCGTCCACGGAAAGCACCACCCATTGCAATGGAACATCGGTAGTGTCCAGAGATAGGTGGGGTGCTTACTAATATCCCAGTCCAAAATATTCGAGATAGCATTGATCGCTGCGCCACGATGGTGATACACCACCCCCTTTGGATTACCAGTAGTACCCGAGGTGTAGTTCAAGCAAATAGCTTGCCATTCATCTGCAGGGACTTGCCAAGCGAATTGAGGGTCGCCTTCAGACAAGAACTTTTCATACGAGAGTTTGCCGAGCTTTTCACCAGGAACATCAAACTCTTTTTCCTCGATATCAATCACTAGAAACTCGCGACCACTTGCTTTCTTGGCTATCTCAAGCGCTTTTTTCATCACCCCCGAAAACTCGGGATCTACGATCACGACTTTTGCTTCACCATGATTGAGCATAAAAGCTATGGACTCGGGATCAAGGCGAGTATTTAAGGCATTTAATACTGCCCCAGACATCGGAATCCCAAAATGCGCCTCAACCATTGGTGGCGTATTGGGCAACATGACAGCTACAGTATCACCCAAGCCAATGCCCTGCTTTTGCAAGGCGCTTGCTAAGCGACGACAACGCTCATACGTCTGACTCCAGGTCTGACGTAATTTGCCATGAATGATTGCCAAGCGATCTGGATATACTTCGGCAGTTCGCTCAAGAAACAATAGCGGTGTGATCGGGGTGAAGTTTGCTGGGTTACGCTCCAAACCCTGCTCAAAAATATTAGCCATGTATTCCTTGAATATTGATCTTTTTTGATTCTAGATTGCAGACTTCGCTTAAATATCAGCAAGCGCTTTGACGTGCGCCACCACGCTACGACCTAGGGCGGAAAGGTTATAGCCACCCTCGAGACAGCTAACGATACGGCCTTGAGCGTATTGATTTGCAATCCCTTTAAGCTGCTTAGTAATCCACGCATAGTCGTCTTCCACTAAACCCATTTGCCCTAAATCATCCTCACGGTGAGCATCAAAGCCTGCAGAGATAATGATGAGTTCTGGCTCAAAATCCCTTAGACGTGGCAACCATTGCTCTTCGACGATCGAGCGGACCACATCTCCTCGAGTAGACGCTGGCAAGGGAACATTCACCATATTGTTTGCCCCGTCTAATCCGCTATAGGGATAAAACGGATGTTGAAAGAAACTGCACATGAGCACATTGGGGTCATTAAAAAATGCTGCTTCAGTCCCATTGCCGTGATGCACATCAAAATCAATAATGGCTACCCGTGCAATACCGTACTCTTCCATAGCGTAACGCGCAGCAACAGCAACATTATCAAAGACACAAAATCCCATTGAGCGGGTTGGCTCTGCATGGTGCCCCGGAGGGCGAACCGCACAAAATACATTTTCAACTTCACCCTTCATTACCGCATCAACACCCGCAATGGCAGCACCGGCTGCACGTAATGCAGCACTCCAAGTATGGGGGTTCATAATGGTGTCACCATCGAGCATAAAGTAACCGCTCGCTGGTGAACGCTCTTTTACAAAAGCAATGTGATCTGGGCTATGCACTAACTCTAGTTGTTCTTCAGTTGCCAAGGGAGCATCTAGGTGATGCAGAAAGCGATCGATACCACTACGAATTAACTGATCATTGATTGCCTGAATCCGCTCCGGGCACTCAGGATGATGGCTGCCCATCTCATGTTTTAGAAAATCTGGATGAGTTATGTATCCTGTTGTCATTACTAGAAATCCTCAATAGCAATACTGTAGTTTTTATAATCTAATTAAATTTGCCAACTCTTCAAAAACCCATCCTCATATCCATGAATTTTCGCTTCTCCTATCTTGCTTCAACACTATTAATAGCACTATTACTTAGCGCCTGCTCCAGCACACGTGTTCAGCAAGTTAGCCCTACAGAGACTATCGTAAACCAGTCTGAGGATGATGCGACAGAAGCCCGTTTTAGCCAAAACCTCAACCAATTAATCGCTCAAATTGCTCAAACCCAAGGAATCCCTCAGGCAAGCCTTGAATCAGGCTTCTCAGATGCTAAAACGATTCCGTCCATTCGAAAATTGGTGTTACCCCCATCGGGCAGCTTTAAAAAGAATTGGGTAGCCTATCGCAAGCGCTTTATTGAGCCTTTTCGCCTGAAGGCTGGCAAGGCTTTTTGGGAACAAAACCAAGTATTCCTTAGTAAGGTTGAGCAAGAATCTGGCGTTCCGGCTGAAGTCATTGTGTCCATTATTGGAATTGAAACCATCTATGGCCGTCAAACCGGAAATTTTCGAGTAAAGGATGTGCTTTCTACGCTAGCCTTCAGCTATCCCGATACCCCCAATAAAGCGAGCAGAGAGCAACTCTTTAAAGATCAGCTTCAAGAACTCATCCTCATGTGCTGGACTGAGAGCGGTGCTAGCCTCCCCGCGAGGAACAGTAGTCAAGGGATGAACTCGGCACGCTTTAATGCCTGCCTTAATCAAAACAGCTCCTATGCAGGTGCCATTGGTTTACCGCAATTTATGCCTGGCAGCATCCGTAACTTTGCAGTGGATGGCGATGGAGATGGTCGGATTGACCTTAAGCAAAGTCCCAAAGACGCCATTGCTAGCGTTGCCAATTTTATGAAAAAACATGGTTGGCAAGCTGGTATGCCGATTTACTTCCCTGTACAAGAGAGGGCAATTAGCGAAGCAAGAGCTCTGGCTGATGGTGAGCCACAACTCAAATACTCTGTTCAAGAACTCATCACTAAAGGTATCCTCACTGAAGAGCAAGGCGACCTTCAAGCAGGTGGCGTTGAGCCCCAAAGCAAAGCGCTCATTGTTGATCTCCCCTATCCAGACAAAGATGATAACGATCAGGTTCGCTACGTAGTGGGCTTAAATAATTTCTTGACGATTGTGCAATACAACCGCAGTTACTTTTATGCACAAAGTGTTGCAGAGTTTGCTGAAGCCTTGGGTTACAAGAATCAAAGCGTGGTGGCGGTCAGCACACCTAAAGCAAAGTCTGAAACAAAGGCAAGCGAACCAGCTAAATCTAAATCCAAGAAAACTGCTAATAAGAAAAAACCGAAGCAGACTTAATTCTGTGGTTTAAATATCTTAAGCTGGAAAAACCCCAGTAGATAGATAGCGATCACCGCGGTCACAGACGATAAAGACAATCGTGGCATTTTCAACCTGGCGGGCGATTCGCAAGGCAACCACTAAAGCACCGCCCGCAGAAATGCCACAAAAGATACCCTCTTCAGCCGCAAGGCGACGAGCCATCTCTTCAGCATCTGCTTGGCTGACATACTCAATACGATCAACCTTATCACCTTGGTAAATCTTAGGCAGATACTCTGGAGCCCATTTACGAATACCTGGAATTTGCGAACCCTCTTCAGGTTGAGCGCCAATAATCTGAATATTGGGGTTCATCGTTTTTAAGTAAGTAGAGACTCCGGTAATGGTTCCAGTGGTACCCATCGATGAGACAAAGTGCGTCACCTGGCCGTCGGTATCACGCCAGATTTCTGGGCCAGTCGTCTCAATGTGAGCACGTGGGTTATCAGGATTCGCAAATTGATCTAACAATCTACCGCGACCCTCCTTCTGTAATTGCAATGCATAGTCACGCGCAAACTCCATGCCACCAGAGGCTGCCGTCAGAATGAGTTCCGCTCCATAGGCAGCCATACTTTGTCGACGCTCAATACTCTGGTTCTCAGGCATCACTAAAACCATCTTGTAGCCCAACATCGCAGCAGTCATTGCTAAAGCAATACCAGTGTTGCCGCTAGTAGCCTCAATCAGCGTATCACCAGGTTTAATTTCGCCGCGCTCTTGTGCGCGTAGGATCATCGACAGCGCAGGTCGGTCTTTAACCGACCCCGCTGGATTGTTACCCTCCAACTTTCCTAAGATCAGATTATTTTTGGAATCGTTTTCAGCACCAGGAATACGTTGCAAACGAACTAGGGGTGTATTACCCACGGTCTGAGAAATAGTTAAGTAAGAAGTTGTGTTCATGAAACCATTTTAGCCATAAGCTAGGCTAGACGTAAAAGGGCTTAATTTCGGCGACTTGGTTCCGTACGATCCGTATGATGGCGAGAACCACTTTGACCGCGTGAGCCACGTCTGCTAGTCTTGGAGCCCTCTTTATTGGTGCGACCATGTGGCTCACGAAAAGAACTTGGCGCCTCGATAGTTAAGCCGTTATCCACCATCTTTTCCACAGATTTCATACCAATTCCACGAACACGCTTTTGCAGGTCATTGGCATCCTGAAAGTGTCCACCGTCTAAGCGCTCAGCAATAATTGTCTTGGCTTTAGAGGGTCCAATCCCCTTAATACTCTCAAGCTCAGACTGAGTAGCGGTATTGACATTAATTGGCGAGGCGGCAGCTAAACTTGAGACAGCTACAAATACTGAAAATACTAAAGACTTTAATAATTGACTCATTTAATCTCCATTAGTTAATAAAAAATCCACCTACACAAAGTGCAAGTGGATTAGTTACAACGAATCAAGATTTAGTCGGTTGACTGCTTTTAGCTTGCTAGAGTGGACTTGCCAAGAAATCCGCATTAGCTGATAACCAGGCAATATAACGACCGACACCCTGCTCCACATTAAGGAAGGGTTCTGAGTATCCAGCCGCACGCAGCTTAGTTAAATCTGCTTGTGTAAAGCACTGGTACTTTCCTTTGAGCGCATCCGGGAATGGAATGTACTCAATCGCCTTTTCTTTGACCAACTCTTCTAGGCTGGCAGGGTTAGCTTTATCGATTTTTCGCATAGCATTGGCAACTGCATGCGCAACATCATTAAATGGTTGTGCGCGGCCACTGCCGAGATTAAAGATACCGCTGATTTCTGGATGATCCAAGAAATATAGGTTCACCTTCACTACGTCTTCAACTGATACAAAATCACGACTTTGCTCACCAGCACCATAGCCACCATACTCACCAAACAGCTTAACTTTGCCATTCAATTTGTACTGGTGATACTGGTGGAATGCCACTGAAGCCATACGACCCTTGTGTGATTCACGTGGACCATAAACATTGAAGTAGCGGAAACCAACGACCTGGGCAGTATTGGCTTTTTCAGAAAAGCGCTTGCGCATCACTTGATCAAATAAGAACTTGGAGTAGCCATAAATGTTCAGTGGCTTTTCATGCTCACGACTCTCTATAAATACATCAGAACCACCATAGGTCGCCGCTGAAGAGGCGTAGAGTAGTTGCACTTTTTGTTCTGTGCAGATATCGAGTAAATCCATGGTGTATCGGAAATTATTCGCCATCATGAAGATGCCATCAGTCTCCATCGTGTCGGAACAAGCCCCTTCATGAAAGACTGCCCTTACTTTACCAAAGCGACCACCTCTAAATGCCTCTAGGAACTCGTCTTTATCTAGGTAATCAATAATGTCTAAATCCGCAAGATTGCGATACTTATCGGCTGGGCGCAAATCATCGACTGCAATAATATTTTTCTCGCCACGGGCATTGAGCGCTTGAACAATATTAGCGCCAATAAACCCAGCTGCGCCGGTCACGATAATCGTCATTGCAATTCCTCAGAAGTAACGGTGGCTGTACCTAACTTACCAACCACAATACCACCAGCCCGATTAGCTAAAGCCATCGCTCTTTCCAGTGGCCAGCCAGCTGCCAATGCCACTGCTAACGTTCCAATAACGGTATCACCCGCACCTGATACATCAAACACTTCGCGCGCCTGTGCCTTCACATGACTCACGCCCGCATCGGTAAATAAGCTCATGCCCTCCTCGGAACGGGTGAGGAGAAGCGCCTCGAGGTTTAATGACTTTCTGAGATCTTGTGCTTTCTTAGTTAGATCATCTTCATTGGCCCACTTACCAACTACTTGACGCAGCTCGCTTCGGTTAGGCGTCAGTACAGTGGCACCGCGATACTTAGCATAATCATCACCCTTAGGATCGACTAGGATCATTTTCTTTTGAGCACGTGCCTGCTCAATCATCAAAGCTACTTGACCTAAGGCGCCTTTACCATAGTCAGACAAAATGACCACGTCAGCATCACCAAGCAACTTCTCGTAACGCTCCAACTTGTGAGCTAAAGCTGCCTCACTAGGGGCCTCCTCGAAATCCAAGCGAATGAGTTGCTGCTGTCTTGCAATGACCCGCAACTTCACAGTAGTCGGCACTTTGCTATCAATCTCTAATTGACTGTTAACACCACTGGATTTCAGGAGATCAGTAACGCGTCGTCCTGGCTCATCATCACCAATCACACCCAAAATTGTTGTCTTCGCACCAAGAGCCGCAACGTTACGAGCCACGTTGGCAGCACCACCTAAACGCTCATCAATCTTGCCTACTTGAACAACTGGCACTGGTGCCTCAGGAGAAATCCGATTCGTATCACCAAACCAATAGCGATCAAGCATGACATCACCCACCACCAATAGGCGGGCTTTAGAAAACTGTTCTCGGTTAGCTTTTTCCACGATGTAACTAATCCCCCTAATCTTTCTAATCTTTCGAATCTTTCTAATGGATTCTTTTTTACTGGTAATTAATTATGACGACCAATGCCTTGGTACTCAATACCTAATTCTTGCATAGCTTGGGGCTCATACAGATTACGGCCATCAAAGATAATGGGATTTTTCAGTTTAGCTTTAAGCAGATCAAAATCTGGGCTTCGGAAGGCCTTCCACTCGGTCACGATGACAAGAGCATCAGCATCTTGGATAGCCGCCATTGGATCATCTACCAAAGTCACTTGCTTGAGACCTTCTGGGTTAGCTTTGAAGTCTATCTCGAGGCAATGCTTAGTTTCTGGCATCGCTACTGGGTCATGAGCGACAACTTGAGCGCCACGTTTAACCAGCTCCTGGATGATGACTCGGCTTGGTGCTTCGCGCATATCGTCGGTATTCGGTTTAAATGCTAAGCCCCACATAGCGAACTTCTTACCCTTCAGGTCAGAACCAAAGCGTTTTTCAATTTTTTCTACCAAGATATATTTTTGAGCTTCGTTTACCGCTTCGACAGCATCTAGAATCTTCAGATCGCGACCATACTCAATCGCAGTCTTTGATAGGGCTGAGACGTCTTTCGGAAAGCAAGAACCGCCATAACCTGTACCGGAGTACAAAAATCCATAACCAATACGCGAGTCTGAGCCAATACCTTGACGCACTGCTTCAATATCAGCGCCGACTAAATCAGCAAGATTGGCTAGCTCATTCATGAAGGAGATACGAGTCGCCAACATCGCATTGGCTGCGTATTTAGTCAGTTCAGCACTCTTCACATCCATGTAATAGGTGCGCTCATGGTGGCGATTAAATGGAGCATAGAGTTTGCGCATTTGCTCTTTAGCACGCAGGCCTGCTGGGGTATTTTGTGTACCGATCACAATGCGATCTGGACGCATAAAGTCTTCTACCGCTGCGCCCTCTTTAAGGAATTCTGGATTAGAGACTACGGAACACAGTTCTGGTGAGAGGCTTCTTTTGGTCAACTCCTCGCTGATGGCAGCAGATACTTTGTCAGCGGTGCCCACTGGAACAGTGGATTTATCAACGATCACCTTAGCACTGGTCATATGGCGACCAATATTGCGAGCAGCCGCTACAACGTATTGCAAATCAGCAGAGCCATCCTCATCAGGAGGTGTTCCAACAGCAATAAATTGAATATCACCATGCGCTACGGAAGCGGCAATATCAGTAGAAAACTGCAGGCGACCAGCAGCGCGATTGCGCTCAATCATCTCTTTTAAACCTGGCTCATAAATAGGCACGCCGCCAGAATTAAGGATCTCAATCTTTTTAGGATCTACATCCACACAAAAGACATTATTGCCCTGCTCTGCTAAGCATGCGCCAGTAACAAGACCAACGTAACCGCTGCCGATGATGGTGACTTTCAAAATATCTCCAAGTAATTCAGTATTAGTTCATTCATTACAAATCAGACTACATTGAAGGGCCGCTAGGAACGGATCCCTCACTACGTCTTGGGGAGTAAGCCTCCCAGTGATTACAGCCCGGGCACTGCCAGTAAAAACGACGCGCACGGAAACCACAGTTACCACAAGTGTAGCGAGCCAAACTGGTGGTACGTTGCTTTAATAAATTAAGTGTTGCCTGTAAATCAGATACGCGCTCTGGCGTACCATTGCTCTCAGCCAATGTTAAACGTGTTTCCGCTAATTTCGAGAGAGCGCTTAAGCTTGGTGAGTGCTGCATCACCTCAACCAGCATCACTTCAGCTGCTTGAGCTCCACGAATGTGGGTCATATGCTTTTGCACAATGTCGAGCAACTCACCAGATGCCTGGGTTTTTAATAACTCGCAAAGCGCACTTAAACCTTCCTCCGCTTTATTTAGCACAGTATGTGCTGCCATCCACCGATCTGCGAGAAGATGCATATAGGCAGGATGCGTTTTAGCGATCACCGCCCATACCTCGATTGCCTGGGCTGGTCGATCCATAGCTATCAAATAATCACCCTGCAGAATGAGTGCGCGTGCATGATGCGGAACCGCTTGTAATGCCAATTGAATGGATTGCTCAACTGCTGGTAAATCTTTCCGACGCAATGCTTCTTGACCAAGCTCACAATGAAACTGCGCGATCTCGGTGTGATGTGATTTTCCTTGTAAAGCCTCGAGTTCGCTAGCCGCAATGATGGCTTTTTTCCAGTCCCGCTCAATTTGATACATCTCGAGCAAACTCTCTTTTGCTGGGGCAGCAAACTTACCTTCACCTACGCGATTTAATGATGCTTCAGCGCGATCTAATAGACCGGCACGTAGAAAATCGCGCCCTAATTCATAGGCAGCATGATCTCGATCACGCGGCTTTAAGTCATCGCGATTAGCCAGATGCTGGTGAACTCGAATTGCACGCTCAGTTTCGCCACGGCGACGGAATAAATTACCTAAAGCAAAGTGAAGATCGATTGTTTCGGGATCAAGCTGAGCGATCTTGACCAAGGTTTCAATTGCCTGATCAGGCTGCTCATTTAATAAGAGACTTAATCCTTTAAAGGTTGAACGCTGCTGACGCATCCGCTCTCGCTCATCCATGCGATTTTCAAGGCGTAAATCCCAACGACTAGCTAACCAACCAATGCCAAACATAACTGGTATTAACAGCAGCCAGGAGGTAGCAATCTGAATCATTTCGTGCAGAACTTAAATAAAAAAATGGTCCGAATGGACCACTGGATATGCGCTATGTGACTAGGCACCAGAACCCTCTTTAGGGCTCACCTGCTTCAGAGGCTTGTAATCAACACGCTCACGTAATTCTTTACCTGGCTTGAAATGGGGCACACGCTTTTCTGGGATCAATACTTTCTCACCAGATTTTGGGTTTCGACCAGTACGCGCAGGACGATGATGCAAAACAAAACTACCAACACCACGCAACTCAATCCGCTTGCCTTCGGCTAATGCGTGAGTCATCGTGTCTAGCAAAGTTTTTACAGCTAACTCCACATCTCTTGGTAGTAGCTGGGGAAACTGCTCCGCCAAACTCTCCACGAGCTCGGAACGAGTAATTGCTTGTTGCTCTTGATCTGACATATCTATCAATAAAAAACCGCCGCCCTCCTGGTGGAGGACGGCGATATTGATTTAGCCTTGATTGTCCATCTTTGCTTTTAACAAGGCGCCCAAGTTGGTTGTGCCAGACTGCGCATCACCTTGGAGCTTGCTCATAGCATCTTGTTGGTCAGAGCTGTCTTTAGCTTTGATTGAAAGATTGATGGCACGTGACTTGCGATCAATGTTGATGATCATTGCAGTTACGCTATCGCCTTCTTTCAAAACATTACGTGCATCTTCAACGCGATCTGTTGAAATCTCAGAAGCACGTAAGTAAGCTTCAACTTCATCAGCCAAGTGAATGGTTGCACCCTTAGCATCAACAGCCTTCACAGTACCAGTTACAAGGCTACCCTTGTCGCTTACGGATGTGTAGTTATTGAATGGGTCACCAGACAACTGTTTGATACCAAGAGAGATACGCTCTTTCTCAACATCAATAGCCAATACAGTAGCTTCCACTTCGTCGCCTTTTTTGTATTTCTTAACAGCTTCTTCGCCAGGCTCATTCCAAGAAATGTCTGAGAGGTGAACCAAACCATCGATACCGCCGGGCAAACCAATGAACACACCAAAGTCAGTAATAGACTTGATTGCACCAGTCAACTTGTCGCCTTTTTGTTGGCCACGTGAAAACTCTTCCCATGGGTTTGCTTTGCACTGCTTGATGCCCAAGCTGATACGACGCTTGTCTTCATCAATATCCAGAACCATCACTTCAACTTCGGTTCCTAGTGCAGTAGCTTTACTTGGAGCAACGTTCTTATTAGTCCAGTCCATCTCAGAAACATGTACCAAACCTTCGATACCAGATTCGATTTCTACGAATGCGCCGTAGTCAGTCAGGTTAGTTACCTTACCGAATAAACGGGTATTTGGTGGGTAACGACGAGCGATACCAACCCATGGATCATCACCAAGCTGTTTCACGCCGAGTGAAACACGGTTCTTCTCTTGATCGAACTTCAAAATCTTCGCGGTAACTTCTTGACCAACAGTCAACATCTCGCTTGGGTGACGTACACGACGCCATGCCAAATCGGTAATGTGCAAGAGGCCGTCAATACCACCGAGGTCCACGAACGCACCGTAGTCAGTAATATTTTTAACGATACCTTGAACAACGCTACCTTCCTTGAGGTTAGACATCAACTTCGCGCGCTCTTCACCTTGGCTAGCTTCAACAACTGCACGACGTGACAACACTACGTTGTTACGCTTGCGGTCAAGCTTGATAACCTTAAACTCCATCGTCTTACCTTCGTAAGGGCTGGTGTCTTTGATTGGGCGTGTGTCAACGAGTGATCCAGGCAAGAATGCGCGGATACCGTTAACCATGACTGTTAAGCCGCCTTTAACCTTACCGGTAACAGTACCAGTAACGATCTCAGCTTGCTCAAGCGCTTTTTCCAAGTTCATCCATGATGCCAAGCGTTTCGCTTTGTCACGGGAAAGGATTGTGTCGCCATAGCCGTTCTCTAGAGCGTCAATAGCAACAGAAACGAAATCGCCAGGAGCCACTTCAATCTCGCCAGCGTCGTTATGGAATTCTTCAACAGGAATAAACGCTTCGGATTTCAATCCAGCGTTAACAACGACGAAGTTATGGTCGATGCGAAGTACTTCAGCCGAAATAACTTGGCCGGTCTTCATATTCGATCGGGTTAATGATTCTTCAAATAGTTCTGCAAATGATTCAGACATTTATATATTCACTTTGTGCCGCCAGAAGGCCTGACGGGTTAGGTTAAAAAAGCCCCAAGAAACACGCTCAATTAGATAATCGCGTTGTAGAGTTTCTTAAGACGCCAAAACAACTTCTACTACTGTTTACTACCTACCCAAAACTAAGCTGTTGTTGATTGATACCAATCTAAAACCGTCTTAACTGCTTGATCTATCGATAATTCCGATGTTTCTAGCACTTTGGCGCCGTCTGCGACTAACAAAGGAGCGGCACCTCGACTACTATCTCTGGCATCGCGCTCTTGCAAATCATGCAACAAGTTCTCTAGTTTAGCAGAAATTCCCTTAGCTATCAATTGCTTATACCGTCGTTCAGCCCTAGCTTGGGCTGTCGCTGTTAGGAAAATCTTCAAAACAGCATCGGGAAATATCACACTTGCCATATCGCGACCATCAGCAACCAAGCCCGGAGCCCGCCTAAAACCATGCTGAACACCTACTAAAGCCTGCCTGACTTCTGGGTGCACCGCTATTGCAGAAGCACGCAAACCAATGCTTTCTGTCCGAATGGCATCGGTCACATCTTCGGAATTGAGCAAAATTTGACCATTTTTGAATGAAATCACCAGTTTTTTGGCCAAAATACCCAGTTCCGGGCCATTTTGAAGATCAACACATGCTTTTTGACTCCCCAAAGCGACGAGTCGGTAGAGTGCACCACTGTCCAAATAATGAAAGCCCAGCCTCTCGGCCACAAGGGAGGCAACCGTACCTTTACCAGAAGCGGTAGGTCCATCAATGGCGATGACTGGCGGTAAATTCATTAAAAGCGACTTCTAGGAGACGATCTTTGCAAACTCTGCAAAGTAAGTTGGGAAGGTTTTAGCAACGCAATTGGGATCGTTGATCTTGAGAGCATTGGGACCAAAAGCAGCTAGCGAGAAGCACATGGCCATACGATGGTCATCATAAGTATCAATACCTTCATCCGGAGACTTCCAATCAGAAATAGACGGCGGCGCTTGAACTACGATGTAATCAGCACCCTCTTGAACAATAGCGCCCACCTTTTTTAATTCTTTAGCCATTGCCGCAATACGATCAGTTTCCTTCACACGCCAGCTCGCAATATTATTCAAGCGCGTAGGTCCTTCAGCAAACAGTGCGGCAACAGCCAAGGTCATCGCCGCATCCGGAATCTCTGTGCAATCGATCGTAATACCATTGAGCTTGCCGTTGGCATTTTGAACGCCAGCAACTTCAATCCAATCCTCGCCCGACGAAATCTTCGCGCCCATTAAGGCTAAGGCATCAGCAAAAGCAACATCACCCTGAATACTTTGACTACCAACGCCTAAGACGCGCACTGGTCCACCACCAATCGCACCAAGTGCTAAGAAGTAAGAAGCAGACGATGCGTCACCTTCAACAGACAGCACTCCGGGACTTTGATATACCGCCTCAGAAGTTTTGGCAGGAATCACAAACGACTGGGCATCGGGGCAAGCTACTTTAACGCCAAAGCGCGCCATCAGCTTGAGCGTGATGTCAATATAAGGACGAGAAATCAATTCACCGATCACTTCAATCTTGACGGGCTCTTTTGCAACTAAAGGCAAGGCCATCAACAAGGCAGTCAGGAATTGGCTTGAGACATCGCCCCGCACCTTCACCACGTCTTTCATTTCAATATCAGCGGCAATGATCTTAATGGGTGGATAGCCTTCTTGTAATTCATAGTCAATCTTTGCCCCCACTTGGCGCAGGCCATCCACTAAATCTCGAATGGGTCTTTCATGCATACGAGGCACACCAGATAAACGGTAGTGACCGCCTTGCATAGCAAGAGCCGCTGTTAATGGACGAATTGCTGTACCTGCATTACCCATAAAGAGATCAGCATTTTGCACCGGGAACTTCCCGCTGCAACCTTCAACCACACAAACTTTGTCACCTTGATCACTTACCGATAAACCCAGCTGGCGAAGTGCATTACGCATCACCTGGGTATCGTCAGCATCTAGTAGATTTTTAAGTGTTGTAGTGCCTGACGATAGGGCGGCCAACAACAGGGCACGATTGGAAATGCTTTTTGATCCAGGTAAGACAATCGAACCCTGCGCTCGCTTGAATGGTCCAATTTTGATATCCGGCAATCCACTCATCAAAGCCCATCCAAATCTTGGCGTGCTTTGCTGGCCTTGTTGAATAACTTCTCCAAGCCTGCACCATCATTCTCAGCAATTAATTTACGCATGTGACTCACGATGAGCAAATATTGATCAAGCTCTTTAAGAACTGCAGTGCGATTACCCAGGCAAATATCACGCCACATCTCTGGGCTCGAAGCTGCAATACGCGTGAAATCTTTAAAGCCTGCGCCCACATGACTGAGTTTTTGATCGGCATCTTCTGAGTTCACAACACTAGCCATTAATGCATAAGACAATAGATGCGGTAAATGAGAGACTGCTGCATAAATCGCATCATGCTGAACACAAGAAATCCTTTTAACAACCGAGCCAACTGACTGCCAAAAGCCTTCGATTAGATCTGTATCTTGTGGAGAGTTTTCCTGTAAGGGACAAAGAATGGTTTGCTTACCTGCAAATAAATCTGCTTTCGCAGCGCTAGCACCATGTTGTGCACCACCAGCAATCGGGTGCGCCGGTACAAACTGACAAGCTTTTTTACCCAATACTTCTTTAGCAGCCAAAATCACATCGCCCTTAGTGCTGCCCGCATCTGTCATCATTGTTCTAGGCTCGAGATGAGGTTCAATGGTTTCAAAGGCTGCGCGCATTTGCGCTACTGGCATACACAACACAATCACGTCAGATTGCTTAGCCGCCTCAGCCAGTTCAACTACAGCATCTATAGCGCCCATTTTGAGGGCTTGATCTAAATTAGGGGCGCTACGGCCGACACCTAAGACCTGATTGACCACGCCCGCTTTTTTTAATGCAAGACCTAAGGAAGCACCAATGAGACCAACGCCAACAATCGCGACGGTACCGTAATTACTGGATGGGTTAATGATGGCCATTGGCTTATGAAATTTGTCTAATTGGCGTTGAATTAACGTTGCGCCAAAATATCTTTAAGAGCATCAATAAAAGCTGCATTCTCTTCAGGCAAGCCAATGGAAATACGTAACCATTGTGGCAAACCGTAATTGCCAACTGGACGAACAATAATGCCACGCTTAAGCAACTCTAAATTAATGCGAGCACCAGCACCATCATCCTCGCCAACCTTCACCAATACAAAGTTACCTGCTGATGGAAGATAAGTTAAGCCAAGCGCATCAAATGCTTGAGTAAGTTGAGCTAAACCAGTGCGATTCAATTCAAAGCCTTGCTGCAAGAAAGCAGAATCTTGGAACGCTGCGATCGCTGCGGCTTGTGCAAGACTATTAACGTTAAATGGCTGACGGATGCGATTGAGTAAATCCGTTAAGGCAGGCTGAGCCACACCATATCCGATTCGTAAACCTGCCAAACCATATGCCTTAGAAAAGCTTCGCGACAAAATCATATTGGGAAAACGCTTCACCCAAGCAATTGCGTCATAGCGCTTTTCTGGGGCAAGGTACTCGTTATAAGCTTCATCCAATACGACCACCACATGAGCAGGAACAGCCATTAAGAAATCCTCGATCTCTTTAGCGCTTAAGTAGCTACCAGTCGGATTATTTGGATTGGCCACAAACACCAACTTAGCTTTATCACCTGAGGCTTTAACTGCTTGCAACATAGCACGCAGATCATGACCATACATTGCAGTTGCAGCCACTTCAATCGCCTTAGCACCAACTGCTTGTGTTGCCAATGGATATACCGCAAAGGCATGTTTGGAGAAAACTACCTCATCGCCAGCTTGAGCTACTGCGCGTGCAGCTAACTCCAAAATATCATTACTGCCATTGCCTAAGGTAATCCAATCCGCTGGAACGCCTAAACGTAATGACAAAACATTCTTTAATTCAAAACCATTAGAGTCTGGATAGCGACCTAAGTCACTCGCAGCCTTGAGCATCGCGTCTTGCGCCGACTTTGGCATGCCTAATGGATTTTCATTGGAAGCTAATTTGACAATCTTGTTTTCATCAAGGCCGTACTCACGCGCGACCTCACTGATAGGTCGCCCGCCAACATAGGGCGCTATCGCATGGATATGCTTTAAACCGATATTAGATTTTGATGTCATGCTGAATGAGGATATGAGCCGAGGTTTTTATAAAAAGCAGCTGTCGTTTTTAAGTCTTCCAAGGCTTTAGCTACTTTTGCATCTTCAGCGTGCCCTGCTACATCAATATAGAAGTGGTACTCCCAAGTTCCCTTGCGAGCAGGACGAGACTCAAAGCGGTTCATGGAAACGCCATGCTTAGCTAAAGGCTCTAATAAACGATGTACTGCACCTGGTTGGTTATCCACTGATAGCACCAGAGATGTTTGATCTTTGCCGGTAGGCTGACACTCATAAGTTCCAACCACTACAAAACGGGTACGGTTGTGTGGATCATCCTGAATCTGCGCAGCCACAGCCTGCAATCCATAAGCTTCTTGCGCAGGGTCTCCAGCAATTGCTGCCAAGCTGGGGTCCAGAGAAGCCATACGCGCTGCCTCAGCGTTGCTACTGACTGCCTGGCGCTTCAATTGAGGCGCATGCACACTCAACCATTGCTGACATTGCGCTAAAGCTTGGGCGTGAGCGCAAACCGTGGTCACGCCATCTAAGTTACCGCTCTTAGTTAGCAGATGGTGACGAATAGGTAGCACCACTTCACCGCTAATCCGCATCGGTGAATCTAGAAGCAAGTCCAAGGTTCTTGAAATCGCACCCTCACTAGAATTTTCTACAGGCACAACCCCAAACTGCGCTGCACCCTTCTCCACCGCTTTAAATACTTCATCCAAACTATTGCAAGGAAGACCCGCAATCGAGTGGCCAAAATAGGTTTGAGCCGCTTGCTCTGAAAATGTTCCTACTGGTCCGAGATAGGCAATCGTCTGACGAGCCTCTAAGGCACGGCAAGCCGACATAACCTCACGCCAAATTGCCGCAATACCATCAGGTAACAAGGGGCCCTTGCTGAGCTCTTGTAGGCGCGCAACAACTTGACGCTCACGCTCAGGCCTAAATACTGGTGACGAAAACCCACCTTTTATGTGGCCAACCTCTTGAGCAGCTTTTGCGCGCTGTGATAACAAATCTAAAATCTGCGCATCCAGTGCATCGATTTTGTCGCGAATTGGCGCTAGTCGCTGTTCTTCTGTACTTGGGTCTTTGGAGCTCATTAGGCACGCCTTTCAAAGTCACGCATAAATTCCACCAAGGCCTTGACGCCCTCTAGTGGCATTGCGTTGTAAATACTGGCGCGCATACCGCCTGCCGCCTTGTGGCCGCGCAATGCAACTAAGCCTGCCACATTAGATTGCTCGAGAAACTGGGCGTTTAAATTTTCATCCTTTAGGAAGAAGGTGACATTCATACGAGAGCGATATTCTTTAGGAATGCGATTTTCGTAAAGACCGCTTTGATCCAAGAAGTTGTATAGCAAATCCGCTTTTTCTTGATTACGGCTCTCAATCGCTTTTACACCACCCTGCTTCAGTAACCACTTAAAGCCTAGTCCAGCCATATAAATCGAGAAAGTAGGCGGCGTGTTTAACATGGAGTCAGTTGCCGCTTGTTTAGACCAATCCCAAATCGATGGCGTAATTTTCATACCGTGACCCATCAAGTCTTTGCGTACGATCACAATCGTTACACCCGATGGGCCAATATTTTTTTGTGCGCCACCAAACCAGACGCCACATTTTGTGACATCGATTTCTCTAGATAGGATATTGCTAGAAATATCAGCGACCAAGAGCTTGCCGTTGACATCAGGTACATATGGAAACTCTACGCCACCAATAGTTTCATTCGCACAGTAATGAACGTAAGCAGCATCATCTGATAGTTGCCAAGTAGATCTTGCAGGAATCGTATTGAATTTTTCAGCTGCTGAAGAAGCTGCTAAATGAGCAACACCATACTTATCTGCTTCTTTATAAGACTTTTCTGACCAAATGCCAGTTACTAAAAAATCTGCCTTTGGACCATTCTTGGCTAAGGGCATCAGGTTCATGGGGATGGCAGCATTCTGACCCAATCCACCACCTTGAAGCATCAATATTTCATAGGAATCCGGAATGCCCATGAGGGTGCGTAAGTCTTGCAATACCTCCTCATACAGGGCCATGAACTCTTTGCCCCGATGGCTCACTTCCATGACGCTTGCACCCAAGCCCTGCCAATTCAACATCTCTGCAGCAGCCTGCTTCAATACCTCTTCAGGCAAGGTAGCAGGTCCCGCAGCGAAATTGAAAATGCGGCGGTCAAACGTCATGATGGGTTAATTAACCTTGAATGGATGCCAATTAGGCATCGCCAGCTTGATCAGAGTTGGAACCAAGCGCTGGATCGGCGGAAATATCTCCACTTTCACCGTCTTCAACATCATCCAAATCATTCTCATCATCAGAATCGCTTTCAGCAATACGCTGCAAGCCAGACAAACGTGTACCTTCATCAACGTTGATCAAAGTGACGCCTTGTGTTGCGCGCCCCATTTCACGAATCTCTGAAACACGAGTGCGCACCAAAATGCCGCCAGTAGTAATCAGCATAATTTGATCTTCAGGAGATACCAAAGCAGCGGCAACGACTTTTCCGTTTCGCTCAGTTGTCTGAATCGCAATCATGCCTTTGGTACCGCGACCATGACGGGTGTATTCACCAATCGGAGTGCGCTTACCAAAACCATTTTCTGTTGCAGTGAGTACGCTACTCGGAATTGCGAGACCATTCGCATCAACAACAGCCACTTCGGCACCTTCAGCAGCTTCAGCTGGAGCAACCAACATAGCAATTACTTGATGGCCTTCACCCAAGTTCATACCGCGCACACCGCGCGCCGTACGCCCCATTGGACGCACATCATTCTCATCAAAGCGCACTGCTTTACCAGCATCGGAGAACAACATCACATCATGCTGACCGTCAGTGATCGCTGCACCAACTAAGAAGTCGTTTTCATTTAAATCGACAGCAATAATTCCGGCCTTACGTGGATTAGAGAAGTCAGACAAACGCGTCTTTTTCACTGTACCCAAGCTTGTTGCCATGAATACGTAATGATCATCTTGATACCCCTTAATCGGGAGAATCACCGTAATCTTTTCGCCTTCAATCAAGGGGAACATATTCACGATTGGCTTGCCGCGTGAATTACGACTTCCTTGTGGAACTTCCCATACTTTGAGCCAATACATACGGCCACGATCGGAGAAGCACAAAATGATGTCATGTGTATTCGCAACGAAAAGTGTCTCAATCCAATCTTCGTTCTTGGTAGCTGCAGCTTGTTTGCCACGACCACCTCGTTTTTGCGCACGGTATTCACTCAGAGGCTGACTCTTCATGTAACCAGTGTTAGAAAGTGTGACCACCATATCTTGCGGAGTGATCAGGTCCTCTGTGAACAACTCGGTTGCATTCATTTCAATAAATGAACGACGACCAGAGTCACCACCAGCAATACCAAATTCCGCTTGAACTTCTTTCAACTCGGATTCAATGACTTGAGTGACACGTTCTGGCCTGGCGAGTAAGTCGAGCAAATCCGAAATCTCCGCCATCACATCTTTGTACTCATTCACAATCTTGTCTTGCTCAAGGCCAGTCAAACGTTGCAAACGCATCTGTAAAATTTCTTGTGCTTGGCTATCAGACAAACGATACAGGCCAGTAGTTTGCATACCGTACTCCGGTAACAAACCTTCAGGGCGGTAGGCATTGCGGCCGCCCGGGGTATCCGTCTCCGCACGTGCCAACATCTCGCGCACCATGGAGGAGTCCCAAGCCTTACTCATCAACTCTTGCTTAGCAACCACTGGGTTTGCAGCAGCTTTAATGATGGCAATAAATTCATCAATATTTGCCAATGCAACTGCCAAACCTTCTAAGACGTGGCCACGCTCACGCGCCTTGCGCAATTCAAAAATCGTACGACGCGTCACTACTTCGCGACGGTGTTGCAAGAAGTACTCCAGCATTTGCTTCAGATTCAATAGGCGCGGCTGGTTATCCACCAGGGCCACCATATTCATACCGAAGTTATCTTGCAGTTGAGTGCTCTTATATAAATTATTGAGAACCACTTCAGGCACTTCACCGCGCTTGAGCTCAATGACTACGCGCATACCTGACTTGTCAGACTCATCTCGGAGATCGGAGATGCCCTCTACTTTTTTCTCATTCACCAACTCAGCAATACGCTCGAGCAAGTTCTTTTTATTGACTTGGTATGGCAACTCATCCACGATGATGGCCTGACGAGCGCCCTTGTCGAGATCTTCAAAGTGGGTCTTTGCGCGCATCACCACACGGCCACGGCCAGTGCGATAGCCCTCACGAACCCCTTGAACACCATAAATAATTCCGGCAGTTGGGAAATCCGGGGCAGGAATGATCTCAATCAACTCATCAATCGAGCATTCTGGGTTGTGCAATACGTGTAAACAGGCTGTAACTACCTCATCCAGGTTATGAGGAGGGATATTGGTCGCCATACCCACGGCAATGCCAGAACTGCCGTTAATCAGCAAATTAGGCACTTTTGCAGGAAGGATCAGGGGCTCTTTCTCGCTACCGTCGTAATTTGGCCCGAAATCCACGGTTTCCTTGTCCAAATCGGCCAATAACTCATGGGCAATCTTACGAAGACGGATCTCGGTATAACGCATTGCAGCAGCGTTATCACCGTCTACGGAGCCAAAGTTGCCCTGTCCGTCAACCAGCATATAGCGCAGAGAGAAGTCCTGGGCCATGCGAACAATGGTGTCATAGACCGCAGAATCGCCATGTGGATGGTATTTACCGATCACATCGCCAACTATACGGGCAGATTTTTTGTAAGCGCGGTTCCAATCGTTGTTTAATTCATACATCGCGAATAAGACCCGGCGATGAACCGGTTTGAGGCCGTCACGTACGTCTGGCAGGGCTCTGCCGACAATGACGCTCATTGCGTAGTCCAAATAGGACCGCCGCATTTCGTCTTCTAGGGATATTGGTAGTGTTTCTTTAGCGGCTTGTTCCATTTAGAAATAATATCATTTTGATGACTGATAGCCCCTATGCTAAGATTCTGTCAGTTTGTACGAAATTGAGATGTGTCGCTTTGCGGTTTTTTGCTTCAAAGTAGGGCGAATTACATTTAAGTTTGACTTTAATTAAAAAAGAGATTTTTGAGGACTAAAAATGAACAAAACCCTAAAACTGGTACTTGCTGGCGTAATCACTGTTGCTGCTACTGCTACTTCCGCTCAAAACGTTGACAACTGGGTCAACTCAACCGGTATTACTTGGAAAAACGGCGACGGCACATTGTGCTGGCGTGACAACAGCTGGACTCCTGCAACTGCAGCTAAAGGTTGCGATGGTTTCTTGGCTCCTAGGGCTGCTGCTACATCTGGCGTAAGCCAAAGCAAGATCACTTTGCAAGCTGACACACTCTATGACTTCGACAAAGCAACATTGAAGGCAGAAGGTCAAGCAACTTTAGACAAAATCGCTAAAGATTTAAGCAAAATCAAATTAGAAGTAATTATTGCTGTTGGTAACACTGATAGCGTTGGTACTGATGCTTACAACATGGCTCTCGGCCAGCGTCGTGCTCAGTCAGTTAAAGCTTACTTAGTAAGCAAAGGTGTTGACGGTAGCCGTATTTACACAGAATCAAAAGGCAAGAGCAATCCAGTTGCAAGCAATGCAACTGCTGAAGGCCGCGCTAAGAACCGCCGCACCGACATCGAAGTTGTTGGTACAGCTGCAGTTAAGTAATTCTTTTTACTTGTAAAAAAGCCCGGTTCTGCCGGGCTTTTTTATTTCCGCTATATTCGTAATTCACTTACCTCAACGCGCTTCCTGCGCTTTTATTCCTATGAACGTCGATCAATCTGAAATCGCCAAATTTAGTGCCCTAGCCCATCGCTGGTGGGATCCCCACAGCGAATTCAAGCCTCTGCATGCCATTAACCCCCTGCGCCTGAATTGGATCAAGTCTTTTGTTGACCTTCAAGGCAAGAAGGTTCTGGATGTCGGTTGTGGTGGCGGAATTCTGGCGGAGTCAATTGCGCAGTCAGGGGCTGATACCTGTGGCATCGACCTATCCGAAAAAGCCCTCAAAGTCGCTGAGTTACATGCACTAGAGGTGGGCGCCACCCTCAAATACCGCTCCATTTCAGCTGAAGCACTAGCCGAGGAAGAGCCAGAACAGTACGACGTTGTGACCTGCATGGAGATGCTCGAGCATGTTCCAGACCCAGCCTCTGTGGTTCGAGCTTGTGCAAATCTCTGCAAGCCAGGCGGCACCCTCTTTTTTAGTACCCTGAACCGCAACCCTAAGTCTTACTTATTTGCCATTATTGGCGCTGAATACATCCTGCGACTACTCCCCAAGGGCACTCACGAATACGCCAAATTCATCAAACCCTCTGAATTAGTTGCATTTACTCGTCACGCCGGATTAGACATGCTCGGCATGAAGGGAATGACATACAACCCCATCACTCAGGTCTATAGCCTTGGTGATGATGTTGATGTGAACTATATGATTGCCGTGCGTAAATGAGTAGCAGGTTAGTAAGTCCTTACAAGGGCATCTTTTTTGATCTAGATGGCACCCTTGCTGACACAGCTCCAGACCTTGTTGCAGCCGCAAACCAGCTCCTCATCGCACGCAATCTTCCACCCATGCAATATGAGGTATTGCGTCCCCGTGCTTCTGCAGGGGCTCGTGGACTGATTAGAGGAGCATTTGGGATTGAGACCGATCACCCGGATTTCATTCCACTTCGAGATGAGTTTTTCTCAAACTATGAAAAAGCGCTCATGGTCAATAGTGTCATTTTTGATGGTATCGATCACTTGCTTAATCAATTGGATGGCGCAAAACTACCTTGGGGCATTGTTACCAATAAAAGCGAGCGCTTTACCAATCCCTTAACTGAGTTAATGGGCTTGAGACAAAGAGCAGTATCAACAGTTTCTGGCGATACCACTCCTCACTCAAAACCCCATCCTGAGCCCATCTTGCACGCAGCTAGACTCGCCAATGTAGACCCGACCAAATCGGTATATGTCGGCGATGACATCAGAGACATCGTGGCAGGCAAGGCAGCGGGTATGAAGACGATTGCAGCAGCCTATGGATATTGTGGCTGTGAGGAGCCTCCAGAGGCCTGGGGTGCGGATTATCTCGTGCACCACCCAAAAGAACTCCTGGAAATCATCTTCCCGCAGTAGGGAGATAAAAAGATAACAAGCAATTTAGGGGTAAGCACCTTAAAATAGAGTTTCCTATGCAAGAACTCCGGGGTCGACATGGTTTCGACGTGGATTACAAAGCATCAAGGGCATACCGAGGACCCGTTATCTCGTAAATCAATGGGAATGTAATAACTGCAAACGACGAACGTTTCGCACTAGCCGCTTAATTGCGGTTGCCCCTGAACTGATTCTCTCTTGGGTCAGCTAGCGAAAGCTAGATCAGGGTCATTTACAAGAGATAAGATCATTTCATGTCACGGGGAATGATTCGAAAACTTAGTGAATCGCCAGCGTGGAACATGTCAGTCTGTGACTAGCTAGCTAAATTAAATGATATGACTAAGTATGTAGAACTTGTTGTAGAGGATTTGCGGACGCGGGTTCGATTCCCGCCGACTCCACCATTTTGAAGTATGTAACAGACTAACGCCACCTACTAGGGTGGCGTTAGTCTTTGTTTCTATTTTTTCTTCGTGTTGATTGATTTAACGCTTTGGTGTTTTACCCACCATCTTCACTGCTCTCAAGAAATCAAAGTCAACGCCCTTGTCTGCTTGCGTAACAGTATCTAAGAATAGTTTGAGATAGCCACGCTCTGCAGTGGGCTCTATTACTGGATTCTCTTTTGCACGCTTGGCTAACTCTTCCTCAGAGACCAACAAACTAATCTCTCGATTCTTCACACTCAAGCGAATACGATCACCATTGTTTACAAATGCCAGCGGCCCACCTACTGCGGCCTCTGGAGTCACGTGTAACACAATGGTTCCGAACGCTGTACCACTCATGCGTCCATCAGAAATTCGCACAATATCTTTTACGCCAGCACGAGCAAGCTTCATTGGAATCGGAATATACCCAGCCTCAGGCATACCAGGTGCGCCTTTCGGGCCAATATTCTTCAGTACCAAAATATCATCTGCCGTCACATCTAAGTCTGGACTATCAATACGATTGGCAAGGTCTTCACTGTTTTCAAAAACAACAGCGCGACCCTCATGCTCCATGAGTTTTTCATTAGCTGCTGATTGTTTAATGATGGCACCGCCGGGCGCTAAGTTGCCATGCAAGACCGCAATACTGCCACGTGGATAAATCGGATTATCGAACTTGCGCACTACCTCTTGCTTAAAGCTTGGCGGGGCTGCATCAATCTCTTCACCTAAAGTGCGACCCGTTACCGTCATGGCATCTAATTTTAATAAAGGCTTAAGCTCACGTAGCAGCGTGGTCATACCACCAGCATCATGGAAGTTCTCCATGTAGTGATCACCAGAGGGCTTCAAATCCACCAGTACTGGCGTCTCATCACCCATCTTATCGAGCGCATCCAAGTCAATCTCTAGGCCCATGCGACCAGCGATAGCAGCTAAATGTACGATGCCATTAGTCGAGCCGCCAATCGCTAATAAAACACGCATCGCGTTTTCAAAAGCATCTGCTGTTAATACCTTATCAATCGTTAAGCCATCTTTTGCCATTTGAACAGCACGAGTACCAGTCTCTTCTGCAATCCGTATGCGATCCGCAGTGACTGCAGGTGGTGTTGCTCCACCAGGAACAGTCATGCCGAGGGCTTCAGAGATGCAGGCCATCGTACTAGCAGTGCCCATCACTGAGCAGGTCCCTACACTAGCTACCAATTGGTCATTCACTTCATCTTTTTCAGCTTCATCAATTTCGCCAGCGCGGAATTTTCCCCAATAACGACGACAGTCAGTGCATGCACCCACACGCTCACTTCGATGAGAGCCTGTCAACATCGAACCCGTGATCAACTGAATTGCCGGGAGACCCGCAGAAGCAGCGCCCATCATTTGCGCCGGTACAGTTTTATCGCAACCACCAATCATCACCACCGCATCCATTGGCTGAGCCCGCAACATCTCTTCCGTATCCATTGACATCAGGTTACGCAAATACATACTAGTAGGAGCGGCAAAGCTTTCATGAATCGAGATGGTGGGGAAATCCATCGGTAGGCCACCAGCCAACATCACGCCACGTTTTACAGCCTCAATCAGTTGCGGCATGTTCCCGTGACAGGGGTTATAAGCACTGCCAGTATTAATAATGCCAATGACGGGGCGATCTAAGGCGCTATTGGTGTAGCCAGCGCCCTTAATAAATGCCTTACGCAAAAACAAGGAGAAGCCTTTATCGCCATAACTGGTTAAGCCCTTACGCAAGCCACTTTCTGTAGGCTGCTTTTTTTCTTGATTAGCATTACTTGTCATAAATCATTCTTTAACTTAAAAATAAATGGTGCTTACTCAGCTTTGATATCAGCTTCTCTAATAACTTTTTCCCAACGCTTGACTTCAGCAGCTAGCAACTCGGCTGATTTCTTAGGCTTGGATGGTGCTGCAGCATAAACGCCCTGCTTTAGGAACGCTTCCTTCACCTCAGGATTGAGTAATAGTTTAGCGATAGCGCTATTCAACTGATCAACGATAGACATGGGTGTACCGACTGGCGCCAAAACACCAAAGGTAGAACTCACTTCCAGTGCAGGCATACCAGATTCAGCAGTCGTAGGAACATCAGGCAGCATCGAAATGCGTTTTGCCGTTGTCACCGCTAAGGGACGCAATTGCCCAGCATTGATAAACGGTAATGCAGCTGGAACAGTTTCTACCATCATGTTGACTTGTCCTGCAACTAAATCGGTCATAGCTGGACCACTACCCTTGTAGGGCACATGCGTGATTTTGAGACCCGCTTCTTTTTGAAAAATTTCTGCACCCATTCGCTGCGGTGCGCCTGCACCAGAGGAGGCGTAATTTAATTTATCTGGATTGGCTTTTGCGTAATCTACCAAGCCCTTTAAGGTTCTTACAGGAACATTGGGGTTAACTACCACCACCAAAGGTACTGAACCCACAATCATGACTGGAGTGAAATCCTTCAGAAGATCGTAACGAAGCTTGCCCTTTTCAAGCGTAGCCATAGTGGAATGTGAGGTGACTGCGCCCATTAGCAAGGTATAACCATCTGGATTAGCCTTAGCTACCGCTTCTGCACCGATATTGCCACCAGCTCCACCGCGATTCTCAACCAATACTTGCTGACCCAAAGATTCGCCTAAATTCTTAGCTAGAATTCGTCCAATCACATCAGTAGCTCCACCAGGAGGATAGGGCACGATGAGTTTGATTGGCCTGTCCGGATAAGCGGCATGCACCAAACCAGAAAAACTCAGGATGAGCGTTGCCTGGGCAATAGAACGGCAAAGCTTACCTAATTGAAAAGTGATCATTTTTGTCTCCGTGTCACAGTTTTATATTTATGCTCTCAATATACTAAACTTTGTCACCACATCCATTTAAGCTTACTGAGTTCAATTCCACATCTTGCCAAGGACCGCTATGTCAAATATTCAACCTTTTCACCTGGCTTTTCCCGTAGATAACCTGGAAGCAGCTCGCACTTTTTACGGTAGCACCTTAGGTTGCGCGGAAGGTCGCAGCTCTGATGAATGGATTGATTTTGACTTCTTTGGACACCAATTAGTTGCCCACCTAGCACCTGAAGAATGCAATCATGCAGCCTCAAATGAGGTTGACGGACATCAAGTTCCCGTAAAACACTTTGGGGTGGTGCTGACAATGCCAGATTGGCATGCATTGGCGGATAGATTAAGCAGCAGTGGCATGAAATTCATCATCGAGCCACAGATTCGCTTTAAAGGAAAAGTGGGTGAGCAGGCTACCATGTTCTTTCTCGATCCTGCCGGTAATGCCTTGGAGTTCAAGGCATTTGAGGATCCCAGCCAGCTATTTGCTAAATAATTGGCTGAGATAGAAAAACTGAGTACAAGTTATCTACTACATCAGAAGAACTGGTAACTCATTCCCGCCTGAAAATTGATGGGTGCGCCAGCAAAAATCCCGTCAGGACTTCTGCTGGAAATATAACGCCTGTTCAACAAGTTGTTCACCACACCAAATACTTTCAAACTTTTATTGATCGCATAATTTGCACTCCAATTCATAGTGGTGATGGCAGGGATTTCTCCTAGAGTACCAATGGAGTTTGGCAAAGCAGTATTTGCTGAATCAGCAAATTGAGGTGATAAGTAATTTAGACTGACTAAGGTGTTGAGGCCATTTTTCTGATAACTGACACCCAAATTCGATACCAATTCTGACGTGTATGGGATACGGTTTCCGTCTCTCCCCATAGATGAGTTGCCAACGAATTTAGCAACTGGAATATAAGTCAGATTTCCACTCAGACCCCATCCAGATTCAAATCCATACCCTAAAGATAATTCCATACCCTGATGCAAGCTCTTACCGCCGTTAGCTTTGCTAATACCCGCAGCAAGACTTTGATTAACAATTTGATTGCTAAAGTTCATGCTAAATATCGCCGCATCATAGCTAAAGCCATGATTGACACCCCGTAGACCAAACTCAAAATTGGTTGATCTCTCAGGGTCCAATTGCTGATCCACACCCTTTTCACTAATGGCTGTTGCTAATTGAGCGGGCGCAAATCCTTTATATACGCTCGAATAAAGCTGTAATTCTGGAATCAGTTGCCAGCTTGCTCCAATTTGTGGAACGGTTTCTAAATTCTTGGCACTCCCTGATTTTTCAGTTAGTACATTATTTCGAGACTGGTTATAGCTTTCAACACGCACCCCAGGAGTAACTGCAAAGTCTTTTGATAGCAAAAATCTATTTTGCGCAAAGAGAGCTACTGAATTGGCTTTATTTTCTTCATGCCCGGACACTCTTCCAGACTTCGCTAAGCTTCGCGATGCCACCAACTGATTTGATTGCGTCTCAGTATGTAAGCGTAGTCCGAATTCAAACTCATTACTCATGCCCATTGCCTCATAGGCATGAGTCATTCGAGAATCTACTCCAAGCATTTGAAATTCACGATTTCGCCCAAACATACAATCATTATCACCATTGCACGGAGTAAAACTCGTTTTATCCGAAGTACGACCACTGACGACTTGACGCCAGTAATCTCGATCTAAGCGACTCCAGTACAGCAATGTGTTCAGTTTTGTCCCAGTGCCGAGCTCCCAAGAGTGATTCAGGTCAACGGCATTTCTCTGTGTAACAAAATAATCATTGGGAGCAGGATTTCCTGAAATTCGGGCGTCATATTGATTTGGTCTCAAGCCGACATAGGAGGTATTAATATTGTTGTCATAGTGGGTATATTTAAGGCTAAGCCATTGATTTTGATCAATCGCTACCCCGCCCTTAAAAAGAATGTCGTACATCTTAAAACCATTGCCTTGGTATCCATCACTCTCAGACTTAATGATGTTGATACCTGCGATAGCTCCATTGCTTTCCGACTTTCCGCCGGCCTCAATTTGAGCAAATTGATAACCATAATTACCTGCTTTACCGGAAAGCTTAAAGCCCTCCTCTGGAGTCTTAGTTAGATAATTAATAACCCCACCAATATTAGACGGGCCATATTGCAAGCCTGATGCCCCCTTTAATACTTCAATGCCGCTCATACGATCCACAGGTGGACTGTAATAAGAGGCGCTAGAAATAAATAGGCTTGGATGAATAGGTGCCCCATCCTCTAGTAATAGCACTTTCTGACTACGACTGGGATTGAGTCCTCGAATACCAATATTCGGAATGGAGCCTAAACCACCTTCATCACCTCGGATGTTAATACCCGGAATAGTCTTAAGAGCATCTTGAATAGACAGGGGCTGAAGTAAATCCAACTGCTTTTGATTAATCACATCGACCGTACCTGGAATTTTCGAACGCGCATTTTCCTCGCTGCCGACAATATCTATTCTTGGTAAATCTATTTCCTTAGCCTGAATACCTGAGCTTAAGGAACACCCGCAAACTAAGGCCAAGCGTAAAGCCCAAGCCAATTTTTTCTGCTTCATATGCAATCTCCAGAGATAAAAACATCCAATCGCTGGCTAATCGCATATCAAAATACTTTTGCTGGCTAATAAATTAGGCTAATTAGCCCATCACTATTTAGTCAAAATGAGCTTCTTTAATTTAGTAATTCTTAAAATATATCTTTCGCCATCATGGATGATGACAACAGTTTTCTCTTTACCAAATAAATTCGTACTGGCAATCACCTTATTTAAACTCATTTGAGAATTCACGAAATCATCTCTTGAGTTATTGAACTCTGATTTCAATTTAAGTCTCTAACCTGAAGTGGACCGGAAGATGGTAGCAGTGCGATAAGGCCTGATCCTGAGATTCTAGAGCAGAAAATTTCCACTCTCTGACGCCCTCCATGGCAGATCTATCTAGATTTTCATAGCCAGAACTTTTGACCAACTGAACATTTTCCACGCGCCCTCGATCATCAATACATAACTTGAGTTGAACAGCGCCTTGCTCACGCATACGCCTACTTAATAGGGGGTAAATAGGTTTTGGATTGAAAAATATGTCTCTATCACGAAAGGTTTTTACTGACGGAGATAGCATGGCTGATTCATGATGACTTGAGTCCCTCGCAATCGTTGATGCAAGGGAGCTATGAGCTATCTTGATGTCCTGAGTTTGTTTTGATACTTTGGCTATGGCGCGATGCTCAAGTGAGTCCCTCAAGCTGAGAGTTAGCCTCTCTGGTGCAAAAGTTTGTGGAGTCCTATCTTGAAATACTCCCATTCCAACAATGATGGAAATATGCATCCCAATCACCCAAAAAGGAATAAGTCTAGATGCACTAATCTGTAATTTTTTCCCAATCAAGAAACAAGGCCCTTACTTACATCAACTCAAAAATGAAAGATGATAATCATTCTCATTAATTTTATTGGATGTTTTGCGCACCAACAACCCTTTAGATGAAAGGCCTGCATGCTCCAAGGGTATTGAGATAGCTAACTAGATGAGATTAATACTTCTGATGAATTTGTAAGCGCCAAAGTGAAGTGATTTCGGCTGCTCTTGCAAAATAAAGAGAGTCTGAGTCATCGAATGTCTTCGGATGTTTTGGTTTGGTATCAATGCGGTCAAGAACAACTAATCCGGCATCTTCAATCCAAGAGAGCAGCTCTTGTCGGGATCTGAGCTCAAGGTGTTCGGCTAAATCAGACAGAATCAACCAGCCCTCACCTTGGGGTAACAAATGATCTTTCAATCCCGCTAAAAATCCTTTGAGCATCTGACTCTCTGGATCGTAAACCGCATGTTCCAAAGTAGAGCTAGGTCTTGCAGGCACCCATGGTGGATTGCAGACAATTAATGAAGCCTTTCCTGTTGGAAATAAATTGGCTTTCATAATTTCTACTTGAGAAGCCAAGCCTAAGAGTGCAATATTTTCTTTGGCACACTGAAGCGCTCGATCATCTTGATCAGTAGCAACAATTTTTTGGACATCCCGCATTGCCAAAATAATCGACAGAACTCCAGTACCAACCCCAATATCAAAAGCTGTGGATGCCCCATTGAGGGATTTGGGCAAAGGGGCGCTACAAACTAACTCAATGTACTCGCCGCGAACGGGTGAGAAAACGCCGTAATGCGGATGAACGTAAATTGGCTCGCCATTTTCATCGGCCAGAATAGGCAAACCATTTTTGCGCCACTCATGAGCGCTCACTACGCCCAAGAGTTCGCGCAAAGAAACTACATAAGATTGTGTGACTGTACCGTATGCCTCAATACACGCCTGGGAAATGTCGGGTGCTCGGCGTAATGAAATTGTATGATCCGCATTACATTGAATTAACAACATCCCCAATATACGAGCTCGCTGAGATTGAATCAGGCGATGTTGATTAAAAATATCTTTTGCTGACTTCTGGATAACAGGCTCACCTGACTTATCCAACCTCTTGCCTGCACGCTTCGATTTTTTTGATGGTTTATCGATACGTCGAACCAAAGCCTGCAAGAGCTGTCGGGCATTTTGAAAATCCCCCCTCCAGAGGATAGCGGTACCTTCGCATGCCAAGCGATAGGCATCGTCCGCCGTTAATGTATCGTCAGCAATCACCACTTTTTTATGTGCCGCTATGCCATTTTCAGAATGCCAAACAGCTGAACAGGTCTGGTGACCCTCTTCCCAGTGAATCGAGCTACCCTGGCTCATGAATTACTCAGGAGGATGTTCCTCAGGATTAACATCCAAGGCGATCAAAAACCGAGAGACCATATTGTAAGCTGCCACTACAGTGACAAGCTCAACGGTATCAGTATTTCCCAGAGCCGCCTGCAAGCGCTTCATCAGAGCGCCATCAACCTGGATATTGCGCGTCATCTGAAACGTAAGCTCTACGGCATCATTTTCAATAGTAGAGAATAAGGCGCTAGGAAAACTTGGCTGACCAATTAAACGCAGTGCTTGCACTTGCTCTTCAGTGCCGCCTGCTTTGATGAATGGTGGGGCGTGGTGAAAAAACTCATATTCGGCGCCATTCAGAACAGCTACCCCACACATCGCAAGCTCGCGCAGCTTTGGATCTAAGGAGAGGTTATTACGGATCTCGCCGACAAAATGATTCCAGCCCTCAGCAATAGGGGTGCTATGTAAAAGCATGCGATCCAAATTAATGAACTGACCACCGCGTCTTTTACGAATAGCTGCCACCAACTCAGCAGGCTCAGCCAAGTCCATCGGCTGATAGGGAATTAAACGCTCACTCATATCAATTCCTTATTGTGTTTCTTTAATATTATTTTCAATCACAAACTTACCCCACACCGCAATTTGCTTGCCGATGAAGTCGCGGAGAGTTTCTGGGTTACCAGCGACAATTTCAATACCTTGTGACTTTAATTTAGATGCGACTGCAGGCGTCTTGAGCGCTTTCGTGACAGCCTGGTTCATGGCATTGACGATGGCAGGTGGAGTTTTGCCTGGAGCCAAAACTGCCCACCATGCTGGCGCATTAAATCCAGGGAAACCACTTTCAGCAATCGTTGGCACATTCGGTAACTCAGGAGATCTTTTAGCGGTAGTAATTACTAAGGGAATGACGCCGCCACTATCGACATGCGGCTTGACTAAGAATTCTGAGCCAACAGCCAGTGGAACTTGACCACCAAGTACATCCTGCATCAAGGGGCCTCCACCACGATAAGGGACGTGATTCCAATCAAAGCCCGCTTGCTTAGCCAAACGCGCCATGGCCAAATGACCCAAGCTACCAATACCAATAGATCCATAGCTAAATTGTTTGCCAGTCTTGGACTGGTCTACCAACTGCTTAAAACTGGTGATCCCAGAATTCTTACTGGCGACCAATACCATCGGTGATGTACCAATTAAGGTCACAGGCGCTATATCTTTAATCGTGTCGTAGGGCAGCTTATCTTTGAGGATCGGATTTACACCGTGCGTGTCAAATACGACCGCAAAGGTATAACCATCAGGATCTGACCTTGTCATGGCAGCAGTTCCAATGACACCGGATGCCCCGCCAATATTTTCAACAATGACGTTTTGCTTTAATTCTGCTTGTAAAGCTGGGGCCAAGGTACGCGCCACTTGATCCACAGAACCACCTGGCGGGAAAACGGCAATCAGGCGAATCGGCTTTTGGGTTGGCCAAGCGCCCACACCGGCAGTTTGAGCGCTAGCAAAAGAACCAGCAAACATCATCAATAAGCCCAATAAAAGGGCTTTTTTAGTTATTTTCAAGAAAATCGGCATACATCATCTCCCTCGATTAAGACTGCAAGATTACCACCCATCCTGGCCGCTTGTTTGATAATGGATACCGGAGCAAGATGAGATTAACGATGAAACCAATTTTGAACATAGCTGCCTACTTATTTGTCAGTCTAGACAATTTAACTGAGCTAAGCGCCAAGATCTTAGATGAGTGCAATTCTAGCGAGTTAAAGGGCACCATTCTCTTAACTGGCGAAGGCATCAATATGTTTTTAGCTGGTAGTGAACCTAAATTGCGTGGCTTTCTAAATGACTTGCGCCAGGATCCACGCTTCGCATCCCTACAAACTAAAGATAGTTGGTCCGAAACGCAGCCCTTTAAGAAGATGCTGGTCAAAATTAAGAATGAAATTATTCGGATGAATCATCCGGCGATTCGTCCGGAAGAGGGGCGCGCAAACTTCATCACACCAAAAAAATTACAAGAGTGGCTTGATCGCGGGACAGATGACTTAGGTCGTCCTGTCGTCATGGTGGATACACGCAATGCTTTTGAGGTCGAGTATGGAACTTTTGAAAATGCACTGCATTTCAATATCGAGAAGTTTACAGAATTTCCTGATGCCATTTCGGCTCATAAAGACGAGCTAGCTGATAAAACTTTGGTGAGCTTTTGTACCGGCGGCATTCGTTGTGAAAAGTCTGGGCTCTACATGCGCGAAATTGGCATGCAACACAGCTATCAGCTAGAGGGTGGCATCCTCAAGTACTTTGAAGAGGTTGGCTCTGCACACTATACCGGCAGCTGCTTCGTATTTGATGAGCGGGAAGCGCTAGAACCTAATCTAGACACCATCCCACTTGAGCGCTCAATCCGAAAAAAACAAATCGCTTAAAGACCAAAGTGATTAGTTTGATTTACCCACCAAAGTCATGTGCTCAACAAAAGGTGGTTTTACGAAGAATGGTCCAACAATAGCTCGCCAATCAGCAAAGGCATCAGAACCCCTAAAGTCGACCGTATGGTTATCCAGGGTATCCCAGTAAATCAACAATAAATAACGAGCAGGACTTTCAATGCTGTGATTAACCTTGAATCCACGAAATCCCTTAGCCTTGGCGATGACGGTATTGACACCTCGCAAAATGGCCTCCTCAAACTCAGCACCCTTAGTTGGGTCAATTTCTATATCGCAGTGCTCTAAAATCATGATGCTCCCTTTTTAAAAAGTATTTTTATATCAATAGTAAAATTCATTTATAAAAGAAGCTTAATTCAAAAAAATATCTAGGCTCGAGACATGTCTAATACCCTCCGTCGGCAAATGCCGATTTTTTTATCTGCCCTGATTTTTTCTAGCATCAGCTCAGTGGCTAGTTTTAATGCTGCAGCGCAATCAATACAAAACTATCCCGTTAAGCCAATTAAGTTGATTGCCCCAGTAGCAGCTGGAGGTGGTCTAGACAATATTGCCCGCTCGCTTGCTGAAAAAATGTCCAAGTCGATTGGTCAAACCATTGTTGTGGAAAATATTGGCGGAGGTGGAGGCACCATTGCCTCGCAATCAGTCGCAAAAGCAACTCCAGATGGCTACACCTTAATGGTTGCCTATGTTGGCTCGCACGGAACCAATCCAGCGGTTCGCAAGCTACCCTACGACGCCATAAAAGATTTCACGGCGATTGGCATGATAGGAGCAACACCAAATGCTCTGGTGATCAATCCCGAGTTACCGATCAAAAATTTTAAAGAATTTATTGATTACGCTAAGAAGAATCCAGACAAAATAAGTTACGGCTCAGCTGGCCCTGGGACCTTGACCCATTTAGGGATGGAGCAATTAAAACTGGCCGCAGGAATTTCTATGGTTCATGTCCCTTATCGTGGTGTAGGGCCAGCCTATACGGATTTGTTAGCAGGTCAAACTCAAGCAATGCTTCCAACCCTCTTTGCCGCCATGCCCTATTTAAATACCAATCGAGTTCGTGGCTTAGCTATCACTGGCGCTAAGCGTAATCCTGCTGCGCCCAACATTCCCACCTTTAAGGAGCTTGGCTACAACGGCTTTGATGGGCAGCAGTGGTATGGAATTGTTGGCCCTGCCAACCTTCCGCCCGCCATTGTTAAGAAACTCAACTCAGAACTCAATAAAGCATTGGCACTGCCGGATTTCTCGGAAAAAATGACCAGTGAGGCAATGACATTAATGCCAATGTCTCCACAACAATTTGAAAACTACATTAAAGAAGATATTGCTCGCTGGGTTAAGGTTGCTAAAGAGCGCAGCATTGAGTTGGAATAAATTTCCTTACTCATTCTTATCAAATTCAATACTTACAAAAAACAGGAAATAACATGTCCCACGCCATCCAAGCAGCAGCCGATCTGAATGCACCACCAGTCACTAAAATATTAGCTGAGTTTGTTACTTCACACACTAGTCAAGGCTGGAGTGCTGAGGTAGACCATGAGGCACATCGCACCTTTTTAAATTGGCTTGGATGCGCAATTGGCGCAGCTAATCATGAGAGCGTTGAATCCTCATTAGCTGCTATCCGTGAATTTCAACCAGCATCTCAGGCGAGTATTCTTGGCCGAAAGGATCGTGTTGACATGGGTGGCGCAGCTCTCATCAATGGCATTAGCTCACATACTTTTGACTTTGATGACACACACCTGAAAACAGTGATTCACCCGGCAGGGCCTGTTGCTTCTGCCATTCTGGCTTTGGGTGAACATACTAATGTCACAGGCCGTCAAATAATTGATTCACTCGTTTTAGGAATTGATGTTGCTTGCCGCATTGGTAATGCCATGTACCCAGATCACTACCATCGTGGCTGGCATATCACTGGTTCCACTGGCATGCTGGGTTCTGCTGCAGCTTGCTCACGCCTCATGGGACTAGACACCCAAAAAACAACTATGGCATTAGGCATCGCAGCATCACAGCCGGTGGGTATGCGCGAGCAGTTTGGCACCATGACAAAACCCTTTCATCCGGGGGGTGCGGCACGTGCAGGACAACTTTCTGCCTTATTGGCCAAGCATGGCTTTACTGCTAGCCCTAAAGCTCTAGAAGCGGGCCGCGGTTATATGCAAACCGTTTCAACTAAATGCGACTGGTCAGAGATTGATCGAGAGCTTGGAAAATCATTTGAGATTTCATTAAATACTTACAAACCATTCGCCTGTGGAATTGTGATCCATCCGGCCATTGACGCATGCGCGCAACTCAAAGCACAAGGCGTTAAAGCAGAAGAAGTTGAACGCATTGAATTACGCGTCCACCCTCTCGTTCTTGAATTAACTGGTAAGAAAACACCTCAAGATGGTCTTGAAGGTAAATTCAGCGTCTACCATGGCTGTGCCGTAGGCTTAATTTTCGGTCAAGCAGGTGAAGGTGAGTACGCCGATGATATTGTCAATCGCCCTGATGTAGTCGCCTTGCGCGCCAAAGTAAACGCCACAACTGATACCTCTATCAGCGAGGCATCGGTGGACGTCAAAGCGATTCTGAAGGACGGTAGGGAAGTTCACATCTTCATTAAAAATGCAATTGGATCTGTTGAGAACCCAATGAGCGACCTTAATTTAGAACAAAAGTTCTCTAGCTTGACTGAGCCAGTAATTGGCAAGGAAAAAACTGGTCAACTCATTGCAGCATTATGGAATCTAGGAAGTGCGCCTGATCTCAAGAAAATATTGAGTCTTTGCACTCCCGACTAACCCACCTGAAAGAAAAAACCAGTCACATGGCCAAGCAACCGAATATCGTCATCTTAGGAGATTACGAGCGCGCCCTGCGTCGCTTCTCTCAATGGGATCGCATAGAGCAAAATTCAAACCTCATAATCCATCACGAGCCGTTGCGAGATGAGGCCTTATATGAGGCAGTCAAAGACGCTGATGTGATTGCTATCGTGCGCGACCGATCCCCCTTTAACGAAGCCATGATTGCAAGGTTGCCAAAGCTCAAATTATTGATGTTCACAGGCAAGAGAAATGGCACGCTAGATAGCGCCGCCCTTCTTTCTCGTAATATTCCGATTGCCTGCACGCCAGGAGGTCCTTCGAAAGAGACTACTGCCGAGTTAACCTGGGCATTAATTTTGGGCGCTTCAAAACAATTGGTTCGCCAAAATAATCTAGTGAGCACTGGTGGCTGGCGCGATGAACTCTCCGTTCTGCCCATGCTCTCCGGCGAGCGTTTGGGCGTTATTGGTCTTGGTGCTATCGGCAGTGCTGTTGCTCGCGTTGGTAAGGCATTCGGTATGGAGATTGTTACTTGGAGTCCGAACATGACCCCAGAACGCGCTGCAATTGAAAATGCAACTTCAGTTAGTCTGGATGAATTACTACGCACATCAAAAGTAGTTACGATGCACTTAGTAGCGGGTCCAGGCACCAAAGGAATCATCAGCGCTGATCAACTTGCTTTAATGCGCCCGGACTCCCTTCTAGTCAATACCTCGCGCTCTGCATTAATTAATATGCCCGACTTATGCGCTGCTCTCAAAAAAGGTTGCCCCGGCCAGGCTGCTATCGACGTATTTGATATTGAACCACTACCATCTCACGATCCCTTACGCAGCACCCCAAATTTATTAGCAACGCCCCACCTGGGCTTTATTGCGGAGCCTGTATTTAAAATGTTCTCGCAAGGGATTACTGAAACTCTGGAAGCATGGTTGGATCAAAAACCAGTACCCCATCCATATCAGCCTTAACGCCTTTGAAAACACTCACTCCAACAGAATTATTTATTACCTTTAGCAAGATCGGTATGTCTGGTTTTGGTGGGGTCCTACCTTGGGCTCGCCGCACTCTGGTAGAGCAAGACAAGGTGCTTAGCTCAGAAGAGTTCAGCGCCATTCTTGGAATATGCCAAATTGTTCCAGGGCCCAATATTCTGAATCTTGCCGTCTGCATTGGCTCACGTCTTTGTGGGGCTAAGGGCGCCTTTGCCGCAGCGCTTGGCCTGACTCTTGGGCCTATCTGCATTGTGATGTTGCTAGCAGTCTTGTATCAGCATTACAGCAATTTAGAAAGTGTTCAAGGCCTACTTAGAGGCATCTCTGCAGTGGGTGTGGGATTAATTGCCTCTACGGGCATCAAAATGTTGCGTGATGAGTTTAAATACCCCACCATGCTTTTGGTCGTAGCCCTGACAGTGACTGCCGCAAGTTACTTCCATCTAGGCCTTGGCTGGGTTGTTCTCCTTATATCTCCGCTTGCTTTGCTATTAGCCTTCAAGAAGGCTCGTAAGTGATGAGCATACTTCTCAGTCTATTTTTAAAGCTTTCTGCTTTTTCTCTGATTGCCTTCGGCGGAATCAATGCGCTACTTCCCAGCCTCTTGGAGCTATCGGTTTATCAAGAGCGGTGGATTGACCTACAAACTTTTGCTGATTACTTTGCAATTGCGCAAGCTGCTCCTGGCCCGAATTTCATGACGGTCACCCTGATCGGTTGGCATGTTGGAGGAGTCCTGGGAGCACTACTAGCCACCTTGGCTATTGCGTGGCCATCATCTATTTTGGTGTACTTTGTACAGCGGCTGATTCTGGGTATGAATGATGAGCAAAGAAAGAAGGCAATTCAGTATGCTGCTGCCGCACTGGCAATTGGCTTAGTGCTTTCTTCTGCGTGGCAGATTGCACTGCAAATCAATCATAGCTATGCTGCATATGGATTGACTCTACTCACTATTGGATTGACGGTATTTACCCGCTGGCATCCTTTATATTTGATCGCACTGGGCGCAGCCCTCGGAATCATGGGATTGATATGAAACTCTCTTCACTTCTTCGTACCTTACTTCATACTTCAATCTCTGGCTTAGCGCTGTCGTTAGCGCTGACTGCGCAGGCTCAAAACACATACCCTAACAAATCTATTAATTTAGTAGTGCCTTATGGTGCAGGCGGCAGCGCAGATTCTCGGAGCAGACAACTGGCCCAGAAAATGAGTGTCATTCTGAAGCAAGCCATTGTGATTGATAACAAGCCAGGTGCTGGTGGCAATATCGGCACTGAGTTTGTTGCAAGATCCGCCCCAGATGGCTACACCATTGGTATGGGAAACTTTGCCCCAATGGCGGTAAACAAAACGCTTTTCGGAAATTTACGCTACGACCCAGAAACCGCTCTTACCCCCATCATCCTGATAGAAAAGGGTCCTCTAATCCTGGTAGTAAACCCAAATTCGCCATACAAAACCATTCAAGATATTGTTACAGCAGCTAAGGCAAAACCAGGAACCCTGACATTTTCTTCAGGAGGAATCGGCGGCAGCCATCAACTCTCCGCTGAGCTATTTATGCAAAATGCCGGCATTCAAATGATTCATGTACCTTACAAGAGTGGTTCTGCTGCGTTGACTGATTTGATGGCAGGCAACGTCGACATGATGTTTGATCAAATGTACTCTGCAGTCCCCAACATCAGGGCAGATAAACTGCGTCCTATCGCCATCACCAGCAAAAAGAGATCGCCACTCTTTCCGAGCGTGCCTAGTTTTGCAGAGCTTGCTTACCCTAAGGTGGAAGTACTCAATTGGCAAGGATTTATTGCACCTGCTGGCACACCTAAATCGATTATCGACACATTAAATAAAGCTGCTAATGAGGCGCTGAAAGATCCACAGCTTAGAGAGTTAATGCTCTCTCAAGGAAATGAAATTGGTGGTGGTAGCCCTGCTGATTTTGCAGCCCTCATTAAATCAGAGGCTGCAAAATGGAGTGCCGTAGTCAAGGCTGGAAATATTAAACCCGAGTAAGCTAGATGCGCAAACTTACTTCAGCGCTTGGTAAGTCAGGATACCTAAAAAAGTAAGGCCAAGTGAACCAACTAAATGTAAAAACGCAGTGCCTAGCGCCCAACTGACTTCACCACGTTGCATAAAACCGACTACTTCAGCAGAGAAGCTGGAGAAGGTGGTGAGACCTCCCAGAAAACCTGTAATCACGAACAACTTCCATTCGGGGGAGAGGCTTTGATTATTGCCAAAAAAGGCTACGGCAATTCCGACGAAATATCCGCCAACCATATTAGAAATAAACGTTCCCAATGGCAGAGTTGAGGCAAGGCTGACTGTTACGAGATTAAAGCCCGCTCTTAGTAAAGCACCGAGACCAGCACCACAAAAAATTGCAAAAATAGATAGCCACATATTCGGTATTTATTGGATTGAGAAAGTGAGCATGCTAATGGAGCCCATTTCTACTCCATCAATTAATATCTTAGGGACCTCACCTTGCTCTTGAAGAGCAAGTGCATACAACGCTGGCCAATAGTGTTCAGGCGTTGGGATAGATAAATGCGCGGCATCACCGCACTGCTCCCAATGAATTAAATTGTCGTGATGGTTTGCATGCATCTCCGAAACAAAAAAATCATTGAACTCTCTAGCCCATGGATAAGGTGTTGCGCCCTCCTCCCAATGAATAGTGCGCAAGTTATGTACAACATTACCGCTTGCCAGAATCAAGATATTCTCGTCACGCAAAGGGCGTAATTTTTTAGCAAGCTCGTAATGCTTACTCGCAGACATGGAACCATCTAGACTCAATTGCACCACCGGTACATCTGCGTTTGGATAGAGATATGTCAGAACAGACCAGGCGCCATGATCAATACCCCACTCGTTCTCTTCAAGTACAACGGGGATATCCAACAATTCTTTTACGCGATCTGCCAGTGCAGGACTACCGGGTGCTGGATATTGAATATCAAAGAGGGCTTGCGGAAATCCCCCAAAGTCATGAATAGTTTTAGGTTTAGCCATTGCAGTAACCCACACTCCGCGTGTTACCCAATGTGCCGAGATGACTAAGATGGCATCTGGCCGTTTAAGTGATTTACCAAGATTAGCCCAAGCGGCTGTATAGCGATTGGGCTCAATGGCGTACATCGGACTGCCATGACCAACAAATACTGCGGGTTGGCGATGGCTAGTCATTACTGCAGATTAGCCGAATACGTAGCCAGTGTGAGCCGCAACCAATGCAAACAAAATGGCTAAGCTAGTAGCAGCTGCCAACATGACGATCAAGGTGATGATTTTCTTATTAACTTCTTCTTTTGACTCTTTATGCCATTCGTTCATGCTAAATCCCTATTAAACACATTATTTGATAGTGCAATTATCCACTATCGGCCGCGGCCAGCCTTGCGCATCATGGCTTTTCCGCCCCCAAAGCCAGCCTGAGGCCTGCCGCCAGGGCCGGATGGGCCTTTTGGGGCTGGTGGACGGGCTACTGGCTTAGCTGCTACGGGCTTAGCGGGGGTTTTTGATTCAGGTTTTTTATCGTCAGTCACTTTTTGCTCCTATAGATATCATATTGCCATGATTACTGACTATTCTATCCAAGCTGTAGCCATTAATGCGATTCCTTTGATTTTCGCTATCACCATTCATGAGGCTGCCCATGGCTATGCGGCCCGTCAATTTGGCGACAATACCGCTTATATGCTCGGGAGAGTGAGCCTTAACCCCATTAAACACATAGATCCGGTGGGCACTATCCTTATTCCCCTACTTTTGATTCTGAGTGGCTCTCCTTTTTTGGTGGGCTATGCCAAGCCAGTACCAGTCAATTTTGGGCGCCTACGTAATCCCCGCATTGACTCTATCTGGGTAGCCTTAGCTGGACCTGGATCCAATTTCATCCAAGCCCTCATTTGGGCCATCTTTTTGATTGCTCTCTATGGTTTTGGCGTGAATGAGCGCTTTCTCTTGGCCGTGGCTCAAGCGGGGATCACCTGGAACTTAGTTTTACTAGTATTTAACCTCTTCCCCCTGCCTCCACTAGATGGTGGTCGCATTCTGGCGAGCTTATTACCAGCAAGACAATCCATCGCCTTCGGAAAACTAGAGCCCTACGGATTCTTTATTGTTTTGGCCCTCGTCTTTACAGGCCTCATTGGCAGCTTTTGGATGGAGCCCTTGACGGCCTTTTTTAAGAGTGTTGTTTACTTTGTCACACTTCCCCTGCAAATGCTTTTCTGAAGTATTCTCAAAATTTGAACGCATTAGTAATAACTCACTGACCTCACTGGAGCTTAACTATGAAACTGAAACATTTGATTTTTGCCGCCATTGCCCCTGCACTAGTCGCCGGAACAGGCATTGCTTATGCGCAATTTAAAAAACCAGAGGACGCCATTAAGTATCGTCAAAGTGCTTTTACTGTGATGGCCAATTCTTTTGGAAAAATTGGTGCAGTTGTTAAAGGCGAAGCACCATTCAATAAAGATGAAGTGGCGAAGAACGCAGCAGTCGTTGCCATGATATCGACCTTGCCATGGCAAGCGTTTGGTCCAGGTACAGAGGGTGGCAATGCACTCCCAGTGGTATGGTCAGATAACGCTAAATTTAAAGCTGCTGGAGAAAAAATGCAGTTAGCTGTTGCTAGCCTCAATACCGCTGCGCAGTCAGGTGATCAAGAAGCAATTAAAAAAGCTTTTGGTGCAGCAGGCGCTACCTGCAAAGGTTGCCATGATGACTTTAAGAAAAAGTAATTACCTAGAGATGAAGTAACCCAGAGTTAGCGCAATAAGGCTGAGCAGCAATAGCGCAAAGCCTCTTTGCAAACTTCCATCCTTGGAAGCATGACCCAAGTCTGCAGAGAGATTCATTTCTGTTTCGCTTGGGTCAATTTCTTTATCGCCCACTAACATGGGCTTAATCAAATTCTCACCTTTGAATTTCTGGTAATAGAAGATTGCACATAAATGCAACGCAATCAAAATCATTAAGACTGTTTCATTCTGACGATGGATTGAAGTGAGGAGCTCAACTGTTCCACTAGAAATATATTTTGCAAAAGGTCCCTCAAAGGCAATATCATCATTTGCAAAAAGACCAGTTATCGCTTGAAGACCAACTGAAAAAAGTAAGGCCAAAACAGACAAAGCGCCTAAGGGATTGTGACCAAGCCCCGCTTTAGCTTTACCTCTTAGAAAATGTATTAAACCCTTTGGACTCGGCACAAAATGAATAAATCGAGCATGGTAAGAGCCGACAAAGCCCCATATGATTCTGAAGATAATCAAGCTAAGCACGCAGTAACCAGAAAGCGCATGCCAACTCATAGCATTGCCACCGATCTTGACAGTGACAAAACTCAAAACAATGCCAGCAAGCAAGAGCCAGTGAAAGAGGCGAATTGGCAAATCCCAAACACGGATGATTTTTTTCATATCTAAAGAATAAATCACTACCCCCTTTAGAATAAGAAAAATTCATGAAAACTAGCCAAGCCTTTAAAACTTTGCTGCTCTATCGTATAGGCGCAACCCTAAGCTATCAAATCATGATGGTCGCAGTAGGTTGGCATATCTATGAAATCACTAATAGTGTCATTTCCCTTGGACTGATTGGTCTTGCGGAGCTGATTCCCTACTTTGTATTAGCTCTCTATGCTGGCCATGCAGTAGATCGCCATTCTCGAAAATGGATCGCTGCGATTGCCTGCATCTTTCATATTGCCGTTGCCTTGTTTCTAGTTGCAATAGCCCTTGACTGGTTGGCGCCGCCCGTTCCCTTGATTTATTCAGCAGTAGCTTTTTTAGGCTTAGCTCGCGCACTATTGCGCCCTTCTTATCAGGCCATCTTTGGACAAATTATTCCCCGAGATCAAATGCCGCGCTATACCGCTTATGCATCCTCTGCATTTCAGATTTGCGTTGTAGCTGGACCGGGTTTGGGCGGCCTCATGATTGGACTTGCTGGGCTCGAGTGGACCTATGCCCTCGCTGCATTGAGTGGCGCTATCGGTCTATATGGAGTGAGCTTCATTCGCATCAAACATGAAAAGTCAGAAGGCATGAGCCATGATTTCTTAAACAGCTTTTTGGAAGGCTTTCATTACGTACGAAAACACGAGCTGATTGTTAGCATCATGCTGCTAGATATGTTTGCCGTGCTATTCGGTGGCGCAGTATCCATACTCCCCGCATTTGTTAAAGAGGTTCTCAACGCTGGTCCCGAAACCTTAGGAATTCTCAGGGCAGCGCCAGCAGCTGGAGCTGTCATTACAGGCCTTTACTTGGCACGTCGACCCTTGCTAGAAGATTCTGGAAGACATTTATTGTTATCAGTCGGCGGCTTTGGGATTGCCATTATTGCCTTTGGACTGTCTAACAATCTTTGGCTTTGCGCACTTTTCTTATTTATTTCCGGTTGCTTTGACTCTATCTCAGTAGTCATCCGTGGCAGCATTATGCAATTGACAACCCCTGATCAAATGCGAGGCAGGATCAGTGCAATCAATGGGATATTTATTGGCTCCTCCAATGAATTGGGGGCGCTTGAGTCTGGAATTGCAGCCAGTCTTATGGGGCTTGTTCCATCCATCATATTTGGTGGAGGTGCAACTTTGCTAGTTGTCTTACTGACCTACAAACTTGCACCCCAACTCAGAAAACTCAATCTTAAAGATCTAACCTAAAACTGACTTAGTTGATCTTAGTGAATCTTCGGCAAATCTTTTTGAATAATCTTGAGACCTTCGCGTAAGGCCTCCTGGTAGCGCTCTCGCTCCGCCTTCATCGTCTCTGCAGTCCAAGAATAAAAACCTTCACCGGTTTTCATGCCCAGTTTGCCACTAGCGATGCGATCACTTAAGCATTTGGCAATATCTGGGGAGTTATTAAGAGTCGGATAAATCGTTGCACCACCAGCGCCATGCACATCCAATCCCGCATGATCTCTCTGCATTGCAGGCCCTGCAGCGATATAACGAAAGCCAAAGCCAAAACGTACGGCCTTATCGATATCTTCTAAGCTAGCAATACCAGCGTCGACCATGGCAAAGGCTTCGCGCGATAAGGCATGCTGTAGGCGATTTGCCAAGAAGCCTGGCAAATCTTTTTTTACGGTAACGGGAACCATGCCGCAAGCCGTCATCAAACGAGAAAGACTTTCGCCCACCATTGGCGAAGTCTTTGCACCATAGACTACTTCTACGCAAGGCACTAGGTGTGCAGGCATGAAGAAATGCAAGCCAATCATCCGTGCAGCTGTTTTTAATCCTGCTGAAATATCACTGATTGGAAAGCTGGTGCTATTACTCGCCAAGACCGCTTCTGGCTTTGCATATTGCTCTAGCTTGGCAAATAACTCTTGCTTGATATCCAAGCGTTCAGGCACGCACTCGATCACCAAGTCGATTTCTGACCAATCTATTTCTTCCAAGGAGCCGGCTGTCGAGAGTAAATGTAAGCGGTGCTCATACCCAAGCTCAATCATCGTATTGGCAAAGTAATCCGGTAAAAGTGCACGGCGCTCGGTAGTAGGCTCTAGCACCTGAACTGCACAACCCCCGCGCGCGCAAACAGCGGCTACATCAGCACCCATAGTGCCGCCACCAACGATGACGACTTTAGTTTCAGATGGGGTAAATAACATCTCAATTTCTCCTTCAGGGGCAAGATAAGGATCACAAATCCTCTTACAATGCCTTCATTATTCCAATAAAAAAGTAAGTGAGACATGATCCCAGTCAATTCAGTGCTGCAGGTCGGACAATTTCCTGAGGTAATGCAAGCGGCAATTGACCGTCGCATTACCCCGGTGCGCTTTCCCGACCTGAATGCCAATCTACCGTCAGGCTCTTTTGAGAGTATTTTGATTCGCTCAAACACTCAGCTACCCGCCCAGTTACTTGAGAAGCTCCCTGCGGTAAAGATGGTGGCTACTTGTGGCGTAGGCTATGACAATTTACCCTTAGACTATCTCAAGGCCAATGGAATCAAGGCCAGCAATACCCCGGGCGTTTTGAATGACGCTGTTTGCGAGCTGGCCATTGGTATGCTCTTCGGCCTATTACGTCGCATTCCTCAGGCGCATGAGTTTGTTAAAAGCTCTGCCTGGTCCAAGGGTTTATTTACCGTCACCACTACTCTTGCCGGTAAACAGGTCGGGATTGCGGGGATGGGTCGCATTGGACAAGATCTGGCAAAGCGCTTGGAGCCCTTTAAGGTTCATTTAGCCTATACCGGCCCGACACGCAAAGAGCTGCCTTACGAGTATTTTCCCGATCTCCAATCTTTGGCAAGGGCATCTGACATCCTTTTTCTTGCTTGCCCTGCCACCCCCGAAACAGAAAAAATGATCAATGCCGAAGTTCTAAAAGCTTTGGGTCCCCAGGGTTACCTCATTAATATTGCACGCGGTAGCGTAGTGGATGAGGCTGCACTTTTAGTTGCACTGCAGCAAAAATGGATTGCTGGGGCGGCGCTCGACGTATTTGAAAATGAGCCGAACCCAAACCCAGAGTTCTTAAATATTGATAATGTTCTATTAACTCCGCATATTGGAAGTGCCACTTCCGAAACGCGACAATTAATGACAAATTTAGCAATAGATAATTTAGAAGCTTTCTATAATAAAAAACCACTTCTGACTGAAGTAAAAAATTAAAACGGAGCAAGTATGACAATTACCCTACACCCCTCAACACTTCCTGCAGTGCTCTCGCCTGTATTGACTCCGTTTAAAGATAACGGTAGCCCTGATGCACAAAAATTGCTCAAGCAATGCCAATGGCTCGAAGCCAATGGTGTTGGCCAAGCAATCTTTGGCACAAATTCTGAAGCCAATTCTATTTCTGCTCCTCAAAAAATGGATACGCTAACAGCCCTCATCAAAGGCGGCTTGAACCCTGCCCATATGATGCCTGGTACTGGTGCTACCTCAATTGATGCAACTGTCACGATGACCCGTCATGCAGTTCAACACAAATGTGCTGGCGTGTTGATGTTGCCCCCGTTCTATTACAAAGACGTCACCGATGATGGCCTGTTCGCTTTTTACTCAGAAGTCATCCAAAAAGTAGGTGACGCTGGTTTACAAATTTATATTTACAACATTCCACCAGTTACCAAGATTAATTTAAGCCTCTCTTTATTAGAGCGCCTCGCAAAAGCCTATCCAAAAACGATTGTTGGCATGAAAGATAGCTCTGGTGATTGGGCCTATACAGAATCCGTTATTAAACTCTTGGCTCCCTCCGGTTTCCGCGTTTATGCCGGCAGCGAAGTCTTTCTCATGCGCACCTTGCGCGCTGGTGGTGTTGGCTGCATCTCCGCCACGGCTAACGTAAACCCTAGGGCAATCGCTCAATTAGCAGCCCATTGGCAAGAATCTGATGCAGATCAACACCAAACTGCTCTAGATCAAGTACGCTCCATTTTTGCTCAATATCAAATGATTGCTGGCATGAAAACTGCAGTTGCGCATTACAGTAAGGATTCGGAGTGGTTGCGCGTACGCCCCCCACTCATGCAACTGAGCGCAGACCAGCAAGCAAAGCTATTGGGCGAGCTACAAAAGATTAATTTCAGCATGCCAGGCCTTTAATTTCATAGATGCAAAACAGGAGACAAAAATGAAGCTTATAAAAACAATTGCCATATCTATCACGATGTTTTTCGGTGCTGCACAAGCGCAAAACATTTCTATCGCAACCGGTGGTACTGGTGGCGTTTACTACCCAATGGGTGGTGGTTTAGCCTCAGTCTTATCCAAGCATGTACCAGGAATGTCAGCAACTGCTGAGGTTACAGGTGGCTCGGTCGATAACTTAAAACTCGTTGGCACTGGTAAACCTTACGTTGGTTTCTCAATGGCTGATGCCGCTAAAGATGCTAAAGATGGTGAGGATAAATTCAAGGATAAGCCAGTTGATTTACGCAACTTACTCATACTGTATCCAAACCTCATGCACGTTGCTACCGTCGAATCGACTGGTATTAAAACCATGAAAGATCTCAAAGGTAAGCGCATCAGCACAGGCTCACCAGGAAGTGCTACTGAAGTAATGGCTTTTCGCTTGTTAGAGGCTGCAGGTTTGGATAAAGACAAAGATGTCAAGCGTGAGCGCTTGAGCGTTGCAGAATCTGTCAATGCTGTAAAAGACCGCAAGATTGACGCCTTTTTTTGGGTAGGTGGATTACCAACTGCTGCTGTTACCGATTTAGCAAACAGTCCTGGTATGAAAATTGTCATGATCGACACTACAGCTGAAGTTCCCGCCATGAATAAAAAATATGGCAATCTTTATTTCCCATCCGTAATTACCAAGCAAACTTATAGCGGCATGGAGAAAGACAATAAAGTTGCAGCGGTTGCCAATCTTTTGGTTGTAAACGCTTCCATGTCTGATGCAGAGGCATACAAAATTGTTAAAGCTATTTTTGATAATCAACTTGAACTTGTCCGCTCACATGCTGAGTACAGAAATATCAAGCTAGAGAACCAAAAAGCGAATGCCTCACCAATTGCTTATCATCCAGGCGCTTTAAAGTACTTTAAAGAAAAAGGTGTCAAAGTAAACTAAGCCATATCGGGGTGAGTTAATCTCACCCCTTCTGCTTTAAAGCCATACCTAAATATAAAAATAGATTGATTAAGACATGAATCAAAATGTAATTGATAACGAAACCCAAGAAAAATTAGATGCCTTCATTAAGCAAGAAGAGGGTGACTCTAATGACTACAAAGGTCTACTGGCCATATTCATCACGCTAGTAGCAATAGGTATGTCTTTATTTCATTTATATGCAGCCTACTCGATTGTTCCAACGCATCAACTCAGAGTTATTCACGTTGCCCTAGTCTTGTTTTTAGTGTTCCTGAGCTTTCCTATTGCCGCTCGTTTTAAAAATCAGTTGAAGTTTTGGGATGTTTTATTTGCCATAGGCTCAGTTGCCATAGGCTATTACATTCTGGCCGGCGGCGACGGACTCATGGACAGAAATACTGCCCCAAATTCTATTGACGTCATGGTTGGTATTGCGCTCATCCTACTCATTCTAGAGAGTGTGAGAAGAACCAATGGCATGGTGCTCGTCACCGTTACAGTGCTTTTCTTGCTCTATGCCTTCTTTGGTAACTACCTTCCGGCTCCATGGACTCACAAAGGCTATGACTTAGATCGGCTCGTGGGTTATATGTACATGAGTCTTGAGGGCATCTATGGCACTGCAGTCGACGTCTCTGCAACCCTGATTATTCTTTTCACTATCTTTGGCGCCTTTTTACAATTTACTGGTGCGGGAAAATTCTTCATCGACTTCTCTTTTGCCGCAATGGGCGGAAAATCATCTGGGGTGGGAAGAACGATTGTCTTGTCCTCCTTCCTCATGGGTGGCCCATCAGGATCAGGTGTGGCAACTACCGTTACAGTTGGCTCTGTAGCTGCACCCATGCTTGATAAAGTGGGTTACGAAAAAAATGCCGCAGGTGGTCTTTTGGCTGCGGGCGGACTTGGTGCGATCATCTCACCACCGGTATTAGGAGCGGCCGCCTTTCTGATTGCTGACTTCCTCAAAATCTCCTACTTGGATGTGTTGCTCATGGCAACGATCCCCACGATTCTGTTCTACCTTGGCTTGTTTGTCATGGTTGAAATCGACGTACGTAAGTACGGCATGAAAAATATTCACTTTCCATCTGCAGAAAGCGCCTGGCAGTTAACTAAAAAATACTGGTTTCATTTTTTCTCTTTGATTTCTATTGTTGTGTTTATGATGTTTGGCTTCTCGCCAGTGATGTCAGTCTTTTGGGCTACTGTTGTTTCTGCGCTATCTAGTATGTTGCGCGAAGATACCGCAATCATTCCATGGGCTTGGTTTAAAGGTAAAGAACCGATACTCTCTGGTCTTTACAATTCCAGTTTATCGAAGGCACTCTCGTCTGGCTCTACAGGCGTATTAGCGATTGCAGCAACGTGTGCGGGTGCAGGTCTGATCGTTGGTACCGTTACCCTCACTGGCTTAGGCCTCAAATTTAGCTCCATCGTGATTCAATATGCGGGAGGCTCATTGCTGCTAACAGCCATTTTTACAGCATTGATTGTGTGGATCGTTGGCCTCGCGGTACCGGTAACTGCCTCTTATATTATTTGCGCCGTGATCGCTGCGCCGGCACTCATTAACTTGGGTGTGCCTGCATTTGCTGCGCACATGTTCATCTTCTATTACGCCGTACTTTCTGAGGTCTCGCCCCCAACAGCTTTATCTCCATTTGCTGCAGCTGCAATTTGTAAGGGCAATCCTTATAGGACCACTTTACAAACCTGGAAATACGTTGCTCCTGCAATTTTGGTGCCGTTTATGTTTGTCCTCGATAAATCAGGTGTGAGCTTGCTCCTGATGGGATCTACCAGCGCTCTAGAGCAAGCCGACTGGACACAGATTGCATGGATTTCATTTACTGCGGTAGTTGGCATCATTTGTTTAGCCGGCGGCTTACAAGGTTGGTTTATTGAAAAAACCAAAGTATTTGAGCGCGTGATCATGGTGATCTCCGGGGTGGCTTTAGCCTATCCCTCCACGGAAGCTGATCTCATTGGTTTTGTTGGATTTGCTTTGGTACTCATCACCCAACTCATGACCCACTACAAACTCAATCCTAAATCTACTTGAACATATTGAAGTAGTTCAAGATCATAAAAAATCCCGCCTCTTGAGCGGGATTTTTTATTACCGAGTATTTCAATGCATTAAATAATCTTCGTCCAAGCAGCCTTACCAGCATACTTTTTAACAGCAGTTTCATCAAACTCAAATCCTAAGCCTGGTGTCTTATGTAAGATCAAATCGCCATTCTTGAAGGTGAGCTGCTGATTGATCAATCTGCGGAAATTCAAGACCTGATCATCCAAGAAGAATTCCACAAAACGCGCATTTGGCGTTGCTGCCACTAAAGGAGCGTGCAGATCATGCATCCAATGTGGGCAAACAATCACTCCCTTTAAATCCGCATAAGCAGAAATACGACGCCACTCCGTAATACCGCCACAGACTGCCGCATCAGACTGCAGAATAGCGACACCACCAGCTTCAATTAGCTCCCTAAAACGCCAGCGTCCTGCCTCCATCTCACCGGTAGCAACATTGATCTTAGTCTGACGGGCCAGAGCTGCATGCAGATCAATCGCATCCGGGGAAAATGGCTCTTCGATCCAATGGGGGTTGTAAGCCTCAAAGCGACGAACGTATTCAAGTGCAGTCGGTAGATCACGCCAGGCATTGTTGGCATCTAAAGTCAACAAAACGTCCTCACCTACAGCCTTACGAGCAGCTTTAACCCGCGCCTCCTCTTCTCTTGGAGATAAGCGCCCTACTTTCATTTTGACAGCCTTAAAACCTTTTTTTACATAAGACTCCATTTCTTTCCCCAACATGGCGGGCGTTTTACCATCAAGGTAGTAGCCACCGCTAGCATAGGCTGGGACGCGATCATCGACGACTGATCCTAGGTATTGATGAAGGGGTAATTTCGCAGCACGCGCATTTAAGTCCCAAAGGGCGGTATCGAGGATGGAGATGCCACGCATCACTGCGCCGGCACGCCCTTGCAAAATAGACTCGTTATACATATCCATCCACAGACCTTCGCTGCGATGACTATTTTGACCAATCAGTTTTGGGGCTAGTAATTGCTCAACGGCAATCTTGGCAATATCTCCACCCGCACTGCCGACATAGCAAAATCCAATACCCTCATTACCATCCTTGCCCCGTACTTTAACCAAGCAATAATGCCGCTCTGAAACCGTTCGAGTGGAAAAGGAGGTGACCTTATCTAGGGGCACGGCTACTGCAGCAACTGATACAGATTCAATAATGGGCATGAAGATTCCTTTAACGAAAAATTGATTGTATCTACAACTTTTGCCACTTTCCTTGACCAACTTCAACAGAAAATTGCTGCACTACAACATAAAAAACGGGGAGCTTGGCAACAATATTGGATAATTGAGCGGTGAAAAAAATAGCTGGCCAATTACCTTACTTATTGAGAAACGTCATCAGTGTTGTTGGACTCTCTCTGATAGTACTTAGTTCAAGCGCGCAAGCACAACCAGCCAGTCAAACAAGTCCGGCTAGCAAAACCCCTCAGATAAAACAAAAAGCTGTCAGCACTAGTGCTAAGCAGGCCGGTATTCAGCTCAAAGACAATTCGCTCAATCGCCCTAGCAAAAGTATGAACTTAAATCCTGAATTATTTAAACGGATTGAGAGCACATACAACAATGAAAGCGGCGCGAATCTGGACTATCGCGTACAGCGCGGTTGCCTACGTCGTAGCTTTAACGAGGAGAATCTTCCAGCTAGTCTGGGCGTGGACAATCGAGAATTCAATGAGTTCTTCAAATCTCAAACTAAAGGTTTTTTTAATCGAATGCGGGGCAATTGCATTCCTTATGCATTGGCTTTGGGTAACCGTAACCGCTTCGAATCCTTAAGCGTAATGAATGGCCCGATACAGGATGTGAAGACTGAGATTTGGACTTTTACGCCATCAGCAGCGGGCAACTTTTTAGTTCAGCAAGACTACCTCAGAGATGAGTCCAAGCGCTTTACGGAAATCCAATTGCCCTTGAGCGCTGTTTTATATGACCCCAAAAAAGTGGGCGATAAATTACCCGTTGAATTGGTTTGGGAGCTGAACTCCATCATCAAGCAAATTTACCCCGAAGAAAATAATGCGCTTGAAAATACCAATAGCATTGTTCGTCTGATTGTGGACTTTGGTGATAAGGAACGCTGGGCTCAAATTTGGGCAGTGGAAATTATTGAACCGTCCTCTAGTGAAGTATTTGCCAGCGCTTTTTGGGTCGAAAGAAGTGACATCCCAGGAGGCTTTTATACCTCCAGTGGTGAATCGATTGAGCGTACTTTCTGGACCAATCCCCTGAGCTATCGACGTATCTCCCGCGGGGTTGGCAGTGTTAGAGCATCCAGTAAAAAAGTTGTGCCTCCCAAGAACGGCAGTGCTACTGCTGCTGCTCCTAAACAAAGATATCGCACCCATATGGGCATTGATTATTCGGCGCCAATTGGGACGCCAATCTTTAGCGTAGCTACAGGCAAGGTAGTGCATTTGGGCTATAGCGGCGCGTTTGGTAACCTCATCATTCTTGAGCATCCCGGTAACTACCGTACCTACTATGCCCACTTGAGCGGCTACAACGCTGAGCTAGAGGTGGGCAATGAAGTACGGCGTGGTCTTGAGATTGGCTATGTCGGATCGACTGGACGTTCCACAGGTCCCCATCTCCATTTTGAATTGAGAAAGGATGGGGTCTATGTTGATCCCTATGCAGTCAAAACCCAGCTGGATTTGTGGAATATGCGCGATAGCGATAGTGGATTACTCACTCGAGAAATTCTATTGCTGGGTTCGCCACCCATGAATTAGGAGATGCAAATCAATAATTGAAAGGGGCCCATAAGGCCCCTTTATTTTTTAATGCTGAGGTATTAACCAAGCACCAATACTGGTATCTTGGAATGCACAATCACCTCGTGCGTTTCGCTTCCCAATAAGACGCTCTTAATACCAGTACGCTTGTGTGAAGCCATCACAATCACATCAGCTTTGGATTTCTTAGCGGCATCCAAAATACCCTCTGATAAATTGCTATTAGGGATATGAAGAGTACCCGCTTTTACACTGGCGCCCAATAAAAGAGAGGCCTTTTTAAAGACATCTTTGGCATAAGCCTCGCAAACCTTCTTATGGTCTTTTTGAGAAATTCCGTAACCCATCGAGCTATCGGAATACACCATCGGCGGCATTGGATCAGAAACATAAACCAATGTCACGGCAGCTTTATCGGCCTTTGCAAGCTCAGCTACCTTTTTTAAGGACTTTTTACTCACATCTGAACCATCCACTGGTACTAATAAATGCTTGAACATATTGACTCCTGTTAAATTAACCCTAATACCTTTCATTCCATCATAATCTTTATTGCTCAACTGTAAAAGCATAAAAAGGAAACTAAATTGCTCAAGTACTTTGCAGTGTATTTTTCGTTTCTAGTGACACTGATCATCATCGATTTAATTTGGCTTCTTGGCATCGCCAGGAACCTCTATCGTGACGAGATGGGATCCCTCATGGCCAATGAGCCAAAATTGTGGGCAGGACTGGCTTTTTATCTCTTATACGCACTTGGGGCATCGATTTTCGTGATCTTTCCAGCGATTTCAAAACAGTCCTGGGTATACGCAGCGCAGTATGGGGTCTTATTTGGCTTCTTTTGTTATATGACTTACGATCTCACTAATCTTGCAGTGATTCGTGACTTTCCCATGCGCTTAGCATTTGTAGACATTGCCTGGGGATCTGCTGTTACCGCACTATCGGCGACTATCGCCTACTGGGTAGGCAATCGGATAGCTTAAGAGCCTATCGCATATGCGTTTTTTTCACCCCAAACTACTCGACTCCCTGAAGGGCTATAACGGCGCCCTGTTAAGTAAAGATATATTGGCAGGCATCACGGTTGGGGTAGTTGCACTACCTTTAGCAATGGCATTTGCGATTGCCAGCGGACTCAAACCAGAAGCAGGTATCTTTACTGCAATCATTGCTGGCGGATTCATTTCCATCTTAGGCGGCAGTCGTGTGCAAATTGGCGGGCCAGCTGGCGCATTCATTGTCATTGTTTACGGCATTGTTGAGCACTACGGCCTTGCCAACTTACTCCTAGCAACCGTCATGTCTGGGATATTTTTATTTCTCATGGGGCTCTTTAGGCTAGGGACATTAATTCGCTTTATTCCAGTAGCGGTCATTATTGGTTTTACCAACGGCATTGCTGTGCTAATTGGACTATCTCAAGTAAAAGAATTTTTTGGTCTTCAAATCACTAAAATGCCTGCTGAGTTTTTTCAAGCAGTCCAAACTCTGTATGCTGCTGCAGACACTATTAATCCTATCGCTTTGATGTTGTCGATCGGAACCCTCACCTTTCTGATTGTTTGGCGAGTGTTTCAGAAACAGTTGGGCTATCTTAAGCACCTCCCAGGAACTGTCATTGCTATGGCTACGGCTACCATAGTAACAAGCGTACTCAATCTTCCAGTAGACACCATTGGCAGTCGTTTTGGCGGCATTCCCTCTGGTCTACCTAGTTTTGAATGGATCCCCATTAGCTGGGGTACCGCTCAATTTGTCATTGCACCTGCCATTACTCTTGCCCTACTTGGGGCGATCGAATCACTGTTATGCGCCCGGATTGCTGATGGGCTTATTCATGATCGTCACGACTCCAATCAAGAGCTAATGGCTCAAGGCGTTGCCAATGTAGTCACTCCATTCTTTGGTGGCATGCCAGCCACAGGAACTATTGCTAGAACGGTGACCAATATACAAAGCGGAGGAAGCACCCCAATTGCCGGGGTTGTTCACTCGGCAACCTTGCTGGTGATTATTTTATTTGGAGCACCACTAGCAAAAAATATTCCTCTAGCAAGCCTCGCTGCCATCCTCATGTTTGTTGCCTGGAATATGGGCGAGTGGAGAAAGTTTGCAGACCTCAAGCAATTTCGCCTGCCTTATCGCTTAACGATGTTGAGTGTATTTGTTCTGACCATCGTGCTAGATCTCACTATCGCAATACAAGTAGGCTTGCTGCTTGCTTTCGTCACTTTCATTTATCGCATCTCCAGTTTGTCACGCTATGAACCGGTCAATCTCGCCGATTTTCCAGAGCTAAAGCAGCATCAGGGAAGGATTGCTGTATTCAGAATTTATGGCGCCATCTTTTTCGGCGCAGTCAAAATTCTGGAGAACATTGAAAACGAATTGCCCTCACAAGTATTGATTCTTGAACTTAAGAACGTGATCTACATCGATGTTTCTGGTATGGACGCTGTACTTGAACTTGAAACAGTTTGTAAAAATCGGAATATCAAACTCATCATTTGTGGTCTAGCACATCAACCCTACGAGATGGCCACTCGAGCAGGCCTCTTAGAGCGTCTGCCTGTGGATTGCATCTATCCAGACCTACAGCAGGGCACTGCTAGAGCAATCAGTCAATCCCATTAACTGATACAGAAACCGCCTTTCAGTAAAGCGTCCGGCAAATACCAGGCACGATAAAGTCCAAATAGAGCGGCTGACAACAAAAGACCTGCAGCGATGTATCTCACCACAGCATATTGACTAAGTTGTGTCAGGGCTGCTGAAAATTTTGAAATCAACAATAGATTTGGCAAGGTGCCTAAACCAAATGCCAGCATTAGCGCTGCACCCGTTAAGACATCTCCCGATAAAAAAGCGAGCGGCAAAACACTATAGACCAAACCACAGGGAACCAGACCCCATATCATCCCACTAAACCAGCGAGATGAACGACCCGTGAAGCCCCCTAAATATTGAGCCCAATAAGCGGCCATTCGTGCGCCAAGCCACTTGCCAAACAATGGAGAGCCATTTGGTCTTGGACGCAGTAGACGTAAACCCATTAGCAATAAAATAAGTGATGTAATGGCAAACAAAGGGCGCTGAATGGGTACAAAATTTTGCTGCCAAAGAACTGCGCCAGACCAAGCAGCCAAGGCGCCGAGTAAAACATAGGTCATTAAACGACCCGCATGCATGATGATCTGAAGATAAAACAGCTCGGACTTGCTTTGCAATGGAATGTAGTTTTCTCCATTGGAGCTACCTTGACGCTCAACGGCGGCAGCAATACCGCCACACATCAAAGCGCAGTGCCACCCACTAACTAGAGCGCCCAAGAAGACCGCCAACAGAAGACTGGCAGTCAGCATTCGAGAGAAATATTAAAATTGCACATTATCCGAGTAGAATAAACCGATCTGGTAAATGATCTAATATGAATTACACCAACTCAGATGTCCCCAGCGGCAAATGCTCGGTCTGTGTACTGGGTCAGTTTTGCTTGCCCGTGGGAATTAGCCAATCTGATATTGCCAAGATTGATACCCTCGTCAAAGAGCGGGTTCACCTACAAAAAGGTGAAAGCCTTTACCGTCACGGTGATCCACTATCTGCGGTCTACAGCATTCGTTTTGGCACCCTCAAGACCGAGTATGGTTTAGAGGATGGTCGTCAACAAGTGATTGGCTTTCATCTACCCGGTGAGATCTTAGGGCTTGATGGTATCGGTGAAGGTAGCTATCAATCTGAAGCGATTGCCCTAGAAGAGAGCGAGGTTTGTATTATTCGCTATGAGGCATTTGAGGATTTGGCACTGCAAATTCCGGCACTGCAAAAGCAATTTCACCGTATTTTGAGCCGAGAACTCACACAAGATCAACGTCACCTACTCTCACTCGGTAGTTTGCGTGCTGAGGAGCGTTTAGCAAGCTTTCTGCTCAATCTTTCTCAACGTCTGGCTGCACGAGGCTATCTCAATAATGAATTTGATTTGCGCATGAGTCGCGTAGAAATTGGCAGCTATCTTGGGATTCAGATTGAAACAGTCAGCCGAATGCTCTCACGCTTTGCAGAATCAGGACTTATTCAAATTAAACAACGTCATATCAAACTCATTGACATGGACGGACTGCATGAACTGGCAGGCACCCCAAACCCTGAACGCACAGTTCAGATCAAACCTTGTATCTAGTTAAAGCCTATATCAAACTTTTATCCGAGCCCTTAGCATCAGTATGAATTCCCGGAAGAATATAGGCTGTCAGGGCACTCGAAAATGAGCAAAAGATCCAAATAATAAAAAAGCCAATAGTGTAAATACCCTCATCCGAGATATTGGGGTGATGACCAAAAAACAATATCTCAGCAGGATGCACAATGCTAAAGAGTAGGCCTTCGGCCAAGATAGAAACCAAGAATGAAGGCCACATAATCCAGATGAATAGGCGGTACTTCATTTGCGGTCCTGCTCCACTTTAAGCTGCTCCACTTTGAGTCCACGCTTCACCACACCATCTCGTACCGGCTTATCTGAGTAGAGATTGACCGCCAAATAAATAGTAATCACACATCCAATGGCAGCAACTGCTGGACCACTGATCAGCAGCCAAGGCCAAAGCTGTTTAAACCAAGGCTTATTCGCTTCATGTTCTGACATATTTCTCCTCTCTCTACCTTTCGCTATATAGCTTAGCGGGGAATAATAAAACTAGATTTTTCATCACGCGTCCTGATAATCAACTCGCTACCAGATAGCTCTTGACCAATGACATCAAAGTAAATTGGGTAATTACCAGACTCATGTGCACCTACAGTAGTACTTACTTTAATCGGAATCAAAAGATTACTGGCTGGCCCTACCGCAACCTCCGTAAGCAACTCTCCCTGAGAATTAAGTATTCTTAAATCCGATAGGCCACTTGCCTTCAGCTGTACATTCATCTTATTTTCTGATGCATTCATGATCTGAATACGGTAAATATTTTCAATACGGACACCATCCACTTCGCGAGCCAATGCTCCGCGATCACGCATGACATCAACCCTTAAGGGATTTCGGGTCAACAATGAGATCAAGAAGGCACTGGTAAGCACAGTAATAAAAGCGATGTAGATCAAAACACGTGGTCGTAAAATATGACGTAGTGCATTTTGGTTGGTTTCTTTTTCTTCAATGGCTCGCTCGGTTGTATACCGAATCAAGCCTTTTGGATAATCCACTTTTTCCATTACTTGATCACAAGCATCAATACAGGCGCCGCAACCAATACACATGTATTGCAGGCCATCTCGGATGTCAATGCCGGTTGGGCAGACTTGTACACAAATACTGCAATCTACGCAATCACCTAGACCCAGAGTTGTATGATCTGCTGACTTGTTACGGCTACCCCGTGGTTCACCCCGAACCTTATCGTAGGTGACCAAGAAAGTATCTTTGTCTACCATCACACTTTGGAAGCGTGCATATGGACACATATATTTACACACTTGCTCGCGCATGAAGCCCGCATTACCCCAGGTTGCAAAGCTATAAAAACACAACCAAAAGGTTTGCCATGGTCCCAAAGAAAGATGCAAGATGGAGGCGCTGAGGGTTTCAATTGGAGTGAAATAGCCAATGAAAGTAAAACCAGTCCAAAAAGCAATCAAGAACCACAGGAAATGCTTAGTAATTTTGAGGCGCCACTTACGAATACCCCAAGGCCATTCTTCACCGTCTAAGCGAATCCGCGCAAAACGATCGCCTTCAACCTTACGCTCGATCCACATAAAAATTTCGGTATAGACCGTTTGGGGACAAGCGTAGCCACAAAATAATCGACCCGCAATCGCCGTGAATAAAAAGAGAGCTAAGGCAGAGAGAATTAACAGGAGTGTGAGATAAATGACGTCCTGTGGCCACAGCACGAGGCCGAAGATATAAAACTTACGCTGAATTAAATCAAAGAGTACTGCTTGACGATCATTCCAGCTAATCCAAGGCAGACCATAAAACAATAATTGCGTTGCAAATACCAAGATGAGACGCCAGCGAGCAAATAAGCCACTAACAGATCGTGGGTAAATCTTTCGTCGGATCTCGTAAAGAGATTGCTCAATCACATCTATCGGAATAGGCTTGCCTACCGGCGAATGATCTGACACTGATTACTTAGCTGCAGCCGTCTTGTTGTTGGACAAACCCCAAACATAAGCCGTCAAAAGATGAATTTTTTCGGAGCTCAACACCTTATCTTGAGACGGCATCATAGCCATGCGGCCTTTAGTGAGAGTCTCCACTATGGTTGCCTCTGATCCACCATATAGCCATGTCTTATCAGTTAGGTTAGGCGCTCCCATGGCAATATTGCCTTTACCCTCCACACCATGACAAGCCACGCAATTCGATTTAAATAATTCTGCGCCACGAGCGACTTTTGTATCGTCAGCAGGTAGGCCAGATAAGCTACGAACATAGTTGGCTAAATCTACAATCTGCGCAGCCTCGAGATGTCCATATGCAGGCATCACTCCATTACGTCCGTTAATGAGGGTCGTCTTAATATTTTCTGGGGAACCGCCATAGAGCCAATCTCCATCGGTCAAATTCGGGAAGCCCTTGGCACCGCCTGCATCTGAACCATGGCACTGAGCACAGGAGTTTAAAAATAAACGCTGACCCATTTGACGTGCCTTGGGATCTGCAGCAACTTCCTCAATATCCATCTTCACGTATTTAGCGTATACAGGCTTTAACTCATCATTTGCTTCTGTCATTGAACTCATTAAAGCACCGTCAGTGGTGTAGCCAACTACTCCTGGGAATGAACCCAAACCCGGGAATAAAACGAGGTAGATCAAAGCAAAGATGCAAGAAAGTAAGAACATCCACGCCCACCAGCGTGGCAATGGATTGTTGAGTTCGCGCAAATCGCCATCCCAAACATGACCCGTATCGGCTACTGCACCATCTGCTGTATGGATTACCTTGGCTTTACGTTGTGAAGCTAAAAGCCAAATACACCAAACAATACCGACTAATGAAACTAGCGCAATGTAATTACTCCAACCGCTATTAAAAAAGTCACTCATGATTTGTCCTTACTAAATTCATCTGGGAGATCAAATGGCAGTTCGGCTGATTCTTCATTGGCAGACTTTCTACCTGGAGACCAAGCCCACCAAACAATCCCTACAAAAAACGCGAGTCCAATGAGGGTAGAAAAAGCGGAGAGGTAAGCGGTAATCTGTTCCATTTGATTTATTTCGCAACAACTTCATCAACCATGATGTAGCGACGATTGATACCTAAACCTTGAAGGTAGGCAATCAAAGCATCCTCTTCAGTCTTGCCTTCTAATTCCTTAGGGGCTTCTGCAATCATGTCATCAGTGTAAGGAACACCCAAACGGCGCATTGCCACCATATGAGCCTGAATCGAGGAAGCGTCGGCAGCACTCTTCTGTAACCAAGGATACCCAGGCATATTGGACTCGGGAACTACATCACGCGGGTTACGTAAGTGGATGCGATGCCAATCATCGGAGTAACGAGCACCAACCCGAGCCAAGTCAGGACCTGTACGTTTACTACCCCATAAGAAAGGATGGTCAAATACTGACTCGCCAGCCAAAGAGTAAGGGCCATAACGCTCAACCTCTGAGCGTAATGTACGGATCTGCTGCGAGTGACAGCCAACACAACCTTCACGCTGGTAGATATCGCGGCCAGCCAAACGTAATGCTGTGTATGGCGCTATGCCAGGGCTTGGTTCAGTTGTTGTGTGCTGAAAAAATAGCGGAACAATTTGCACTAAACCAGCAATCGACACCACAACGATGGTGGCAATAATTAACCAACCAACATTTTTTTCAAGCGTTCCATGGGAAAAGAATTTATTTTCACTAGACATTTTTCTTCCCCTTAGTGAGCAGTTACAGAAGTTTGTGGAATGGGGGCATTGACGAATGCTTTACCAACCACTGTCCTATAAACGTTATATGCCATTAAGAACATACCGCTTAAGTAACAGAGGCCGCCCAACAAACGAATCACATAGAAAGGATAGGTTGCTTTTACAGACTCAACAAAGCTGTAAGTTAATGTGCCATCTGGTTCAAATGCTCTCCACATCAAACCTTGCATTACTCCAGCAATCCACATCGCAGCGATATAAAGAACCACACCGATCGTAGCGATCCAGAAGTGCACCTCAATTAAGCGGGTGCTATACATGTCTTTCTGTCCAACTAAACGGGGGATCAGGTAGTACAGGGAACCAATCGTAATCATGGCAACCCACCCGAGGGCACCTGAATGAACGTGGCCAATAGTCCAGTCGGTGTAATGCGACAAGCTATTGACAGTCTTGATAGACATCATTGAACCCTCAAACGTAGACATACCGTAGAAAGACAATGCCACTACCAAGAATTTCAAAATCGGATCGGTGCGCAATTTAAACCAAGCACCAGACAAAGTCATGATGCCGTTGATCATGCCGCCCCATGATGGAGCCAGCAGAATAATTGAGAACACTGTTCCAAGGGACTGCGTCCAGTCAGGCAAGGACGTGTGTTGTAAATGATGGGGACCTGCCCACATATAGGTAAAGTTCAAAGCCCAGAAGTGGACGATGGATAAGCGATATGAATAGATTGGACGCTCTGCTTGCTTCGGAATGAAGTAATACATCATACCCAAGAAACTAGTGGTTAAGAAAAAGCCAACTGCATTGTGGCCATACCACCACTGCACCATAGCATCCTGCACACCAGCATATGCGGAATAGGATTTCCACATACTTGCTGGCATTTCTAAATTGTTAAAAATATGCAAAATGGCAATCGTCAGGATATACGCGCCAAAGAACCAATTAGAAACATAAATATGTTTGGTTTTGCGCTTCATGATGGTGCCAAAAAACACCACAGCATAGGCAACCCAAACCAAGGTGATCAGGATATCAATTGGCCACTCTAGCTCTGCATACTCTTTAGAAGTTGAAATACCCAACGGCAAGGTTACTGCTGCCAACACAATCACAGCCTGCCAACCCCAAAAGGTAAAAGCCGCTAGTTTGTCGCAAAAGAGTCTAGCCTGGCATGTGCGCTGTACGATGTAATAAGACGTCGCAAATAAAGCCGACCCACCGAATGCAAAAATGACCGCATTGGTATGTAATGGTCGTAAGCGGCCATAGCTTAACCAGGGAATATTAAAAGTGATATCAGGCCAAATTAGCTGAGCAGCAAGGACAACTCCCACGAGCATACCCACAATTCCCCAAAGCACCGTAACGATGGCAAATTGGCTGACAACCTTGTAATTGAAGGTATCTTGATTGCTCCCCACGGTAAGTCCCATGGTTTCTCCTTTTTTGTGACCCAGCAGCGACATAATTCAAATAGACTGAAGTCATTATCAAAGTAAGCCTCATGGGGCGTTTTGATCTATGTCAAAAAGGATGCCTGCATTTAGGCATCCTGCAACTCGAATGAGGTGCTTGTACCACCTAAGTACTTAAAAAATAGAGTTATTTTTTATAGTGATCACTTATATTCTTGGATTTAGGCGTATCGTCATCCATCAAAATTGCTTCCCCTGGGCCCTCAAGATCATCAAATTGACCTGCCTTCACAGACCAAAAGAAAATCCAAGCCAAGAGGCCGATCAACAGCAAGGAAATAGGAATTAATAGAAAAAGGCTTTCCATACCTCTAGTCTAGGCCTTTCTGAGGCGCCAGGCATTTAATGTGACCGCCAAGGAGGATAGAGACATACCAATACCAGCAACCCAGGGATTGACCCACCCCATCATCGCCACTGGAATGGCCAGCAAGTTATAGGCCAGCGCCCAAATCAAGTTTTCTTTAATCACCCGCTGCGTTTTATCAGCCAGTAGTAGCGATTGGGCCAACGGAGCTAAGGAGTTTGCAGTCAAGATCGCATCCGCACCCGCTGTAGCGAGAGGTGCGCCCGCTCCGACCGCAATAGAAACATCTGCTCGCGCCAATAAAGGGGCATCGTTAATACCATCACCAATTGCCCAAACAACCCGATCCTTTTTTTGCAGGCTCTCAATATAGCGATATTTGTCTTCTGGAGAGCACGCACCTTTGAACCGATCGATACCAACATGGTGCGCCCACCATGCCACCGTCACTTCATCATCCCCTGAAACCAAATGGACCGCAATCTTGCGAGACCTCGCTGCAGTTAACAACTTTTCCAATCCCGCTCTTGGAGTATCTAAGAATAGAAAGCTCGCAATCAACCCCTGGTCATCTGCTAGATGTACTTGCCCATATTGACCATCTTGCGCAATCTGCTGAGCACCCACCCACGCAGCACTTCCCAGTCGATAAATACCCGAGCTCAGGCCTTTGCCTAATTGATTGATCACTACCTCAGGCAAGGTGCTGAGCGAAAGATTTTCAGCTTCTGCAGCACGCAATAGTGATAGCGCAAGAGGATGTTTTTGACCTGCCTCCATGGACGCAGCAATTTTCAATGCATCTACTAGAGAAAAATCTGAGCGGGCAACTAGGACTTCTTGTAATTCTGGTTGACCCATAGTGAGAGTGCCGGTTTTGTCCAGCACTAAATCCGTCACTTTGACCAAACCTTCGAGTACATGACCGCGCACAATCAACATACCGAGTTTTGTTACGGCGCCCTGGGCTGCAGCCATCGCCGTTGGTAAGGCGAGAGATAGGGCGCAAGGGCAACTAGCAACTAGCACAGAGACCAAAACAGTCCAAGCCCTACTCGGGTCGACGTAGCACCAAATTGCTGAAGATAAAAAAGCAACTATCAACAGAAGACCTACAAAATACCCAGCCCACTTTTCTGCGAGACTGACCATGACAGGCTTCGCTTGCAGTGCCTGATCAAGCAATGAAGCGATACCTGCAATACGAGTAGATTGGCCCACAGCATCGATTCTGATCAATATGGGATTAAGAATATTGTGCGTACCTGCATATACTCGATCACCAATCTTCTTATCAATCGGCTTGGACTCACCAGTAAGCAGCGACTCATCTAAAGAGCTCTCAGACTCAATCAAAACTCCGTCAGCTGGAACCACATCACCTGGAGGAACACGAATCACTTCACCAGGGTTACAGCGAACCACTGGCACAATTTCAACCTGCAAAGATGTTGGATAGCTCGACACCCGCTCACATGTAGCGGGCAATTGTTTTGCCAAAGCCTCTGCCCCACCTTGAGCATCCTGTCGTGCCAATAACTCTACATAGCGTGCCGCCAAAATAAAGGCAACAAACATGGTGATGGAATCAAAATAGCCTTGACCTGAGCCTGTTACGAGATTTACGGTGCCCGCACTAAATGCTAGGGCTAGAGCCAAAGCAATTGGCACATCCATACCCAACATATGCGTTTGCCGAAACGAAGCAACACTCCTCCAGGCTGCCCGGAAAATCGGGCCAGCTGAATAAGTCATCACTGGAACCGTGAGAATCCAGCTAGTCCAGCCCAAAAGCAGGTCATATTCCACCGTAATATCACTATCACCAACATAACTTGGCCAGGCATACATCATGACTTGCATCATGCCTAGTAATGCAACCCCCAGTCTAGTAAGTAATTGCCGACGTTCTTTTTTAGATTTCTCAATGGAGAGTGAGGGCTCAAAAGGCCACGCCTCATAACCAATGCGTTCTATCTCAAAGAGTAAGCGAGCAAGACTGGTTTTCTCAGGTGAAAATTCCACCTTGACCTTTTGACTTACGTAGTTAATCTGCACTTCTTTGACACCAGGCATACGTCGTAGGTGCTGCTCGCATAACCACACACAAGCAGCACAGCGAATCTTCTCTAATCGTAGAGTAGTCTCTAAATCAGACCCATCACCACTAGGCCGAGTATATCTACCGAGCAAAGAAGGATCATCGTATGGAGTCAGACTGTTAGGAATTTCACTGGAAGCAAGATAGGCTGCTGGCTTATCGCTTGACTGTGCGCGGCGTACATAGAATACTTCTAGCCCTTCACCATGAATCGTTTGCGCAATTGCCATACATCCAGCGCAACAGAATTTTCTATGGACACCAGCAAGCTTAAGCTCATAAGAATCATTTGGAAGAATAAAGCTGCCACAGTGATAACAGCTATTACTTGGCAAGCTAGGGCTCATGAATAAATCATGACTTACGGGCGATAGACCCACTCGCCCAGCCATTACGACGCTCATAGAGCACAAACAGAACACCCCAAACTACCACTGCAGCATAGGCCCAGACCCAAGATATTTGTGAGGCACGCGAGCCTGTTAAGTCAAGGACAAAACCAAAGATAGCGGGGCCCAACAACCCGCCTCCAAAGCCCATTAAAGAATGGAGCCCCATTGCGGCACCTTTAATATTTTCTTTAGCACTAATAACTAAGCCCGCAGTTAAGGTGGCGGAATCAGCCATGATAAAAATCGTGTGCCCCACTGCTAGGGCAATAATCAACCACCAAGACTGTCCTGTTGATAAAGCGAGTGCCACTCCAAATGCTGCACTAGATAGCATGACAAAGAAAATCCATTTTTGACGTCCTATTCTTAAGGCAATTTCATTCCCGATGATAGATGCAGGAACCCCAAAGAAATTAATCACACCTGCAAGAGTCGTTGCAGTTAATAAAAAGGAATCACCTGTCAGAATGGCACAGAAACCAAAAAAGGCTACGATCCAACTGCGGGAGGCAAATAACTCGATTGAGTGGGCGGTATAGCCAAAGATAAATCCTGAGGCTGTTTTATCTTGCAGTACTAAGCGCCACTTATCAAGCGGAAAAATATCACGCAAGTGAATGCGTATTGGACCGTGCCACTTTTCATGGGTGAGTGCGGGAATAAATAAGAGCACAATCAACAATGCAGTAAATGGGCCTAAGGCAATGATTCCAAAAACATAGCGCCAGCCCAAGCTATTTAAGATCCAACCAGAGCATAGATAAGAGAAGCCAGTACCAATCCCAAAGAATGCGGTGTAGAAGGCAATATGGCGGGTCAGTTCGCCGGTTTTAATGCGATCTGACAGAATTTTTAAGCCGGGCATATAAGTGCCCGCTAGACCAATTCCATTGAGCGCCATAAATATCAAGGCAGTCCAAAAGTTATAGGCAAAGAGACCCATGCCGAGTAATCCACAGCTTGCTGAAAGACCGCCTACGAGATAGACTTTTTTGGCATCAACGCGATCGGTGAGAGCCGTTGCCAATGGGACCATCAGCATGTAACCAAAAAAGAAGGCGCTAGCAATAAGACCAGACTGTAAATTGCTGAGATGCCATTCATCTTGTAATGTTGTTAATACCACTGCGTAACAAGCAAAACCCAATAGCGCACAAGTTTGCGCCATCAGCATCAGGGGTGTGTAACCAGTGGGTTTCAAACGCATAAGAACTTACTGCTGACTACTGTTAGGGGAATCCTGAAAACCATTCGAACGGAAAGTGAGGACCAAAGTATCTCTATAGCCGTGCTGTCCCAAGGGCTGAATCGGGGTAGATTCATGAATCATTCTTTCATCATTCATCAGCAATAAAGACCAAGGCTCGGTGAGAGTAAATCGCAAACCAGTAGAACCGGTTGCACTAAAAATTCGGGTCTCGCCACCCTTGACATCAACTCGATTGAGTAAAAAGACGGCTACAAAATCAACGCCGTCACGATGGGCACCCTCAGGTGTTGGCCGCCCAATCCCATCAGTCGTATCAATTCGAAATTGGTGAGCCTCAATAAACCAAGTATTGACCTTCTTCAGGCCATTCAGAATCTGTGCCAAACCCAGCAAAAGAGAATGCCATGCAGGATTACTAGTGAGCTCAGCTTGCGAAGGCTCAAACCAACGCTCGATACCGCCATGCAAAGCGTTGTAATCAACAGACTGCCAGTGGGCTCGATGTGGCACGCTCGCCAGAGATTCGCCCCTGATCTCAAAGCTTGAGTGGCGGCGAAAACGATACCGTCCACCATCCTTCAGGTACGGGTCCCGAGGCAAGTCCTCCCAAAATTGATTGAGATTGAGTAGCTGAGCAAGATCAACATGTGCAATTTGCGCCACATCCTGAGCAGAGACGACTGCAAAACCATCTTCTCGTAAAGATTGAACCAGCTCCCTGGCGGGTGTTAGTGGAGGTAAAAGGCTGGAAAGAGTCATGGGTTTATTTTAGGCGCATACCAACCGACTTAGGAATACAGATTCAAGCGGTTGCGCACCTCCCCCACGTGGCCTTTTAGGTCATACAACTCTTTTGCATCCAACATAGATACTTTGATATTGCCCACCCTTCGCTCAATATTCTCCAAATCCTTGAGATTCTTTTCTTTTAAATCTGGATTAGATGCATTTCTTTCTACCACTTTAAGCTCCTCATACACCTGAGATAACTTGAGGCGCAGGAGTAAATTTTTAGCTGCAGGAATATAGGTAAATAAGGGAATCAAAATTACCAGAAGTGGGATCACAATTTTTGCAAAGCGTCCAATCCATACCGCTGTCCAAAAAGGCAAGTGACGATGCAAGAAAGACGGACCATCCTTTAAGTAGATTTCAGCATCAACATGTAAAGGAAAATCAAGGCCAGTACCCGATGGAAACTCTCCCGGCTTTTGTAAATATGCATAAGTTTTTAAAATATCGTAGGTAGCGCCAAGCAACAGTGTTACCAAAGCAGGACTAACATCATTCTTACCTACTAAGGTAGCTGTTGCGGCCAATACCTGAATGTCTTGACGCGGAAGATCATAGGCAATGCTAACGACACCTCGGGGCACTGTTACCTTTGAGAGAAAAGGGAATAAGTGAACATAAGCTTCAGCCTGCTCAAAGCTCATTAAGCGAATGCCAGGAGTTTCATAAAAATTTTTGACTAAAGGAGCCTCCGCAGCACTTACTAAAAATACAGCATCTAACTCCCCTTTTTTGAACTTCTCCAACGCATCAAGTGGCTTTAATTTTTCAGCACGAATATCACTAAGGCTCAATCCACTTGCAGAAAGTAATTGAGAGGCCAGGGATAGCGTGCCACTACCTTCATTGCCAATGGATACTCGCTTACCTTTTAGCTGACTCAATAAACCCAATCGTCCTGATTCATTTTGAAAGCTGGACTCCCTGTACCACACCCATACCGGCTCATAAAACACACCGGCGATAGAAATAAAATCAGGGTACTTAGATAAGTCGGCAACGCCACCCTGAACCATTGCAAAGTCAACGCCAGAGTGTGGATCCTTTAATAGCGCTAAATTATCGTTTGTTCCACCCGTGGTTTTTAGCTTGAGAGAAATACCCTCCTGGGCAAGCTCACTTTGGAGCTTTGTACCAAATTGCTGATAAAGGCCGGTTGGGAAACCCGTTGCCAACTCAATCGACCTAGGTGGAGGCGGCACCAACACCCAGAGTGTGGCAAATAGTATGACAACCAGAATCAAAAAGGCGATGGCAACTGCCACAGGGTTATAGATATTTTTGCGTATGAAGTTCATAAAAATTCTGCTTGTTTTTGTCATTATGCCCCGAGCCCAAGGATCTAGAGCGGAATGAATTGATTCGAATTATTTCAGGATAAGATGGGGGTTTTCAAGAGCCATTAGGACAATAATGAATTCAGCTGCCAACAAAGTAGCCCTGGTCACAGGGGCCGGAACGGGTATCGGAAAAGCTTCAGCAAAAGCACTGTTGCAAGGTGGATTTAGAGTCGTTCTAACCGGTAGAAATCTGGAGAAGCTCAATTTAGCCATTCACGATATTGGTGGGAATAGCCAAAACTGCCTCGCAGTGAGCTGTGATGTTGGCAAACCAGAACAAGTAAAGAAGTTATTTTCAGCAATCCAAAAACAGTTTGGCCGCATAGACGTGCTCTTTAATAATGCCGGCATGGGAGCGCCTGCAATCCCGATGGAAGATCTGAGTTACGAACAGTGGATGAATGTCGTCAATACTAATCTCTGCGGAGCTTTCCTTTGCTCGCAAGAGGCCATCCGCATGATGAAGACTCAGTCTCCGCAAGGTGGCCGAATTATTAATAATGGCTCGATCTCTGCACATGCGCCCCGCCCGATGTCTGCTCCATATACCGCCACTAAACATGCTATGACTGGATTAACTAAATCGATTGCATTGGATGGTCGTCCATTTAATATTACCTGCGGTCAGATCGATATAGGTAATGCCGGCACTGAAATGACAATCCCTATGGCTGCTGGCATTTTGCAGCCAGATGGCTCAAAAAAGGTTGAGCCACTCATGGATGTAGATCATGTTGGGCAAGCCGTTCTGCAGATGGCTCAACTGCCTTTAGAAAGCAATATTCTCTCGATGACCATCATGGCAAGCAATATGCCATTTGTTGGTCGGGGCTAATTAAGGCCTAATCTGTCCGATGATAAGACGAGCATTAGTCGTGCCCACCTTGATCGTTTGCGGTGTAGATATCAAATCACCGGCTTCTGGCATTGCCATTCCTGTTTTTGAAATGCGCACCTCAACTGATACTTCAGGTATTTGAGAAATCAATGCATTGGGACTCATTGCCAAAGCATCATTCAAAATAAAGCTGATTGGGAATGCAGTAACCGGAGTTTTGAGAACGGCGACTGGCATACGCTCACCAGGCTTACGGGCGATCACCATCAATACATCACCTGCTTTAATTTTAGACTTCAGTTCTGGTGCAATATCTACCTGCCCGCTTACGCCTTGATTACTGATTGCTGGCGCGCTAGCTGACGCAAGGCCACCCTTGCTACGTGCCTCCGCAATAGAAGCAGCGATCGCGCGCGCCTCATCAGACTCACCGGGCAATTGCTTTGCTAACTTCTCCCAGGACTGCACTGCAGCTTTATAGTTCTGCACATTAAAAGCGGCAGTTCCAGAAAGCCAAAGAGCTAACAAATTATTCGGGTCCTGGGCTAGCGCCTTATTAATGAGTTGCTGTGGCTTACCAGCAAAATTACCATTTGCATTAGCCGCCAATACATCAGCATAGTCAGCCAATAATTGCGGGTCCGAATCAATAAAAGAGCCTGCACGAGCATAGGCATTTGCAGCCTCAGTATTACGACCCAAAATCCGATAGGAGCGAGCTAGCATAGCCCAACCCTTGAGATTGTCAGGCTCTTTATCCATCTTAGCGGCAAACTCGTCAACCATCTTTTCAACCGACTCTTGAGTCATCGGCCTCTCAGTGCTCTTCTGGGCAATCTGAGCAGCATCACCAAGGTAGAAATAGAAACCCGCTGAAAGTATTACTACAAAAAGACAAATTCCTATGATGGTTTTCTTAGGAGAGCCTAGTACCGCGAAATCATCCGCTTCATCCGTATCCTGAAAAAGCCGCTGACGCATTTCTGCATGAGTCTGCTCATAGCTATAGCTATCCACAGTACCAGCCAAACGATCAGCCTCGAGCTTATCAAGCTCTTCCCGATAGATGGCTGCATTCATCTGACGACGTGAGGTTGCGGATTCTTTTGCGGGAAAAAATAATGGGCGCAAGAGCAGTACCAGGACCAGGATCAACAAAAGAAGAGCGGATATTACAAAACTAGTCATGTGTATTTTCTATTGAACGGGACTTAGCATCCTGAAGTAGTGCATCAATACGACGATTATCCGCATCAGATAGCGTGGTACTAGGCACAACCTGATTTCTACGACGCAGATACACCATTAAACCAATAATTCCGGCGAGCAAGATGACAAAAGGGCCTATCCATAGGAGCCAGGTGATCGGCTTTACAGGCGGGCGATATAAAACGAAGTCGCCATAACGCTCCACCATAAAATTCCGAATTTGCTCATCCGTCTTACCCTCATTGATCAGAATACGAATTTCTCGGCGTAAGTCATTTGCTAAATCAGAGCGTGAGCCGGCAAGGGATTCATTCTGACAAACTAAGCAGCGCATTTCTTCTGAAATCACAATCAGACGCTGCTCGGTGACCGGGTCATCAGCTAACGGGACTGCATCCTTAGCGGTTGCACCGATAGAACACAACACGGTAAAAGTGAGCAAGAGGGATTGAAGCGTCTTTCTCAACATTATTTGAGCTCATCTAATAAAGGAATGATCTTCTTACGAAGTAATTCCATCGTGATCGGTCCAATATGTTTAAACCGAATAACGCCAGCTTTGTCAATTACGTAGGTCTCTGGAACGCCATAGACACCATAATCAATGCCTACTCGGCCATTGGCATCAAAAGCTGATAATAGATACGGATTACCTTGACGAGCAAGCATGGCCATTGCGTCGTCACGTTTATCTTTGTAATCCAATCCAATAATTGGTGCCACTTGCAATTTACCCAGCTCAACCAGAACGGGGTGCTCCTCACGGCAAGCAACACACCAAGAAGCCCAGACATTCAAAATCCAAGGCTTGCCTTTCATACTCTCTGGTGAAAAGGTTTTTTGAGGATCTGCTAGCTGAGGCAATTCAAAGGCAGGCGCCTGCTTACCAATCAGTGGCGAGGGTATTTCCTGTGGGTCACGATTTAAGCCTACCGCTAAAAATCCAACCAAAATGACAAATAAAATCAGTGGAATTAAAAACTTGGCTTTCATGCCGCCGCCTTCTTCAACTTCATGCGATAGCGCTTATCGGACATAGCCAGCAAACCACCTAGAGCCATCAATACACAACCACCCCAAATCCAATCAACAAAAGGCTTGTAATAAACTCGGACCGCCCATGCTTTGTCCTCTAACTCTTCACCCAATGAAACATAGATATCCCGAGTGAGTCCTGCATCAATTGCTGCTTCGGTCATGGGCATCGTTGATGAAAAATAACTGCGCTTTTCTGGGTACATCGTTGCCTCTAGCTTCCCATTGCGAGTTAATAAGAAAGTACCTTGCATCGCTTTATAGTTCGGGCCAGGAACAGGGCTAACACCCTGCAACTGAATATCATAGCCACCGACACCTACGCTTTCACCGGCGAGCATACGCACATCTTTTTCCTCTTGATAGGCGCCCACCATAGTGACGCCAATCGTAAAGACTGCTATCCCTAAATGCGCTACCTGCATACCAATAAATGAACGCGTTGGTTTACCTGCTTTCGCTTGGCGAATAATTTGTAGTACGCCAGATGAAATCACCCAGAAAGCCAATAAGAAACCAAGACTGCTGAGCCAAGTAAATTGACCCATGGCAAATGGAATTAAAGCCGCCGCAATCACTGCAACCAGGGCTGCAATCCATAAGCGCTTGATGACATCCAAGAGATTCGAGTTCTTCCAGCTTGTCCAGGGTCCAATTCCCATCAGCACTAACAAGGGGATCATGATGGGCACGAAAACGCTATTGAAATATGGAGGCCCTACTGAGATCTTCCCTAAATGAAGAGCATCAATCAGTAAAGGGTAAAGAGTGCCCAAGAGTACTGATGCAGCAGACACCACCAAGAAAACGTTGCCAAGCAAGATGAAGGTCTCACGTGATGTTAAGCTGAACTTACCACCAAGGGTACTCTTGGGAGCACGCCAAGCGTAAAGTGCCAAGGAGGAACCCACCACCAGCACCAAGAAAATCAAGATAAAGACGCCGCGTGTAGGGTCAGTAGCAAATGCATGCACTGAAGTCAGCACTCCAGACCGAACTAAGAAGGTTCCCAAAAGCGATAGTGAGAAAGCGGTAATCGCTAACAACACTGTCCAACTCTTAAAACCGCCGCGCTTCTCAGTGACTGCAAGCGAGTGGAGCAAAGCAGTGCCAACTAGCCAAGGGATGAATGATGCATTCTCCACAGGATCCCAGAACCACCAGCCACCCCAACCTAATTCGTAATAAGCCCACCAAGAACCCAGTGCAATACCGAGCGTAAGAAATACCCAAGCAGCTGTTGTCCATGGACGCGACCAACGCGCCCAAGCAGCATCCAAACGCCCTGATAACAAAGATGCAATCGCAAATGCAAATGCTACTGAGAAGCCAACATATCCCATGTACAACATTGGAGGATGAAACACCAAGCCTGGATCTTGCAGAAGTGGATTAAGAGATCGTCCATCCTGAGCAGCTGGTAGCAGTCTCTCAAAAGGATTGGAGGTAGCGATCACGAACAATAGTAGGCCAGTAGTCACCAAACCTAATACACCAATCACACGCGCCACCATAAATTCATCTAGCGCCTTCGAAAGCTGAGCTACTAAAAAAGTCCAGGTTGATAGTAAGAAAACCCAGAGTAAAAGAGAGCCTTCATGACCACCCCATACCGCACCCAAGCGGTAAATGACGGGCATTTGTGAATTTGAATGCTCTGCTACATAAAGAACAGAAAAATCATTTGAGTAAAAGCTCCAGGCCAAAATCACAAATGCAATACCGAGCAATAGAAAAACAGTTTGCGCCGCTGGTCTTGCTAACAAAATCCATTCACGGCGACTTTGATGTGCACCGACCAATGGAAGTGTCCCTTGAATGATGGCGATACATAAGGCTAGTATTAGTGCGTAATGCCCAAATTCAGGAATCATTATTTATTTCCATTTTTTTGAGCCTGCTCTAGAGCATGCTTTGCCTCTGGAGGCATATAGTTTTCATCATGCTTAGCTAATACTTCACTCGCAACAAATTGTCCGCTTGGATCAAGGCGGCCTTGAATCACGGCGCCCTTACCCTCTTTAAATAAATCCGGAAGAATGCCAGTGTATGCCACCGGAATATCTTTCACCATATCGGTAATCACAAAGTTCACTGTTAAACCATCTCGCTTAACTGATCCATCCTTGACCATGCCGCCAATACGAAAGACTTGACCAGCCGGTGACTTACCAGCAGCTACTTCACTCGGGGTGACATAGAGGGCAATATTACTATTGAGGGCATTCAAAATTAATACTGCCGCGATGCAAATGGCAATCAGTGCGCCAACAATAATGGCAGCTCGCTTATGTCTTGGTTTCACTTGCCACCCTGTTGATCAAACTGTTCAGCCAAAACTTCACGTTGCAATCTACGTATGATTGCCTGATGGCGTGCACGAACAGTGAGGGGCTCTAATAAGAACACCACGGCACAGGCGCCAAAGCTACACCATACATATAGGGCATAGCCACCCATGGCAAAGAATTCAGCCGAACTATTCCACATTAATGCTTCACCTCATTTAATTGTCTAACCCAATCAGTATGAGCCTCACGCTCCAAAATGATGGTGCGCACACGCATTAACCCTACTGCAATTGAGTACATCCATAAGCATAAAGCCATCAACAACATACCCCAAAGCATAGTCTGAGCCATGGCTGGTGCTTTGGTTAGCGAAACGGAGGCGCCTTGATGCAAGGTATTCCACCATTTCACTGAAAAATAAATAATAGGTACATTCACCACACCAACTAAGGCCAAGATCGCGCCGGCTTTATCGGCACGGCGGACATTATCAATAGAGGCCTGCAAAGCGATAAAACCAAGATACAAAAAGAGTAGGATTAATTCTGAGGTTAGGCGGGCGTCCCATACCCACCAAGCACCCCACATAGGTTTGCCCCAAAATGCACCAGTCCACAGAGATAAGAAAGCCATCCAGGCACCGATCGGGGCCAAGGCCTGAGCCATCATGGCCGATAGGCGAGTATTCAATATCAGGCCTAATCCGGCCCATGTAGCCATCACCACATAGATAAACATTGACATCCAAGAGACCGGTACATGAACAAAAATAATGCGGTAACCCTGACCTTGCACTGCATCTACCGGTGCCACAAAGAAACTTACCCACAAGCCGGCAGATCCAAAAATAACGGTGAGGGCCCAGAACCAAGGAATCATTTTTCCGGCTAGTGGATAAAAGGCACTCGGACTCGAAAATTTGAACCAGCTCATTACGTGACTAGAAGATAAATTATTTACATTACTCATTCGATAGCAATCTTTACAGCGCTTGCACTGACCCAAGGTACAAATGCTAATGCCAAAATCAATAAAGCGCCCAACAGTGAAAAATGCCCCGTGATATCCAGCCCGACACTGCTGGCGTATACGGCGCCCGCCCCAAAGATTAGTACAGGAATATAGAGCGGCAAGATCAGGAGGCTCATCAATACGCTGCCACCCCTTACCCCAAGCGTGAGGGCCGCCCCAACCGAGCCTAGCAATGATAAAACAGGTGTTCCGAGTAATAAGGCTGCCATCAGCACCTTTAAAGACTGGGTATCTAAGTCAAACTGAATGCCGATCACCGGTGCTAACAAAACCAAGGGTAGCCCACACACCAGCCAATGGGCAACGATCTTGCCAAATACTAAGGCGGTAAATGAATTCGGGGACAAGACCAGTTGCTCTAGGGTGCCGTCTGCGTAATCAGCTGCAAACATCCGCTGCAAACCAAGTAAGGTCGAGAGTAAGGCCGCAACCCAAATCACACCAGGAGCAATCTTTCTCAATAAGGCAGTATCAGCACCAATTCCCAGCGGGAATAAACTTGTCACAATGACAAAGAAAAACAATGCAGTGAGAACCTCGCTCTTGCGACGCATTACCAACAATAGATCGCGATGGACGATAGCGGTAAAAGCGTTCATAGATCCAGTACTCGCAGACCAGAAATAGTCAAAGGCTGATGACTAGTCAGCACCACTAAACCATTGCCCTGAAGATGCTCGACGATCAAATCTTGCAACTCCCCGACGGCATGGGTGTCTAAGGCATTAAAGGGCTCATCCAAAATCCATACTTGCGCTCGTCGCGTTAGCATGCGCGCCATCAAAACTCGTTTTTTCTGCCCCGCCGATAAACAATGAATAGGCAGGTCTTCGCGCCCCTTCAGGCCAAATCGTCGTAAGCTAGCAAAAGCATCTTGCTCGGAAAGCGCAATACCATCGATAGCTGCATACATGCGCAAATTCTCAATAGCACTGAGGTCTTCTTTTAGTGCATCGCGATGACCTAAAAACAAAAGTTTGCTGCGATATTCCGAGGCTTGTTTTTGAATAGCATGGCCACACCAATACACCTCGCCAGACTCAGGAGAAGCCAAGCCAGTGAGTAAGCGCAAGAGGCTTGTTTTACCAACGCCATTCTCGCCACGAATATGGAGGCACTGCCCAGCAAATAACTGTAAATCCAGACCTGAAAACAGCGCTCTATCACCGCGCACGCAAGTGATTTTCCGAGCCTCGAGGGCTGCGGTTGCAGATGCTGGGAAGGAAGAATTGGTCGTTGTCATCGGAGGTAATGGCTTGAATCAAACCACCTCAGGCATTGTCCAAGACCCACTGGGGGCTGTCAAACTACCTAAAACAGTATTTAAAGAATAAATTTGTTTTAATTCAAGCGCTTAGACAATTATATGCGGAGTGAGGGGGGAGGCACCTCTCACTTGAATCATGATGCTATTCAGGCTTAATCCCGGCACTTTTAATGATCTTGCCCCAGCGGACTGATTCTTTCTTCTGAAATGACCCAAAAGCCTCGGGTGACATGGCGTAATACTTCGCCCCCTCTGACTCTAACTTTTTCTGAACTGCAGGCTGTTCCATAATTTTTCCCACTTCCACATTGAGCTTCTTCACAATGGCAGGCGGAGTGCCGGCAGGAGCAAATAAGCCAATCCAATTTTTGACATCGAATCCAGGCAGCGTCTCACTAATACTCGGCAGATCCGGCATAGAAGGATCTCTAGTGGCACCTGTTACCGCCAAGCCACGCAATTTATCGCTCTTTACATAAGGCAGAATTGTAGGCATCGTGGCAAACATTAATTGAGTTTGGCCACCAATTAAATCAGTAATTGCTAATGCATTTCCCTTGTAAGGGATATGTGTCATATCAACCTTTGCGGTGAGAACAAAAAGTTCTCCTGCCAAATGACTAGCGGTACCAATACCACCCGACCCATAGGATACTTTTCCTGGATTAGCCTTGATGTAGCTAATGAGCTCACTGACATTTTTTACTGGGACGCTAGGATTAACAGCTAACAAACCTTCAGCATCAAGCACAAAAGCTACCGGTACAAAATCCTTAAATGGATCATAGGGCATGCTCTTCACCAAGTAGGGGTTTACTGCATGCGTACCAATACTGCCCATAATTAAGGTGTAGCCATCTGCCGGAGATTTGGCCACGAAATCAGCCCCAATATTACCTCCGCCACCCGTTTTGTTTTCCACTACCACTGGCTGACCATAAGCCTCGCTTAATCCCTGAGCAATGATTCGTGAAAAACCATCAGCGATACCACCGGTAGCAAATGGGGAGATGATTTTAATTTGATGATTTGGGTAAGTGGCCACTTGAGCCATCGCAGCATGATGAGTAAAGAAGCTTGAGCCCAAAATGAGAGTCAGGAGTAACTTTTGCATATTATTTTTCTGAGGATATTTAAGGGAGCGCTGCAACTGAAAGGCCTTGCACCTGATATTGACTAATGAGATCAGCAACCAAGCCAGATCTAATAAATTCTTCTACACAAGCATTCAAAAATTCAATCGACTCTAGGTGTGTTTTTTGTGTGGCAATCGCCTGCTGTATTCCAGTAAATTGCCCATCTAGAATTCTGGCGCCAGGAATATTTTGAGAAGCAGCCACTAGGCCAGTTTTTAAGCCTGCCAAAACATCTAATTTCTCGCTGACGAATAGCTCATTACTCGCTTGCACACTATCAGCATGGACTAGGCTGGCATGTTTGAGATTACGCTGTAGCCATAAGTCATAAGCACTTTTGTAAAAAGATGCAATCCTCACCCCTGGCTGATCCACCTGAGACAACTCATTTATGGGGGAGTTGGCGGGAACCAGGTAACTAGCCTCAAGCTCAACATAGGCAGGAGTAAAAGTAAGCTTCTGAGCACGAGCAGGATCGGAGCCCAATAAGGAGATGCCACATCTTCCACTGACGACGGCATCGACAACCTCATCTTGCGTATTAAAACCTATCAAACTTAACTCCACACCTAAACGCTTTGCAATAGCGCGGCAGATATCTGGTGAGATACCAGTGGGCTCTCCAGAAGATGATCGACCCGTAACCAATAAGAAGTTGCCTAAATACACCGCAGCAGATAGAACGCCATTAGGCGCGAGTTGCATTCTGACTTCAGGCGAAATAGAGTCCATAAAATTCCTATTGAACAGTGTGTTCCATTAATTAGAACTGAACTGTCTGCCCCTCAGTCATGGGAATAATCTTAATTGTGCTGCCCTTCATGGCCCCTTGGAATTCAGCCAAGGTTCCCTTCGCCAATGGATTGGAGTTGTAGTGCATTGGTATCACCATTTTTGGCTTTACCCAGGTTCGCAAAGCGAAGGCAGCATCGTCCGGCGCCATAGTGAAATTACCACCAATAGGGATCATTACCAAATCTGGCTTGTAGTGCTCGCCAATAAATTTCATATCGCCAAAAAGTCCTGTATCGCCCATGTGCCAAATTTTGAAGCCATTCTCAAGTTCAATGATGTAGCCCATCGCTTCACCTGCCGCATGAGACTCCATCTTTTCAGTTGCCGGATTCTTCCATACTAGTAAAGAGGAGTGCTCAGCCTGCACAGCCGTAACCTTGATACCAGGCAATGGTGTAACACGACCAGTTTTATTGAAGCGATGACCAAGATCGGCAGGCAATATTCCCAGAGTAATTAATGGGGTCACCATATCTGCAGGTCCATATAACTTAGTGTTATTCATTTTTGCAAGCGCAGGTGCATCGCCAATGTGGTCGACGTGAGCATGTGTTACCAATAACAAATCTATCGGGCCAATAGCAGACAGATCATTCTTATAAATAGCGGGAGCTTTCGGACCGCCAGTAATCCATGGATCGATCAAGATCGCCTTGCCGCTAGGACTTTTGATGCGAAATCCAGCCTGACCTAACCACAGAACCTCTGTTGCAGGCTGCGCACTAGATTTGCTAGGCGCTTGAGCTTGGGCAAGTAATGAGGAACCCATTAAGAATGCAGCAGCCATTCCCATTAAAAAAGTGTCCAACACAATATATCTACGCATCACTGCCTCCGAGTTTTTATCTTCTCAAACTATAGCGGAGAAAGCGGAACTTGGCTTTTATATCGCGCTGCATCAATTTATAGAGATTGTATTTCTCCAAAAAAACTAACCATTGCTACGGAATGTCAATAAAAAAACCCCGCCGAAGCGGGGCTCTCATAATTCAATATTTGTTTACGGCGTAATTACGATCGCACCTGAAACTTTTCTACCTTCTGCAGCTTTATGAGCATCAGCAGCTTGCTCGAGCTTGAACTTCGCGCCGATCTGTACCTTCACGCGACCTTGTGCAATCGCATCAAATACTGCACGAGCATTTTCTTGAAGTAATTCCGGTGTTGCGTTGTGCGGGAATACAGAAGGTCTGGTTAGGAAAAGGCAACCCTTCTTATTTAGAATCTCAGGTTGAATCTCTGGAGCAGGTCCAGAGGCGGCACCAAATAAAGCCACCGTGCCAAATGGTGCAGCACAATCGAGTGATCCCAAGAAAGTAGTCTTAGCAACCGAGTCATAAACTACATTTGCTTTACGACCGCCTGTTGCCTTCATAAACTCTTCAACCCAATTTGGTTTTGAATAGTCCACCACGGCATCGCAGCCTGCTTCTTTAGCTGCGGCAAACTTAGCTTCAGATCCTACTGTGCCCACTACAAAAGCACCTAAGGACTTTGCCCATCCTGATAGGATTTGGCCAACACCACCAGCGGCAGCGTGGACCAAAACGACATCCCCAGATTTCACCTTGTAGGTTTTTTGAACTAAGTATTGGGCAGTCATTGCCTTGAAAAACACAGCAGCAGCAATTTCATCGGATACATTGTCTGGCACTGCAACCAACTTATCCACTGCAACATTGCGCGCACTGGCATAAGCACCGATACCAGCATTCATGTACGTCACACGATCGCCTAGCTTGAATCGCGTAACACCTTCACCAAGCGCCTCAACTACACCGACCGCCTCATGGCCTAAACCTGTTGGTAGTTCCAAGGGGTAAACGCCAGAGCGCTGGTACACATCAATAAAGTTAAAACCAATCGCGGTTTGACGAAGTTGCACTTCCCCTTTGCCTGGAGTTGGAAGCTCTTTATCGATTAATTGAATCACATCGGCGCTACCGAGTTCTGAAAGACTAACAATTCGAGCAGTTGTCACAAGTCACCTTATTATTTTTATAAAAAAATTATCTTACTGCAAGCGAGGATGAGACAGCCTCATCCTCCTCAACGATAGCCCAAGTGCTATCCCCAAGCTTTTTGACTGCCATCGAATAAGTCCAGGCATCCGGAATGCCACAACTCCACTGATCAGGTCCATTTTGAATCAATACATTGCTGCCAATGCGGCTATCGAAGTAGAGATGGTAGGTTTTTCCATGGAGGGGATTAAAACTAAATTTGGCACTATGGACCATTTCTGTAGCATCTAAACGAGCCTGAAGAGAACGTGCTTGCTTCATTAATACTTCAGCTTGCTCCATGATGCGATCGTATTCAAGCTTTGCATTCTGGCGCGCGACATTGACTGCCTTGTCTTTTTCCTCTAAGACCTTAATCGGTGCAAATACGGGCGCACCCACTTCCATGGGATATTCAATGCCAGCATGCCGTGCTGGATCGGTATCTTCGATTCTCATGACTTTTTTAACCTACTGATTTATATAGTGAAAGTGTGACACAAATTCACAAAATGCGTTTTTTCCAGCTATAAATATGGTGAGCCCCTTACAAGGAGCTTAAATCCCCTAGAAGGCTTTTGGCATGGAGTGCGATTGCCTGCTGATCTGTATCGCTGATGCGGGATAAGTTCGCAGTCATCAGGCGGGTACGTGGGCTAGCCTCAAATTGGACGCGATGCTTAATGAGAAAGTTCCAATAGAGGTTGGTCATTGGGCAAGCACCCTCCCCAAACCGAATATCGGGCTTGTATTGGCAGGAGCCACAATAGTTGCTCATTCTCTTGATATAGGCGCCACTGGCAATATAAGGCTTGCTAGTAAAACGGCCACCACTCGCAAATAAGGCCATGCCCGCTGTATTGGGCAACTCTACCCACTCAATCGCATCAACATAGACTGCCAAATACCAGTCACAAACGTCTTTAGGTAAGATTTCTGCAAGCAATGCAAAGTTGCCGGTCACCATCAGGCGTTGAATATGGTGGGCATAACCATACTCTAGGGTTTGGCCTATCGCCTCTTGCATACACTTCATTTTTGTTTTGCCAGTCCAGTACCAAGCAGGCAATGGATTTTGGTGATCATAAAAATTATCTAAAGCCATTTGCGGCATATCAAGGTAGTACATGCCTCGCACAAATTCTCGCCAACCTAGGATTTGACGAATAAACCCCTCTACAGTCGCCAATTCCAAATCGTGTTTTTTCCAGGCAACCAAAACAGCATCAATGACTTCCCTGGGGTTGAGCAACTTTAAGTTCAGCGAACTCGACAGCAGCGAGTGCCAACCAAACGGTGTATCAGTCCACATCGCATCTTCATAAATACCAAATGTTGCTAAGCGGTGCTCAACAAATCCTGCTAGAGCTTGAAGCGCATGTTGACGGGTTACTGGCCACTGAAAATGCGCCAGCGATCCAGGATGATCTGGGTAGCGCTCCTCTACTTCAGCAAAAACTCTTTTGGTAATAGCGTCAGGTGCAAATAATTCTGGAGGTGGAATTAAGCCGGGACCCTTCTTTGGAAAGGGTTTGCGATTATCTCGATCGAAGTTCCACTGCCCGCCCTCAGGATTACCCTCTTGATCAATTAAGATCCCATGGGTTTTACGCATGAGTCTATAAAAGTATTCCAGTCGCAACTCTTTTTTATTGGCAACCCATTCCTTGAATTCTGTATGAGTGCAATAAAAATGAGTGTCTTGCCGCATCTCTAAAACAATGTTGAGCCCCAAGGCCAAAGCCTCAATCGATTGCTTTAGACGCCATTCCCCAGGCTCCACACAAACTAGATGCGTAAATTTCCCGCTACCAATCTTTTTACTGAGCTCTTCAACAATGGTCTTGGGCGAATGTTGGATATAGGTGAGAGTAAAACCCAAATCTTTTAGATGCTCAGCAAAATGACGCATTGCTGATAAAAATAAAGCAATCCGCGCTTTGTGAGACCAAACATGTTGCGCTTCATTGGCAGACTCCACCATCAGCACTTCATCCGACTTAGGGTTGATATCCTTTAAGGCAGCACTATTGATATCTAATTGATCGCCTAGGATTAGTATGAGCTTTTTCAAGCCGGCATTCCTTGCCGTAGCATAGATAAGAAAATTTGATAAGACATCAATTAGCGCTTATAAAAACTCAAAGTCACTTCACCCAAGTCAATTCCAAATTTGCTCATCTTGGCTTTATTGAGCATGACCTTAGGCGTTACCAAGTACATCCAATCATTAAATTGCACGTGATAAATTGTGCCGTCTACGGGCAAGGCTAAGGTGTAAGCCCAATTGAGCGCATTACCAGCCGATTCGCCCAGCGCATCCCCCACCACATCATCTGCCCTACCAATATATTTACCAGGAGCAGTTTCAGTCAAAGTCCAGATACGCTTTTGCTTCGTACCATCGGAATATTCAAAGCTTTCATCGAGAGTACCCACTTTCTTACCATCAACCACTTTCCACTGCGCTACCAACAGAACGGTAAATCGTTTTTTGACCTCACCACTACGATCAGTGAATATTCCATAAGCATCTATCGTGCCGTTGAAGTACTCACTTAAATCAAGATTGGGCTTCTCATTGGCGTACTGCGTTACCGAAGGTGATGAGCAGGCAAATAAACCTATGATTACTAAACCCAAGAATGTCCATTTTGCAGCGATAAAAGTTTTATGCATTTAGCATGCTCCTGAAATGAGTTGTGGTGGACAACCTTGCCCTAATAAGTCCACCCTGAGTTTGGGTGCACTCGTCTTTGAATCAAGCCAAATACCAAAAAAAGCTTTTGCAAAATCAGTACCCTGAATTTGGGATATTTTTTTGCCTTCATAAAAGAAACTGGTTCCCTGCTTCGGGGTATAAACGGCAGAAATAGTCTGACCAGGCTCCACATTAGGAAGAATGCTTGCTAGCTCCTTTCCCCAAGCTGATGCCTGAGAATCAGCTACACCTAAATTTTTCATCTCTTGTGCCGTACGGTTGGCAATTGCCTCGCCGGAGAAGGCTCTCTGGTATTGCAGCTCAAGAGCAAACTCTTGAGAATCCTTGGTTGCACCTCGATATAAATTGGCATCGTAAACATGAAATCCCCAAAAGTTCAGTCTACCCAAACCTTGTAATTGGACTTGACCCATCATGCTTTTAATATGTGGCGGTTCCTTAGCAAGGCTCATTGAAGTTAGCGTGCTAAGAGCTAAAGTAATCACTAATTTATCAACCAGTTTCATATCCTTACCCTTTTTTATTAACGAGACGCAGAGCAAAAGGACCTAAGAGCGCTGAAATCGTATGGCGATGCTTTGCAAAGAATCGATAAGCTGCATTCCAAAATGGCTTGAGTAAAGGTCTAGAAAAAAGCCATGCAAGCTTTGGCAGATTAGCTCGACGATAGGCTTCTGAAAATACATCCACACCCTCAAGTAGTTCACCATCATCATATTGCGCGCACATGTAGGCTAAGGCTTGCGTGCAAGAGACCCCTACGCGTTCTGGAGAATACAAATCAGAATTGATATCAACAAAGCTCAGCAGTCCTGCTTCATTTCGCCCTGAAAGAAATTGAATTTCTGCCTGACATAAAGGGCAAAGACCGTCATAGAACATAGTGAGCTTTTTCATGACGTTTATTTTTGTTTGTACTGAGTTGAGCAGTAGGCGCGGTTTACCAATTTACTTCGCAGAGCGATATGCTTAGTTGATCTACCGGTGACTCGCTTACGCCATAATTCAAAAGAACTGCGTTTGAGATTTTTTCTCATCAAAGCAATCACTTGAGGCTCAGAATATCCAAAAGTAGCTTCAATGGCTTCAAAAGGAGTGCGATCCTCCCAGGCCATCTCAATCAACCTGGAAAGGTCTGCTTCTGAAAGCGCTTGGGGTAGGCGAGTTGTCATCAAGCAAGTTTAAGACTTATTCAATAAACTGGCTGAGACCCTACTCATTGCAAGTTTTTATGCCACTTATCCCCACACCCTTCCGCGCACTCGTGATTGGTTCCTCCGGAACCATCGGTGCCGCCTTTGAGGAGTTACTGGAGAATCATCCAGCATGTACTGAGGTGGTCGGCATACATCGCTCATCTCCTAGTCCAATTGATTATCAAGATCTCAGTACGATTGAAGAGGCAGCTAAGTCTTTCGCTGGAAAAGCGCCCTTTCAGCTGATGATTAATACCATTGGGATATTGCATTCTGCGGATTGGATGCCAGAGAAAAAACTAGATGACCTGAATGCTGAACAACTAGAAGCAATGCTACAGATCAATGCAATTGGTCCAGGCCTAACCATGAGGCACTTTTCCAAGCTACTAGATCCATCAGGATCTGTCATGGCAACCCTCTCAGCCAAAGTAGGTAGTATTGAAGACAATCGTCTCGGAGGTTGGTACAGCTATCGAGCCTCTAAGGCAGCACTCAATATGCTGATTAAGACGACTGCCATTGAACTTGCACGAACCAAACCGAATGCCGCACTCATAGCATTACATCCCGGAACAGTAAACTCTCGCCTATCAAAACCCTTTAAAGGTCAGCAAATTGGTCGGCCTCCCCTCGATGCCGCGCAAGATATGCTGAATGTCTTGCTCTCACTAGATAGGGAAGATTCAGGGACTTTTATTAGTTACTCTGGAGAACGCTTACCTTGGTAGGCTATCTATTTTTATGAAACTACGTTTATTCTTTTTCTTTATCACCTGTACCTTAGTTTTTACTCAGAGTAAATTGGCTACAGCGCAGAGTGAGTTAGCTAACAAGCTAAATGACGGTACGCATATTCTCTTAATGAGACATGCTGATGCGCCTGGCTATGGGGACCCAAAGAACTATCAAATCGGGCAATGCTCCACTCAGCGCAACCTTGGAGATCAAGGGCGAAAACAGGCTAAGAATACTGGTGACTGGCTATCGAGCCAAGGAATTGGACAGGCGAAGGTTTACAGCAGCCCCTGGTGTCGTTGTATTGATACGGCCACCCTGTTGAACAAGGGGGATGTAAAAAAAGAGGTAGCCTTAGGTTCATTTTTTGATGACATGAGTCAGGCAAAAAAGCAGACCGACGAACTCACAAAATTCATTGCAGCTGAGCGAAAACAGTTTCTAGGCACACCAATCATCATGGTGACACACCACGTCAATATTCAATCTTATGTTGGCGTGGTTATTAACTCAGGCGATATGGTCTTAGTGAAAGTTGATCCTACTGGAAAGCCTCTATCTTTCAAGCTATATCCAAGCCCCTAAAACCAGTCTATTTTTTCTCAAAGTAAAGAGTCTTTATGCAAGATACCGTCACCTTAAATGTATTGGGCCAACCTTTGGTACCCTGCTCCTTTGATCCTTTGACAGGATTTTTTAGAGATGGTTGCTGTAAAACTAATGAGCAAGATTTAGGTAGTCATTTGGTATGCGCTATTGTGACAAATGACTTTTTACAATTTAGCCTTAAAAGAGGGAATGATCTCATCACCCCACGCCCTGAATATCAGTTCCCAGGCCTCATAGCAGGCGATCAGTGGTGCCTTTGTCTTAACCGCTGGATCGAAGCCCTAGAGGCGAACTGTGCTCCCACAATTCAATTAGAAAGCACTCACGCTAGGGTATTGGATAAGGTATCAATGGAGGTCTTACTCCAGTACTCTCAGAGCCAGAGTCTTTGATATTCCCCTCGGGGATCGTGATCTTGTTCTTGCTTGGCGATATTGAAACGCCTGCCACCCCGCGGATCAGTTCCTAGCCCAGCCAAATACAACCAGTTACCTTGATTGCTATAGACGTCATAGTCAATCAGCTGAGACTCAAACCAAGCGGCGCCTAAACGCCAATCTCCCTGTAAATCGTAGATCCAGTAACTGGCAACTATCTGACGCATTCGATTAGATAAGTAACCGGTTTTAAGTAGCTCTAGCATTCCGGCATCTATCAGTGATTTACCAGTGCTACCAGTGCGCCAAGACTCGAAGTGCTGGTAGCCGCCTTTCGAGATCGGAGTCTCGCTCAAACCTGCTTCTCGATATAGTTGTATACCGTATTTAAAGTGTAGAAAACGGAAATAATCTCGCCATAGCAGCTCAAACCAAAGCCAGTAGGTGCCATCGTTTGCACCGTGAGTTTGTTCATATACATCTAATTTAGCAACAATTGTCCTTGCAGAAACGCAACCCAAGGCTAAGTAAGGAGAAAACTTGCTTGAATAGTCTTGTCCAATAAGTTGATTACGAGTTTCTTTATAGGTATCCGGCAAGCGTCTTGCAAGGTATTGTTTCAAGTGCTCTAGGGCGTTGCGCTCGCCACCCAAAAACTGATGCATCGAGTTATCTAATTCCTGAGAACTCTGCATTAGGGGTATCTGTGCAAGCTCTGGCAAGGCAGGAATTTTAGAAGGCGCTATCACTGGTGGTGAAAACTTCAAGCCGGCGTACTCTACTTTTTTACGAAACTGGGTAAACATATCCGGCATATCTTGAGCAGTAAAGGGTAAGCTCTCTGGCGACAACATGCTCGACTGCCAGAACTCCTGAAGTGTAATTCCCCGCCCTAGAATCTCTTGGCTCCGTCGGATTTCTTCTGGGGCTTCGATACGCTCACAATACACCGCATTGGCATGCGTATCTTGAGCTAACTGCGCAAGGATATCCGCCGGTTCGCCAGCATATTCCAGCAGATCGGATCCTAAAGCACGTAGCTGTACCCTTAAATCTTTCAAGGACTCCCTTAAAAAAGCCTTGCGATGAAATCCCTCTCTCGGAAAACCAAAAACATGAGCAGCTTGCGGGAGATGAATATAGATGGGTAGCAAACGGTCAGCACGATTACATGCCTCTAGCAAGGCAGGATTATCTATCAGCCTTAAATCATTTTTGAACCAATAAATCAGCGTACTCATTTACTTCATCCCAAGAGTGGCTGATGAAGATTTATTGGCTCGGCAAGTATCAGAGCAGTACTTAATAGACTCCCAATTTTTAGCCCAAGATTTACGCCAAGTCATTTCTTTGCCACAAGTGACGCATAACTTGCTCGGTAAATAGGATTTGTTTCCCTTAAATCCTGATTTTTCTATCTTGCTCATACCCACCTATTTAAAAACGAATAGACTTATCAACAAAATCACAAAAGAGAATGTATTGAAAGCTTTTTACGCAGATCATTATGTTTTACCACTTCCAGCCGGACACCGCTTTCCGATGGAAAAGTATGCACAATTGCGTGATCTAGTATCACAACTGGAAGACATCAAGCTTGAGAATGCCCCCGCAATTACCGACACTCAAATACTCTACGCTCATGATCCAGGTTATCTGATCAAAGTCTTGCAAGGCAAGCTCAGCACCCAAGAACAACAAGAAATTGGTTTTCCTTGGAGTACACAGATGGTGGAGCGCTCTCGAAGATCTGCAGGGGCAACTTTAGCAGCTGCGCAATCTGCACTTACAGAAGGAATAGCTGCCAATTTGGCTGGGGGAACACACCACGCTTACCGTAATAAGGGGAGTGGATTCTGCGTCTTTAATGACTCTGCCATTGCGGCTCGAGCACTCCAGAGAGAAATCAGCGCCAACTTGCAAGTAGCCATCATTGATCTAGATGTTCATCAGGGTAACGGTACCGCCTCTATTTTAGAAAATGACACTTCTATATTTACACTGTCGATTCACGGGGAAAATAACTTTCCTTTTACAAAAGAGCATAGCGATCTTGATGTTGGCTTACCAGACAAAACGGGGGATGATGCCTATTTAGCGACGCTGCATCAAAGCCTAGAAATATTAGATGTGCGCTTTAAGCCCAATTGCATTATTTACTTAGCTGGAGCTGATCCCCACGAAGGGGACCGCTTAGGAAAGCTTAGCTTGACTAAAGAAGGCATGCGACAGCGAGATGAGGTTATTTTTCAGTATGGCTTAGATCGCCAAATTCCAATTGCCTTTAGTATGGCGGGCGGATATGGCAGAGAAATTCAGTCAACTGTAGATATTCATTTTCAGACCATCCAAACTGCACTTCAGTTTCAACAGCAATACAGTTGAATTACCCTACAATACGCTTGCCATGATTTGCATTCGAGCCGCCATACTGTTATTGATCTTAACCAGACCAGTTCTATCATGGGCAATAGATTTGCAACCTAACGATATTGTTGCGCCACTACCCAATAAAAATTATGTCACGGTGAGTTACCTAAATACCGAGAACAATACGCTCTACCGGAATGGAAGCGCTGCATTAAGCAGCCCTATCATTGATACCCAGAGTGCAATTTTTCGTGGTACCAGAACGTATGATCTTGGCAACCTGCCAGCAGTCAGCTTTATTCAACTACCCTACGGATCTATTCAACCAGGGGGCTCACTAGCAAGTCAAGCAGGTAATACTGGGGTTGGTGATCTCACTATTGCAACAGCAATATGGCCGTATCACAACAGAGTCACCAGAACCTACCTTGGCCTAGCGGGATACCTTATTAGCCCAACGGGCAGCTATTCCAGTCAGCGAGCCTTTAATGTTGGTGAGAATCGCTTTCGCACGGACTTGCAGATGGGCTTTCAAACGCCGATCACCTCTAATGTAGATGGCATGATTGCGGTTGACACCATGTGGTTTGGTGGCAATAGTGAATGTGCTGCTGCATGTGGCTTAACTACCAACGGATCTTTGACTCAAAAGCCACTGACTACTACTCAGCTGGGCCCCATCTACCGTATCAATCAAATCTTTACCGTAGCAGCCTCTTACTTTTACGTTGCTGGAGGTGCAACCTCAATTAATAATAACTATCAAAATAATGTTGCCAATACGCAAAGATTCTTATTAAGTGGGCAAGCCCACACACCGATTGGAAGAATCTCTTTGCAATACGGACGTGATACAGAAATCAAAAACGGCTTTGTTCAAACGCGCTTGCTTGCCATCAGAATCATGAAAGAGTTTTAACCACAAATTCACGCTGATTGGCATTAGTCAATACCGATTAGCTTTGTAAGTAGTCCAGTATTTCTGCATCTCAATAAATAGAAATGAAGCAGACCAAGTAATTAAGATGAAGCCGGTCAGCGCTTCCACTCCAGTCAAATAGCGAAGGTAGCCTTGCGCCACAATCTCGCCGTAACCTAAAGTTGTGAAGGTAACAAAAGACAGGTAGGCGCAATCCAACAAAATGCCATGACCTGAAAGCTCACCAACGAGACCGCCCATGACAGGGAACTGCAAGGTAAAGAAGTAACCTAAGGCAAACAGCCAGATCTCCACTACATGCGCCATGAAGATGGCACCAACGCCAACGAATACCCGAAAACGCGGTGCAATGTGAGCTATTTTGGGCAGCAGCTTATCAAGCTGAAAAAGAGCCTCATAATGCAATAGGATCGCAATAAGTGCCAAAGATCCATTGATGATGAAGGCAGTGATGAGCAACATCATTAAATTATCCCCCATTTTCAGGGGGATAAATAATCAACCAGTAATAACGGTATCGCCTTTTAAGGCATCTACTTTGGCAAAGTACTTTTTAGCATATGCCAATAGCTGGCCATCACTCGGATGATCAACAGTCTCAATACCAACTATTTTTTCAGCAATGCCATGATCATGTTTAGTAGCATGCTTCATCAAATCCAATTTTGTAGAGCCTGGCCCCACTATCAAAATCTCTTTAGATTCCATCACCGCTTGAATAACTTCATGCAAGTAATGTTGATCTGGTTCAGCACGCGCGCCACTAACAGAGCCACTTTTATGATGGACGTTTTTATGGGTAGATCTGGTCTTAATGACCTCGCTCTCACTAGCGGTGGGATTGAAATAAATAACATGCGCTTCTTGATGGTCAATCCAAATGACTGAGTGATTAAATGACATATATTTTCTTTCTAATTAATGCAACGGGATACAAAATTAATAAAAACAATTAATCTAAAATGAGATCATGGCTAAATAGGTGCACAGCTCCATCTACAGTATGACCATTCAGAATCTTTTGCTCAGCTATCGAGAGTAGCTTTAATTGATGCGTTTTAAATAATTGCAAAGTATTTTTTTCAACACCCTCGGGGTCTAAGTCCTGAAGAGCTTCATAACTAAAACTGCATTTAAAAGCTTTGCCATCCAAGATGGCTGGATAAGAGATATCACCAGTTTTTAAAAGGGATGCAGGACCAACAAATTCAAGCTTCATATAGACTCACCTTATCAAGAGTAATCAAACAACCCTAATAGTCTGAACCTAATTAGGGAAGTGTACTTGATATAAATCAAATAACCTCAGCACTATTTTTCCTGCTTGCCAAGTATTGAACGCCATTGCTACCATAGCGCTCAGTATGAACTTGATTTGCTAATAGGCGAAACACTTCGCCAGAAATATAAGCCGTCCTGACGCCATCAACCACTAGGTCAATTTGCCCAGAAAGCACCAAGGCCTGGACCTCGAATGGATGTGTATGAGCATCCAAAAATCCGCCCGCCTCTCGCTGCACCAAGGTTGGCTCCGGAAATCCATCCAAGACCAACATGCTCATAAATTGCTCTTTAGTCATCTGAGAAAGCTAAACCAGTTCACTGATTTCAATCAGATTTTGGTCAGGGTCACGCACATACACTGAATTAATCTTTGAGGTAGCGCCAGTCCGAATGATGGGTCCCTCAATAATGAGCCAACTCTCTTTATTCAGTTTTTCAATCACTTGCACCAAAGGTCTATCAGCAATAAAACATAAATCCAAGGAACCCGGTGTCGGAATATCCGCTTTAGGCTCAAACTCCTTGCCCTTAATATGCAGATTAATTTTTTGATTGCCAAACTTAAATGCTTTGCGTTCAACTGGTGGCGTTCCACCAATAAAACTCTCTAATTTCATTCCTAAAACTCGGGTATAAAAATCTACGCACTCACCCTCATTGGCGGTAGTTAATACCAAGTGGTCAACATGATCAATCATCTCATTTAACCCTCTCAATCAGCTTCAATCCTGGCGGTCTTCACCACTGAGGTCCATCTGATATTTTCAGTCTTAATAAACTCATCCAACTGCTTAGGATTCATGTAGACAGCCTCAGCACCCATCTCTACTGCCTTTTGTTTAAATGCCGGTTCGGCCATTACTTTAGCGATTTCAGTTGTCAGTTGATTCACAATAGATGCAGGTGTATTGATTGGGGCAAAAACCGCAAACCATGATGTCGCATCCAGTTTTGGTAAGCCTGCCTCGGCAGCCGTAGGAACATCAGGCAAGCTCTGCAAACGCTTCTTGCCTGTTGTTGCTAATGCTCGTAGTTTGCCAGTTTGGATGTGGGGAATAAATGGTGGAGGCGTTCCAAATGTTAAATCAACCTGGCCACCTAATAAATCAGCTAATGCCGGACCGGTACCTTTGTAAGGAATATGGGTCATTTTGATACCAGCCTGCTGCTCCAACATCGCGCCAGTAACATGTTGTAGGGAGCCATTGCCTGAGGATGCGTAATTCAACTTCCCAGGATTTGCTTTTGCATAGGAGATGAGTTCTTTCATCGTCTTAAATGGCAAGTCTGCACGTACCACCACAATTTGCGGTGCTGAGATCACATTCGCTACAGGCTGAAAATCTTTCAGCTCCCATGGCAAAGGATTTTTACTAACCAAAGGCGTAATCACGTGATAGCCAGAATACTGAACCAGCAAAGTGTAGCCATCAGGATCAGCCTTCTTCACGGCTGTAGCTGCAATCGCACCAGATGCTCCTGCTTTGTTTTCAACCACAATCGTTTGACCCAAAGCGGTCCCAAGAGGAAGAGCCAACACCCTAGCTGTGAAATCTGTTGTACCACCCGGAGCAGAAGAAGCAATAAATGTAATCGGACGATTCGGATACTTCCCCGAATCCTGACCGTAGCTAGAAATTGATACTTGACTCAACAGAATCAAGACCAATATGTTGATCCGAGAAAAATAGGTGCGCATTGGATTAACTTTCAATTTAGGTAGATCAAATTAACGTAAATCTTCAACATAAGCAGGGGTGGGATGTAAATCACAGATACCGCCAGCCTTAGCAACCTGCCCTGGAACAGGATGACCAACAATCAAGGGGAGCTCACGAGCTAAGCTCAGTAATTTAAGGATATTGATGCCCGTGTCGTAACCCATGGCATCGAGCATATGAATAGCGTCTTCACTAGAGATATTGCCACTAGCGCCCGGCGCATAGGGACATCCGCCCAAGCCGCCAAGAGAACCATCAAACCGAGTGATGCCTGACTGAACTGCTGCAAGCACGTTTGCTAAGCCCATTCCTCGTGTATTGTGAAAATGAAAAGTCAACTGCAAGTTACCAAACTGCTTTTGCAAATCATCTGCCATTTTTGCAACCTGAGCAGGATGCGCCATTCCGGTGGTATCGCAAATAGTGACGCCACGTACGCCCAGATCTGCAAATCGTTGAACAAATTCTTCTACTACGCTTTGTGGTACATCACCTTCCATAGGGCAACCAAATGCAGTAGATAGGGATACATTGATTGGGGTTCTACCGTTTACATAACGGATTACCTCAGCCAATCCAGAAAAACTTTTTTCTCGACTCATTCGCAAATTAGCCAAGTTATGGGTTTCAGAAGTCGACATGACGAGATTGAATTCATCTGCGCCTGATTCAAAAGCGCGCTCTGCACCACGTAGATTAGGAACTAGGACGGTGTATTCAACACCAGATATACGCGAAATTCTGCCCATGACTTCTTCTGCATCACGCAGCATAGGAATAGCTTTAGGCGAGGTAAATGAGGTCACCTCAATCTTGGCGAATCCACACTGGCTAAGCTCATCTACCAGCTTAACCTTGTCATCCGTCGGAATGAAATTGGGCTCAATCTGAAATCCGTCCCTAGTCACAACGTCATTGAAATAAATTCTAGTCATAAGATTGAACCATTTGCTTAAATTGCTGGTTATTTAGTGAATGCAATGCCGCGCGCTTTTAAGGATGCTACCTGAGTCTCTGTTAAACCAATACTTTGCAAAATTTCATCAGTATTCTCTCCAATATCCGGAGCCAGGGTTTTAATTGATCCAGGGGTACGCGAGAGCTTTGGTAGCACGTTTGGCACATCTAATCTAGTTCCATCGCGCATCTGAATATGTTCAATATTGCCACGGGCTTTGTAATGCGGGTCGCTGGCAATATCTGCTACGGTATATATTTTCCCCGCAGGAACGGCCACCGTATCTAGCAACCCCAGAGCTTGATCAGTCGTCATTGTTTGTGCCCAAACACCAATTGCCTGATCCAATTCTGCAACACGAGCCACTCTGCCATCATTATTTTCAAGCGCTGGGTCATTCGCTAAATCTGCTCGGCCAATCAAGTTCATCAGACGCTTAAAGATACTATCGCCGTTCCCAGCAACCAGTACATAACCGCCATCGGCACAAAGGTAGGCATTACTTGGGGCAATGCCAGGTAAGGCACTGCCGCCCGCCTGTCTAACTTCACCAAAGGCACTGTATTCGGGTATCAAGCTTTCCATGCAATTAAAGACTGCTTCATATAGAGCAATATCAATTACTTGACCTTTACCACTCTGGTGACGCTCTTGAAGTGCTAACAAAATTCCGATCACACCGTGCAGCGATGCTAATGTATCGCCGATGCTAATGCCGACACGAACAGGCACCCTTCCTGGCTCAGCAGTTAAATGTCGCAAACCACCCATCGCCTCTGCCACTACACCAAATCCTGGCTTATCTCGATAAGGGCCAGTTTGACCATAGCCACTAATTCTCAAAACAATCAGCCTAGGGTTGAGTTCAAGCAATTTCTCTGGATCAAGGCCCCAGCCCTCTAGGGTGCCTGGCCGAAAATTCTCGATCAGGACATCCGCTTCTGTAATTAAGGTACGAGCAATTTCCTGAGCTTCAGCTTGCTTTAAATCCAATGAAAGAGAGCGCTTGTTGCGCGATTGAACTTGCCACCAGACTGAAGTGCCATCTTTTAGCAAACGCCATTTTCTTAGAGCATCGCCTGTATTCGGCGGCTCAATCTTGATGACATCAGCACCAAAATCACCCAGTGTTTTTGCAGCAAATGGACCAGCGATTAGCTGGCCCATCTCAATGACTTTTAACTTAGCTAATGGCTCCATATTTATCCTCAAATAGGCTATGTTTTAATAAATTATGCTCTTTTAGCCTACTTGGAATTGAGTGCCGATCTAATTTGCTGGACATCCATTTACTAACTGTTTTCCAGCAATGCGATCTTTAATCCAAGCAAGATACATCGGAGCTGAGACACCGGGAGTAGAAAAGTGAGTTTGCTCTCCTGGTAACTGAATTCTCTGAACATTTGCACCCATAGTGCACATCTGCTTTTGATATAGCTCATGCTCAATTGGGGGAACTGCAGTATCTTTGGTGCCCCAGTAAATAACGACTGGCGCTACAGGCTTTACTGGCTTCACACTCCCATCAATTAATGCCTTCACCCAAGCCAAGGAGTTGCTGGGCTGCGGCTTTAATAAAGACTTGTACTTGTCTCCATAAGCATAATTAAAAGAATCCGCCATCACATGGACGCATTTATTGCCAGCCAATTTATCTACAAACCTTGCACCTTCATCAGTCAGAATGTCTGTTAACTTGAGATGTGGATATGCAGCTTGAGTACCCCAAAGACCCATTACATAGTGGGCGAATAAAAATATATTCGGGACATTGGCTTGAGTAAATTCATTTATCAACTTATTCGCACCAGCCTCATCAGTCGGCGGGTTACGGAGCATCGCTGCTTGATCATCCGGCGCCAAGCCAACAAATCCAAGGTATTGAAGGTTATCGGCAGCTGTACCTTGAAGCGCTTGGTAGCCAGGCAAACTTGCAGCAGCAATAATTGCCCCTCCACCCTGTGACCAGCCATAAGCAATTGCTTTCTTGCCAGCACCAAGTTCCTTCATTGAGCTTGCCGCTCTTACAGAATTAATCACATCTCTACCATTAGTAGCTGCAACAGCATATTGATGCTTACCGCCACCACCTAGCCCCTGATAATCCGTAGCAATGATCACATACCCTTCCTTGATAAATTGCTCAACATTCGGAATACCGTAGTCAGTCCAAGAGTTACCATCCGCCAAGAAATATTCATTCAAAGGAGCAGTTGGGTCAATAATTTGGGAAGGGCCACAATTTTGAGCCGAGCCTGTAGTGCCATGCGCCCAAGCCAAAATAGGTCTACCTTCTTTTGGGGGAACCCCCAAAGGGGCTATAGCAACACCGGTGGCAATGGTCTTACGCTCACCAACATCAGAGGAAATATAAGCAACTCTCCATGCTTGTGCGCCCTTGACAGATGTTTTAATTTTTTCTTGCTTTAGGATTTGTCCCAATTTCCCTTCGGGACTCATTTTTATTACAGCATCATAAAAAGGAGGAACCGGTGGAACTGCTTGTGCGCACGAGGGAGTTAAGCCAATAAAAAATATTGGCAATAAAAATACTTTGAATAAATTTTTCATAAAAAATCCTGTAAACACAATCAATCTAACAAATGCCCAGTCTTAACAAATATGGTACATCCCTCTTTACTGAAAGGCTGATGCAAACTCAGGTGAGGACTTCTGATCCATGATCCAGCAGGATAGCGTCCATGCTCATCTTCAAACACACCATCGACTACAAAAATTTCTTCACCACCATAGTGCTTATGTGGATTGAAATAGGTTTGGGGAGCCCATCGAACTAAAGTTGAGCCATTACCCTGCCGCATGAGCGGCATCACATGAAGGCCAGGCACCATGCCTTGATACCAAGGAGCTGATTTTGTATCAATGAGCTCTCGCTCCACATGCTCAACTCCAAGATGTCGCAGTTTCACAAAAAGAGTGCAGCCAGTTTTACTATGAGGCGCATGAGAAGATCCAGGAGGATTCATGATGTAGGTGCCAGCAGGATAATCGCCAGTCTCATCACTAAATACCCCATCCAGCACCAATATTTCTTCACCAAATTCATGACTGTGCGTTGGAAAATGAGAATTGGGTAAATACCGAACGATCGAAGTTGCCTTTGCGATTTCATCGCCAATTCGATCAAGCATGCGTCTCTCAATACCCGCCTCAGGGCTAGGAATCCAAGGTAGATCATGATGATTAATCACGACTCTCTTACTGTAGTCGGAGTTGATATTCATTTATTAGATTCAGATATTTAAAAAGATGACTAACGGTAGCAAGCAATTAAGACGAGCGCTTAGTACACTCAATTTAACCTATCGATCGTTTTTCTTGCAACATCCTTTACCCAAGGTTGCTTGTTCCAGTGCTTTTGGGCAAAAGTATCAATTTCTGCCTTGTATTTCAAGGTAAGGCCAATCACATCCAATCCCTCCAAGAACATTCGGCGATGTCTTGCTGACATGGGAAATGTGAACTCATGATGGGTAGTGCGAACCTTTAGGTTTTCAATATCGATATCCACACTTATTGGCGCACCCTTATCATCAGCCTCTTTCATGAGGGCTTGCACTTGATCTTCAGGCAACACAACCAACAATAGGCCGTTCCCCATTGCATTGGAGTAGAAAATCTCTGCAAAGCTGGAAGCAATGACCGCCTTAAATCCAAACTGCTGCATTCCCCAAACGGCATGTTCACGACTAGAGCCACAGCCATAGTTGGGACCGGCAAGCAAAATATCTGTTTTTGCATAAGCTGGCTGGTTTAAAAAGAAGTTTTGTTTTGGCTCCCCACGCTCATCAAAGCGCAGATCATAAAATAAGCCCTGCGCTAAGCCAGCCTTATCAATACCGCGTAAAAATTGCTTTGGCATGACTTGGTCTGTATCAAAATTGGCAATGCGCAATGCGGCGGCATACCCATGAATTTTAGATAGCTTATGCATTGACAGCTCCTTGTAATTTACGCACATCTGTAATCTTGCCTGTAACTGCGGCGGCGGCGGCCATAGCAGGACTCATCAAATGGGTAATGGCGCCTCTACCTTGACGACCTTCAAAGTTGCGATTAGTTGTGGAGGCACAGCGTATGCCAGCAGCCAGAACATCATCGTTCATGGCAAGACACATAGAACAACCAGGCTTACGCCATTCAAAACCAGCAGCAATAAGCTTGTCAGCAATCCCCTCTTTTTCAGCCTGGGCTTTAACGGCGCCAGAGCCTGGCACAACCATTGCTCGAACACCAGCCGCTACTTTGCGATCACCGATTGCAGTAAGCACATTCCGTAGATCTTCAATGCGGCCATTAGTACATGAGCCGATAAATACGTGGTCAATTGGTGTGCCCTCTAAGGTTTGACCATCAGATAACTGGGTATATCTCAATGCTTGTTCAAGACTCAACTTATCAAGCGGATCCTCAAAAGAATCCTTGGTCGGAATAGCGGCGTTAATCGCAATGGCCTGGTCTGGACTGGTTCCCCAAGTTACAAAGGGTGCCATATTACTTGCATCAAATGCATATTCTTTTTCAAAATGCGCATCTTTATCTGAATATAAGCTTGCCCAATACGCTAATGCACGCTCTTTCATCTCACCCGTAATATCAGGACATCTTGCCAACACGTAATCAATGGCTGTTTTATCTGGTGCAATCAAGGCCCCTCGAGCACCTGCCTCCACTGCCATATTGCATAAGGTAAAGCGTGCCTCAGTACTCAAGTCTATTAATGCAGATCCACTGAACTCGACTACGTAGCCAATTGCACCTTTAGCACCAATTTGACTAATGATGTTCAATATCATGTCTTTAGAGGTAGTACCAACTGGTAATGTGCCGTTGATCTTGATGTGCATATTTTTAGCTAAGCGGTATACCAAAGTTTGGGTGGCTAGAACATGCTCAACTTCGGATGTGCCAATACCAAAACCTAAGGCTCCTAAGGCTCCGTAGGTAGTAGTGTGACTATCGCCACAAATGATCACCATACCCGGACGTACCATGCCATGCTCGGGGGATACGACATGCTCAATGCCTTGCAATGGATGATTGGTATCAAACAAAGGAATATTGTGCTTCACACAATTTTTCTTCAGGTTGAGGGCTTGCAAAGAAGAGGCTGGATCAGCAATCTTTCTAGGCATTTCATTATGGGTGGGGATGATGTGACTAACAACAGAGATGTTTTGCCCTGGCATTAGCACTCCACGATCTTTTTCATCCAGACCTGAAAATGCTTGTGGACTGGTGTATTCATTCATCAAATGTAAATCGCAAAAGAGCAGTACATTCTCCTCATCTAAGCTTGCTACTGTATGTGAATCTACTATTTTTTGATACAGAGTTTTAGCGCTCATCATCAACTGTCCCGATTTAAAAATGTCAGTACTTTTTCCAGCAGAATATCGGGCGCCTCCTCTGGAAGGTAGTGCCCACAAGGCAAGGTCTCACCAATCACACTTCGACAAATCGCCTGCCACTCCTGGAGGGGCTTGAAGCATTTATCAACTACTCCGTCTGCACCCCAAAGTACCATTGTTGGCATCTCCAACTTCCTGCCAGCTGCAATATCTTCGCGATCGTGGATTAAATCAATTCCAGCTGCGGCGCGGTAATCCTCACACATGCCATGAGCTGCTCCAGGCAGGGCAATGCAACGCATATATTCAGCTAAAGCCCTAGGGTCAAAGGGTTTTAGTCCAGCATGACGCCTACCCATTAAATCCCGAATATAAGCCGCAGGATCCGCCTCAATGAGTCGCTCCGGTAATGGAGAGGGTTGTATTAAAAAGAACCAATGCCAGTAAGCTTTAGCAAATGCATCATTGGTTTTTTCATACATAGAGAGGGTTGGAGCAATATCGAGCATGATCAAGCTTCTGACTGAGGCTGCATGATCCATCGCTAAACGATGGGCGACCCGTGCACCACGATCGTGCGCCAGCACATCAAAACGATTAAAACCAAGTTGCTGCATGACTTCTACCTGATCCTGCGCCATCACTCTCTTTGAATAATTACTATGGTCACTTGTGCCTTGTGGTTTAGAAGAGTCCCCGTAACCCCGCAGATCCGTCATTACTAATGTATGGCTCTTCATAAGCTCTGGCGCAACCTTGTGCCAAATGGCGTGGGTTTGGGGATGCCCATGTAATAGCAATAGTGGTGAGCCAGCCCCGCCCACATGGCCAGTAATTTGAACCCCATTTACCTCAAAAACACGCCCCTGAAATCCTGGAAATAATGCATCTAATGACATAAGTACCATTCGTCTATTGATTTAACCTACAGCAATACTAAGCTGATTTATCTTTACCTTTAAGCTGGATGAAATATAAAAAAGTACCAGTCTTAGATTTTTGTTATTTTTGCTGAGCCACTAGGAATTGAACTAAAGATTAAAAGATTGCGGTTTGCATATCTTTCACTACTACAGCATTTTCCTTGCGCGGCTAAATTAAGCCTGCATATAGCCATATCTTAAGTTTGTTCTTCCATCGCCATGCTGGTCATAATTCATCTTTGCTAAAGCAACCTTATCAGTCATTAAAGCTGCTCGTTGTGCAGCGGTAAAGTTATAGAGCCGTGCAGAATTCTCACCGAAGATCGCCCGCTTGACTGGCCCATCTGCAGCCCCCAGTGGATTAAAACCATATCTTTTCTGCATATCCTCAGGAATTTCTAATCTGCGCAAGGCCTCAATTTGCCACTGAGGAGAGCCAGTCCAAATGGCGTCAGTACCCCAAACAACATGATCTGCTCCCAAGCCTTGAATTAGCTGACCCAACATCGCAGCACATAGTCTTGGCTCCGCAATAGTGCTTTGAGCAAAAATTTGACCTAAGTCGCCATAGATATTTGTGACGCCAGTTTTTTGTGGGATTTGAGCTAAATCTGTCACCCAATCAATTCGACCAGATTGTCTAAATTGCTCCCAACCTATATCCCAAGTGCCGCCCGTATAACGAAATGCTGAATGATAAATAATAAAATTTAATTGAGGCCAATCTTTGGCAGCTTTCGCAACATCATCTACTTTTGCATAAGCTAATAGGTGAGGATATTGCTGCGTGATAGATGGCGGATAAAGGCCCTTATGAACACAGACATTCGCTAAGCTTGGCTTGTCTTTACTCCATTTTGCTAACTTTTCATAAAAAGGATAGAGTAATTTTTCATCATCAAGACGCCAAGGATGTTTTGAAAGCTGCTTATTTGTGTTGTCACCGATGGTGTAACCCTTAAAAGAATCTGGCTTTAAATTTTCATGATCCGCTTCGGCCTTTTCTAGCCAACCTGACATTCCCGGCATAAAAATTGCGTGTGAGAACATTCTTTTGGTACCGGATTCTTGATTGACCGATTGACGAGCCTGCGCCTTCATGGCGTTAGTTAAAAACCAATCTCGAGGATCCTCGGATCCAGAACCAGAAATCAATGCCACTTTAGTATCGCTATCTAAGTAAACCTCTTTAAAGTAATTCGCGAACTTCAAGTCATCCAATGTTTGTGGCTTGCCTACTAAAGCAGGATTCCATGAGGCTTTGCCAACGGCCTCACGAGATCTTACAAAGCCCTCTAACCTAGTATCGTCACGTAGGAAATGGGTATGCATATCCATGATGAACTGATCTTTTAATACGAGAGCCCTTTCATTGGCCAGCTCTGGTGTTGCCGCCTCTGCATGGCTAACGCTATATAGCGGACCAAAAGTGTCATTCATTGCAAGAAAAGCTGCTGCCATTCCTGCGGCACTTTGAAAAAATCGGCGGCGCGGTATTCCCTGATTCTTCGCAAGCGTTGTACCAATATCCTTAATACGACTTTCAAATTCTTTTTGCTTAGGCGTCTGCGCACCAGGCAAAAACTCGTCACTTGAAATTGCCTGGGTAGGTATTGGTGAGCGAAAGTGCGCTCTTTCTGCTGGAATTAATCTTGCAATTTCATCAGGGCTCATCATAGCTTAAGCTTCCTTTAGTTAAATTAAAGCAATACACATTGATGCTTTTAATTCAGTCAACCCATTATTCACAGTTATTTCATATTTTTCTTATTTGGTTTTCAAAATCAAAAATTTGGAGGCAATGTACTAAGCACCTCGTTACTCCAAAGTACTTTTAAATAATGTTATTGGGGTGTTACCTTAATTAATGCTTGTTCAATTAATCACATCTCAGGATCAACAAACAACATTTTTAATTACTTCTATTTATGTTTATATAAAAATTTGATCCACAAAACCCCGAAGATCCATCTCAAAATCAAGACCAGCGACAGGTGGTCTAGCAAAGTGCCAATTGAGACCACTATGCAAATATCCTTGCTTAGCAAACACCTCTTCCACTAAACCACCTATGTTGTGAACTGAGTATGCTTGAGCACTAGTCACATCACTCCAATCAAATCCAAGACTTTTTAGGCGCTTAGTCATTTCATTGGAAACAAATTCCATTTTCAATTTCAAGCCTGAGTTAGAGGTATCGCCGTAAGCAATAATCCTGTCTCGGTAAGGTTCAGAACCTGATCTAGCATCTCCGCCGCCAGATAAAATAAAACCGCCAGGAGATTTACTACTTGTCGGTACAGTATAGGCAAATGAATACATTGCGACCTCAGTTGGCCCAAAATATTCAGGGCAAACATTGGTTCTAGCCACCGGGCTTATAAAAGAATGTTCCTTTGACTCCGCTTGATAAATTCCCCATTGTTCAAGAGTATTTACATACTTTCTATTGAAATCAATAAATCCTTGATCATCAAACTGCTTCGGGGACCTGAGTTCACAATGTGCAAATGCAGATAATGGACGACCTATTTTTTTCAGATGATTCGCTATGCAAATGAATGCCTCGTTCATGGGAAGCAATGATTTAAATCTAGCTTGAATTAACTGAAAACCTGGTTCGGCAGCAATGCCGGCAGAATACTGAAAGACACTTGGAAGGTAGCGATATCCACCCTCTTTAAACACAGCCATGGAATACATAATTACCCCGTCAGTCAGACTGCATTTTTGTAGATTTCACAATTCGCTCGTATTTTAGGATTTCAGATTGAATATGCTCTTGGAACTTAGCGGGGCTACCGCCAATAACTTCAATCCCTCTGTCGCTAAAGTTCTTTTTTACAGCAGGATCCTGCAAAGCCTTATTAATGGCTAGATTCATTCTATCCACAGCATCCTTTGTCATACTACTTGGCGCAACAATGCCATACCAGGAGTCTGTTTCAAATGTGGGAAATCCTTGTTCAGCAATAGTGGGGATTTCAGGAGCAAGAGGTGCTCGAGTTAAATAGGTAGTCCCGATTGCCTTAATTTTTCCAGATTTAATATACGGCAGAAAATCCGGTAAGTTTCCAAACATCAAATCCACATTACCGGCAATCAAATCAGTTAATGCTGGACCTTGCCCGCGATAAGGAATATGCACTACATAAATTCCGGCCATGGATTTCAGCATCTCGCCTGCGAAATGAGCTGTTGTGCCATTGCCAAATGAAGCGTAAGAAAGTTTTCCTGGGTTTTTCTTTGCGTAATCAATCAGCTCTTTTAAATTATTCACAGGCAAACTAGATTTCACGGCCAAGACATTCGCCGTACGTGCCATCAAAACGACTGGTTGCAAATCTTTTGTAGTGTTATAGGGCAGAGTTTTAAGCAAAGATTGGTTTACTGTAAAACTATTAGCAACGCCTCCAACAGTCAGATTGTCTGTCGCCTTAGCGGTTGCATCCACGCCAATTACTGTTCCTGCACCTGGCTTGTTATCCACAATTACAGGTGAGCCTAAAGACTTAGAGATTTCCGGGGTAACTGTTCGAACCACAGAATCTAATGTACTGGCTCCACCCGGGAAAGGAACAATGACTCTAACGGTGTGCCCATTTGGCCAGTTCGTCTGCGCCGATGACCCAAAAGAAATTGCCCAAAATAAAACTGCAATACTACGAATCAGAAGTGCTCGTTCAATCGTTAGCATGAGTAATCCTATTGAATATCGGTGAGAAGATAAAAATCAGGAAAAAATATTAGTCATAAAACTTACATCGATCATTAAACATGGCCATACTTTTTTAATGCATCTGCAAGACTTAAACCATTAGCAATATCGATCCGAATATTCTTTTCAATTGCGGTTAATCGTTCTGATTCAACCAAAACAGATTCGACATGCTCCATTGGGATCACAATCGCACCATCGTCGTCACACAAAATAAAGTCGCCCGGCCTAACAATGACATTGCCGCCATCATGCCCACGCATATAAACAGGCACCTGACTGGCAGTTACCTTCCAGCGTCCAATAGATTGAACCGGGGTTCGATAGCAAGCAAAAACTGGGAACTGATGCTCACCAATCCATCGAACATCTCGTATACCTCCGTCAAGCAATGCCCCAACCGAACCACGCTCTTTCATGCCAAGGGCAATTAATTCTCCAAAATAACAAATTCCGTTGCCATCTCCACTCCACACACTAATTTCACCTGAAGAGATCCCTTGGCAAGCAGTCATTTTGTCAGCATCACCCCCCTGTGGATAGGGTGTCATTTGTCCGCGAATCGTATAAGCCCACCCTGCCATTCTTTTTGTTGTGTCTGGAAAAGGTGAAAATTGCGAGGATAGGCCTTGTTGTAGAAGGTTCATATTATCCAAGACGTCAGCAACATTAGAGGTATCAACCTCTAGATAACGAAGGCGTATCTCTTCTTTTTTGGCCGCTGTAAAAGTCATTAATCTTCCTTTATTTTATTTTTAGGTTCCAACTTGGAATGTTGACAACATCTTACGCAGCATGGCAACTACACTTTGCGCAACGATACGTCCAGTTTTAGGATTTTCTGAGGGGATATTCTCCATTTTCATGGAAAATTTTGCAGAATCTGACTCAACTGTAATCGTATGCGTATTTCTTACTACAGTAGGGTCTGCCCAAATTTCTAAATGAGTTTTCTCAGGGCCAACACCCGCCAAAGCCAAAGCCACCACTACATTCAGGTTCGCAGGAAAACCTTTAGCAGCTTCCCTTGCATTCCCTGAAAATACTTTTAATGGCTCAGTAAGCCCATCTACTGAAATATTATTCTCAATTAAATGAGGGGCACCCTTCAATCCTAAAGGAGGCTTATTAGTTACCATTTTGACTGAAAATATTTCTCCTTCAGCCGCAGCGATCATTGCATCCAAACCAATTAGAGCGCCTGTTGGCACCATGATAGTTCCACCTGTAGTTTTTGCCAGTTCAATTAATTCAGGTTTAAATAGAATGGCGCCAACAGATAAAACTATGGCTTTTTTCTTGGCGCGCAAAAAGGGACTAATGATATCCCCCAATAATTCTGCTGGCGCACATTCAACCACTACATCAGCCTCTGGCTCTAAGTCTGAAATCGAAAGCACCTTAACCGGATAAGCAAGCGTATTTACAAAATCTTTTGCCTTGTCATGATTTTTTGCTGATACTGCTGTTAACACCACCCCCGGAATACTCCCGCTAGTTAAACTGCTGGCCAAGGATTTTCCAATTGCCCCCAATCCAGCAATCGCCACTCTAAGTGGTTTAGTTGTAGTCTCCATAGGTACTCTCTGATTTAGTTTTTATATTTGAATTAGGATACCTAATAATTAAAAAAAAATATAGTGAAATGGCTATCTACAAAAAACAAAACCCCCACCATTTCTGATGAGGGTTTGCTTTTCTGGTGGGCCCACCAGAACTTGAACCTGGGACCAAAGGATTATGAGAGCAGAAGCCCATGATAGATCCATATAAACAGGGGGGTCTGCGGGTGGTCTGTGTCGGTGTGTAAGTAAATGTGTAAGCAAATTCACGCATTTACTAGAAGAGCTAGATCGCTCTTTGGTTTTCAAAACCACAGGAATTTTGGAGCAACCATCTAGCACATCGTTGCTCCAAAGGACTTTTTTTAAATAAAGATTTTTATTATCTATTCAAAAAATTTTCAACCGATGTTCGATGCTCTACAGAACTAAAACACATTCCTAGAGCCATATTACTTTGAGAAAAAATATCCTCAAGCGAAGACTCTATACTTTTATTAATAATACGTTTACTCAGCATGAAGGCAGGCTTGGCTGTGTCTTTAAATGTATTAGCCCATTGTTTAGCATTCTCGAGTAAGCCCCCTGGATCTGAGTAGCGATCTACGATGCCGATTGTCATTGCCTCTTCAAATTTGACCCTTCTTCCTGAGAAGATTAAATCTTTAGCCAAGCTCATTCCAACTCGTCGAGGTAAAAAATACATCCCACCTCCATCTGGAATCACCGCTCTGTCAATGTATGACCAGCAAAACAACGCATTTTCACTGGCAATAATGAAATCACATGCTAGCGCTAAATCAGCACCCAATCCAAAAGCTGAGCCATTTACAGCAGCAATAATGGGTTTTGGCATATTGTGAATCAGCGTAATCATTCGCTGAATTTCTTGATGTCTCTTCCATCCCTTGATAGCTATTTCGCCAGCTGGAATCTCAAGCCTTTTAGCCATCGCCTCAATATCACCGCCCGCACAAAAACTAGCACCATTTCCACTTAAAATAACAGCGTATATGCTCTCATCATTTGATACCGACTCAAGAGCATTGAGAAGCTCATGTCTTATCTGATCGTTCAAGGCGTTGTGCTTACTTGGTCTATTAAGAAAAAGAAATGCCACGCCATCATCAACTCTTAAATCAATACATTCATAATTCATTGAAAGACCCCTTTAAGGATTATTGTTTTTATAAAGTGCTTAAGATTTTCTGCTGATAAAAATTCTTCCACTATCCTTTTCAATATTATGTTTTGCTTCAAGTAAATGCGGAATAATAAATTGATGAATCTCTTGCTGCGAAAGCTTTGAACCACTGAGAGTGCAATTTAGCGCAATAGTTGGATCATCACTACTTCCAACCCTAAGCGGGACTGATACAGCGCATACATTTGGCTCCCAGTCACCAAGACTCAGGCAGTATGAATTTTTTTCAAAAAAAACTTTATCTCGATTAAAGTGATGTAGGTCCCTACGATACTGGGTCGGATAAGTAATCTTTATTCTATTTAAAATAGCGTTCTGATCTTTTTCCGAGGAGGCGAGTAAAAGAGCACGCCCTATCGAAGTAGTTAAAAGTGGCCTACTACTTCCAATATCTGGCTTTAAAAAATTCCGTCGATCAAGTCGCATTGCGTCTATATATACAACTTCAAGACGTCCAAGCATCCCTAAATTAACCGTCCATTTTGTTTTGGTAGCCAACTGCTCCATATGAGGGCGAGCTAAATGTCGAATTTCTAGGCCAGCCAACATGGGATAACCCAACATTAAAACTCCAGGTCCAAGGCGATATTTTTGTAATCTATCCACCTTCAATAAGTAACCCAATTTTTCAAGTGTGTAAGTTAGACGCGAAACTGTTGCCTTAGGGAGCGAAGTTCTTTCACATAACTCTTTGTTGCCCAATAATTGGTCAGCAGGATTAAACGCCCTCAGCACTTCTAGGCCCCTACTTAGATTTATTGCAAACTGACGATCGATCATGCCTTTTAGCCCCTTTCAAGGTCTACACATCCTTATTCTTTTCCCGGTGGATAGCAATCTATTCTAACAAGTGTTTCGCTAGGCGAAACACACTGATGGTCCTAATTTTCTCTGATTCAATAGAAATTCCTACTAAAAATCGACCAAAAAAAAATATGAGCACAACTCAAACACCAAGCAGTAATAAAGGTCCTTTATCTGGTGTACGTATCCTGGATATGGCCACTGTAATTGCTGGTCCATTTGCAGCGACGCTTTGCGCTGACTTAGGCGCTGAAGTCACCAAACTCGAACTACCTGCCAGCAATGATCCTTTGAGAACTTTTGCTCCCATGAAGGATCATCATTCTTTATATTGGAAAGTTACCAATAGAGGCAAAAAAGGCATTACCTTAGATGTACGAAAGCCTGAGGGAAAAGAAATTTTTTTAAGAATGCTGCCCTCTTTTGATGTATTGGTGGAAAATTTTAGGACTGGCACCCTTGATCAATGGGGTCTTGATATCAAAACCTTGCATCAAGCTAATCCTCAGCTTATCGTTCTTCGTCTTACTGGGTTTGGTCAGACTGGCCCCTATGCCAGAAGGCCAGGCTTTGCTCGCATCTTTGAGGCAATGAGTGGCTTTACAAACTTAACGGGAATGGCTGATGGCCCCCCTCAGCATATGAATTACCCTTTAGGAGATGTAGTTTCCGGATTATTTGGCGCGTTCTCCATAGCAGCAGCTTTAGTTGAGAGATATCGATCAAAAGATATGTTCGGCAGGGAAATCGACCTATCCGCAACCGAGGCCATGATGCGTCTACTTGATCCACTAGCAGTAGAGCTGGATCAATTAAATTACATTCGCGGGCGTGCCGGATCAAGGGCAACATATACAGCCCCTTCTAATATTTACAAAACATCTGATGGGGTTTGGGTCAGCATAGTTGGCTCATCCGATCCAATATTTAAGCGGTTTTGTTCTGCAATGGGAATGGAAGAATTGGCAAGCAATCCTAAATTTTCTAACAATCAGTTGCGCCTAAAGAATTTAGATGAAATAGACCAAATTATCTCTAACTGGTGCTCTTCGCTAAATTTTGAAATGTTAGCAATAGTCCTTAACCAGCATGATGTTCCTTTTACCAAGGTTTATGACATTAATGATGTCTTGAATGATCCCCACTTTATAGAGCGCAATGCAATCATCAGGCTACCTGATGAAGATTTAGGCAGTATTCCGGCCCCTTGTATCGTTCCGCGTTTTTCTGGCATACCCGAATATATTCCCCATAGTGGATCGAAAACTGGTGCCCATAATATTTCTTTTTATTCTGAACTTGGCTTGAGTGATGAAGAAATTTCCAAACTAAAAGCTAGCAACGTTATATAAAAGGAGTACTGCATGCACAAAATTACACTTGGCTCTCTTAACGAACTAAAAAACTGGGTTGGCAAAGAGCTTCCCCCTTCCGATTGGCAGGAAATCACTCAACAGCGTATTGATTTATTTGCAGAGGCTGGTGGAGATAATCAGTGGATACACGTAGACCCAGTAAGAGCTGCTAAAGAATCCCCTTATGGCGTCACAATAGCTCATGGCTTTTTAATCCTCTCACTCTTAAGTAGATTTTTCACAGATACTGTTCACATTGATGGCGTTACATTGTCGATCAATTATGGAGCCAATAAAGTCAGATTTACTGATCCAGTTTTAGTAAATTCTAGAGTGCGCGCTCATTTCACCTTAACCTCCCTTGAGGCATTTAAAGGCGGAGTACAAATTATTTGGAATGTATCTATAGAGCAAGAAGGTAAGGAGCGGCCTTGCATGATCGCAGAATGGATAAGCCGACGTTATGGGGCTTTTGATAGCGAAGCTTCGCAATGAAATTTCATACTTTGATTAAAGGAGCTCTATGATTCGCAACCCAAACGAATTCTCTTCTTTTTTAGATTCACTAAAAAAGTATTGCCAGAATAAACTTATTCCTCGTGAAGCGGAAGTTGAATTACTAGATGAGGTACCCCCAGATTTAGTGACCGATATGGCTGGGTTCGGACTATTTGGATTCTCAATTCCAGAGACATATGGCGGTTTCGGCATGACGACTGAAGAACTGGTATTGGCCGCTATGGAAATATCGCAATGCTCCGTTGCCTTTCGTGCGCGAGTAGGAACCAACACTGGAATTGGGTCTGAGGCTTTGGTTGCCGATGGATCAGAAGCACAAAAAGAAAAATATTTACCTAGACTAGCCAGCGGTGAAATTACTGGATGCTTTGCAATTACCGAGCCTGATGCAGGCTCTGACGCTGCCTCTTTAAAAACTTCGGCAAGAAAAGAGGGAAATGATTTCATTTTAAATGGCACCAAATGCTTTATTACCAATGCACCCATATCTGATCTATTTACCGTTATGGCAAGAACAGATCAGAGCAAGCCTAAGTCCGATGGTGTTTCCGCATTTTTAATAGAAAGAAATACGCCGGGACTCACTGTTGGTAGTCCATATAAAAAAATGGGGCAAGCAGGATCCCCAGTTTCAGAAGTGCATTTCGAAAACTGCCGTATTCCTGCTAGCAATCTGATTGGGATAGAGGGTGCGGGCTTTAAAACTGCAATGAAAGTATTAAATAAGCAGCGCATACATTTAGCAGCACTTTGTATTGGTCCAGCCATTCGCATGTTAGATGAAATTGTGAATTACGCATCTGTCAGAGAGCAATTTGGCAAGCCTATTGGCACTTTTCAATTAGTGCAGGCGATGATTGCAGACTGTCAAACTGAAATTTACGCTGCTAAAGCACTTGTTTTGGAAACTGCTCGAAAACGTGACTCTGGAGAAGATGTCAGCATGGAAGCTTCCATCTGCAAATATTTCTCCTCAGAAATGTGTGGAAGGGTTGCAGATCGTTGTGTACAGATACTAGGTGGATATGGTTATATTTCCGATAACCCGATTGAGAGATTTTATCGAGATGTGCGTCTTTTCCGCCTCTATGAAGGAACGAGTCAAATTCATCAACTAAACATCGCTAGAAATACGTTCAAAAAAGCAGGACATACCTTTAACTAACAATTTAATTTTTTGGAGAAATAATGAAAAATAAACTTCATATAACGATTTTTTCTTTGCTCTGCGTAACATCTGCTTTTAACGCTTTTGGGCAGGATGCAAGCTATCCTAATCGCCCCATCAAAATTATTGTCCCTTACGCCGCAGGTGGTGGTGCGGATAATGTTGCGAGAACGATTGGTCAGAAATTAGGGCCAATACTTGGCCAAACAATAATTGTTGAAAATAAACCAGGTGCCTCAACACAAACAGGAACACTCGCAGTTGCAAAAGCCCCTGCCGATGGCTATACCTTGTTAATGGGTACGGCAAACCTTGCAACAAATCCCGCATTATTTGAGAAATTGCCTTATGATACTCAAAAGGATTTAGCTCCGATAACGCTTATTACCAAAGTTCCCGTTTATATTTTTGTTACAAATAATTCAAATATTAAAAGTGTTACTGAGTTACTTGCTAAAGCAAAATCAACACCCGACGGCCTATCTTATTCAACACCGGGAAATGGCAGCATTGGACATTTGGCTGGAGAGCTATTTAAAAGTGACTCCAAAAGCAATCTACATCACATCCCTTACAAGGGAAGCTCAGAAGCAACAACCGCCCTTATTGGCGGACAGGTTCAGTTAAGTTTTGATAATTATGGTCCAGTAATGGCGCAAGTTAACGCGGGCAATGCAGTCCCATTAGCAATTGCCATGCCGAGTAGGGCAAGCATTACGCCTAATGTTCCAACATTAAAAGAGCTAGGATACCCAATGGAAGCATATTCCTGGTGGGGAATTTTGGCGCCAGCAGGCACACCAACTCCTATTATCAATCGCCTAAATAGCGCCATTCAGACAGTCATAAAGATGCCTGATGTTCGCGAGGGCATGCAAAAACAAGGGGTGGAATTTGTTGGAAGTACTCCTACCGAGTTTGCTGAACATATCAGACTTGAAACAATCAAGTGGTCACAAGTTACCAAACAAGCCAACATCAAAGCCCAATAACATGAATACACCTTTTAAAGCTTTTCGCCTTTACTCCTTAGATGGAGCAGTCACCAGAAAAATTGAATCCATTCAATTGGACTCTTTAAGCCCCGGCAATGTGATCATCAAGGTAGCATATTCTAGTATTAACTATAAGGATGCATTGGCTTCGAAAGGTCTTAATAATATAGTTCGTGAATGGCCAAGAATTAGCGGTATTGATTTGACTGGCATAGTGGTTGAATCGCTTGATTCACGCTTTAGCCCAGGTGATGAGGTATTAGTAAATGGTTGCGGGCTGGGAGTAGATCATGATGGTGGGCATGCCCAATATGCACGCGTGAATGCAGATTGGGTAATGAAAATACCTCAAGGCATTACGCTTCTTGATGCCGCTACTATCGGTGTAGCAGGTTATACGGCAGGACTATCTCTTGACTTAATGGAGCTAAACGGCCTCAATCCACTAAGCGGTCCAATCCTAGTAACCGGAGCAACTGGCGGTGTAGCCACTATTGCAATTGATATGTTATCGAAAAGAGGTTATCAAGTTACCGCTATGAGTGGCAAACCAAATGAGGCGGAATATCTTAAAAACCTCGGTGCCACTGAAGTCATTACACGAATTTCATCAGAGAGTAAATTTAAGCCACTTGAAAAAGCGCAATGGGCAGGAGCAATTGACTCAGTTGGCGGCTCTACTTTATCTTGGATCACTCGCGTGATGCAACCAGGCGGAGTAATTGCGGCCTTTGGAAATGCTGGTGGAGCAGAACTTGAGACTACTGTAATTCCATTTATTCTCAGAGGAATCCGTTTGATTGGTATCAATGCAAATTCACCTATGAATATAAGAGAAAAAGTTTGGAAAAAGATTGCGAATGAATATCACCCAACTCATCTAAAAGAAATCGCCAGTATCATAAGTATTGAGGAATTAGCACATCATCTAGATCTCACGCTAGCAGGAAAATCGAAGGGCAGAATTGTGATTGACATGAATCAATAAGATCTGAAATAAGAAAATAAGGAGATAATATGAAGCGCCGAGAGTTTCTCATTACCATTCCCAGTATTGGCCTATATCCGTTTGTGTCATACAGTCAGACAGGATTTCCGAGCAACTCAATTAAGATAGTTTGCCCCTACGCGGCTGGGGGTGGCCCAGATATACAGCTAAGACAAGCGGCTCCTTTTCTGGGCGAAACATTTAAGCAATCCGTGATTATTGAAAATAAAGTCGGTGCCGGCGGTGTACTAGCGACTCAATTTACTGCTCAGTCAGCCCCTGATGGCTACACCCTTATGCTCGGATCAAACATACAATTAATTCAAAAAATTATTAAGCCAGAAATTTCAATTAGCCCCTTAACGGATTTTGCGCCCATCAGCAATATGTACTCCTTCCCAACCGTGATGATGGTTTCAGCAGACTCTCCATATAAAAGAGTTGAAGATGTTATTGCTGCTGCCAAAGCCAGTCCTGGATCTATGAATTATGGATCTGGCGGGATTGGCACTTCAGCACATATTGCCGGGGCAACATTTGTAACATTGAACAATTTAAAGGTAATTCATATCCCGTTAAAAGGATCGGTGGAAATTGCTACGTCTTTAATCCGAGGCGATACACAATTTGCCTTTCCAATAGCAGGTACAGCCGTACCATTGATCAAAGGAGGAAAAGTACGTGCACTTGCCGTAACAAGTAAAAATCGTTTAACACAATTACCAGATGTGCCAACACTAAATGAAATAATGAAAAATGAGTTAACAATTCAGGAATCATGGTTTGGCATGTGGGCTCCGATCAAAACACCTCGAGATAAGATTGATGCTCTTTTTCAAGGTATTACTAGCGCCTTGAATAACAAAGCTCTGAAGACAACTTTTGAGGAGGCGGGCAATATGGTTACGCCCAGTCAGAGCCCTCAAAACTTTGGAATATATATGGCGAGTGAAAATAAAAAATGGGCTGAGATTATCCGCCTTACAGGCATAACTGCTGAATAAGATATTAACTAATTATTCATAATCTGCAAATCCGCTTTTCCAACTATTACTTTAAGTAACACTCAAAAAAATACCAACCCGAAGGTTGGTATTTTCATTTCTGGTGGGCCCACCAGGACTTGAACCTGTAATAAAGGAGTCCAGTTTGCGTAGCTTTCACAACTCCCTAGACTATGAATTCGTCATCTCCATTACTTGACCTGAATGGGTGCCGTCCAGTCTTTACCCACAATTACTTTGAGCAGCCTTAATCATTTTTTTAACCTCTAGGCTCTCATTTATAGAGTGAATTGTAATTTGTGGATTTTGTTTAACAAAAACACGAAATACTTCATCTGCAAATGCCTGACCAATTGACTCAACACCCTTAAAGTCTAGTAGCACTGTCTTAAAACGATCAACGCGATTTAAAATACGCTTCGCCTGTGAACGCGAAATAAGCTGGCCACCTTCGTATAGAGCTAGCTTAACGGGCACAACAGTTTTATTAAACGCGTAATCTTCGTCTTCCGTGCCGCTAAAACTATCAAATACTGTACGCAATATTCTTTCTGAATTAAGCGCTATCTTCATGACAACCCTAGTTCCTTGATGACTTTTTTCGTTATGAAGTAAAAAGTCTATTCCCGAGTCGTCCGCATGCGTAAAGACTAAATCACCAGAGAAAATAAAAAATTCATCAAAAGCACGTGATGAGAAAAAGATTCCTTGCCCAGTATGATTACTTGGATCTGTAGTGAGCTTTCCTTTGCTCAACTCCAAAATAGACTCACGTGGATCATGCAGCTTTAATAATCTAGCGATATGGTTAAAAATTCCCTCGCCATTATCAATAATTGATATTGAAATAAGATCGGGCGTTCTTTCTACATGAATATAGACCTCTGTGCCTTCCGAATGATCAATGGCGTTATTTAGCATTTCAGTAAAACCGTAATGACAAATATTGGCAATTTCTTTAGGCAAGCCATTAAATATTTCACCAAAATCACGCGAATAGACTTCAGACTCCTCTAGCCCCTTTAATTTAAATAGACCATCATGAAATCGCTTTACACCTAACTGATATACCCGCGCCTTTGTACTGCCGCTGGAAGCTAAAAATCCATCCTTAACTAAGGCTGCAAAATGAGCATGGATAGCCTGCCTAGTAAGGCCAAACCTTTCCATTGCGGCATGAGCTAAATCGAGTTGATTAGCTTTAACGCCATCCACTAAGAACTGACGTACTTCTTGGGAGCGCTTTGTATTGGCAAATTTCATGTCTATTTTTGTAAAGTTTTATGAAATTATTGTAAAGTTTTATGAAATTATTGTAAAGTTTTTGATCAAGGATTGACAAGAAACCCTGAATAAATAGTACTTATATGCGCTCTGAGGCCCTTTTAACCCTATTCACCGCTAAATCAAGTTGAGTCTCTTTAGTAGTTGCTCGTATCCACTTGTTATCCACCTTATAGCGACATTGCCACACGGCACTATGCTCGCGTTGATAGAGGGTTAGGTTACGGTGTATGAGTTGATGTGTACTTTCTTTTTTAGTTGCCATACATATACTTTAGCTTCAGAGCCTAAGCTAGAGCAACCAAGTTGGCTGAATTATCAGGGTCAATTTAGCCAAAAGAAAGTGTGGCTAGTTGTGGCAGTTAATGGAGGTTTTTTGGAAGTCTAAGCGTTACTTTAAGTAACGCTTGATTAATATCCAGCCTTTCTAGCAGCCTTTTCAATCCATGAACCCATATTTTCATATCCATCATCCTTATTCCAGTAATAAAGTGGATATTCATTCGAAACCATTCGTCCGCAACGATCTGTAGTCTGCCCTTGTAAATCTTTTATTTTACTTACATCAATTGCTAGTAATCCATTGCCTATAGCTATGCTCTTTTGAATCTCATATTTCACCCAACGGCTGTTGCAAGTTTTATCGCCAATCAATACAACTGTTACTGAAGTGCCCCTTAATTGGTTATCAATCCAATTTTTAATGGAGGTATCGCCTTGTCTTTTAATTTTTTCGAAATCTGCTGCATCAATAAACCCAGCCGCATCCCTACCCTGAGTAACCCAACTATTTCTGACGATCATAGCTCTAGAAACATCTTTATATTTGAAGCTAAAAAATACTCTTCTGGCCATAAAGACTCTCCTATTGTTAGCTACGTACTAGATATAAGTACACAGCAACACTAACCAACAATACAATACACCCGTGAAAAATAAGCAATGTTCTTGAGTACAGGGCTGCCAGTAATGAAGGTGTCTGATTGACTACACCACCAGTACTCATGACAAATAAAGAGCTAGGAATTTCACCGCTAGCTACCCCTTCATATAATTTTCTATACAGCCTTTCTTGATATAAAAAATATCCATCTAAAACCCAAAACATAAACACTGGAAAATAAGCAAGTAATAGAAATTTCTTTTCTGCATCTTTAGTGGCTAAAGCAAAGCATGCAGCAACTAAAGTTATGCTCCACCCTTTTAGCAAGAATGAATTTGATCCCAATCGATTAATAACACCCTGAATAAAACCTAGATGAGCAATCTGTTTACTTGAATCCATAAAGTAGCCTTTAATGACTTTTGCAATTTTTTAATGGAAACTCTATCATCTTGACTTACAAAAGACAAAACCCCAGCTATCTCTAACTGGGGTTTGCTTTTCTGGTGGGCCCACCAGGACTTGAACCTGGGACCAAAGGATTCCGGTTTGTGTAGCTTTCACTACTCCCTGGACTATGCCTTCAAACTATCTTTTTAGTGTTTGATGGACAAACTTTTCCAGACTCTCAAATAACTCATCCGAAGCCCTTTCAGCGGCTTTAGAGTCGCCATTAGAGATTGCCAAAGCGAGGTTTGCGTGCAGTTTTCCAGATTCCGCATCATCCTGGCTTTGATGATAAACAAACCAAAATCTCCGCGATAAAGAATCTAAAGAATCTAATGCCCTAGATGCAAATTCATTTCTCACGCAAGTGGAAAAATGATCATGAAAGGCTTTATCAGCCTGCAAAAGTGCATGACCGTCTCTTGTTTTGACTGCACCCAAAAGCTGATCAGCAATTGCTTGCATTTGCTTACGCTCTTCATCACCTGAACGTCTTGCAGCAGATCCGGCAGCAAATCGAGATACTACACACCTAAATTCCAAAAGCTTTAACTGATCAGCAATATTGATTTCGGTGACAACAATTCCCCGACGCGGAAGGATGTTAACTAATCCCTCCCTAGCTAATCGTTGGAGAGCCTCTCCAATCGGCGTTCTGCTGACTTGAAGCATCTCGCCCAACTCTGACTCAGAAAGCATCTGTCCCGGCTTAAATTGAAGAGTGACGATCATTTCCTCAAGCTCAGCGTACACCTTATCAGCCAAGCTGATGATGTCAGTCTTTTGCAAGACTAGTCGCTTCTTTTTTCCGGTATTTTTTAATTCAGTATTTTTTAATTTCACAGCAGGATTTAGGTATTGAAAATAGTGAGGATATTAAACCCCACCATTTTCGCCTGAAACTAGGTTTTTATAATTTTATATCCACATTTTTAGTTTCCGGTAAAAATATCAAGCCAAAAATTACAGTCACTGCCGCAATAATTACCGGGTACCAGAGTCCATAGTAAATATCGCCCTCTAAGGCCACTAGAGCAAAGGCTGTTGTAGGCATTAGGCCCCCAAACCAACCAGTGCCAATATGATAGGGCAGCGAGAGGGAAGAATAGCGAATTTTGGTTGGAAAGAGCTCAACCAAGGCTGCCGCTGTTGGTCCATAAGCCATCGTTACATAGATTACAAGCAAAAATACCAGCAAGAAAACCATTGGTTTATTGATCTCATCTACATTTGCTTTTTGAGGATAACCAGCCTCTGAAATGGTAGCGCTCAGCTCTTTTGCAAAATTATTCATTTTTAGTGCAGCCTCTTCTTTTGAGAGTCCCACTGAGTCAAATGAATTAACAATCTTATCGCCAACTTTAACGCTCGCAATTGTTCCGGGCACCGCATTCTCAACATGATAGTTAACTGATGCAGCTACTAACTTTGCCTTAGCAATATCACAAGAAGAGGTAAATTTCTTAGTTCCAGTGGGGTTAAATTGAAATTGACAATCCCCAGGATCTGCTACCACAACTACAGGGGAATTTTTTAATGCCATCTCTAGAGCAGGATTCGCATAATGTGTCAGACCTTTAAATATTGGGAAATAGGTCAGCACAGCCAATGCCATTCCAGTCAGAATAATTTTTTTTCTTCCAATACGATCTGATAGCGTGCCAAATATCAAAAAGAATGGGGTGGCGAGTAAAAGCGCCCCAGCCACAATTAAATTCGCAGTAACGCTATCAACCTTAAGTGTTTGCGTCAAGAAAAGTAGTACATAAAATTGACCCGTATACCAAACACACCCTAATCCGGCGGTGATACCAAACAATGCTATCAATACAATTTTCAAATTTTTCCAACGCAGGAATGACTCTGTTAATGGGGCTTTTGACTCAGCCCCCTCCTCTTTCATTTTGGCAAACACAGGCGACTCGCTCATAGACATGCGAATCCATACAGAGATTCCTAGCAAAATGATGGATACCAAGAACGGGATGCGCCAACCCCAATCTCCAAAGGCCGCCTCACCCAAGAATAGTCTCGTTGATAGGATTACTAACAGTGATAGAAATAGCCCCAAGGTTGCGGTAGTCTGTATCCAAGCAGTAAATTGCCCCCGTTGATTATTCGGCGCATGCTCCGCTACATAAACTACAGCACCGCCATACTCTCCGCCAAGCGCAAGACCTTGCAACAACCTAAGCGAAATCAGAATAATCGGCGCTGCAATACCTATACTTTCATATGCAGGCAGCAAACCAACACCAAAGGTCGATAAGCCCATAATGAGGATGGTCATTAAAAAGGTATATTTGCGACCGATCATGTCCCCAAGTCGACCAAATACGAGGGCGCCAAATGGGCGAACGATAAAGCCTGCCGCAAAGGCTAATAAAGCAAAAATAAGTCCCGTTGTTGGATCGGCCTTGGCAAAAAATTGCTTCGCTATTACAGCTGCCAAAGATCCATATAAAAAGAAGTCATACCATTCAAATACAGTACCTAAAGATGAAGCAATGAGTATTTTTCGCTCCGCCTCAGTAATGACCCTTTTGCTGTTTACAGAATTATTTGTGCTTTGAGTTGACATTTACAGCCCCCTTTAAAAGTTTATTTGCTTAGCCAAGAAGATTTGGAATTTCGGCTATCGAAGTTAATGCAACATCAGGAAGAAGGCCCACCTCGTCAGGGATTGCACCATTCCGATTAATCCAAATCACCTGAAACCCGAATGCTTTGGCACCAGCTACATCAAAGTAATTTGATGTAACAAATCCAATTTCATGTCTTTGGAGATCGAACTTATCAGTTGCCAACTGATAAGTTCTTGGATGTGGCTTATAAACTTTGACCTCATCCACACTTAATAAGGCGTCAAATTGATCCGTAATTCCTGCGTTGCCAACTAAATTTGTTAGTAATGATGGGGTTCCAACAGATAGGATTGCCCTCTTAAGTCCACTCAATTTAGGAAGAGTCTGCCTAGCATCCTCAAAGGGAGATAACCTTTCGTAGGCATCCATTAAGGCACCTCTCTCACTTGTTCCTCCAGGAAGCCCTAAATATTTCAATGAATACTTAAGGCCTGCTTCTGTATTTTGGTTATGGGGTATATATCTACCCATAATGGTTCTCAAAAACATATATTCAATTTGCTTTGATCTCCAAAGTTGACTTAACTCCTTGCCTTTCCCTGGGTACATCTTTTCAGCCAAAGCAACAACTGAGTGAACATCAAACACCGTTCCATAAGCGTCAAACGCAAGAGCTTTAATTCCGTGCAATTTTTTCATACATTCCTTACTGAAGTTCAATTGGGATTTCAGTAGGATACTAGTAAAAAATGGGAAAAACATAGCCAATCAAGCTAGTGAAAACCCTTGTTTGCAAAAATTTTTACTTCGAATTGCTCAGCGTTACTCAAAGTAACGCTCAAAAGACAAAACCCCAGCTATCTCTAACTGGGGTTTGCTTTTCTGGTGGGCCCACCAGGACTTGAACCTGGGACCAAAGGATTCCGGTTTGTGTAGCTTTCACTACTCCCTGGACTATGCCTTCATCATATAAAGATTTACATCCTTACTTAGATGGGTGCCGTCTAGTCTCTACACCTTCAACAGCACTTTCATACTGAAGCTTGGCTCGGCGTTAGCTTGTGCAGCTTTTGGCTGCATTTAGCTTTCTCCGAATTTGACACCATCCCTTATGCAGTTTCCACGCATAAGGCACAACTTTCGCTATGAGTCCTCTGCTCTAACCAACTGAGCTATGGGCCCTAAAACTTTCATTTACTACACACCTTACTGCTGGTGCTTACCACTTCAAAACCACACTAAAACCGCATTTACTACACACCTCGGTTTTTGCTCCGGTGTGTAAGCGGTGTGTAAGCAATTTTGACTACCTAATTCACCACTAACCTCTTGAATCTATTGAGGTCTTTGTTACAAGACCCCTTGGGCTTCTTTCTTATGAGAGCAGACACCCAAGGTAGACCCATATAAACAGGGGGTCTGCGGGTGGTCAGTGTCGATGTGTAAGCAAATGTGTAAGTAAATTCATGGATTTAAAGGAAGTACTAGTTCGTTCTTTGGTTTTTAAAACCAAAGGATTTTTAGAGCAACCATCTAACACTTCGTTGCTCCAAAGTAGTTTATGAACGATTTTTAAGCGCTACTTAAAGTAACACGAAGGTCTAAAAACTTCGATAGTGATAAATCGCTTCCGACCTCGGATTTATTGCACGGCTATCCGGAAGGTTTTAATAAGGGAACGCCGGCAAAAGGCCGATAATCTTCATCGAATAGCTTATCGCACTACCCTATAGAAAAAACATCGAACAAAAACTAAAGGGATTGAGTCCGGTGCAATACCCAGCTCAATCCCTTCTGATAGGCTAATAAAACTATCCAACTTTTGTAGGTCAGCTCACTTGGATCTTTTTTATATTAAGTGGGTTGAGAGCTTAAATTAAAGCGCACAGGTAGATTCTTAGCTAATTCTTCCTTAGAGACCTTTTTCTTCACTTCAAATTTACCACCCTCAATACGGCTGATATAGTGGTCTGTAATGCCGCTATGGTCTTCCTTACGCAAAATTTTATCGCCCTCTGGGTGTGCTAATGAGTTTTTCATCTGCAAGCCTTCTAGCGCTTGGATTGCTCCAGGCATATCTTTGCGTGATTTGTAACCAGAAGCCTCAATAGCAGCCTTGAGTGCATAGATGTTTTCCCACGCTTGCCAGCAATGGGATTTAGCCATTACGCGATTTGAATTCTTTTCACGTGCATAAGTATCGTCAATTTCTAAAATTCGATTGAATTCTTTATGGGGCGCATCATCTTTATACTTTGTGTTACGTGGAAAGTTTTCTAAAATGTAGACGCCCTCTGCAGCACCACTTAAGGCATCTGGATCAATAGCCTCAATCGTTCCAGAAATCGAATAGAGCTTAGCTTTCTTATCTACACCCATTGATTTAGCCTGAGTAAAGTAGGCCACTGCCAAAGGTCCAAAGAAGATAGAAAAGACTACATCTGTATCTGGTGGAATTTGAGTCAAATATGGAACTAAATCTTTGGCATCCAGAGGAACAGGAATACCCTTTGTAATGCTTCCGCCCATTCTCTCAACAACCGCTTTTGCTTCAGCAAAATGACTTTGTCCCCATGCATAGTCAGCATAAACAACACACCATTTTTTTCCTAAATTTTCCATTGCCCATGGAACACCGGCTGCTGCAAGGGAATAGGTATCGCTACCTGTTCTAAAGCTATATCGAGTGCCTTTAGAGCCAGTAGCCTCAGTAGCCTCACCAGTTGAGAAGTAAGGTACTTTTAGTTCAGTGGCAATTGGAATGGAGGCCAACATTACACCAGAGTGAACAGAGCCAGTTACGAATTCAGCATTCATTCGCTGAATTAGATTTCTTAACTTTCTAGCTCCAGTTGCTGGATTGGATTCAGTATCTTCCGTTACTAATTCCACCTTGCGATTAGCGATACCGCCTTGTGCATTAATTAATTCAACGGCCTTACGTGCACATTTGTCATGCCAGTACCCCCATGATGAAAAACCGCCAGTAAGCTCAGCATGATGGCCAATAATGATGGGGCCGGCTGATTGTGCAAATAGGTTACTCACAATAGTCATATTTGCCAAACCTGCAGCGACTCCACCCTTCAAGGCGTAGTCCATTAATGTCCGACGGCCTGGATTAATAACATCAATATTACTTTTAATTTTTTTCATTTGAATCTCCCTTTAGTTATTAATAAACCACTAAACATGCATTCCCAAATGTTCATGAAGAATTTCAGGATTACTTCGTACGTCATCCGTTTTTGTTTCAAAAATAATGCTTCCTTTATCCATAACCAAAATACGACTACATAACCGAATTGCTGTTTGGACGTTTTGCTCTACCAGCAATATTCCGATTCCCGCTCCGTTTATCCTTTTTATTTCCTCTCTAATTTCAGACACTAAAATGGGCATAATTCCTTCAGTAGGCTCATCCAGCAAAATGATCTTTGGATGAATCAGCAATATTCTTGCTATAGACAACATTTGCTGCTCACCGCCAGACAAAGTGCCTGCCTGCTGATTGAGCCTCTCTTTGAGCCTCGGAAAACGCTCAAAAATGTAATCAGAAAGATCCGGTGAACACTCCTTTTTGTATCCTAAATACAGATTTTCTTTAACGGTCAAGTTCGGGAAAAGTCCCCTACCTTGCGGTACATAACCAACACCCATTCGAGGAATTTGATAAGGCGAAATCGTATTGATTAACTTTCCTTCAAACTGAATTGTTCCAGACTGGCATTTCAATAAACCCATAATCGTCTTTAATGTAGAGGTTTTCCCAACACCATTCCTACCTAGAATTGCTAATGACTCGCCTTGGTAAAGTCTAAAAGAAAGATCACGCAAAACGTTCACCTTCCCATATGATGATTTCACATCTTTTAGCTCAAGCAAAATCTCATTTGATGTCATGACAATTCCAATTCATCGCTACCAAAATAAATCTCCTTAACGCCATCGTTTCTTGAAATTTCTTCTGGAGTTCCTGCAGCGAATACTTTTCCAAATGCCATTACAGTTATGTGATCCGCCATTTTGAACACTACTTCCATATCATGTTCAATAATTACCACATGCACTTCCTTTGACAAATCAATGATCTTCTCAACAACCTTTTCAGTTTCAGCTGGGCTCATACCGCAAACTGGCTCATCGAAGAGTATTAGCTTTGGCTCTGCAATCATTGCCATTCCAATTTCTAAAACCGCTACATCACCATAAGATAGCGATCCAGCCTGCAGATGGGCAATCCGCTCCAAGTTAAGCTTTTCAATTATGGCTGAGACGCGATTATCGATACCAGTAAATTTAGAAGCATTAGCAAATGGATGTAAGTTTTTGGTATGGGCATTGGCCGTAACCCACAAATTCTCGTAGGTAGTCATTGACGGAAAAATACTCTTAATTTGTAACGTTCGTTTAATGCCAATGCGTGAAATTTCAAATGGCTTTAGGTTGGTAATTTCTTGACCTTCAAATTTGATTGACCCTGAGTCTGACTGAATAAACCCGGTAATTAAATTAAATAAAGTTGTCTTACCTGCCCCGTTCGGACCAATAATTGCATTTATTCCGCCCAGCTTAAAACTTAAGCTAACGTCATTTACTGCCAAAAGTCCACCAAATGCTTTGGTAAGGTTATTTATTTGAAGATAAGGCTTAGCACTCATTTTTTATCGCCCCCACTCTTCTTTAATAAAATTTGATTCCACATCCCTACAATCCCCTTGGGCGCGTAAATTACGACTAATATGGCGATCGCACCCACAATCAACGCGTAGTGTTGCCAATAACTAGAGATAACCTCTCTAATAAGAATGAAGAGAGCTGTGCCTACAAATGGCCCAGCTAAAGTGCCGGCTCCCCCAAGGATTGCCCACACGACACCTTCGCCCGATACGTGATAGAACATGTATGAAACTGACGCATATCGTCCAAACAGAGCAAATAGCGCGCCTGAGATTCCCGCAAAAATACCTGAAATCACAAATGCTGTCAGTTTTAATCGGTAAACATTTAGGCCAATTAGAGCGGCACGCGTTTCGTTATCCCTAACTGCCATTAGCGATTTTCCCAACGGACTTGAAACGAGCCGCTTGAATATAAAAAACAACAATGTAACTACAGCAAGAATAAAAAAGTATTGAGTTGTAGGGTTTGAAATCGTAAGTATTAAATCTCCAAACTTAAAAAGTTCAGGTGCAGTAAAATTTACCCCGTCATCTCCGCCAGTAATTGGCTTAATGGTTAATGCGATGAAGTAGAAAATGAGGGAAAAAACGACTGTAATTATTGCAAAATAATGCCAAGTCAGTCGAACTGCTAGAGCCCCTGTAATTAAAGCCATTAATCCAGCCGACGACACGCCCAAAAGAAAAGAACCCCAAAAGCCTAAACCCAGCATTGTTAAGCCCAGTGCCACTCCGTACATACCACATCCGAAGTAGAGAGCCTGTCCGAAAGAAAGTAGGCCAACATATCCGAATAAAAAATTGATACTTGCAGCAAAACAAGACCAAATTAGAATCTCTGTAAGAATGCTCATCCAGAAGGCATCCCCAATTACTGGGATGATCCAAGGTGCTGCTAAAAGAATGGCGAGCAGAAGATATGTGAGGATTTTGTTAACAATGGGTATCCTCATTTTGCCAACCCCTTAAAAAGACCTTGTGGTCGGAACAATAAAACAGCACTCATTAATACCAGTGAGAATATTCGCGCAATGGTTGGATCAGTAAATCCAGAAATAACACCCTCTAGGAACGAAAGCAGTACTGCTGCTGCCGCTGTTCCCGGCAAGTTTCCAAGACCGCCAATAATCACCGCCATAAAACAAAATGGAAGTATGTCTACCCCAGCCCGAAAGTCAACGGTTGTTATTGGGGCAGCCACTATGCCACCTAAGGTTGCCATTGCAAACCCGAGACCAAACGTAATCCAGAAAATAGATTGCGTAGGAATGCCTAGGGCTGTAGCACTATCTCGGTCATGCCTTACGGCGCGCATCCATGTTCCCAGCTTGGTCTTATTTAAGAATAGGAAGAAACAAGTAATCGCCGCGGCTGATATCAAGGCGGCGACTATTCTATAAATATCATACTCAACACCCAATAGATCAAAAGTACCTTGAATTGGCGAAACCAAGCGCTTTGGTGCAGCGCCAAAAGTCATACGCACAACTTCTTGGATAATCATAGACAAGCCAAATGTGGCAACGATCGACAGCTCGGCCGCATTTCTAAGCCTTTCCATCACTAGCTTTTGAATAAGCGCTCCAAGTAAAAAACCTATAAGTGGGACTAATATGAAAGCCGGCCAAAACAGGCCGGATACAGTGAAGATAACGTAAGTGAGCACTGTGCCCACCATGAAGAAATCGCCGTGGGCAAGATTAATCACATCCAGCAATCCAAAGATAATGGATAACCCTAATGCTATAAGCGCGATGATTAAGCCAAACACAAGGCCATTAATGGCTAAGACCGCGATGGTACTGCTCATGATGATGGGAGATTAGTTGTCATAGCCTCAATTTATTACACAACAATGAAATGATATATGTGAAATTTTGCAACATGCTTTGCACGTTTAAGCATACTCTTAAGGATTGCTGCTTGAAAATTAAATGAGCTCAAATCAGTAGCAATCAATCCAAATCTTTTTAAATTAAACGCGCCTTATTAGTGCATGATGATTCATTTTTGTGCAGACATTTAGTCATAACAAACATACCTATTCCTTAGTAGAAACCCCCTGTACGCAAAATTGCAAACAATCGTGTAAATATGCTCATTCAATAAAAAAATTATCAACATAGAATGAATTCACTATCAAGAGGGCCTACCAATGGAAACCAATCAAATCACTAAAGTAGCAGTAGCGCATGTTGCACCTGTTTTTATGAATAGAGCTAAAACAGTTGCAAAAGCAGTTTCATTTATTGAAGAAGCGGCTAAGAGTGGCGCCCAATTAGTAACTTTTCCAGAATCATTTATCCCTGGATTCCCTATCTGGCTAGCTCTTTGGGCGCCGATTGATAATCACGACCTATTTAAAAAAATAGTTGAAGAGAGCATCTACATAGATGGTCCAGAAATTAAAACGTTATCCACAGCTGCAAAGAAAAATAACATCTTTGTTTCAGTTGGGATTAGTGAAAAAAGCCACTCAAGCGTTGGCTGCATATGGAATTCAAATTTACTTTTTGATGATCAAGGTCAAATTCTGAACCATCATCGCAAATTAATGCCAACCTTTTACGAAAAGCTCGTTTGGGCTCCTGGTGATGGAGCTGGACTAAAGGTTTCGAAGACGCGCCTAGGCAATATTGGAAATTTAATATGCGGAGAAAATACAAATCCATTGGCTCGCTACACACTAATGACTCAAAGCGAACAAATTCATATTTCTAGCTGGCCACCGATTTGGCCAACAAAAAGGCCAGCAAGTGGTGATAACTATGACAACCTTGCTGCAAATAAAATCAGGGCGTCTGCACATTCTTTTGAAGCAAAGGCATTTGGAATAGTTTCGGCTAGCGTCTTAGATACTTACACTCGTGATTTTTTAATAAATCGGGATCCATCGGTTGCAGAGATTCTTGACAAAACACCAAAAGCAGCATCTTTCTTTGTAGATCCTACCGGAGCAGTAACGGGTGAATTTGCACAGGATGATGAAAAAATTATTTATGCTGAATTTGATCTAAGTAAATGCGTTGAGCCTAAACAATTTCATGATGTTGTGGGATATTACAATCGCTTTGATGTTTTTGATCTCCGCGTTTCTAATAAACGAATTGAACCGATTAGCTGGGTTAGAGAATCCAGTCAATCACATGAACAAGATAAGGCAAATATTGATCGTGCTGCCCTCAGCAATGCTGGATGATAATAAATCGATATGCTAAATACGGTTTCGGTGGATTCTGAGCAATCAATAAAGCTTTATGATTTTGAGCTTTCTGGTCACTGCCATAAGGTAAGGCTATTCTTGTCATTACTAGATATTTCCTTTGAAACTATTAATATCAATCTCCCCGAAGGTGAGCACAAAACTGATTTTTTCTTAGATTTAAATAGCTTTGGTCAAGTCCCTGTGATGCGAGATGGCGATTTAATTATTGCAGACAGTAACGCAATACTTATATACCTTGCCCTCAAATATGATCCCTTATCAGTGTGGCTTCCTGTCAATCCCATAAAGCAAGCCCAAATTCAAAGATGGCTAAGTGCAGCAGCTGGTCCGCTTGCATTTGGAGTTGCAAACTTAAGGGCCGCAAGAGTCTTTAAACGCACAGCGGATTCTCGTGCGCAAGAACTAAGTGACAAATTGCTATCGTCCATGGATTTAGAGTTATCTAAATCGAAATTTTTGTGTACAGATAAAAATCCGACTATTGCTGATATTGCTATGTATTCGTACACGGCACACTCCCCTGAGGGTGGAATAAATTTAGCCCAATATGAAAATATTGTGAGCTGGATTAAAAGCATTGAGTCACTACCTCGCTACCTAGGCATGAAAAGATCCTAGTGGTGATAGCATGGATTCAAGATAGGGTAGATCCACAGTCACATAACTTTAGTCAACCATGGCCATTCAAAAAGCCTTGATCTGCCGAAATAATGTCTTTTAGATAGTTAAATACTGCATTAATACGAGTTGAATACCTCAAGTCAGCATGAACACTAAGCCAAAGTTCACGAGTGACACAAACTTGATTTGTCAGGATTGGAATTAATCTGGGCTCATTTGCTACAGCAAATCGAGGCAAAAGCACTAGACCTAAGCCAGAAGAAGCGGCTGCCATTTGTGCCAACATACTATTAGAAGAGAATACGATTCTCGGAGTAGATACAACTTCATCTAACCACCTTACCGTGTCAACTTGAATCAGATCATCTATATAGCTCAAGAATTTATGATTTACAAGCTCCTCTGTAGATGTTGGTTTGCCGTGCAACTCAAAGTATTCCTGCGAGCCATACAAAGATAGTGCGAATAAGCCAATATTTTCACTCTCCATGCCTCTTCCCTCAGGCTTGAAAAAGCTGAGAAAGATATCCGCTTCTCGTCGATTTACATTAACTAATTGAGGGGAGGTGACCAATTCAAGACGTAATAAAGGGTAGATAGAAGAAAGATCTAGAAGCCGACGAGCTATATACAAAGAGCCTATACCCTCCATCATTGCTACGCGAATTATTCCGGCAGGCTCACTCCCTCTGCAACCCGTTAAATTTTCGCGCAAAGCAACTGCCCCACCCTCCATTGCCTCAACTTGGGGCAAGATTTGCTCTGCTAAAAGGGTTTTTTGAAGTCCATCCTTGCGCCGTTCAAATAGGGCGCCGCCTAAACACAGCTCTAGCTTAGAAATTCGACGGCTTATGGTGGAGTGGTCTACATGAACAATCTTTGCCGCTTGACTCAAATTACCTGAGCGCATTACAGCCAAGAATATCCTTAAATCATCCCAATCTAACTCTTCAATAGGAATTCTCTTAACACCCATTACAACTATCTCCAAAGAACTCGATTAGCCTATCAACGCATCAAAAAATATGTTTATTATTTTGACGCAAATCATTATGACACTAATATATTCTTTGAATTGCTCTTTTGCGCATACTGGTATAAATTAATCAAAGGGGTAGGCTGGTAGAGCGCTTAGACAAACTGGTTACAAATAATGAAAGAGGAAAAGTGGGCATTCAAATTAATATTGGTTTTTTACTATTCCCAAACCTGACACAACTTGATTTAACGGGTCCCGCTCAGGTACTTAGTCGCGTTCCAAATGCCAAAATTCATTTGGTGTGGAAGAATACAAATCCAGTAATAACTGATGTTGGCTTTTACATTAATCCAACAACATCATTTTTAGAATGCCCCCAACTTGACGTCCTTTGTGTACCAGGCGGATTTGGTATTGGCGACCAAATGGTTGATGAAGATACTCTTAATTTTCTGCGAAATCAGGGCAATAAAGCGAAATACATTACTTCCGTATGTAACGGCTCCTTAATTCTTGGTGCGGCTGGTTTGCTCCGAGGTAGAAAAAGTGCTTGTCACTGGATCTGGAAAAAATACCTGGCTAAATTTGGGGCAGAAGCAGTTGATGCTCGTGTAGTTCGGGATGGTAACCATATTTCAGGTGGAGGCGTTACCGCTGGCATTGATTTTGCTTATGTACTCGCTGCAGAACTTGCGGGAGAGGAAACTGCAAAAATGCTGCAACTTGGCCTAGAATATGATCCACAGCCGCCCTATGACTGCGGCACCCCCGATAAAGCAGGCATAGCTCTTGTTGATAAAGTACTAGCTCTACAGATAGAGCGAATAAAGAAAATTGAACTCAACATCGAAAAAGCATCATCAAGCTTATCGACACTAAGTTAGGCTGGGGTGGGCGTGTAGGGTTGACCTACGCCTTTTCTCATTAAGTCATTTATTTAGATCAACTGTTATTGGCCGATAGCAGTCTTTCATCACCTGCACACCACAATCTACAAGTAGTTGATTGCTCCAAGCTAGAGCCATATATCTATTGGGGTCTAGCAGCGATATTTGCTACACACCAACTACACAGAAAGAAAAACGACTTAGGAATTTCTCCCTAAGTCGTTGATTTCATTGGTGGGCCCACCAGGACTTGAACCTGGGACCAAAGGATTATGAGTCCTCTGCTCTAACCAACTGAGCTATAGGCCCGTTAGTCTTTGGATCAATCCTCTTCGAGGAAGGTCTTGAGTTTGTCGCTACGGCTTGGATGACGCATCTTTCTGAGTGCCTTAGCTTCGATCTGACGAATACGCTCACGAGTCACATCAAACTGCTTGCCCACTTCTTCGAGCGTGTGGTCTGTGCTCATCTCAACACCAAAGCGCATACGCAGTACTTTTGCTTCGCGGGGTGTTAATGAGTCTAGAACGTCTTTCACTACATCGCGCATCGAATCATGCAAGGCTGCTTCAGCTGGAGCTAAGGTATTGCTATCTTCAATGAAGTCGCCCAAGTTTGAGTCCGCATCGTCACCAATTGGTGTCTCCATGGAGATTGGCTCTTTAGCAATCTTCATAATCTTGCGAATCTTGTCCTCAGGAATTTCCATCTTGAGAGCCAAAGTTGCCGCATCCGGCTCATGACCAGTCTCTTGCAAGATTTGACGACTAATACGGTTCATCTTATTGATTGTCTCAATCATATGAACTGGAATACGGATCGTACGTGCTTGGTCAGCAATCGAACGGGTAATCGCCTGACGAATCCACCAGGTTGCATAAGTAGAGAACTTATAACCACGACGGTATTCGAACTTATCAACCGCTTTCATCAAACCGATATTACCTTCCTGAATCAAATCCAAGAACTGCAAACCACGGTTGGTGTATTTCTTAGCAATCGAGATTACCAAACGTAAGTTGGCAACAGTCATCTCACGTTTCGCTTCACGCGCACGCTTCTCACCAGCGATCATCTGCTTGTTCACTTCTTTTAATTCTGGAAGTGGTAATACAACCCGCGTCTGAATATCGATTAACTTTTGCTGTAACTCCTGAATCGCTGGAACGTTACGCTGCAGCAATGCTGAGTATGGCTTGTTTTCTTTGAGCAGCTTGTTTACCCACTCTAGATTCATCGACATTTTTGGGAAGTCTTTTAATACTTCGCCGCGATTAACGCCAACTTTATCTACTAACAAACTCACAATTCCGCGCTCGAGCTTCCAAACTTGATCCACTTGTGAACGCATGGTGTCACATAATTTCTCAACACTCTTTGCAGTCAAGCGGAAACCAAGTAACTCGCCACGAATAGCTTCTTGCGCCTTGATATACGCTGGACAGTTATAGCCCTCTTTATCAAAAGCACGACGCATCTTGTCTGACTGGGTACGTACAATTGCAAACTTCTCTAGAGAGATCTGCTTTAGCTCCTCTAATTGCTTAGCGTTAGCCGTAGCTGCGCCACCGCCACCGCCTCCACCTTCGTCTTCACCGCCTTCTTCATCACCCTCTTCAGCATCTGGGTCGATTTCTGGCTCTTCAGGTCCAAGCTTAATATCTTCGGCATTTGGATCAACTAATCCATCAACAAATTGATCAATCTCCATCTCGCCGCTAGCAATCTTGTCTACATTAGCCAAGATCTCGCCAATGGTGACAGGGCAAGCAGCCAAAGCCATCACCATATCTTTGAGGCCTGCTTCAATCTTCTTCGCAATCACGATCTCGCCTTCGCGAGTCAGCAAATCGACAGTACCCATCTCACGCATATACATACGCACTGGATCGGTTGTGCGACCGAACTCTGAATCGACAGTAGCTAAAGCGGCTTCGGCCTCTTCTTCAGCCTCTTCTTCGGAAGTGGTTGCTGAAGCATTCTCATTCAGGAGGAGCGTCTCAGCATCTGGAGCCTGCTCATACACAGTAATGTTGATGTCATTTAAGAGGCTGATCAATGTTTCTAATGCATCGGCATCTGACAACTCATCAGACATTACGTCATTCATTTCGCCATGAGTTAAGTAACCCTTGGACTTACCCATCTTGATCAATGTCTTCAGACGAGTACGGCGTAATTCTTGTTGCTCTTCGGAGCCTAACTGTTGTGCTGCGAATTCTTTTAGAAGCGCCTTTTCTTTTGCCTTACGCTCACGCGCTTTTTGACGATCTGTAAGAACCGGCTCAGCACCTTCCGCAGGCGCATCCGCTTTTGGTTTGCGACCTTTTTTTACTTCTTCGGCCACTGCAACTTCAGCCCCTACCTCAGCTGCTTTTACTTTTTTGCCCTTAGTTTCTTTAGCTTCTACAACTTCCTTAGCCGCTTTAGCAGTCTTAGCTGTCTTTGCTACCTCAGCCTTAGGAGCGGCAACCTTACCTTTTTTAGGTAACGCCACTTTTGCCGCTGGCTTTGCTGCAGTCTTTGTTGGAGCTTTTACTGCTTTAGCAGGGGCCTTCACTGGCTTGGCTGGTGCCTTGGCTTTGGCTACCGTCTTAACTGGTTTAGCTGGTGCCTTGGCTTTTGCCACTGGCTTGGCTGCTTTTGCCGGCGCTTTAGCTTTAGCCGCCGGTTTTGCAGGCGCCTTGGCTTTAGCCACTGGCTTGGCTGGTGCTTTGGCTTTCACTACTGGCTTTGCTGCTTTTGCTAGAGTTTTTGCTTTAGCTACTGGCTTAGCAGGCGCCTTGGCTTTAGCCGCTGGCTTGGCTGGTGCTTTGGCTTTTGCTACTGGCTTGGCTGGTTTAGCTGCTGGTTTTTTCTTGGTATTAGGCATTTATTAGCACTTACTCACGTTACTGATGATTGTTCTCGACTGCTTAGGCGCAGCCACTTGGTCCACTTGCCCCAAATTTCTTCAAAATAAAGCGCAAGTGGCTGAATTAAATCGGTTTTTTTCTGGGAACAGAGGATTATAGTCGATTCTGACTTTTTTACCCCCTTCATCAGTCAAAATAAGTGGGCAATTTCTGGTTTTTCTGGGATTAAATCAGAAAAATCTTAGGAGAATTTCAATCTTTCGCCTAGTTCGCGATATCGAGCTCGATCTTGCTCTGTCGCAGTGCTGCCAGCAATCTTTTGGGCGATTTCTGTCATTTCTGTTTTCAGGTGGGTCAGCTCCAGCTTTTTGAAAGCCCCATCTAAATCAGCAATCGCACCCTCAATCTCTAAATCGGAGCCCATGACCCGCTTTCTTAACACCTCATAGAGCGGGGCCAGCTCACTGCGAGATAGCTGCTCTTGGAACAAAGCGAATGCACCGGCACCCACTGTAGGTGGCTTGCCGTTCTCGCCGGGAATGAATTCAACTTGATCACATTGAATCAATAAATCCTTCATGAGCTCCAATGCTTTTTCTGAGCGTAGCTCGGAAGCCTGCAACGCAAGCGCCCTCTTATTAGCATCCAAAGCTTTTCCTAAATGTGGAAACTGAATCAAGACTCGCAACATCTGCTCCGCCAAATCAGTAGGGGCTTGCGGAGGTGGAATATTAAGTACCGGGGCTCTTTTCGCTGAACCCTTAGAGGCCTGCCAAGGCGCACCCTGAGTCCGGTTACCGTTATTAGCTTGCACAAAATGAGGTGCGCGTTGATTCGTTGCCGCATAAGAACCCTGCTGCACTGGTGCAGGCACTATCGTCAATCCGCAGAAAGACTCTAACTCTGCAGGCGTTGAATTAGTGCGAATGGCGAGCTCACGCAATATTTGCGTACGCAGAGCAATTGGTGGCATTGATAGCAGCATCGGTTTTGCTGCATGATGCGTTTGCGCTCTTCCTTCAGGCGTTGTCAACTCGTGGTCTTGACTTGCAATCTTAAAAAAGAAGCTTGAGAGCGACATGGCTTCTTTGATGATTTTTTCAAAAGCAGATGCACCATAAGCTCGGACATAACTATCGGGGTCATGCTCCGTCGGTAAAAATAAGAAACGAATTTCTTTGTCATCAGACATTAATGGGAGGCACGCTTCCAGCGCACGTTGCGCCGCACGCTGTCCAGCAGAGTCACCATCAAAGGAAAACACAATACGATCAGTTTGGCGCAACAACATACGTACGTGGTTTGCGGTACAGGCTGTACCTAGTGTGGCTACAGCATTAGGAAAGCCCAATTGCGCGAGTGCCACGACATCCATGTAACCCTCACATACAAGAACATATTCTTGAGAGCGGATGGCCTGCCTTGCCTCAAACAGACCGTACAAGGTATTACCTTTAGAGAACAATGGTGTCTCTGGTGAATTTAAATACTTGGGCTCACCTTGATCCAAGATGCGTCCACCAAAGCCAATGGTCTGTCCCTTAGGGTTACGAATCGGAAACATGATGCGATCACGAAAGCGATCGTAGCGTCTTGCAGTTTGATTATTGTCAGTCTGCTCGCTCTGAATCAGTAAGCCACCCTCAAGCAAAGTCTTAGCCACTTCATCATTGGTATAAGTGCCAAAGACTGCTTCAAGACCTTGCCAGCCATCGGGTGCATAACCTAAGGCATAACGTTTAGCAATCTCACCGGTAAGGCCGCGCCCCTTCAGGTATTCCACCGCACGCGGCGCTGCTTTCAATTGCTGGCGATACCAATCGGCAGCTGCACTCATCACCTCACTTAATGCCATAGTCTGCTGTTGGCGGGCAACATCATTCGCAGTGCGCTCTTCACGCGGCACATCCAATCCTGCAGAACGCGCTAAGTCCTCAATGGCATCGACATAACCAAGACCGGAATACTCCATGAGAAAACTAATAGCAGAGCCGTGCGCTCCGCAACCAAAGCAGTGATAGAACTGCTTGGTGGGTGATACTGAAAATGAAGGAGATTTCTCTGAATGAAAGGGGCACAAACCTTGAAAGTTCGCACCTGCTTTTTTTAGCTTCACGTGCTGCCCAACCACATCTACGATGTCTACCCGATTTAATAAATCGGCAATGAAAGATTGAGGTATGAGAGCCATCAGTAAGGTATGAGGCTGAGCTTGTTAACTTACTTAGCCAGCGCCGCTTTTACTAAACCAGAAACTTTGCCCATATCGGCTTTACCAGCCAACTGGCCTTTCAGAATGCCAATCACTTTACCCATATCTTGTGGACCGGCAGCACCAGTCGACGCAACTGCCGCAGCTACAGCTGCCTCTACTTCAGCATCAGACAACTGTGCTGGCAAGTAATCTTGGAGAATCAGCATTTCAGCTGCTTCGATTGCCACCAGATCATCACGATTGGCTTTTTCAAATTGGGAGATGGAGTCCTTGCGCTGCTTAATCATCTTCTCAATAGTGGTGATGACACTGGCATCATCCATCACAATGCGATCATCCACTTCACGCTGCTTGATTGCTGCTAATAAAAGACGAATTGTTCCAAGGCGTGCCACTTCTTTTGCACGCATTGCATTTTTCATATCTTCAGTAATTTGATCTTTCAGACTCATGGCATTTTCCTGGTATTCAATATCTCATAAATTGCTGGTGATTCAAAAGCAAAAACCCGCTGCGTTTCACCGTCAGCGGGTTTCAAAGCCTCTCGGTGAGGAGAGCTTTTAAATTCGATTAGTAAAGCTTTTTAGGCAACATCTGGCTACGAATACGCTTGTAATGGCGTTTAGCAGCAGCAGCCTTCTTACGCTTACGTTCAGCTGTTGGCTTCTCGTAGAACTCGCGGGCACGCAAGTCTGTCAAAAGGCCATTCTTTTCAATGGTGCGCTTGAAACGGCGTAATGCCACTTCAAAAGGTTCGTTCTCACGTAGGCGGACTGTAGTCATACTTGTTTAACTCGTATATGCTCGAAAAATATCGATAAATTAACTGAAATGCGATTCTAGCACGACCAAGTAAAAAATGATTGTTTTGGGCATAGAAACTTCTTGTGACGAGACCGGGGTAGCCATATACGACACCACCCCTTGGGAAAAACACGCCCCAGCCCATCAGGGCATCCTAGGACAGGCACTGCACTCCCAAATTGCCATGCATCGGGACTACGGAGGTGTTGTCCCGGAATTGGCCTCTAGAGACCACATAAAACGGGTTTTACCTCTTCTGGACGACACTTTGCATGAGGCTGGACTCAAATTAAAGGATCTTGATGCAGTCGCCTATACCCAGGGGCCTGGATTGGCTGGCGCCCTGCTCGTAGGTAGTGCTTTTGCCAAATCCCTTGCCCAGGGCCTCAATCTTCCCTCAATTGGGGTGCATCACCTTGAAGGGCACCTGCTTTCACCGCTTTTAGGGGTTTCTACACCAGAATTCCCCTTTATCGCCCTTTTAGTCTCCGGAGGGCATACCCAGCTCATGCTGATAAGCGGGGTTGGTAAGTACCAACTTCTAGGCGAAACCTTGGACGATGCCGCTGGCGAAGCTTTTGATAAAACCGCCAAATTACTGGGCTTGGACTATCCGGGCGGAGCTGCTATCTCCAAATTGGCAGAAAAAGGGCAGTCTGGACGATTCGACTTGCCCAAACCAATGCTGCACTCGGGAGATTTAGACTTTTCTTTCTCTGGACTCAAAACAGCAGTTCTGAACCAGGTGAAAAAATTTAACGCACTGGGTGTTACGGATTCGGATGACATAGCAGGCTTTCATGCGGATCTCGCGCGTAGCTTTGTCGATGCCTTAGTTGCAGTACTCGTGAGTAAATCTGAAAAAGCACTTAAACAAACTGGCTGCAAACATCTAGTGCTGGCAGGTGGTGTGGGCGCCAATTTGCAATTACGCGTAGCACTCAACGCCAGCGCCAAGAAAAATCGATTTGAAGTGCACTACCCACCAGTCGATCTATGTACCGATAACGGTGTGATGATTGCATTTGCTGGGGCACTGCGCATGTTGGCAGAAAATAATGGCTCAACTACTTCAGGTGCTTTTGATATCAAACCCCGCTGGGATTTGGCGAGCAATAATCTGACTTAGATTATTGCTGAGTTTATTACTTAGTCAGACTAATTTTGGCGTAGGCACTGTGATTGTGAATAGACTCAAAGTTCTCAGCCTCAACTACTAAAGACAAAATACGCTGATCACCTTTAAGCTGGCCTGCTACATCACGTACCAAGTCTTCCACAAACTTCGGATTGTCATAGGCACGCTCGGTAACCCACTTCTCATCAGGGCGCTTCAGTAAACCCCACAACTCGCTGGAGGCTTGGCTCTCAGCGGCTGCAACTAAATCTTCTACCGTCATCTTAGTCTGTGAATCAAGCTCTACTGACATGGTCACGTGCGATCGTTGATTATGCGCGCCATACTCCGAAATCTCTTTAGAGCAGGGGCACAAACTCATCACCGGAACTAGAGCGCGTAGGTTTAACTCAACATCAATCGCACCGGACGCATTTTGCTTTGCCTTTGCAGTCCAAGTTACCTCGTAATCCATCAAACTTTCAACACCGGATACAGGCGCAGCTTTTTTTACAAAGTGGGTGTAGGTGAATTGAATACGGCCTTCACTTGCATTCAGTAATGGCAACATCTCACGCACCATGGCAACCACGGATGAACTATCAATAGGTTCATTGTGTTTTTGCAGAAGCGCAATGAAGCGAGACATGTGAGTGCCCTTCACATGCGCAGGCAAAGCCACATCCATTTCAAAATTACCAACCGCTGGCATCACACCTGTCTGAGTACGAATATTCAATGGATGACGCAATCCCCGAATTCCCACCTGCTCAATTGGTAAAGCGCGCTCATCATGCAAGGACTGAATGTCCGGCATGGATTGCGGTTTAAGAAAGGCGGTGTTGATGTCGTTCATAACTCTATTTTCAGGCAAAAATGACTTATTTGCCCACAGCCACAGGATTTGCTACAGTTTTAGCCGGAAAACGCAGGGAAATCGCCTTTGCAATCCCCGCAACGTCCAGGCCACACTGACTCATCAAGAGTTTGTAATCGCCATGCTCCACGAATACATCAGGTAGACCTAATTGCAAAAGGGGTTTGTTTATCCCCATAGCAGAAAGTGCTTCTAAACACGCACTGCCTGCGCCCCCCTGAATCGCACCATCTTCAATCGTCACAAAATAATCATGGTCTTGGACCAAAGATTTGAGAAGCTCAAGATCCAATGGCTTAACAAAACGCATATTCGCAACCGAGGCATCCATTTGCTCAGCCACCTCGAGCGCTGGATAGAGCAAAGTTCCGAAAGCCAAGATCGCTATCCGCTGACCGGCAGGCGCGCTTGACTTACGACGTATTTCACCCTTACCCAATGGCACGGTACGTAATTCTTTGGAAGGTGTGGCTCCAACACCAGCACCACGTGGATAGCGCACTGCACTGGGGTGTGGTTGATGAAATGCAGTCGTCAATAAATCACGACACTCCGCTTCGTCTGCAGGTGTCAAGACCAACATATTCGGAATGCAACGTAAGAACGGAATGTCATAAGCGCCAGCATGGGTTGCGCCATCTGCACCAACTAAACCTGCACGATCCAAAGCAAACAGCACCGGCAGATCCTGAATCGCAACATCATGAATGAGTTGATCGTAGGCGCGCTGCAGGAAGGTTGAGTAAATAGCTACTACCGGCTTCATACCTTCACATGCCATACCTGCAGCAAAAGTCACTGCATGCTGCTCAGCAATACCAACATCGTAGTAACGTTTGGGAAAATTCTTTTCAAACTCCACCAGACCAGAGCCTTCACGCATTGCTGGCGTAATACCAATCAATAATGGATCGGCGTGCGCCATATCACACAGCCATTCACCAAAAACTTGAGTGAATGTTTTTGGAGAAGGAGTGGCGGACTTCCTAACCCCCTCCTCTGGATTAAATTTACTTGGGCCGTGATACAGCACTGGGTCTGCTTCAGCTAACTCATAGCCTTGACCTTTGCGAGTGACTACATGCAAGAACTGGGGACCGCGCCCCTCAAGCGCTAAGCGCCGAACATTTTGCAACATCGGAATAAGCGCGTCTAAATCATGGCCATCGATTGGGCCGAAGTAGTTAAAACCAAACTCTTCAAAAATAGTGGATGGGGAAACCATGCCCTTAGCATGATCTTCTAAGCGTTTAGCAAACTCGCGCAAAGGCGGTGCAATGGATAAAACACTATCGATGCCCTTCTTGGTTGCAGAGTAAATATTGCCACTCAATAGTCTAGCGAGATGTCGATTCAGTGCGCCCACTGCTGGCGAGATCGACATATCGTTGTCATTCAGAATGACCACCAATGGTAGGTCCTCATACACGCCTGCATTATTCATAGCTTCAAATGCCATGCCGCCAGTCATCGCGCTATCGCCAATTACCGCAACAGCGACTTGCCTCTCGCCTTTGGTTTGGAAAGCGCGGGCCATACCCATGGCCGCAGAAATACTTGTTGAAGAGTGGCCAGTACCAAAGGCATCGTACTCACTTTCAGCACGACGTGGAAAGCCTGACAAACCATCCAACTGGCGCAAGCTACTCATTCGCTCACGACGACCAGTCAAAATTTTGTGTGGATAACTTTGATGACCCACATCCCACACAATCCGATCATGCGGTGTGTCAAATACATAGTGTAAGGCGATGGATAACTCGACCGTACCTAAGTTAGAGGAAAGATGTCCGCCCGTTTTAGATACCGACTCCAACACAAACTGACGTAATTCATCTGCAAGCGCAGGAAGCTGCTCGCGAGAGAGTTTTTTTAGTTCGGCAGGTGAGTGGATGGAATTTAAAGTCATCAAATCTTTAGTAATCTTATTTGCCTCTATTAACTACCAATAGAGCCAAATCTTTCAGGGCCTCGGCTTTAGCACCAAAATCCTCTAAGCTAGCAATCGCCGTTTCTTGTAAATCTGCCGCTGCTTGCTTGGCATAGTCTAAACCCATCAAGGTCACATAGGTCGGCTTGTCATTGGCTGCGTCTTTTCCTGCGGTTTTACCCAAAGTTTGACTGTCTGCAGTGGCATCTAAAACATCATCCACAATTTGAAAAGCTAAGCCTAAGGCTTCAGAGTAGTTTTTGAGATGCTGCATTTGAGTTGGATTCAACTTGGCCGCAATACCACCCATCTGAACCGAGCAAGAAAGCAGAGCGCCTGTTTTCATGGCATGCATTTGCTTTAAGCCAGCTAGGTCTAATTTTTTGCCCACGCTCTCCAGATCAATCGCCTGACCACCGGCCATGCCGCGTGAACCCGATGCGCTAGCCAATGCACTGATCATTGCCAAGCGCGTTTCAGCATCGCACTGCGTATTTGCCAAAACCTCAAATGCGCGAGTCTGCAATGCATCGCCAACCAATAATGCAGTCGCCTCGTCATAAGCCTTATGCACAGTAGGACGTCCACGGCGTAAATCATCGTCATCCATACAAGGCAAATCATCATGCACCAAGGAATAAGCATGAATACATTCAATTGCAAACGCAGCAGAATCTAAAGCATGTTTTTTCTCTTCACTGAAATCATCGCCCAACTCACCCGCGGCGTAAACCAACAAGGGGCGAATACGCTTGCCACCACCTTGAGCGGCATAACGCATAGCCTCATGTAAACGTGCGGGATTGGCATTCGCTTTATCGAGCAAACTATCCAAAGCCAATTCAGTTCGCTGCCCATGAGCACGAACCCAATCTTCAAATGAAAGTACGTTGTTCATAAAGTAAAGTCTTAGGGCAGCTTAAGCCTCGAATACCCGAACTTGCTGCTCAACTTGAGCAAGCATGGCCTGGCAATGTTTTAGGAGTGCTGCACCACGTTGATAAGCCAAAAGCGTCTCTTCTAAAGAGAATTTGCCTGATTCCATATCAGAAATCAGCTTTTCCAACTCCTTAACAGCCTGCTCATAACGCAAATTAGGGTCGATTTGTAGCTCAAGACCGGACTTCTGATCTTCAGATTTCTTCGCTGGCATTGGCTTATTTCCTTCAAATTTCTAAGAGATGTAGTCCCATATATTAAAGCGAGATGGGGGTCAGATGGGTATAATCGCTTCCTTCCTTTCCAATATCGATCCGTCGATAGTTGGATTGGTTATTCCGCTTAGCTTCGGCTGACGTTTTCGGGGGTGGGGAGAATGACTAATCTGGCTACCGCGCAGCAGCTTGCGCCGTCCAACTTACAACTGCCGGTTTCGGCCTATTTTGACGTTGATCTCTATCAGCGTGAGATTGAACTGCTTTTTAAGCAGGGCCCAGGCTATGTTGGTCACGAACTCATGGTTCCCGAGATTGGTTCTTACCAAACTTTGATATCCGAGAATGAAGGCCGCTTATTAGTCCGAAACCAAGCGGGCGTTGAACTCCTTTCTAATGTCTGCCGTCATCGCCAAGCGCTCATGCTCAATGGCAAAGGTAGAGCAGACAACATTGTTTGCCCCTTACACCGCTGGACCTATGATTTAAACGGTCAACTCATGGGCGCACCCCATTTTGAAGATAAGCCTTGCCTTAATCTCGGTAAATCACCTTTGCAGAATTGGCAAGGACTTCTATTTGAGGGTCCACGTGATGTACGCACCGATCTTGCTAAGCTTGGCGTAGCTGATGATCTCAACTTTGAAGGCTACGTTCTAGACCATGTTGAGGTCCATGAGTGCAATTACAACTGGAAGACTTTTATTGAGGTCTACCTTGAGGACTATCACGTTGTACCGTTTCATCCAGGCTTGGGTAAGTTTGTTTCCTGCGAGGACTTACGCTGGGAATTCGGTGACTGGCACAGCGTGCAGACGGTTGGTATTCACAAGAACTTAGAGAAACCTGGCTCACCCATCTATCAAAAGTGGCATGAGGCAGTGTTGCGCCATCATCAAGGCAAGACACCACGACATGGCGCTATCTGGCTTACCTACTATCCCAATGTGATGGTCGAGTGGTACCCAGGTGTTTTATGTGTTTCTACATTACATCCATTGGGCCCTAATAAAACACGTAATGTGGTGGAATTTTATTACCCAGAAGAAATCGCACTCTTTGAACGAGAATTCGTAGAAGCAGAACGCGCAGCCTATATGGAAACCTGCATTGAGGATGATGAAATTGCAGAGCGCATGGATGCTGGTCGCGCCGCCTTACTAGCCCGTGGTCAAAATGAAGTGGGGCCATACCAAAGCCCCATGGAAGACGGCATGCAACATTTTCATGAATGGTACCGTCGAGCCATGAACTATCAAGGCGCATAATTCAGTAACACCCATCACGCTATCTATAGGAAGCCATCATGACGCCTCTCATTACTGCAAATCAATTAGAAGAAATTATTAACAGTGGTGAGAATGTATTGCTCTGTGATTGCCGCTTTGATTTAGTCGATCCACTAGCGGGTCGCAAGTCTTATTTAGAAGGTCATATTCCAGGGGCGCTCTATATCGATCTAGACCACGATTTATCAGGTGAAAAGACAGGTAAAAATGGTCGCCATCCGCTACCCAGTCCGCAGGCTTGGGCGCAAACCAAATCTCGCTTAGGCATTGACTCCAACACTTTAGTCATTGCCTACGACAATCAGGGCTCTGTCTATGCCAGTCGCCTATGGTGGATGCTCAAAGCCACTGGCCACGCCAATGTACAAGTCTTAGATGGCGGCCTAGATGCTTGGAATGGTCCCATCGGCACCTTGCCACGCGAAGCAACACCAACAACAACACCAGTACCCACCATGCCTTATGTTGGCTTAGTGACAGTTGAAGAGGTTGTTCACAATCTCCAGACTAAAATGAATGTCATTGTTGATGCTCGTGCAAATGATCGCTTCCATGGTCAAAATGAAACCTTAGATCCGGTTGGCGGACATATCCCCAACGCAATCAATTACTGCTTCAGAGAAAATCTTTCCAGAAAGAGTTTTAAGGCCCCAGAACAACTCTTCAAAGACTTTGTAGATCTTTTAGGCTCAACCAAACCTTCTGAAGTCATTCATCAGTGCGGTTCTGGAGTTACGGCTTGTCATAACCTGCTAGCTATGGAAGTTGCTGGCCTTAAGGGCTCACGTGTATACGCAGGTAGCTGGAGCGAATGGTGTGCTGACCCAAGCCGACCAGTAGCCCTTTAATGCAAAAGTGAAAGCAGAATTACCAAGCCAACGCCGCAGGCAATCAAAATCGTTTGACGCAAAGATTCAGCCCAATGTGGGCGCCGGTGCATCTGTGGAATCAGATCACTTACCGCAATATAAATAAAACTACTTGAGGCAATGACCAATAAATAAGGCATTACCGCATGAGCCCGCTCCAAAAAGAAGTAAGCCAATACACCACCTAGTACTGCAGCTAAGCCGCAAATGAAGTTGTATATCAAAGCACGAGTGCGGGTAAATCCAGCGTTCAGCAATACGATGAAATCACCAATCTCTTGCGGAATCTCGTGAGCAATGATGGCAATCGCAGTAAAGATACCCACCTGGTAATCAGCCATGAACGCGGCGGCAATCAAGACACCATCAACAAAATTGTGTATGCCATCGCCGACCAAAATCATCCAGCCACTACGACCCGCGACTTCCGCATCATGACCATGGTGATGATCATGACCATCTCCTTCGTGATGATGGCTATGACGTAATAAAGAAATTTTCTCGAGCAAGAAAAAGCCTAAAAGTCCTGCAAGCAAGGTGGCAAATAGCAGCTGCGGGTTCACGCCCGGCATCGTGAAGGCTTCGGGCAATGAATGAAGCAAGGCAGTGGCTAGCAAAATACCCACTGACACACTTACCATGCTATGAACCATCTTTGATAGCAAAGACAAAGAAAAACTTGCAGCAACGAGAACGCTAGTAGTCCCCGCTAGCGCTGTTACCAACAAGATGCTTTGCAATACTGACATGGAAATTAGGCAACCCCGTTTTGTTTAAACCAGGCAATGCATTTTTCCCAACCATCTTTTGCAGGACCTTCGCGATAGGTAGCGCGGTAGTCTGCATGGAAAGCATGTGGTGCATCAGGATAGATTTCAAAACGAGAGGCTTTGGCTGCTGGATTTTTGGGGGCTGCTTTTGCAAGTGCTTCACGCATTTGCTCAACACTCTCTAAGGATATTCCGGTATCAGCACCACCATATAAGCCCAGCACTGGGGCTTTGAGGTCAGCGGCAATGTCCACAGGGTGGCGCGGATTACCTTCTGTTTTTTCACCAATGACGCGGCCATACCAAGCTACACCAGCTTTCACCTGAGGGAGCGTGGCCGATAGCCAAGTAATGCGACCACCCCAGCAAAATCCAGTAACGCCAACTTTTTTCAAGTTGCCACCGTTCTTGCCGGCCCATACTAAGGCTGCTTGTAAGTCATTAAGAACTTGAGTATCACCAGTTGGGGCAACGATATTTTTTTGAATCTCGGCAATAGTGCCGTAAGTGTTCGGATCGCCAGCACGTGTAAAGAATTCCGGAGCAATTGCCATGTAACCCAATTTAGCAAAACGTCGCGTGACATCGGCAATGTATTCGTGTACGCCAAAGATTTCGCTGGCAACAATCACAATCGGCAAAGCACCTTTGGCTTTTTCTGGGCGTGAAACATAAGCAGGCATCTGAAAACTTCCTACTGGAATCATTTGCTCGCCTGCTTTAATGCCGGTGAAATCCGTTTCGATCGCTGCGGCCATGACTGGCTCAGAAGCGGCTACAAATCCAATTCCCATGGTTGTTGCTGTAATAGCAGAGGCTTTCATAAAACCCCTTCTATCGCTAGACACCATTTTTGAACTCTGATCTTTTTTAGTTGTCATCTCTTAGTCTCCTGATTTAGTGCGCTTCTTCCCAATTATCGCCAATCCCAATACCCACTACCAGCGGAACCTTCAGCTCAGCCACCTTACACATTAAATCGGGTAGTTTTGCTTGTAAAAGCGCCAGCTCATCTAGTGGTACGTCAAATACCAGCTCATCGTGGACCTGGAGCAACATGCGAGTCTTGAGCTGCTCTTTTTCCAACCAGTTTTCGACCGCAATCATGGCCAATTTGATCAGATCAGCTGCAGTTCCCTGCATTGGCGCATTAATTGCGGCCCGCTCTGCTCCTTGGCGGCGAGGACCGCTCCCCTTAATTTCTGGGAGCCATAGCCGTCTACCAAAGACTGTTTCAACATAACCATTCTCTCTAGCCTCCAAACGAGTTCGCTCCATATACTGAGCAACTCCTGGATAGCGATCAAAGTACTTGGCAATATAGTTCTGGGCTGCTGAACGCTCGATACCAAGATTACCGGCTAGGCCAAAGGCACTCATGCCATAAATTAAGCCAAAGTTAATGACCTTGGCATAGCGACGCTGCTCGGATGTCACACTTTCCAGGGGCACCCCAAAGATCTCGGCAGCTGTAGCTTGGTGTACGTCTTTACCTGCAGCGAATGCAGCTAATAAGTTTTCATCCTCAGCAATGTGCGCCATGATGCGTAATTCAATTTGTGAATAGTCGGCGGAAAGCAACTTACAACCCTCGGCCGGAATGAACGCCTCTCGAATTCGACGACCCTCTTCCGTGCGTACAGGAATATTTTGCAAGTTCGGATCACTTGAAGCCAAACGCCCCGTCACCGCAGTCGCCTGAGAAAAACTCGTATGTACTCGTCCTGTTTTAGAGTCTGCCATACGCGGGAGCTTCTCGATGTAGGTCGACATCAACTTAGCGAGACTACGATAATCCAAGATACGCGCAGGCAAGGGATAGTCTTCTGCCAACTTCTGCAACACCTCCTCATCAGTCGATGGCGCACCGGATGGCGTCTTTTTAATTACGGGAAGCTCTAACTGTCCAAATAAAATCTCTGCGATCTGCTTGGGGGACTGAATATTAAAAGGCTGCCCAGCTAACTTATGAATCTCGCCCTCTAAAGCAAGCAAACGTTTGCCGACCTCTTGACCTTGCTGAGCTAGCAAGGCAGAGTCAATCCGAATTCCATTGCGCTCCATAACGCCCAAGACCCGCATTGCTGGCATCTCTATATTTTCATAAACATACAGGAGACCAGGGCTTGCCTGAATTTGTGGCCACAATACTTGATGCAATCGTAAGGTAATGTCAGCATCTTCTGCCGCGTAGTCGGTAGCGATCTTCAGGTCGACTTGATCAAAGCCAATCTGATGCACACCCTTTCCACATACCTCTTCATACTTAATGGTCTTCATGCCGAGATGTCGCTCAGCTAAGTTATCCATATTGTGTGGCATATGCGATTCGAGTACATAAGATTCCAACATAGTGTCAAAAGTAATGCCTTGCAAAGCAATGCCGTAGTTCGCAAAGATGTGACTGTCGTACTTGAGGTTTTGCCCTACCTTTAGATTGGTAGCGCTTTCTAGCCAAGGCTTCATGCGCGCCAACACCAGTTCGCGGCTAAGCTGAGCTTCTCCATTGCGATGCGCTACTGGTATGTAACATGCCTCTCCAGGAGTGATGCAAAGCGAGATGCCAACAAGCTCAGCAGATAGAGCATCTATGCTAGTGGTTTCGGTATCCACCGCCGTAAGAGCAGCTCCTTGAATTTTTTTAATCCAATGATCTAGCGTCACTTCATCAACTACACACTCATAGTGTTTTGCAATCGCACCTTGCAAATCCGTCGTTTCTTGAGATAAGGCAGTGGTCGCTTCTGTAGCAGTGGGGCCAAATTTCTTGGTTGTGCCTTTTACATTCCCTTCAGCAGCATTTTTAATGGGACTACCGGCTAAATCAAAGTCGCTATTGGCCTCAAGAACCGCTCCACCCAATTGCTTCTCAACGTCACGTAACCAAGTCTTAAAAGCGTAGCGCTCAAACAACTCACGCAAAAGCGGCGCATCTTCTGGTTTTGCATGCAGGTCATCTAAACCCGGAAGATGTGGAGATAAATCGCAATCGGTTTTGACCGTAATGAGCTGACGTGCTTGCGGCAGCCACTCCAAACTATTTCGCAAGTTCTCGCCAACAACACCCTTCACTTGGTCAGCATTTGCCATCAGGTTATCTAAGTCACCAAACTCAGCCAACCATTTGTTTGCAGTTTTGGGGCCGGCTTTAGGAACGCCTGGTACGTTGTCAACCGCATCACCAATGATGGAAAGGTAATCTACGATGCGCTCTGGAGGCACTCCGAATTTTTCAATGACGCCATTGATATCCAACTTCTCATTGGTCATCGTATTAATTAAGGTGACAGAAGCGTTCACTAGCTGAGCCAAATCTTTATCGCCAGTAGAAATAATCGTTTCCCAGCCAGCTTGGGTTGCTTGGCTAGCTAAGGTGGCAATCACATCATCGGCCTCAACCCCAGAAACCATTAATACCGGCCAACCCAAAGCCTTCACCATGGCATGGATCGGCTCAATCTGCTTGACTAAATCTTCAGGCATGGGCGAGCGATGTGCTTTGTACTCAGGATACATTTCGTCCCGGAAAGTCTTACCTTTAGCGTCGAAAACACAAGCAATGTGGTCAGCCTTGAGTTCCGAGCGAGCTCGGCGCATCATATTCACCATTCCATAGATGGCCCCAGTTGGGTCGCCTACCCCATTTCTAAGGTCTGGCATGGCATGGAAGGCGCGATAGAGGTAGCTAGAGCCGTCTACCAACAAGAGTCTATGTTTAGTCATACCGCAATCGTACAATCTAGTTGCTAACTGCCTACAGATCAGGTTCAAATCCACCTGAAAAGAGGCCTAAAAAGGTGAAAAATGATGCACGCTCTAACTAACTTACTCCACTCTTCTTTGAGCCAAACCCTTGTTCTGACAAGCTTTTTTGTGGCTTCTGCCTCTTTTGGCCAGAATTTTGCACACGCCCAAAACAATTCTCAAGCTCTGAGCCCCTCCGAGTTGCAGCGTATCAATAGTCAGCCTTTAGCACCCGCAGTGAGCGCCTCTCAAGCAACCAGCGCACCTGAAGGTCGTAAACCGAGCTTTCAACACAAAGAAGCTACTGGCACTGAAATTACCGAATACAAAGATACCAATGCACCCACCCAGGTGGACGTTAAGACACGCTATACCAGCTACGAAATGGCGCCCCCGGCAACAGTGATGCCTGGCATACCAAAAGAAACTGACCTGATCAGCGTACCGAGCATCAGCATTCCTTTTTAATCTTTATTCATGGCCGTCTTCACCCCTATTGAACTAAGCGATATCTCCGCTTGGATCTCAAGCGACTTTGATATCGGGCAGGCCATCGATATTCGTGGAATTCATGGAGGTATTGAGAATTCCAATTTCTTTCTCGACACCGAGAAAGATGGCAAGAAACAAGAATATGTTCTGACTATTTTTGAAAGACTCTCTGCAGAGCAGCTTCCTTACTACCTAGAGCTGATGCGCCACTTGGCCAATAAAAATATTCCAGTACCTAAGCCGCTTGAAAATAAGCGGGGGCAAATTTTATTTAATCTCAAAGGTAAGCCTGCAGCAATTGTGAGCAAGCTTCCCGGCCTTTCTAGGCTTGCGCCCGAAGCTAAGCATTGCGCCTTGGTTGGAGAGTCTTTAGCCAAAATGCATTTAGCCAGCAGCGACTTTAAGCAAACTCAAGAGAATCTTCGCAGTCTTTCTTGGTGGCAAAAAACAGTTCCACAAGTGTTGTCACACTTGAGTGACACACAAAAAGAGTTACTGACTAGCGAGCTCTTAACCCAAGAGCAATTCTTTAGCTCTGAAGCCTATAAATCACTGCCACAAGGAGCAAGTCATTGCGATCTCTTTAGAGATAACGTGCTATTTGATCCTCAAGGCACAGGTGATAGCTCTCAAGATCAGCTTGGCGGTTTCTTCGACTTTTATTTCGCTGGAACAGATAAGTGGTTATTTGATTTAGCAGTTACTGCAAATGACTGGTGTCTTGCTGACAATAAGCAAGATTTAGATCCTGCTCGTCTTAAGGCGCTAATGGATGCCTATCAATCAATTCGACCACTCACCACTGAAGAACAAACAAGTTGGCCACTCATGTTGCGCGCTGCAGCTCTGCGTTTTTGGATCTCCCGCCTGTGGGATTTTTATTTACCACGTGATGCGCAAATGCTCACCCCACATAACCCTCGTCATTTCGAAAATATTCTCTTAAGTCGCAAGGTAATATGAAACTCAATTCCGTCGCCCCAAAAGAGGGTTACACCTGGATACGTCAAGGTATTTGGCTTTTCAAACAAAATCCTTTGGGTTTTTTGATGCTGGTATTCATGTACATATTTTTGGCGCAACTTGCGGTACTTGTACCCGTGATAGGGATTTTTGCCGTCTTATTGCTCACGCCCACTTTGTCAGTTGGCTTTATGACTGCCTGTCGCCTAGCAATTCAAAAAGAGCGTATTCGGCCCTCGGTATACGTGATTGCACTGCAATCCACCCCCATGGTTCGTAAACGCATTCTCCAATTAGGTTTGGTCTATGCCGCGCTTATTCTGGCCCTCAGCTTTATCTTAAGTATGTTGGTAGATTTTGAGTTGCTCATTCCACTAATGACTAACGACAAGCCCATTACTCCAGAAGTTATCAATCAGATTTATCTGATTCTCTTTTTTGGTGGACTTCTTTATGTGCCAGTGGCAATGTTGATGTGGTTTTCTCCCGTACTCGTTGCTTGGTCTGATATGCCCATAGCACAAGCGCTTTTTTCCAGCGCTGTTGCTTGCTGGACCAATCGAGGCGCATTCTGTTTATATCTCGCAATTTGGGGTGCGATCTTAATCGCCATTCCTTTGACAATTGGCTCTATCTTTGATGCTCTCGACTTAGGTCAAGCCGCATCATTCATCATCGCCCCTATTTCCATGGCAGGGCTGACTGTGATGCACTGCTCTTTCTTCGCCACATGGAAAGCATGCTTTGCTGAAAAAGAATCAGCTAGTTTAATCGCCTAATCTATCGCTGCAAGCTTAGCAATACTAAGCTGCAGCCATTTCACACCATGGCGCTTGAAATTTACCTGAGCGCGCGCATCAGCATCATTACCCTCTAAGCCCGTAATGCGCCCTTCACCAAACTTGGTGTGAAACACATTTTGCCCGATCGTAAATGGGTAATTTCCTCGTGGTGGTGAGGCCATTCTGGTAACGGCGGTTGAGGCAGAGCCTACTCGACCAATTTGCCTTGCAGGTCGCTCACGCTCGTTACCAGTGTCAAAGAAATCATTCGATCCAAACTCGCGCTGACGTGTATAGCCATTACTAGCCCCACCCCAACGCGCATCCTTCACTTTTGGAGTGAGCCACTTCAGCGAATCAGATGGCAACTCTTCCAAGAAGCGCGATGGCATGTTGTAGCGAACTTGACCATGCAACATTCGTGACTGCGTATGAGAGAGATAGAGACGTTCTTTTGCGCGAGTAATTGCCACATACATTAAACGTCGCTCTTCTTCCAAACCATGCTGCTCATTAATGCTGTTCTCATGAGGGAATAATCCCTCTTCCAAGCCAGTAATAAATACTGAGGTGAACTCCAAGCCTTTAGCAGAGTGCACCGTCATCAACTGCACAGCATCTTGACCTGCCTGAGCTTGATTATCACCAGCCTCCAATGAGGCGTGCGAGAGAAATGCAGCCAATGGTGATACATCCACTACGCCAGGCGTATTCTCACCCGGCAGTGTGGCGGCCGCTGCATCTTGGCCATAACCTTCTTCCGCAATAAATGCGGTTGCAGCATTAATTAATTCTTGCAAGTTTTCTACACGGTCTTGACCTTCGCGTTCTGAGAGATAGTGCTGAATCAGACCGCTATTTTGAATCACGAATTCCACTGTCTCAGGCAATGTGTTGTGACGAGTGGCCTCACGCATATGGTCTACCAAGCGCACGAAGCCACTCAAGGAGGCACCAGCTTTGCCGTCTAATGTCGATGCTGCCAAATACAAAGAACTATTTTGTGCACGAGCTGCATCTTGGACAGCCTCAATCGATCTCGCCCCAATACCGCGTGTCGGGAAGTTGACGACACGAGAGAAGGAGGTGTCGTCATTTGGATTTTCTAGTAAACGTAAATAGGCTAAGGCATGTTTAATCTCCGCGCGCTCGAAGAAGCGTAATCCACCATACACACGATACGGAATCGCCGCAGAAAATAAAGCGTGCTCAATAATGCGTGATTGAGCATTACTTCTATAAAGCAAGGCAATTTCAGTACGCTTAATACCGCTATTAACCAGGGCTTTAATTTCATCTACTAGCCATGCAGCTTCAGCATGATCACTCGGCGCATCATAGATGCGAACGGGCTCACCATGACCTGCATCGGTACGCAAGTTCTTACCTAGACGATCCGTATTATTAGAAATGAGGTAATTGGCTGTATCTAAGATATGGCCATGTGAGCGATAGTTTTGTTCAAGCTTGACCATCATCGGGTGATATTGCTTTTCATACAGACGCATGTTCTCTACATCCGCGCCGCGGAAAGCATAAATACTTTGATCATCATCACCTACTGCAAAAACCGCACTACTTCCCATGCCGCTGACATTGATACGACTAGCATCGTGACCAGAGAGTAATTTGAGCCAAGCGTATTGCAAGGCATTGGTGTCTTGAAACTCATCAATCAAAATATGACGGAAGCGCTCTTGATAATGTGTCCGAATAGCCTCGTTATGTTTGAGCAATTCATAACTGCGTAACAAGAGTTCAGCAAAGTCGACTACGCCTTCACGCTGACACTGCTCGTCGTAAGCCTCATACAACTGCGCCATCTTGGCCTGAAAGTCATCCCCTGCGGATAACTCTTTTGCACGCTGACCACGCTCTTTGGCGTGGGCAATAAAGTATTGCAACTGCTTTGGGGGATATTTCTCATCATCGACCTTTAAGCCCTTCAAAAGCCGCTTAATGGCAGAAAGCTGATCTTGGGTATCCAAAATCTGAAAAGTGGATGGCAAGCCTGCTTCTTTGTGATGTGCACGCAATAAACGGTTGCAAAGGCCATGAAAAGTGCCGATCCACATGCCTCGGGTGTTAATGGGCAACATCGCGCTTAAACGCAACATCATCTCTTTAGCTGCCTTATTGGTAAAAGTCACCGCTAGGACGCCAATGGGTGAAACCTGGCCTGTTTGGATCAACCAAGCTATACGGGTCGTCAGAACGCGGGTTTTTCCACTGCCAGCACCAGCCAAGATCAGGGCTGACTGGGCCTGGCCATTTTCATTTACCGGCGGGAGGGTCACTGCCTCGCGTTGTTCTGGATTAAGGTTTGCGAGTAGGTCTGAGTACATCGCCCCAATTATAATTTGCCTCTTATGCCAAATGCTTCGAATACCCCTAATTCACCCGACTCCCCATTAACTAGTTCTTTAGACGAACTAGCTAAATCCTATGAACCCGCCCCAATTGAAGCTTATTGGGGTCCGGAATGGGAACGCCGAGGCATTGCCGACGCCACTCTAGATGAGGGCAAGGGAGATTTCTCAATTCAGTTGCCGCCACCAAATGTGACAGGCACCTTACACATGGGTCACGCGTTTAATCAAACCATCATGGATGGTTTAGTGCGCCATGCGCGCATGTCTGGCAAAAATACCTTGTGGGTTCCAGGTACAGATCATGCTGGTATCGCTACGCAAATTGTCGTTGAGCGTCAACTCGATGCACAGAAGATTTCTCGCCATGATTTAGGTCGTGAGAAATTCTTGGAAAAGGTGTGGGAGTGGAAAGAAACTTCTGGCAACACGATTACCCGTCAAATTCGTCGCTTGGGTGCCTCAATTGATTGGGGTAAAGAATATTTCACGATGGACAGCAAGATGTCCAAAGCAGTTGTTGAGGTATTCGTTCGCCTACATGAACAAGGATTAATTTATCGCGGTAAACGTTTAGTGAACTGGGATCCAGTACTCGGTACTGCTGTTTCAGATCTAGAGGTAGTGAGCGAGGAAGAAGATGGCTCGATGTGGCACATCCGCTATCCATTAGCAGATGGCTCCGGACACCTGACCGTTGCCACCACACGTCCGGAGACCTTGCTGGGCGACGTTGCCGTCATGGTCAACCCAGAGGACGAGCGCTACAAACACCTCATCGGTAAATCAGTACAGCTACCGCTATGTCAGCGTGAGATTCCGATTATTGCGGACGACTATGTTGATTTAGCTTTTGGCACTGGTGTGGTTAAAGTAACGCCTGCGCATGACTTCAACGACTATGCCGTTGGACAACGTCATCAATTGCCACTCATCAATATCTTGACTCTCGATGCCAAGATTAATGAGAATGCACCTGCGGTTTATCAAGGTCTTGAGCGCTTTGCTGCCCGCAAACAAATCGTTGCCGATTTAGATGCAGCTGGTTTATTAGAAAAAGTACAGCCACATAAATTAATGGTGCCACGTGGTGATCGCACCCAAACTATTATTGAGCCGATGCTCACTGACCAGTGGTTTGTCGCAGTTTCCAAACCAAGTCCAGATAACCAATATCAACCAGGCTCTTCTATTGCTGGCGCTGCGCTAGATGCAGTAAAAAATGGTGACATCAAGCTAGTTCCAGAAAACTGGATCAGCACCTACTCTCAGTGGTTGGAAAATATTCAAGACTGGTGCATCTCTCGACAACTCTGGTGGGGGCATCAAATCCCTGCTTGGTATGGCGATGATGGACAGATCTTTGTAGCGCGCTCCGAAGAAGAGGCTAAAGCTAAAGCTGCTACTGCGGGTTACGCCGGTCAACTCAATCGCGACCCTGATGTCTTAGATACCTGGTTTAGCTCAGCGCTGGTGCCATTTAGCTCGCTAGGCTGGCCAGAAGAAACGCCAGCCCTAAATCACTTCTTACCTTCTTCAGTGTTGGTAACCGGCTTTGACATCATCTTCTTCTGGGTAGCCAGAATGGTCATGATGACTTGCCACTTTACTGGCAAGGTGCCTTTCCATACCGTGTACGTGCATGGCTTAGTCCGTGATGCTGAAGGTCAGAAAATGAGTAAGTCCAAAGGAAATACTTTGGATCCAATCGATTTGATTGACGGCATCAAGATTGAAGATCTAGTTGCTAAGCGCACTACCGGCTTAATGAATCCTAAGCAAGCTGAAAGCATTGGTAAGAAAACCAAGAAAGAGTTTCCGGAGGGCATTCCTGCATTTGGTACAGATGCCCTTCGCTTTACCTTCGCCTCACTCGCATCACTTGGTCGAAATATTAATTTTGATCAGAAACGCTGCGAAGGTTATCGCAACTTCTGCAACAAGCTCTGGAACGCCACTCGCTTTGTGCTCATGAACTGCCCCGGCAACGATGAGGATAATGGCTTTGCACCGTGTGACAGCCAATGTGGCCCAGAAGGACAGCTTGACTTCTCTCCGGCGGATCGTTGGATTGTTTCTATATTACAAAGAACCGAAGCTGATGTTGCTAAAGGCTTCCAAAACTATCGCTTTGACAACATTGCTACAAGCATTTACCAATTTGTCTGGGATGAATACTGCGATTGGTATTTAGAATTAGCCAAGGTGCAGCTCCAGACTGGAACGCCTGCACAACAACGCGCCACTCGTCGCACGCTGCTGCGCGTTTTAGAAACCATCTTGCGTATGGCTCATCCACTGATCCCATTCATCACCGAAACCCTCTGGCAAACCGTTGGGCCGAAGGTTGGTAAAGAGCTAGCTAAGCACGATAAGCAAACCATTGCGCTGCAACCCTATCCCGTTGCTCAACTCGATAAGATTGATGAGCAAAGCGAAGCTTGGGTAGCTCAAATTAAATCGATTGTGGATGCTTGCCGCAATCTACGTGGCGAGATGCAAGTTTCTCCTGCACTCAAGGTACCCCTCTGGATTAGTGGGCCGCAAGATTTCTTGAAAAAGGCAAGTCCGTACCTGACTGCTTTAGCCAAGCTATCTGAAGTCAAGATCTATGATGACGAGTCCGCTTTAGAGAAAGATGCTCCAGGTGCGCCGATGGCCCTAGTGGGTAATCTCAAGCTACTACTCAAAATTGAGGTAGACGTAGCGGCCGAAAGAATTCGTTTGGGTAAAGAAATTGAGCGCCTAGCTAATGAGATCACCAAAGCACGCAGCAAACTTGGCAATGAAAGCTTTGTAGCTCGTGCCCCAGAAGAGGTGGTAGCGCAAGAAAAGCAACGCCTTGCTGGGTTTGAGCAAAACCACGAAAAGCTTGTTGCACAATTAGAGCGACTGAAATAAAGCAGCGATAAAACGATCGGAAACATCATGCCATTAAGCACTAAAGCCGTTACCAAAGCCGTCTTCCCTGTTGCAGGTTTAGGCACACGCTTCTTGCCAGCTACCAAGGCTAGCCCGAAAGAGATGCTCAATGTGGTGGATAAACCGCTCATTCAGTATGCGGTTGAGGAAGCCATTGCTGCTGGCATTACCGAAATGATTTTTGTAACTGGTCGTAGTAAGCGTGCGATTGAGGACCACTTTGATAAAGCCTATGAATTAGAAGCTGAGCTCGAAGCCAAGAATAAAACTGCTTTACTGGAGATTGTTCGTAGCGTTAAACCTAGCCATGTGGATTGCGTCTATGTCCGCCAACCAGAGGCATTGGGCTTAGGTCACGCAGTTTTATGTGCAGAAAAGCTCGTACGTGATGAGCCTTTTGCCATCATCCTGGCGGATGACTTACTCGATGGCCAGCCACCAGTGCTCAAGCAAATGCTCAAAGTATTTGATGAGCAAAATGGCTCCGTCTTAGCGGTGGAGAAGATTGATCCCTCTAAAAGTAGCTCTTACGGCATTATTTCCGGAGCAGAAGCATCCAAAGGTATTTATCGCTTGAATGGCATTGTGGAAAAGCCACAGCCCAAGGATGCACCGTCCAACTTAGCGGTAGTGGGTCGCTATGTTCTCTCTTCAGATATCTTTAATCACATTCGTAATCTCAAGCCCGGTGCTGGCGGTGAAATTCAACTCACAGATGCGATTGCCTCACTACTCAAGGAAGAGCCCGTATTTGCTTATGAATACGATGGCGTACGTTATGACTGCGGTAGCAAGCTTGGCTACCTCAAGGCTTCAGTAGAATTTGCTTTACGTCACCCAGAAGTCAGCACTGAGTTTGCAGCTTATTTAAAGAGCCGCTCTTTAACCTAGACCTTATCATTGATCTCGAATAGGAGAAAAGCAAAAAAGGCAGAAACACTCCCTGCCTTTTTCTTTGGTGCTGAGAGCTTGAGTACGCTCTATCTTCTCTTGAGAAAGAAAACCAAAACATCACCCTCTGCAGTGCTAGAGAGCAGCTCATTACCGGTCTGCTTAGCAAACGCAGGAAAGTCATGCGCAGCACCAGCATCCGTGGCCTTTACTTTCAGTACTTCGCCTGATTGCATAGTCGCTAAAGCTTTCTTGGTGCGCAAGATTGGGAGAGGGCAGTTCATGCCAATCGCATCAACCTCAAGATTAAATTCGATGACATCGCTCATTTAGATGCCACCCAATCTTTTACGCCAGCTAAAGCCGCGACCAACTTGCTTGGATCGGTGCCGCCGGCCATCGCCATTTCCGGCTTACCGCCGCCCTTACCACCAACTTGCTGAGCAACGAAGTTCACTAAGTCACCTGCTTTTACTCTAGCAATCGAATCTGCAGTCACACCAGCAATCAGACTCACCTTATCACCCTGCACTGAAGCCAACACAATTGCTGCAGTCTTTAACTTTGCTTTCAGGGCATCCATAGTCTCGCGCAAGACTTGCGCATCTGCCCCATCTAAGCGCGCCGCCAATACTTTGAGGCCATTGACATCAACTGCTTGCGTTGCCAATTCATCACCTTGGCTAGCAGCAAGCTTGGAATTGACCTTATCCAATTCACGCTCAGCCTGACGCAAACTATCTTGAAGTTGGGTAACGCGACTCACTAAATCACCCGGATGGGTTTTAAGAATCATCGCTACTTCATTGATCTTATCTTCTAGACCTTGTAAGAAGTTCAATGCATTTTTTCCGGTCACCGCCTCAACACGACGGATGCCAGCTGCTACACCACCTTCAGAAATAATCTTCAAACTACCGATATCGCCAGTACGTCCAACGTGAGTTCCGCCACACAACTCTTTAGAACTACCGATTTCTAGTACGCGCACTTCGTCAGCATACTTTTCGCCGAAGAGCATCGTAGCACCGGTTTTCTGAGCATCGTCCAAGGACATCACTTTTCCGGAGGTCGCAGTATTAGCCAAAATCTCGGCATTCACAATATCTTCGACCCGACGTATTTCTTGTGCGGTAATAGGTGCGCTGTGAGTAAAGTCAAAGCGGGTTTTACTGGCATCAACCAAAGAACCTTTTTGCTGTACATGGTCGCCCAATACTTCGCGCAATGCTTTATGCAAAATATGCGTAGCGCTATGGTTACGCATTGTTTCTGTTCTTTGCTCTATATCCACCAAGGCATTGATTGTGTCGCCAACCTTGAGTTCTCCCTCTTGTACTTCGCCCTGATGTCCAAAAACATCCGCCTGAATCTTGAAAGTATCTTCAACTGCAAAACGCACCGCTTCATTACGCAACTCACCTTTATCGCCAACCTGTCCACCAGACTCAGCATAGAAAGGCGTGTTGTCTAACACGATCACTGCTGCATCACCCGCCTTGATAGACTGCACTGCAGAACCATCAACATAGAGCGCAGTGACTTTGGCGCCATCATGCTTCAAAGTGTCGTAGCCATGAAACAGGGTTGGCTTGCCAGAGTACTCAAGGCCTTGAGCCACCTTGAACTTACCAGCTGCTCTTGCTTGATCGCGTTGCTTTTGCATTGCCAAGTCGAACCCTTCTGCATCGACAGTAACATCGCGCTCACGGCATACGTCTGCAGTGAGATCTAATGGGAAGCCAAAGGTATCGTGTAAGCGGAAGGCAGTTTCACCATCAAGCGTCTTGGTACCACCAGCAAGCGCACTCTCCAAAATCTCCATACCGTTTGCGATTGTCTGGAAGAAACGCTCTTCCTCCTGCTTAATCACTTCACTCACTTTATCTTTCGCTGCCTGCAACTCTGGATAAGCCTGACCCATCTCTTTTACGAGGGCAGGAACGAGTTGATAAAAGAAAGGTTTACGTGCACCCAATTTATAGCCATGACGAATCGCACGGCGCGTAATACGACGCAAAACATAACCACGACCAGCATTACCCGGAATCACGCCATCCACCACAATAAAACTACAAGCGCGAATATGATCAGCAATGACTTTGAGAGACGGACTGCTTGGGTCGCAATTCTCACCACCAGCTACATCAACAGCCTCTTTGGCCGCTTTGAGCAAATTAACAAAGAGGTCAATCTCGTAGTTCGAGTGCACATGCTGCAACACTGCCGCAATACGCTCAAGACCCATACCCGTATCGACGCTCGGCTTGGGCAATGGATTCATATTGCCCGCTTCATCGCGATTGAACTGCATGAATACGTTATTCCAGATCTCAATATAGCGATCGCCATCTTCATCAGGACTACCAGGGGGGCCACCTGCAATATGTGGGCCGTGGTCATAGAAGATTTCAGTACAGGGGCCACATGGACCTGTATCGCCCATCATCCAGAAGTTATCTGAAGCGTAACGAGCGCCCTTGTTATCGGCGATGCGAATAATGCGCTCCGCTGGAACACCGATTTGTTTGTTCCAAATCTCATAAGCCTCATCGTCTTCCGCATAAACAGTGACGAGCAGCTTTTCTTCTGGCAATTTAAAGACCTCAGTCAGCAAACCCCAAGCAAACTGAATCGCATCCTTCTTGAAGTAATCGCCAAAAGAGAAATTACCCAGCATTTCAAAGAAGGTGTGATGACGGGCTGTGTAGCCAACGTTATCCAAGTCATTGTGCTTGCCACCGGCACGAATACATTTCTGGGCGCTTGTAGCTCGGTTATAGGGGCGCTTATCAAAACCTAAAAATACGTCCTTAAACTGGTTCATCCCCGCATTGGTGAACAACAGGGTTGGGTCGTCTCCGGGCACCACTGGGCTGGATGGGACAATTTGATGGCCTTTTTGGGCGAAGTAATCCAGGTACGCCTGGCGAATTTGAGAGACTTTCATGCGAATAATTATCGCATTGGCACTAGTCGGGGGCAAACCCTTGGTAAAGCACCTCAATCCTGCCTTACAATCCCGTAACGTTAATAAATAGATCGGCCTTTAAGTCGATATAAGGAGCTCAACTTGAAAATTCGCAATCAACGGGATTTTGGTGCCGGAATCATGTATATGGTTATCGGCCTGTTCTTCACCATAGTGGCTAGTAAATATCCCATGGGTACAGCAGCCAAGATGGGGCCCGGTTATTTCCCTTTCTTCCTGGGCATACTAATGACGCTACTGGGCTTGCTGGTGCTCGTAAAGTCCTTGGGGGCGAAGGCTACCATTGAAAGCATCCCTAAATTCAATTGGCGCATTATTGGCCTGATTACCGGCTCTGTAGTGCTTTACGGCATTCTCTTGCCGACTATGGGCTTTGTCGTCGCCGTATTTGTGCTGGTATTTATGTCAGCTAGCGCAAGCCATGAGTTCCACTGGAAGGGCACATTAATTAATGCTACCTTCTTAGTTGTCTTTACTTACTCTGTATTCGTAATGGGGCTGAAGCTTCAGTTCCCATTGCTACCTTTCTTTCTTCAATAACAGACCGGGACTCTAAAAAATGGATTTATTTGCTAATTTAGCGCTCGGTTTCGATACAGCGTTTACCTTACAAAACCTACTCTATTGCCTGATTGGCTGTATTTTGGGTACATTAATTGGTGTTTTGCCAGGCCTGGGTCCAATCGCGACAATTGCGATGCTCCTGCCAGCCACCTATGCATTGCCTCCAATTGCTGCCTTGATTATGTTGGCCGGTATTTACTACGGATCACAGTACGGTGGCTCAACTACTGCGATTTTGCTCAACATCCCAGGGGAAACGTCCTCGGTGGTGACGGCGATTGACGGCTATCAAATGGCCAGAAATGGTCGGGCAGGTGTAGCTCTCTTTACCGCTGGCATGGGTTCATTTTTTGCTGGTTGCGTAGCAACATTGGTTTTGGCTGCATTTGCCGCCCCACTCTCCCAGTTAGCATTTAAGTTCGGCCCTGCTGAATACTTCTCGCTAATGGTTTTAGGATTGATTGGTGCGGTCGTACTTGCCTCTGGCTCTTTGATCAAGGCAATCGGCATGATCATTCTTGGTCTTTTGATGGGCTTGATTGGTACCGACGTGAACTCTGGTGTGTCACGATATGCTTTTGACATCCCTGAATTGAGTGATGGTATTGGTTTCGTGGCCGTTGCAATGGGTGTTTTTGGTTTTGCAGAAATCATGAGCAACCTTGAGAAAAAGGGTGAGGATGAAGGCTTCTTGAACAAGATGACCACCATGATCCCAACCAAACAAGATGTGAAGCGCATGATTCCATCCATCTTGCGCGGTACAACCATCGGATCAATCTTAGGAATTCTGCCAGGCGGCGGTGCTGCCCTAGCAGCATTTGGTGCCTACTCCGTTGAAAAGAAATCGTCCAAGTACAGTCATGAGTTTGGTAAAGGTGCGATTGAGGGTGTAGCCGGTCCTGAAGCAGCAAACAATGCTGCTGCCCAAACCTCCTTCATCCCATTACTCACCCTAGGTATTCCACCAAATGCCGTAATGGCCTTGATGGTTGGCGCAATGACGATTCATAACATTCAGCCAGGCCCACAAGTGATGACCAGCAACCCAGCCTTATTCTGGGGTCTGATTGCCTCGATGTGGATTGGTAACGTGATGTTGATTCTCTTGAACTTGCCACTCATTGGTATTTGGGTAAAGCTCTTGAAGATTCCATATCGCTTCATGTACCCAGCTATTTTGGTGTTCTGCTGTATCGGCGTATATACCGTCAACAACACCGTATTTGACGTTTATGTAACCGCAGCCTTTGGTTTGATTGGCTATCTCTTCTTTAAGTTGGGTTGCGAGCCACCCCCATTGCTCTTAGGCTTCGTGCTTGGACCGATGATGGAAGAAAACTTCCGTCGCGCCCTCTTGTTGTCACGTGGTGACTTCACAACCTTCTTAACCCGCCCACTCTCATTAGGTCTGCTTATCGCAGCAGCCCTCTTAGTTGTGATCGTGGCTTTGCCGGCGGTTAAGAAAACCCGTGAAGAGGCTTTCGTAGAAGAGTAATTCTCGAACGCTACCCAGAAACGAGCCCGCTGAAGTTTGCGGGCTTTTTTCTTTATAGGCAGAGGTTTTCTCTACAATGGGCAGATGTCCCAAGATAGCAAACCATCCAAATCACCTGCCGGCACTCTTGCTGAGCCCTCTAACTTTTTGCGCCAGATCATCGATCATGACCTCGCGAGTGGCGCCTACCAGAACCGTAGCAATCGAGATGGTCAAGCCATCCCCTCCATCATTACGCGCTTTCCACCGGAACCCAATGGCTATCTTCATATTGGCCATGCTAAAAGTATTTGCCTGAACTTTGGCTTAGCAGCTGATTACAACAATCAAGCGGGTGGTGCGCGTTGTAATATGCGCTTAGACGACACCAATCCAGTCAAAGAAGATATTGAGTACGCTGACAGCATTTTGGATGCAGTCAAATGGCTTGGATTTGATTGGGGCACACATTTGTATCACGCGAGTGATTACTTTGATCAACTCTATGAGTTTGCCGAAATTCTGATTCAAAATGGCAAGGCCTATGTTGATAGTCAGAGTGCAGATGACATCCACACTAATCGCGGAAACTTTGGCCAAGCTGGAAAGAATAGTCCGTACCGCGATCGCACTTCCGATGAAAACCTAGCTTTATTTCGCAAGATGCGTGATGGTAAATACAAAGATGGTGAGCATGTACTGCGCTTAAAGATCGACATGGCGCATCCAAATATCGTGATGCGCGATCCCGTGGTTTATCGTATTCGTCATACGGATCACCACCGCACCGGCAGCAAGTGGTGCATCTATCCTTTATATGATTTCACACACTGCATTTCTGATGCCCTAGAAAATGTTTCTCACTCCATTTGCACTCTGGAATTTGAAAATAATCGCCCACTCTACGATTGGATTGTTGCCTCATTAGCCGAACTGAGGATCTTCAAAAATCCTGTTCCGCATCAATATGAATTTGCCCGCCTCAACTTAACTTACACCATCACTAGTAAGCGCAAGCTCTTGCAATTGGTAGAAGAAAAGCATGTGGATGGATGGGATGATCCACGAATGCCAACCATCGTTGGCATTCGTCGTAGAGGTTACACACCGGAGAGTATTCGCTTGTTCTGTGAACGCATTGGCGTCTCTAAAGCAGATAGCTGGATTGACATGAGCACCCTAGATCAAGCTTTACGGGACGATCTTGAAGCTAAGGCGCCGAGAGCCACAGCGGTCCTCAAGCCTCTCAAGCTTCTTATTGAAAACTGGGATACATCCGCAAGCGAGCCTTGCTCAGCACCGCGCCATCCACAGCATCCCGAGTGGGGTAATCGCGAGTTTCATTTCACAAAAGAATTGTGGATTGAAGAAGATGATTTCATGAAAGAGCCCATCAAAGGCTTCTTCAGACTCTATCCACCAATTGGTGATCAAGCCGGTGGACGCGTGCGTTTGCGTCATGGCTATGTGATTGAGTGCACCGGATTTGAAGTGGATGCCAATGGCAAGGTGATTCAGGTGAATGCAATGCATTTTTCAGATAGCAAGAGCGGTACCCCCGGCTCAAATAATTACAAGGTAAAGGGCAATATTCATTGGGTCAGTGCAGCAGAAGCTATACCTGCACAAGTGCGCCTTTACGATCACCTGTTTAATGACCCGCATCCGGATAGCGGGGATAAAAATTTCCTTGACGCAATCAATCCTCACTCGAAGGAGACAATTACTGCGTACTTAGAACCTTGTATGAAAGACGCTAAAGCAGAAGATCGCTTTCAGTTTGAGCGCCATGGCTACTTTGTTGCGGATCAAAGTGACTCCAAAGCAGGTCAACCGGTATTTAATCGTACGGTCGGACTTAAGGATTCTTGGAAATAGTTTTTAAAAACTCTGCAACGCTGGGATAGCGTAAGGGAGTTTTTAATTCAGAAAGCCTCGTATTCGTTACGCGCCGTGACTCCCGCATAAACGACCACAGCATAGGGGATACGATTTTCTCTAACTGCTCAGCCGGCAATCTGGGGGGTCGCTCCAAACCAAAGGTATCAGCCACTTCATCAAAGTAATCACCCATCTTGGTTTCACCACCGTCACAGGCGTTAATGACACGCTGTGGTTTACCGTGATAGACGGCGGCACAAATCAATCTTGCCAAATCATCACTCTGAATATGATTTGAGTAGGCATCCTCCTCCGCAATGAGGGCAGGCGTTCCTGCCTGAATGCGCTCAACTGGTAAGCGGTCGGCAGCGTAGATACCCGGCACACGCAGAATGGTAAGGACTGCACCATGAGCCGGCGCCCAAAGACGCAGGCATTGTTCTGCATCCACCCTTCTCTTAGCTCTCTCACTTTGAGGTTTAACCGGTGTTACTTCACTCACCTTACCGCCCGCGTGATCACCATAGACACCTGTTGTACTCACATAAATCAAGCGCCCAACGGTATCGGAGCCTTGGGCTAAAATTCGGAGAAGGTTGCGAGTTCGGCAATCACGATGACCTGTATTTTGGGGTGGTGCCAAGTGGATCACGGTTTGCGCTAATCCACTTAAACGCCACAAGCTATCGGGCTTATCCAGATCCCCCAAAATCGGAATCGCGCCAACCGCTCTCAACTCCTGAAAACGTGCTTTCTGGGAAGTTAAGGCATATATGTGATGACTTCGAGCGAGCTGCTTGGCAACACGCAGACCAATGTCACCACAGCCAACGATCAGGATTCGAGATTTACCAAAAGATTGCATAGATCACATCGTAACGATTTATTGAAAGGAATGAGAGTGTCTTATCAAGTCACGCTCAAGGCGAGCGGCAAACAATTTACTGTACAAAAGGATGAAACCCTTCTAGAAGCAGCATTACAACAGGGCATCACCCTGCCCTACGGGTGTAAAAATGGTGCCTGCGGATCCTGTAAAGGCAAGATTCTAGAAGGTCAGGTAGAGCATGGCCAACATAGCGCTACTGCCCTAAGTCCAACCGATGAAGCTGCCGGTGGCACCTTGTTTTGCTGCGCCCACCCCAAATCCGACCTTCTCATTGAAGCTCGTGAAGTTCAGGGTGCTGGTGATATCGCCATTCGGAAAGTACCTTGTCGCGTCAACACTATCGTAAAACCGAGCGCAGATGTGGCCATTCTTCAATTGCAATTACCCGCTGCTGAGCGCTTTCAATTTTTAGCCGGACAGTACTTAGAATTTCTTCTCAAGGATGGGCAGCGCCGCGCCTACTCTATTGCCAGTGCACCCGATCAAGAAGGCCCCCTTGAATTGCATATTCGCCACTTGCCAGGCGGACTCTTCACCGACCAAGTCTTTGGTGCAAAAGACCCCGCTTTAAAAGAGAAAGATATTCTGCGTTTTGAAGGTCCATTGGGTAGCTTCTTTTTAAGAGAAGATTCTAAGAAACCCATCATCTTTGTTGCAGCAGGTACAGGCTTTGCGCCGATTAAATCCATCGTCGAGCAAATGCGGCTCAAAAAAATCCAGCGCCCAATTCATCTGTATTGGGGTGGGCGGCGCCCAAGTGACCTCTACCTCAATCAGCTCTGCCAGTCATGGGCAAAAGATATTCCAAACTTCAAATACATCCCAGTCATTTCGGATGCCCTACCGGAGGATCAATGGACTGGGCGTACAGGCTTTGTACACCAAGCCGTGATGGCCGACCATCTCAGTATGAGCCCTTACCAGGTCTATGCCTGCGGCGCTCCTGTGATGGTCAATGCGGCTCGCCAGGACTTTGCATCCCAGTGCAGTCTGCCCGAAGAGGAATTTTTTGCAGACTCCTTTACCAGCGCTGCTGATCTTGCGACAAACTAATCTGCTAAGCGCGATAATAGAAACCTCATTTGATTTCACTTTGCATACGATATGAATAAGCCAGCCCAATCCGTAGATGCCCACTCAGTGATGTTTATTACCCCGCGACCAGAGTTGACTATGGTTGAGGGTAAAGGCTCATGGCTGACTGATAACAACGGCAAGCGTTATTTAGATTTCTTGCAAGGCTGGGCAGTGAACTGTCTCGGCCATAGCAACCCTGGCATGATTGAAGCGCTCAACACACAAGCAAAGAAGCTCATTAATCCGAGTCCTGCTTTTTATAACGAGCCAATGATTCGCTTATCGAATCTTCTGACTGAAAACAGTTGCTTTAACAAAGTATTTTTCGCCAATAGCGGAGCTGAGGCTAATGAAGGCGCCATCAAGTTGGCGCGCAAATGGGGGCAACTGAATAAATCAGGCGCCTTTGAAATCATTACTTTTGACCACAGCTTTCATGGTCGTACCTTAGCAACGATGAGCGCATCTGGCAAACCAGGCTGGGACACCATGTTTGCCCCACAAGTTCCCGGCTTTCTTAAAGCCGATTTAAATGACTTAGATTCCGTCAAAAAACTGGTAACCGATAAAACAGTTGCAGTCATGCTTGAGCCAGTACAAGGTGAAGGTGGCGTCATTCCCACTACCAAAGAATTTATGCAAGGCCTGCGTAAATTCACTAAAGAAAATAATATTCTGTTAATCGTCGACGAAGTCCAAGCCGGCTGTGGCCGAACTGGCAGCCTCTTTGCTTATCAGCACTACGGTATCGAACCAGACATCATGACCTTGGGCAAGGGCATTGGTGGTGGCGTGCCATTAGCCGCACTGATGGCAACCGATGCGGTTGCTTGTTTTGTGCCTGGCGATCAGGGCGGCACCTATAACGGCAATCCATTGATGGTTGCAGTAGGGATCAGTGTGATCGAGCAATTATTGGCACCAGGCTTTCTAGAGTCTGTGCGTGCCAAGGGTGAACTGCTAAGCAAAGAACTCCTTGCCATCTCTGCAGAATTTAATCTGGATGGCGAGCGCGGTGAGGGGTTGTTGCGCGCCCTGATGTTGAGTAGTGATATCGGCGGGAAGCTGGTTGAACTAGCTCGCGATAGAACTCCAGAGGGCTTATTAATTAATTCACCGAGACCTAATTTGCTACGCTTTATGCCAGCACTCAATGTTACTGATGATGAAATCCGTCAGATGTGCAATATTTTAAGAGAGCTGTTCAAGCAAGTAAGCTAAACAATACTTTGATTGAATGTAATAAAGGGGCTCTAAGCCCCTTTATCTTTTATTGCAGTAATCACTCTAACAATGGCGCTACTTGCTAGCCAACTAAATTCTTTGGCAGCGAGAACGTGACATCCTCCACCACGCCTTCCAGGTTACGAATACTGCGCGGCCCAAATTCTTGAATCTTTGCCACAATCGAGAGGGCTAGGCTTTCGGGGGCTGATGCGCCTGCGGTGAGGCCTACGCGCTTCTTACCTACAAACCATTCGGCCTGCAGCTGCTCTGGCGCATCGACCATGTAGGCCGGTACACCCAGTTTTTCAGCTAATTCACGCAAGCGATTCGAGTTGGAGCTTGCCTTACTTCCGACCACAATAACTACCTCAACCTGAGGAGCCATAAATTTCACAGCATCTTGGCGATTTTGAGTGGCATAACAAATATCTTGCTTGCGGGGTTGCACAATATTCGGGAATTTTTGAATTAAGGCATCAACAATTTCTTTGGTCTCATCGACGGAGAGTGTCGTTTGCGTGACAAAGGCAATTTTTTCATTCTCAGTAAAAGGCAACTTAGCAATATCTGCTACTTTCTCAATCAGATGAACACCTTCCTTAACCTGCCCCATCGTCCCCTCGACCTCCGGGTGCCCCGCATGGCCAATCATCAACACTGTAAATCCATCCTTGCACATCTTGATGACCTCAACATGTACCTTTGTAACCAAAGGGCAAGTTGCGTCATATACCTGCAAGCCACGCGCCTCAGCATCTTGCCGAACTTCTTGAGAGACGCCGTGGGCACTAAACACCACAATGCCGCCTTTAGGAACTTCATGCAACTCTTCCACAAACACAGCGCCCTTTTCACGCAGCTCGTTCACGACATAAGCATTGTGAACAATTTCATGACGCACATAAATTGGTGCACCAAAGCGTGTCAGCGCTTCATTCACAATATTGATTGCACGATCAACACCCGCACAAAAGCCACGGGGCTGCGCCATCAAAATTTCAGCAGCGCTTTCTGCGGCTGTTGGTGTAATAGTTTGCTTATTCATAGACTACAAAATCGCAACAATTTGAGCTTCGAAGGTAACAGGTCTTCCAGCAAGCGGGTGATTGAAATCAAACCAAGCGCCCTCTTCATTAATCGATTGCAATACACCCGCGTATTGAGCGCCTCCTGGCGCATTAAATTCAATGACATCACCAGGATTAAATTCCACATCTTCATCCCGACCCTCTTTAAGTGCATTCAGAGAAACCCACTGAATTAATTCTTCTTTGCGCTCACCAAAACTTTCTTCTGGCGGCAATAGGGCGCTCTTCTTATCACCCACAGCCAGTCCGATTAATACCTTTTCAAAACAAGGCGCAAATTGTCCAGAACCCATCAACACCGTCGCAGGGCGATCGATAAAAGTATTGATGTAGTCATCCCCGCTCGGCAAAGTCAGCCGATAGTTGAGGGTCAGAAAGGAATTGGGCAAAACCGTAAGCTTAGTCATAAGGTAATTGTATCTAGGCCCGACCGGAGCGTGCACTTGCCGATTACGGAATGGCCAAAAATAGAGCAACCTCGCGAAAAACTGCGTGCTCTTGGTGCGGCAGCCCTGAGCGATGCCGAGTTACTTGCGATCTTTCTGCGTGTTGGCATCAAAGGTAAAACTGCCGTAGCCCTAGCTGAGGACCTTCTCCACCATTTCGGCAATTTACCGCGTCTAATGTCCTGCACCCCTGAAGAATTAACCCAGATTCATGGCATGGGCATTTCTAAGTGGTCACAAATCCAAGCGGCCCATGAGCTTGTCAAGCGTAGCCTTGAGGAAACCCTCTCCCAGGAGCCTGTCCTTACGTCACCAAGCTATGTCCGCGAGTTCTTGCAGGCTAGATTTGGGCGCCTGCCACACGAAGTCTTCCTGTGCCTATACCTTGACTCCCGCTTACGCCTGATTGAATGCCAGGAGCTCTTTAGAGGCTCTCTAAGCCACACTGCCGTCTACCCGCGAGAAATCCTCAAGGAGGCCCTTGCCAGGAATGCTAGCGCCCTGATCGTGGCACATAACCACCCCAGCGGAAACCCACGACCGAGCATTGCTGATCAAGAATTAACCAAGACACTAGCAAAAGCCTTGCAGTTAATAGATATCCCCCTGCTTGATCACTGCATTGTGAGCGATGGCGGTTTTTTCTCATTTTCTGATGAGGGTCTTATGAAAAATGATGATAAATAGAAGTGATCACTAACTTAATGGTATATTGTGCCCAGTATTAGCAACTATTTTTCCTCACCCTCAAAACTAAAGCCAATAAGGGGTAGATCAAAGTAGCTGGAGACTGATACAATCTTCTTTTTTCGCAATTAATGGAGTTATGTCATGGCAAAAGTTTGCCAAGTCACTGGGAAGAAGCCGATGGTTGGCAACAATGTATCCCATGCAAACAATAAAACGAAGCGTCGCTTTTTGCCGAATTTGCAAAACCGTCGTTTCTGGGTTGAATCTGAAAACCGTTGGATTAGCTTGCGCTTAACCAATGCTGGTTTGCGCGTTATCGACAAAAACGGCATTGATGCTGTGCTGTCTGATCTGCGTGCACGTGGCGAAATTTAAGGAGCGCACAAATGGCTAAAGGCGGCAGAGAAAAAATTAAATTAGAGTCATCAGCTGGTACTGGTCACTTCTATACAACATCAAAAAATAAGCGTACAAAGCCTGAGAAAATGGAGATCATGAAATTCGATCCAACCATTCGTAAGCACGTTGCTTACAAAGAAACCAAGCTCAAGTAATTTATCGATTCGATATTTATTTCAGCAATAAAAAACCCGCTACACCAGCGGGTTTTTTATTATCTTTAATTTTCCACTAGGCGTAGCGACGCAATCTCAAAGAGAAGTCGCGCAGACTCGATAAACCACTCTCCTCAGCGCGCTGACACCAAACATGCAATTGAGCTAACAGTTGATCGCCTGTGGCATTAGAGCGACTCCAAATCGCTTGCAAGTCACGGCGCATCTCAACCATCTTCCGTAGCTGAATATTGGTTGCCATCAACTCTTCAAGCTTCATTTTTTCTTCGGTAGTTAAACGAGATTCATCCTTACCCAACCAAGTGCGCGCGTCTTTTAAGTGAGCGGCCAATACCTGCATATGCTGGACTTCATTACTAAAGAAATTACTCAAGGTCTTGCTATAGCGGGCCATGATTTCATAACGGTTGGCAATGACGGCTTCGAGTGTGCTCTGATCTGCAGGACGTAAATTGCTCAGCACCGGCTTTGGAGAAGTCTTTTTCACCTTGGCCAGGCCAACAGCACTCATGATTTGAATGTACATCCAACCAATATCAAACTCATACCATTTACTCGAGAGCTTAGCGCTTGTGGCGAAGGTATGGTGGTTGTTATGCAACTCTTCTCCGCCAATCAAAATACCCCAAGGCAAAATGTTTCTTGAGGCATCTTCGCAATCGTAATTACGGTAACCCCAGAAGTGGCCAATACCGTTAATGATTCCAGCGGCAGTAATGGGAATCCACAACATCTGCACAGCCCACACAGTCAAGCCAATGGCACCGAACAAGAGTACGTCGATAATCAACATCAAGGCTACACCTTGCCATGAATACTTTGCATAGAGGTTGTGCTCAAGCCAATCATCTGGAGTACCGTGGCCAAACTTGTCTAAGGTCTCTTGATTGTGTGACTCTTTTTTGTATAACTCAGCGCCACGAGAAAGCACAGTATTGATACCCAAAATTTGCGGACTATGTGGATCATCCACAGTCTCACATTTGGCATGATGCTTGCGATGAATCGCTGCCCACTCTTTGGTTACCATGCCAGTTGTTAGCCAAAGCCAAAAACGGAAAAAATGGGATGCAATCGGGTGCAGCTCCAAGGCGCGGTGCGCTTGGCAGCGATGCAGAAAAATAGTCACTGCAGCAATGGTGATGTGGGTGGCAATCAAAGTAAACACAAGGATTTGCCACCAAGCCCAATTTAAATAGCCATTGGAAAGCCAATTAAGGAATAAATCAAAGCCAGAAACTGTGTTCAAAAGGGTATCCCCAAAGAAATCTAAACCCTTATTTTAGCTCTTTATCAGCTTTCTTGCTTTTGACTTTTACCGGCTTTTCGTCATCTTTATCGACAGTTAGCGCTGAAATAGCCGCTTTCTTCTGAAAAACAGCCCCAAAGAAGCCATCAGTCCCATGAATATGAGGCCATAACTGCCACCACGGGTTGTCAGGACTGCAACCCAAAGGCATTTTATCCTTTGGAAACAATGCCTTAAGAACCTCAGCTGCAGGAACCACTTCAAAATTAGGATGCTTTACCAAGAAATCCTCTGCAATTTGCTGGTTTTCTTGTGGCAACAGGCTGCAGGTGGCATAAACCAAGCGGCCACCGGGTTTAAGTAAACGACTTGCAGAGGCCAAAATATTCATCTGCTTTTGATTCAGCTCCAAGACGCCTTCTGGGGTCTGGCGCCATTTGAGATCTGGGTTGCGTCGCAATGTACCCATGCCACTGCAAGGAGCATCCACTAAGACGCGATCAATCTTTCCAGCTAAGCGCTTGATCTTGGAATCATTCTCACTATCAATCCAGACAGGATGCACATTAGACAGGCCACTACGGGCTTGTCTAGGCTTTAAATTAGCTAAGCGACGTTCGGATGTATCGAGAGCATACAGACGGCCTGTGGAGCGCATGATTGCCCCAATAGCCAAAGTCTTGCCGCCGGCGCCAGCGCAAAAGTCCACCACCATCTCGCCACGCTTAGGTGCCAGCAAGTAAGCCAATAGCTGACTACCTTCATCTTGAACCTCAAACATTCCCGTCTTAAAGCTAACGGTATTTTGCAAAGCAGGCTTACCCATAATGCGAACACCATCCGGTGCGTACGGAGTTGGAATAGCTTGATATCGACCACCTAAAGCATTCATCTCGGCCAGCAATTGCTCGCGAGTCGTTTTCATGGTGTTCGCACGTAAATCCAAAAGGGCTGGATGCATGAGTGATTTAGCTAATGCTTCACGTGATTCTTCGCCGGGGTACTTTCCAAATGCATCCCAAAGCCATTCAGGCAAATTATTACGAACCAAGGGATTGAGTGCCGCTGGATCAACCGTTGCAAAACGCTGCAACCATTCGTATTCACCTGTTTTCAACACATGAGCTAAGTCAGCAATAGCGCTCTCTGCACGGTTAGCAGAGCCCAGGCCACCTTCAGAAAGAGCAGACAGCAAACCCAATAGGGCTAAGCGTCTAGCCTGTGAACCCTCGCCACTTGAAGCAAATTGTGAGAACTCATTCTTCCGACGCAGGATGGCAAAAGCACTCTCAGCAATCAAGGCGCGATCACGATTACCCAGCTGAGGCTCTGAGCGGAAATAGCGACTTACTACACGATCGGCCGGTTGCTCAAAATTGAGGAGCTCTGGAAGCAGGCGCTCCAAATGAATCGCATGCTGAGGTAGAGCCTTGGCATTAGAAAAGTTTTTTTGACCTTCTGGTGCAATGATGTTGCCACTCGCATTACGACGCTCTGGGCGACGTAATGGATCTTTAGAATTAGCGGCATAACTTTTTTGTGGGCCTAAGCGTGACCCAGATCTTGATCCAGATTTACTGCCAGCGCTAGCTGCGCGAGATGAACGTTCTTTACTCATAATTTTATTAATTGCGACTCCGGTGGTTTAACCTGAACTTGATTACCTTCTATTCGCAATCGTCCATCTAGGAACCATTTTACGGCCCGTGGGTAAATCTGATGCTCCGCAGCCAAAACTCGCGCTGCTAAGCTATCCGCATCATCGCCGGGAAGCACTGGAACTGAGGCTTGGCAGATAATAGGACCCTCATCCACGCCCTCGGTAACAAAATGCACGCTGGCACCATGTTCAGCCACCCCAGCCTCCAATGCCCGTTCATGAGTGTGCAATCCTGGGAAAGCTGGCAGCAAAGCTGGGTGAATATTAATCAGACGACCCTCAAAATGGCGAATAAAGCCCGGGGTCAGAATTCTCATAAAACCCGCTAGAACCACTAAATCAGCCCCTAATTCATCGATTTTTGCCATGAGAGCGGCATCAAAGGATTCGCGAGTAGTGTGTTCGCGATGTTCAATGGCAAAGGCCGGAATGCCCTGAGAGCGAGCAAAATCAAGGCCTTTGGCAGCAGAGTGGTTGGCAATTACCCCGGTAAAAGTAACCGGCCACCGCTCTTTTTGAGCTGTTTTGACGATAGCCTCGAAATTAGATCCGCGGCCTGAGATTAAGGTGACGATAGATGGCATGCCCACAATATAATTGATGGTTACCCCGAAAGCGACCCTGAAAGCGATTTAGTGAACGTATTCCGCGGCCCCATCCAGTTTTCTGCAGGACCGGCTTGTGCTTTAACCATTGGTAATTTCGATGGCGTGCACAGGGGTCATCACGCCCTCCTCAAGAAGCTGAAGGATGGCGCGCAAGAACGTGGTTTGGTTAGCTGCGTCATGACCTTTGAACCACATCCCAAGGAATTCTTTTCTCCAGAACAAGCGCCGCCACGAATTCTGAATTTGCGGGACAAGCTTGCTGCCTTTGCCGGCATTGGTATCGATCGCGTAGTAGTGGAGCACTTTAATTCCGCATTTGCTCGCCTCACTCCCGAAGAATTTGTTTCTGAGATTATTGTCAAGCAACTCAATGCCAAATGGATTTTGATCGGGGACGATTTTTGCTATGGCGCAAAACGTGCCGGCAACTTTGCAAGTCTCAGAGCAGCAGGTGAACAATTGGGTTTTGAAGTTTCTAGCATTCACACCGTGCAAGAAGATGGCGAAAGAATTTCTAGCTCTGCGTTACGCAATGCCTTGGCTAACGGAGATATGGATCAAGCTAATACATTATTAGGTCGTCCTTACGGCATCTCCGGTCACGTTATTCATGGGCAAAAGCTGGGTCGTACTTTAGGATTCCCAACCTTAAATCTCGCTGTTGCGAATCATCTGCATCACCGCAAGCCCGCCTGCTCTGGCATCTTTACTGCACAAGTCCTAGGGCTTGGAGATAAGCCGCTGCCTGCCGTAGCCAGTCTTGGCGTGAGACCAACGGTTGAAGATGAAGGTCAAGGTCGCGTATTACTTGAGACTCACATCTTTGATTACAACGCAAATGTCTACGGAAAAATTATTACCGTGGAGCTCTTAGAAAAAATTCGTGATGAGGCAAAGTATTCTGACCTCGATACACTTACCAAAGCGATTGCATCTGATGCAGCGCATGCTAGAAATTATTTCAAGAAAAAATCTTATGTCTGAAAAAGAAAACTCTTATCCCGTTAATCTTCTAGAAACATCGTTTCCGATGCGAGGAGATTTGCCAAAACGTGAACCGCAATGGGTTGCACAGTGGCAGAAAAATAAACTCTACGAGAAGATTCGTGCAGCGCATTCTCATCAGCCAAAATTTATTTTGCATGATGGTCCTCCCTATGCAAACGGTGACATTCATATTGGTCATGCAGTAAATAAGATTCTTAAGGACATGATCGTAAAGTCCCGCTGGTTAATGGGCTATGACTCTGCATACGTTCCTGGCTGGGATTGCCATGGTATGCCAATTGAGATTCAGATTGAAAAGCAGTTTGGCAAGAATCTACCGACAGCTGAAGTACAAGCTAAAGCACGCGCATATGCAAAAGTGCAGGTGGACAAGCAAAAAGTCGACTTTGAGCGTTTAGGCGTTTTGGGTGACTGGAATAATCCTTATCTCACCATGAACTACCGCAATGAGGCTGATGAAATTCGTGCACTCGGGAAGATCTGGGACAAAGGCTATGTTTTCCGTGGCCTCAAACCAGTGAACTGGTGTTTCGATTGCGGCTCCGCATTAGCTGAAGCTGAAGTGGAATACCAAGACAAGACTGACCCAACAGTAGATGTGGGATTTGCTTTTGATGATGCGCAGCGCCCACAACTCGCCAAAGCATTTGGCCTTGCTGAGATTCCAGTCAAGCCTGGAATGATTGTGATTTGGACAACAACACCTTGGACTATCCCATCCAATCAAGCACTGAATGTTCATCCCGAACTCAGCTATGCTTTAGTAGACGCTGGCGATAAATTGCTCATCTTGGCAGAAGACCGAGTAAAAACTTGCCTAGAAGATTTTGGACTTGAAGGAAAAGTAATTGCTACTTGCTTGGGTAGTCAGCTGGCAAATATTTCTTTCTGGCATCCACTGGCTTCATTGCATGAAGGATACAAACGCCTCTCGCCAATCTACCCTGCCCAATACGTCACCTTAGATACTGGTACTGGCGTAGTGCACTCTGCACCAGCCTATGGCGAGGAAGACTTTAAGTCTTGCAAAGCAAACCACTTAGCTGATAAAGATATCTTGAACCCTGTCATGGGCAATGGTGTTTATGCCTCTTGGCTCCCTCTCTTTGCCAATGAATATATTTGGAAAGCCAATCCCAAGATTGTGGAGGCCATGCGTGAAGCAGGCAGCCTCTTGCGAGATAAGACCTATACCCACTCTTATATGCATTGCTGGCGTCACAAGTCGCCGATTATTTATCGTGCGACCTCGCAGTGGTTTGCGAGCATGGATAAAAAACCATCTGATGGCAAAGCCAGTCTGCGTGAATTAGCCTTAGCCGGGATTGAAAGCACTGAGTTCTTTCCGGCATGGGGTAAGCAACGCCTAAACAGCATGATTGCTAACCGTCCTGATTGGACACTATCTCGTCAACGCCAATGGGGCGTACCAATGGCTTTCTTTGTTCACAAGGAAAGTGGTGAGCCTCATCCTCGTACGGTAGAGCTGCTTGAGGAAATTGCAAAGCGTGTTGAAAAAGAAGGTATTGAAGCTTGGCAAAAACTTGAAGTAGCCGAACTACTTGGTGAAGAAGCTGCTCAATATGAAAAGAATCGTGACACCTTGGATGTATGGTTTGATTCTGGTACTACGCATTGGCACGTTATTCGTGGCTCGCATCGTGCGGAACTCTATCGCCCAGAATCTGAAAATGCAGAGGGTCGTTTAGCCGACCTTTATTTAGAGGGCTCAGATCAACATCGCGGCTGGTTCCACTCCTCTTTACTCACTGGCGCCATGCTAGATGGCAAGCCACCCTACAAAGCACTACTTACGCACGGCTTCACGGTTGATGGCCAAGGCCGCAAGATGAGTAAGTCTGTAGGTAATGTGATTGCTCCGCAACAAGTTGCGGATAAGTTAGGTGCGGAGATTATTCGTTTGTGGGTAGCTTCTACTGACTACTCTGGTGAGATGACCATCTCCGATGAAATTCTGAAACGTGTAGTGGAAAGTTACCGCCGTATTCGTAATACATTGCGCTTTTTATTAGCCAACCTATCTGACTTTGATCCAAGCAAGCATGCGATGCCTGCAAGTGAATGGCTAGAAATTGATCGCTACGCTGTTGCACTCGCCAATCAGTTACAGCAAGATGTTCAAGCCCACTACAAGGCTTATGAGTTCCAACCTGCTGTAGCGCGCATGTTGACTTTCTGCTCAGAAGATTTAGGTGGCTTCTACTTAGATATTCTGAAAGATCGCCTCTATACGAGTGCGCCGGATTCGAAAGAGCGGCGTGCAGCGCAAAACGCCCTCTTCCACATCACCCGTAACCTACTCAAATGGCTGGCTCCTTTTCTCTCGTTTACGGCTGAAGAGGCTTGGCTATCATTTCCACATGATATGAATGAAAAAGCTAAAGAGTCTATCTTCATGGAAGAGTTCGGCGCTTTCCCAGAAATTACCCAGGCTACTGAGCTCCTTGCCAAATGGAATCGTGTTCGAGAAATCCGCTCTGAGGTAACTAAAGCCATTGAGATTGAGCGTGAAACCGGCAATGTAGGCTCATCTCTGCAAGCTGAACTCACTATTAAAGTGGGTGATATCGATTTTGCAATTCTGCATTCTCTCGAGGACGATCTGCGTTTTGTGACCATCACCTCTAGCGCCAATCTAGAACTCAGCAATGCAGGCCTCGAGGTGCTTGTTCGCGGTAGTCAATACAAGAAATGTGGTCGTTGCTGGCATCACACTCAAGATATTGGCCTCAACACTGAACATCCAGAGTTATGTGGTCGCTGCATCAGTAATCTTTTCGGAAGCGGTGAATCCCGCCTTTTTGCATAATCAATATAGTAAAAAGATCGCCACTACACCATGAGCACAAACCTCTCTTTTCTCCGTTATCTAGCAATTGCAATTGTTACGCTCTTGCTAGACCAACTGAGTAAATGGTCTGCCTTGAGTAATTTACAGCTGGGCGTTCCTGAACCTGTTTTGCCATTTATGAACTGGTTGTTGCTGTTTAACCCAGGTGCAGCGTTTTCATTTTTAGCGCAAAGCTCTGGATGGCAACGGTGGTTCTTTACAGTCCTGGGCTTAGCGGCATCCGCTTACATTCTTTGGCTACTACGAAAGAGCTTGGGTGACAAGATGCTCTGCTGGGCTCTTAGCCTCATTCTGGGAGGTGCACTAGGGAACGTCTTAGACCGCATCATGTATGGCGCAGTAGTAGACTTCATTGACCTACATTACGCTAACTGGCATTGGCCAGCCTTCAATATTGCCGATAGCGCCATTTGTATCGGTGCAGCCCTCATCATTTGGGGCGAGTTACGTAAGTCATTTGGCAAAAACCCCCAATCCCTTTAAGCTGGCGTAATGCAATCACTTTTAAATAAGAAAATCGTTCTCGGCATTTCTGGTGGTATTGCGGCCTATAAGTCTGCAGAGCTAGCACGTCAGTTGATACAAGAAGGTGCCAGCGTCCAAGTGGTAATGACAGAAGCTGCTCAGCAATTTGTTACGCCCGTCACTATGCAGGCACTCACAGGCAATCCTATATTCACAAGCCAATGGGATAGCAGTATTGCCAACAACATGGCACATATTGAACTCTCTAGGGCTGCAGATGCAATTTTGATTGCGCCAGCAAGTGCAGATCTGATGGCTAAGCTCTCGCTCGGCTTGGCTGATGATTTGCTCAGCACCTTATGCCTGGCAAGAGATTGTCCGCTTCTCTTGGCTCCTGCCATGAACAAGCAAATGTGGGAGCATGCGGCCACACAAAGAAGTGCAGAACGGCTCATTGCTGACAAAGTCACATTGCTAGGCCCAGCCAGCGGATTCCAAGCGTGTGGTGAAGTCGGCTTTGGGCGCATGCTTGAGCCTGCAGAAATTACCGAGCAACTCATAGCCTTTTTTCAAAAGAAACTGCTCCTCGGCAAGCGAATACTGATTACGGCTGGACCCACTTTTGAAGCGATTGACCCGGTGCGCGGCATCACTAACCGTAGCTCAGGCAAGATGGGTTTTGCAATTGCCCGCGCAGCTGTTGAAGCTGGTGCAGAAGTGCACTTAATAGCAGGCCCTTGTGATCTCACCACACCATTAGCCGCAACTGGAAAAGTTACCCGCACTAATGTAGTCAGCGCCAAAGAAATGCATACGGCCACAATGCAATCTAGTGACTGTGATGTCTTCTTTGCGGTTGCTGCAGTGGCTGACTGGGGCATTGCTAAGCCAGCCAAAGAAAAAATGAAGCGTCAAGCTAAGCAGGCCCCGAATTTAGAATTTGTGACCAACCCAGATATTCTTGCTGATGTAGCTAAAACGGTCAAAACCAAAGGCGGTAAGTTGCGCCCATACTGCGTTGGCTTTGCAGCCGAGTCTACTGAGCTCCAAAAGCATGCAGAAGAAAAGCGCAAACGCAAAGGCATTCCGATGATCGTCGGTAATATTGGTCCAGATACCTTTAGCAGTGATCTTAACCAACTACTCATCGTTGATGAAGGCAGTAGCAAGAAAATGGCCAAGGCCGAAAAGCTTCAGCTTGCACGTCAGCTGATTCAGTTAGTCGCCAAGAAAATTTAATCTCGTTTTAGGAAATTCTATGCAACAACTTCAAGTCAAAATTCTCGATGAGCGCATGCGCGATCAATTGCCTGCATATGGAACCCCTGGAAGCGCTGGATTAGATCTGCGCGCCTGCATTGATGAAGTCATTGAAATTGCTGCTGGACAAACAGTCCTCGTCCCAACGGGTTTAGCGATTTATGTAGAAGATCCACGCTATGCCGCATTCATTTTGCCGCGCTCTGGTCTTGGCCATAAGCATGGGATCGTTCTCGGTAATTTAGTGGGATTAATCGATTCGGATTACCAAGGTCAACTGATGGTGAGCACTTGGAATCGTAGCTCTACCGCATTCAAATTAGAGCCCATGGAGCGCTTAGCGCAACTGGTAGTGATGCCAGTTCAACAGGTAGAGCTCAAGGTCGTTGAGGAGTTCACTGAGAGTAGTCGTGGGGCTGGTGGGTTTGGAAGTACAGGCCGCAGTTGATTTAGATTTTTCGGAGTTAGCTAATAAAAAACCACCCTTAGGTGGTTTTTTATTTTCCTTAAATCTCCTCGACTGGGGCTACATCAGCTTTTGGCCGCTTACCCGGCACTACTGGGGCATCAAACTGAAGTTGAACTTTGCCATCAGCATCAATATCGACATCCACATGACCGCCCTGGGCCAATTTACCGAACAACAATTCATCGGCAAGTGCTTTTCGTACTGTATCTTGAATGATTCGCTGCATTGGTCTTGCGCCCATGAGCGGGTCAAAGCCGTGTTTCGCTAAATGGGCACGCAATGCCGGGCTAAATGTAGCGTCTACCTTCTTCTCATGGAGTTGCTCCTCTAGCTGCATCAAGAATTTATCCACCACACGCATGATGATGGTCTCATCGAGCGCCTTGAAGGAAACAATCGCATCTAAACGATTACGGAATTCTGGCGTGAAGAACTTTTTAATATCCGCCATCTCATCACCGGACTCACGCGCATTAGTAAAGCCGATGGTGGACTTCTGCATTGCTTCAGCACCAGCATTGGTTGTCATGATGATGATGACATTACGGAAATCCGTCTTACGACCATTGTTGTCCGTGAGAGTGCCGTGATCCATGACCTGCAAGAGAATATTGAAAATATCTGGATGTGCTTTTTCAACCTCATCAAGCAAGAGGACGCAATGCGGCTTCTTGTTTACGGCCTCAGTTAGCAAGCCACCTTGATCAAAGCCTACATATCCTGGAGGCGCGCCAATTAAACGACTAACCGCATGACGCTCCATGTACTCCGACATATCAAAGCGCAGGAGCTCGATGCCCAAGATGTAAGCGAGCTGTTTGGCAACTTCCGTTTTACCAACCCCAGTTGGGCCGGAGAATAGGAATGATCCAATCGGTCTATCGATTTTGCCAAGACCGGCACGAGTCATTTTGATTGCGCTCGCTAGGGCCTCAATGGCAGGATCTTGACCAAACACCACGCTCTTAATATCCCGATCTAATGTTTGTAGCTTGCTACGATCATCCACCGTTACAGATTGTGGCGGTATACGAGCGATTTTTGCGACGATCTCTTCAATCTCCGGGCGACCAATGGTTTTCTTTTGCTTAGACTTGGGCAGAATGCGCTGTGCAGCACCAGCCTCATCAATCACATCAATTGCTTTATCTGGTAAATGACGATCATTGATATAACGCGAAGACAATTCAGCTGCGGCTACCAACGCTGCAGAAGCGTACTTAACGCCGTGATGTTCTTCAAAGCGTGATTTCAAACCACGCAAGATTTGCACGGTCTGATCAACGGTTGGCTCAACCACATCCACTTTTTGGAAGCGACGCGACAGAGCCGCATCTTTTTCGAAAATGCCTCGGTACTCAGTAAAGGTAGTTGCACCGATACACTTGAGCTGGCCATTCGATAGCGCAGGCTTTAATAAATTGCTCGCATCCAATGTACCGCCAGATGCAGCACCCGCACCAATTAAGGTGTGAATCTCATCAATAAATAGAACGCCATGGGCACTGTCTTTTAAAGACTTCAGAACACTCTTCAAGCGTTGCTCAAAATCTCCACGGTACTTAGTACCCGCTAATAGCGCACCCATGTCTAATGAATACACTGTGGCATCAGCCAAGATCTCAGGGACATCACCCTTCACAATTCTCCAAGCTAAGCCTTCAGCAATCGCAGTCTTACCTACGCCTGCCTCGCCTACCAATAGCGGATTGTTTTTACGACGACGGCAAAGCACCTGAATCACGCGCTCGACTTCACTATCGCGGCCAATCAGCGGATCAATCTTGCCCTGCTTAGCAAGCACATTGAGGTTCTGAGTGTATTGCTCTAAAGGACTCTCCTTGCCGCCAGACGATGCATCCTCGGTCTCTTGGCTTGCCTCGGCAGGCTTAACGCTCTCAACTTGATCTTTACGTACACCGTGGCTAATAAAGTTCACTACATCCAAACGAGTGACCCCTTGCTGTTGCAAGAAATACACCGCATGAGAATCTTTTTCACCAAAGATAGCCACTAGAACATTCGCCCCCGTAACTTCCTTCTTCCCATTGGAGGTGGATTGCACATGCATGATGGCGCGTTGGATCACGCGCTGAAAACCCAGGGTTGGCTGGGTATCGACTTCATCATTACCCGGAACTACGGGCGTGTTGTCGTTAATAAAATTTTTGAGCTGGGCACGAAGCTCAGCAATATTGACAGCGCAGGCTTTTAAAACCTCCACTGCAGTCGCATTGTCTAGTAAAGCGGCAAGCAAATGCTCTACCGTAATAAATTCATGTCTTGAAGCTCGCGCATCAACAAACGCCATGTGCAAACTCACTTCTAATTCCTGGGCAATCATGCTTCCTCCATAGTGCACTGTAGTGGGTGACCCGCTTCGCGGGAGAGCTCGATAACTTGATGCACTTTTGTTGCTGCAACATCACGTGTAAATAAACCGCAAATGCCTTTGCCAACCAAATGAACCTGCAACATGATCCGTGTAGCTGTCTCATGATCCTTATTAAAATACTCCTGAATGACCATCACCACAAATTCCATTGGCGTGTAATCGTCATTTAATAGTAAAACTTTATACATCGAAGGCGACTTTAGTTTCTCGGCCTGCTTTTCGAGAAGAATAGTGTCTTCAATGTGGGGGTTGTTTGGATTGCCAACCGTTGGATTTTTCGTTGTACGACTCATATGAAACATTCTAAACACAGATGTGAAATTAGGATTTGGTGGCTTTGTTGCATAAAAACCATCCAGAAAGTGCCTTAAACACTATATTGGGGCATTTTTCGATAAAAAAAGGGGGGTTAAATAGTAACTATATTTACCCACCCCCTTGACACCCCACCATAAAGGGCAAACAATCAGGGGGTAGGATTCATTTGAAGTCCTATTTAGGCGTGTTGTAGAGCGAGACTGATTAAAAAGTATTCACCCTCATCACGGTTGTTTTAAGTTTATGTAATGGAGTTCGCATGGCGACCGGAATTGTTAAGTGGTTCAATGATGCAAAAGGTTTTGGCTTTATCAAACCTGATGATGGTGAAGAAGAGTTGTTTGCGCATTTCAGCGCAATCACAATGCCTGGGTTTAAAACACTCAAGGAAAACCAAAAGGTAACGTTTGATATTACCCAAGGTCCTAAGGGCAAACAAGCTACTAATATCCAAGCAGCTTAATCTGCTTTAGATCATTACTAAAACCCAGGACTTGTTCCTGGGTTTTTTTTCGTCTGCATTTTCTTGTCTTGCCAGCCCTGCCTTAGAATGACCCTCACCCACCAAGTACACTCAGAACATCATGTATTTACCCCATATGAAACAATTCATTTTTTCTCTTACGGCGATCGCTGGGGTCTTTTCAGCACCATTGTTTGCACAACAGAATGTCGGCCTACCTACAGTTGAACTCAAAACTGGGATCTATCGTATTCAGGCAGAGTTAGCCGATACACCCAAAGCACGCGAGGTCGGGCTCATGAATCGTACTAGTATGCGCACGAACTCTGGCATGCTTTTTATCTTTGAGCAAAAAGCAGGACATTGCTTCTGGATGAACAACACAAAGATTCCTCTATCGATTGCCTTTATTGCTGATGATGGCAAGATTGTGAATATCGAAGAGATGCAAGCGGAGACTACCAACAACCATTGCCCTAAGGCAGCAGTACGTTATGCACTTGAGATGAATAAGCAGTGGTTCTCTGAGAGAGTCATCGTGCCTGGCACAGTCATTCAAGGGCTTCCTAAAAAATAAGGGAGTACTCGTAGCTATAAAACAAAAAACGCAGACCAAAGTCTGCGTTTTCTTTTGGGCAAGAAAGAAAAGTTTGCTTTACTCGCCGACTCACTTATTCAAAATGGCATACGTAGTGCACTGGAGACTCGGCACGAATGATGAAATAACCGCCTTTTTCCACTTCCCAGCTTTGACCCGCTTTGAACTCGACCTCTGGGGCGCCGTTAATACTGACAAACGCATTACCATCAACTACTTCCATAACTTCCTTTGTGCTGAGGTCAAAACGTAAAGTACTTGGCAATACCACGCCAACTGATTTACGAACGCCATTTGGCAAAGTCACAGTATGAGATACGCACTTACCATCAAAAAATACATTAGCTTTTTTGCCTACAGAAACTTGATCAAATTGCATCTTTATTCTTTCTAATCTGAATTACTAGTTTGTTGTTTATCTTGGTTATTTAGCACGCTTACGTCTTGCAGTTTCAGCAATTCGCATACGCAAAGCATTGAGCTTAATAAATCCACCCGCATCGGCTTGGTTGTACGCACCACCATCATCATCAAAGGTGGCGATTGTCTGATCAAACAAAGTATTCGCTGAATCGCGCGATATCACAGAGACAGATCCCTTGTAGAGCTTCAGACGCACAACCCCGTTAACCATTTGTTGCGTGTGATCGATCAAGGTTTGCAGAGCTAGGCGCTCTGGCGCCCACCACAGTCCGTTGTAGATGAGGCTTGCGTAACGTGGCATGAGATCATCTTTGAGGTGAGCGACTTCACGGTCCAAAGTAATACTCTCAATACCGCGGTGCGCTTTCAACAAGATAGTGCCGCCAGGGGTTTCATAGCAGCCACGGCTCTTCATGCCTACAAAGCGGTTCTCAACTAAGTCAAGACGACCAATGCCATGCATGCCACCAATACGATTAAGTTCAGCCAGCAACTCATGTGGTTTATAAGCTTTACCATTGATAGCAACTGGATCACCAGCACGGAATTCAATTTCAATAATTTCTGGGGCGTCTGGAGCCTTCTCTGGAGAGACCGTCCAACGCCACATGGACTCTTCCGCTTCAGCATTCGGGTTCTCAAGATGACGACCTTCGTAGCTGATGTGCAATAAATTAGCATCCATCGAATACGGTGAGCCACCTTGCTTATGCTTCATTTCTACTGGGATGCCATGCTTTTCTGCATAGGCCATCAATTTTTCTCGGGAGAGTAAATCCCACTCGCGCCATGGTGCAATTACCTTAATTCCTGGCTCGAGTGCGTAATAGCCCAACTCAAAACGTACTTGGTCATTACCTTTACCAGTAGCGCCATGCGATACAGAGTCCGCACCAGTCGCGCGAGCAATTTCAATTTGACGCTTAGCAATCAACGGACGCGCGATGGAGGTACCCAAAAGGTACTCGCCTTCGTAAATCGTATTGGCGCGGAACATGGGGAACACAAAGTCACGTACAAACTCTTCACGCAAGTCGTCGATAAAAATATTTTCTGGCTTGATGCCAAACTGCAGCGCTTTGGCGCGTGCCGGCTCCAACTCTTCACCCTGACCTAAGTCAGCTGTGAAAGTAACGATCTCACATTGATAGGTATCTTGAAGCCATTTGAGAATCACACTGGTATCAAGACCGCCGGAATACGCTAAAACTACTTTTTTAATATCAGACATAATTTCTATTCAATCAAAAAATGAATCAATAAAGAACCAAGATAAATTACTTAATCACTTAGTCCAAACGGCCGCAGAGTAAATACTCCATCAAGGCTTTTTGAACATGCAAACGATTTTCAGCCTCTTCCCAAACGATACTTTGAGGACCATCAATCACTTCTGCAGAAACCTCTTCACCACGATGCGCTGGCAAGCAATGCATGAACAAGGCATCTGGTTTTGCCAATGACATTAACTCTTCATCGACCATCCAGTCTTTAAAAGCAGTCATACGAGAAGTATTTTCATCCTCGTAGCCCATGCTAGTCCATACATCAGTGGTGACCAAATCGGCACCTTTACAAGCTTCCTTTGGATCAGCGCAAATCGTCAGATGCTTTAAAGCCTTCTCGGTCAATCTGGAACTATCTAACTGATAACCACTAGGAGCGGAGAAGCGAATTTGAAAATCCAAACATTCCGCCGCCTGAATCCAGGTATAGGCCATGTTGTTGGCATCGCCTACCCAAGCAACTATTTTCCCCTGGATCGGACCGCGGGCCTCTACAAAAGTAAAGATATCAGCCAATACTTGGCAAGGATGGTACTCATTGGTCAGGCCGTTGATTACGGGCACACGAGAATTTGCTGCGAAGCGCTCAATAATCTCTTGGCCAAAGGTACGAATCATGATGATGTCCGTCATCCTAGAAATCACCTGCGCAGCGTCCTCTACAGGCTCACCACGACCCAACTGGGTATCTCGGGTATTGAGGTATACGGCATGGCCACCAAGCTGGTGTATGCCCGCCTCGAAAGAAAGGCGGGTACGAGTCGAATGCTTCTCAAAGATCATTGCTAGAGTGCGATCATGTAAGGGATGCCAAGTCTCGTAACTTTTGAACTTCGTCTTAAGCCAAGCAGAGCGCTTGAGGAGGTAATCGTATTCTGCGCGCGTCAGGTCAGCAAACTGCAAGTAATGCTTAACCTGGCCAGGCACTTGGGGCTTTGCCAAAGATGTCATTGTTGAGCTTTCTACTAGAGTTTTAGCTTGCATTTTTTGTTTGGGGCATCGAACTGCACGAAAATAGTTCCTAAAGTCATCTTAAGACCTTCGCAGACTGTTAAGCTAAGGTCTAAGTAACACCGATTCCTTACTACGATTTCTACGCCAACTTGAACCACAAAAAGCTTTTCATTCAAGGCATTACAACCTCTGGCAAACCTTTTCGGCCTAGTGACTGGGCCGAACGACTTTGCGGAGTGATGGCCACTTTTCGCCCACCAGGCGATGCTGGCGACCCCCGCTTCTCTTACTCACCTTATGCCAGACCGGTGGTTATCGCAAAAGTAACATGCGTTGTAATTGATACCAGGCTAAGAGACCTCGATCCGAGAGCGCTCGACTTTGTCATCAACTTTGCCAAAGACAATTGCCTGCCAATCGAAGAAGCCTGCGAATTCGAACCGAATCCACAATCCCAGCCCTAAAAACAAAAACCCGCTCTGATAAGGAGCGGGCTAAGACCCAGATTACTCTAAAGTCTGCCTAAATCTATAAAAGACTTACGCTGCCATCGCCTTAATAGCTGCAGACAAACGTGACTTCTGACGTGATGCCGTATTTTTGTGAGCGATCTTTTTATCAGCAATCTTGTCGATTGTGGACTGAGTTGCTGCAAATACTTTAGCAGCAGCGTCCTTGTCGCCAGCCTCAATTGCTTTGCGAACTGCCTTGATGGAAGTGCGAAGCTTTGAACGCAAGCTAGAGTTGTGTTCATTCTGTTTTACTGCCTGCCGTGCGCGTTTACGCGCTTGTGCGGTATTGGCCATCTTTAAACCTTGCTATATAAAAAATACAAAATACGGTTAACTAAAATTCTGTGTGGGTTCGCCAAATTTGTAAGCTGACTCACCAAAACCCAAGATTTTACATTAAAGGACTAAAAAAGCCCAGCCGCTTGATAAATAGGGGAAAATTAGCCCATGAATCTGCTTTCAGCTGCCGCAAAGGTCAGCTCCCTCACCATGCTCTCTAGGATTACCGGACTACTCCGGGAGACCCTAATTGCCCGTAGTTTTGGGGCTTCAGAGTGGACTGACGCCTTTAATGTGGCCTTCAGACTACCCAATTTGCTCCGTAGACTCTTTGCTGAGGGGGCCTTTTCTCAGGCATTTGTACCTATTTTGGGAGAAATCTCAAGTCAAGGAGACATAAAACAGTCCCAAATCCTCGTCAATGCAGTCGCTACGCTCTTATTTTGGGCTTTGCTGCTTACGGTACTCCTAGGTGTCATTGGCGCCCCCCTGCTGATTCTGGCTATTGCTACAGGCTTTGAGGGCGGTCCAGCCTATGAGGCAAGCGTAGTCATGACACGCATCATGTTTCCCTATATCGGTCTGATTTCGATGGTTTCTCTCTCTGCGGGGATTCTCAATACCTTTGGCCGCTTTGCCATTCCAGCATTTACACCAGTTTTGCTCAATTTAGCCCTCATTAGCAGCGCCATCTTTTTGGCGCCCCACCTGGACCAGCCGATTTATGCTCTGAGTATCGGTGTGCTCTTAGGTGGCGTCTTGCAGTTGGCCATTCAAGTTCCGGCCCTCGCTCATTTGGGCTTGCTGCCTAGAGTAGGTTTTCTACCCGGAGCAATTAAAGCAGCAGTTCAAAATCCAGATGCCCGTCGCGTCATGAAATTAATGGGGCCTGCCGTGTTTGCAGTTTCAGTCGCCCAAATTTCTCTCATTATTAATACCAATATTGCCTCTCGTTTACAAACAGGTAGCGTATCTTGGCTCTCCTATGCTGATCGCCTCATGGAATTTCCAACAGCGCTTTTGGGAGTAGCGCTGGGAACAGTCTTACTCCCAAGCCTGAGCAAAGCAAACGCAAAAAATGATTTGGTACATGCGGGCGAACTCTTAATTTGGGGATTGCAACTCACCTTTTTGCTCGCTGCGCCTTGCGCGATTGCCCTCTTTATTTTTGGAGAACCGCTAGCAGCAGTTTTGTATCACTATGGTAAGTTCAACGCATTAGACGTCTTGATGACGCAGCGCGCTCTAGCAGCTTATGGCGTTGGGCTCATTGGCCTCATTCTAGTGAAGATCTTGGCTCCCGGCTTTTATTCCCGCCAAGATATCCGTACACCAGTAAAGATTGGCTTACTGGTGTTGGTGGCAACCCAATTAGCCAATTTAGTTTTTGTTCCCTGGTTGGGTCATGCCGGCCTTGCGCTATCGGTTGGCGCTGGCGCCTGCTTAAATGCCGCATTACTTTGGGTAGGCCTGCATCGACGGGGCGCCCTACCTGGCTTTGCGTGGTTAAAGTATTTGGGGCAGCTATTACTTGCCTTAATTCCTTTTGCATTCCTCTTGTATTACGCCGCGACTGCACATGATTGGATTGCACTGCAATCGAGCCCCTGGATTCGAGTTGGCTTACTGGCTGCCTGGCTAGCCGCTGCTGCTGTAGTGTATTTCGCAGCCTTATGGCTTGTCGGAATCCGCTGGCAAAAATTCCTACGTCATGCAAAATAGCCTTTATGCCTACACAACAACTCGACTATTTCACATCCCTCGTAGCCGAAGACGAGCACTTTCCCTTAACTGAGGCAGCGGTGGCAGTTGCACAACACGCCTACCCAGATCTCGATGTTCAGGGCGTACTTGATCAGATTGATCAGTGGGGCAACAAAATCAAGCAGCGTATTACTCCTGACACGCCACCGATTCAGCGCCTGCAGTTGCTCAAACATTTCTTTTATAACGAGTTAGGCTTTGGCCCAAACCAGAATGACTTCTACGCCCCCGAGAATTCTTACCTCCACCAAATCATTGAGAATCGTCGCGGTATTCCAATCTCATTGGCGATCTTAATGATGGAGCTTGGACAGCAGATTGGTTTAAATATTCGCGGAGTATCTTTTCCAAATCATTTCATGATGCGCATTTCGTTGCAACAAGGCGAAATCATCATGGATCCATTGAATGGCGAATCCCTCTCCAAAAATCAGTTACAAGAAATGCTCGATCCCTATCTCGATGCTAAAGGCTATCGTGGTGAGCTCAGTCTGCCACTCAATATTTTCTTGCGAGCCTCTAGCTCTCGAGAAATTCTCTCGCGCTTTATGAGAAATCTCAAAATGATTTATTCGGAAGATGAGCGTTGGGAGCGCTTACTGGGCATCCAAGAACGTCTAGTAATTTTGCTGTCAGATTCAGCGGAAGAGGTTCGTGATCGCGGCTTGATCTTTGCACAACTAGAGTATGTACGACCTGCGATAGCTGATCTGCATCACTACTTAAGCGAAATGCCTGGCGCAGAAGATGCGGCAGATATTCGCGAGCATATCGCGACGCTAGAGAGTCAAACTAAACTGCATTAAGCAGCTCTATTGAGCGTTCTTAATTCTTTTTACGTTGAAATAATTTATAGATAGCAGCCAACACAATCGGAATCGCAGCTGCACATATGCCAATCAATACGATCACGTTGAGGTTTTGGCGAATGATCGGGATATTGCCGAAGAAGTATCCAGCAATAACCAAACCAAAGACCCATAAGAGCGCGCCGGTCACATTGAAAAACTGGAAGCGAGAAAAGTTCATTGCTGAAACTCCAGCAACAAATGGTGCAAAGGTACGAATGATCGGCAAAAAGCGCGCCACAATAATTGTCTTGCCGCCATGCTTCTCATAAAAAGAATGGGTTTTGCGCAAAGCTGCTTGATCGATCCAACGTGATTCGCTGCTAAAAATTCGTTCGCCAATCCACCGACCAATAAAGTAGTTCACTGTATTACCAGCAATTGCAGCAATCAACAATCCAATACATAGTGTCCACAGATTAAAGTGCTCGGTAGCGCAATAGGCTCCAGCAATAAACAATAATGAATCCCCGGGCAAAAAGGGAGCCACCACTAGACCAGTCTCGGCAAATACGATCGCAAAGAGTAAGCCATAAGCCCAGTAACCGTATTGCTGAATCACTAGGTCTAAATGACGATCAATGTGCAATAGTAAGTCGCCTAACTGCAATAAGGTATCGATCAAATCGTGCTCCATGTATTCGTTGCAAGGATATTAACAGGCTAGCAATACAGAGTGGGGCATTTCATTCTTATAATGGGTTATGCAAACTGAACCTCACATTCAGCCTACGCATTCACCTCATCAGCCACCCATACTCTGTATTGTTGGCCCTACAGGCGCAGGCAAAACTCATCTTGCGATGTCATTGGCTGAGCATGCTAAATCCATAGGTCAAACCGTTGAATTAATCAGCATGGACTCCGCTCTGGTCTATCGCGGCTTAGATATTGGCAGCGCTAAACCTACTCAGGCTGAGCGAGCTGCTGTTCAGCATCACCTCATCGATATTTTGGAACCCACCGAATCTTATTCAGCCGCGCGCTTTGCAAATGACGCCAAGCAGCTCAGTAAAGAAATTCGTGATCGCGGAAATATTCCCGTTGTAGTGGGTGGAACGATGTTGTACTGGCGGGCCTGGGCATATGGCCTCTCATCTCTACCGCCAGCAGATCCAGAAATCCGCGCCCGTCTTGATGAGCAAGGTAAAGCTATTGGCTGGCCTGCGATGCACGCTAAATTAGCTCAAGCTGACCCCATGACTGCTGCGCGTTTACAGCCTAATGATTCTCAACGAGTACAACGTGCTTTAGAAGTTTATGAAATTACGGGCAAGCCGATGTCAGCACTGTTGGCAGATTCACCAAGCGAAGATGGTAGAGAAGGGTCGACTATTCCAGAATGGATTGATCTCATTTCATTAGAGCCAAGCGATCGCTCCCGCTTACATCAGAACTTAGAAAAGCGTTTTGATGAAATGCTGAGCGGAGGATTATTAGAAGAGGTTGAACTGTTGAGAAAAAATCCAGCTCTGCATGGTGACCTACCGGCCATTCGCTCAGTGGGTTACCGTCAAATCTGGGAATATTTATCTGGTGAAGTGGATCAAACTGAAATGCGCTACAAGGCACTAGCAGCCACTAGGCAGCTTGGCAAACGACAATTAACTTGGTTGCGCGCAATTGCTGGAAGAAAGACATTTGACCCGTTCAACCCAACTGAGTTAAACGCGGCCCTAGAGTACTGCAAGCAAAGTCTAGTTAAATAGGCTTTTACTGAGTATTAAATAACGATAGTTTGTGGTGCGCCAGCAGGACGCTCTACAACCTCGCCAACCGTCCAAGCATATAAACCTTCAGCCTTGAGAGATTGGATTGCAGTGTCAGCTTGATCAGCAGACACAATGACCACCATCCCAATACCGCAGTTAAATACGCGCACCATTTCTGCATCGGCTACGCCACCCTTCATTTGCAGCCAGCGAAACAGTTCTGGCATTTGCCAACTATCGCGATGCAGTACAGCTTGAGTATTTTCTGGGAGTACTCGTGGTACGTTGTCCACTAAACCGCCGCCAGTGATGTGAGCCATGCCCTTCACATTCATTTCATTGATCAACTTCAGTAATGGCTTTACATAAATTTGTGTAGGGGCCATGACTACATCGCCTAAAGGTCGGCCACCCAAATCATCAGTCGGCTTAGCACCGGCACGTTCAATAATTTTACGAACTAGTGAATAGCCATTGGAATGTGCGCCGCTCGAAGCAATCGCTAAAACGACATCGCCTGGGGTAATCGTTGCACCAGTAATAATTTTGGATTTTTCAACTGCACCAACAGCAAAACCGGCTAGGTCGTATTCGCCTGGAGGATACATACCAGGCATCTCAGCAGTTTCACCACCGATGAGTGCGCAACCAGATAACTCACAACCTTTCGCAATACCGCCAACGACTGTGGCTGCAGTATCCACAGTAAGCTTGCCGCAAGCGAAGTAATCCAAGAAAAAGAGGGGTTCAGCACCCTGAACCAAAATGTCGTTCACGCTCATCGCCACCAAATCCTGGCCGATCGTATCGTGACGATCCCACTCAAAGGCCAATCTGAGCTTTGTACCAACCCCATCAGTACCGGATACCAAAACTGGCTCTTTGTAGCGCTTTGGGACCTCAAAGAGGGCGCCAAAGCCACCAATCCCAGCCAGCACGCCTTCACGCATGGTTTTCTTGGCCAAAGGCTTAATGCGATCAACCAAATCATCCCCGGCATCGATATCGACACCTGCATCACGGTAGGAAAGGCCTTTTGAGGAAGAATTGGTAGGTGAGTTCATGGCAGAGATAGAAGATTAGTAAGAAACGCTACTTGGTCGGTAGAATCATTGAATTCTAGAGGATTCGAGGACGATGGCTGAAATTTTTACCCCTTTTCTGACTGCATTTATTCTGGCTTATGCCCTGCGCCCAGTTTGCTTGTGGCTTGAGAGGCAGCGCCTGCCCCGCGCAGCGGCCGCCGGGATTGCCATGATTATTGGCCTTGCAGTCGTATTTTTAATCTTGACCCTCTTTATTACCCTCATCAAAACCGAAATTCCCCTGATTAAGGCTCAGTTTCCGACTTGGATCCAAAACACCCAATCCTGGCTTGGGCCTAAGTTGAGTGAATTTCACATTGATGTGGATTGGGGTACTCTGAAATCCAGTGCGACTCAAAAAATTACTACGCACCTCAACGACAACTCTGATGCACTCATGTCCTCCACCTTGGAGACCGTGCTGATGTCAGGCAGTTCGGTAATCGCAGGATTCGTTAATGCGGTTCTGATCTTGTTTGTCATGTTTTATTTATTAATCGACTGGACTCATTTTTTCAAACTCATTAGAACGATTGTTCCGGTCCGCGCACAAGAGACGATTCACCACCTCGCAATGCATGCCGATGGCTTACTCTCGCAATACCTCCGGGGCATGCTGATTGTGATTTCGATCATGTCCGTTTTCTACAGCGTAGGATTAAGTCTGATTGGCATTAAAGGTGCGGCAGCCTTAGGCGTCTTTACTGCACTCATGATTGTGATTCCCTATATTGGCATCACCCTGGGTTTTACTCTAGCCGTCCTTGCAGCTCTTTTGCAGTTTGGGCCTGGTAGCGCAATTATTGGAGTCCTCGTCCTATACGGATTAGGTCAATTCATTGAGGGCTTCTTTCTCACGCCACGCCTCGTAGGTGAGCGAATTGGCTTACACCCCGTTGCCGTGCTCTTTGCCTTATTGTTATTTGGAAAGTTATTTGGCTTCTTTGGTGTCCTACTCGCATTACCTATCAGCGCTGTGGGTTTAGTACTCTTGCAATATGGTTGGACGCGCTATATTCAAAGTCCGTGGTACCAAAAGTAAATTACTGCAGCAATGAATAGTCCCTCACTACCAAGGCAGTTTGCACTCGACATTGGCCACACACCCAAACCCAGCTTCAGTAATTTTTTAGCCGGAGAAAATCTAGCGCTGCACTCTACCTTGCAGGCAATAGCTAAATCCTGGGAAATGAATGCGCCAAGATTAGATAGTGAGAATCCTCTCAATCAACGCTGGATCTATTGGTGGGGCCCAGAAGGCTCTGGTCGCAGCCACTTACTTGGCGCCATCGGCAATGCTGCTCAGCAATTAGACTTGGAATACTTCCCCCTAACCCCTCATGAACCCATTTCCTGGGTGAGTCTGGAGGAAAGCCTGCCTGCACTATGCTCCAGCGTGACACCCTCAGTCATTACTGTTGATGATGTGGATCGACTTGATGAGCGCCTAGTAGCCTCCTTGTTTCGTATTCTGAATGCTATACAGGGTAGCGAAGCAATGCATATTTTCATGGCGGGTAATGCTGCCCCTGCCGTACTAAGACTTCGAGAAGACTTGCGCACCCGCCTAGGATGGGGTTTGATCTTTCAAACTCATCTTTTGAGCGATGATGAGAAAATAGAAGCCTTACAACAAGCAGCACAAGCACGTGGCTTAGTTTTATCGTCAGATGTATTACCTTGGTTGTTAAATCGCTTTTATCGGGATATGCCCAGTCTGATGGCATTAATTGATGCTTTGGATGCTTACTCACTAGAAACAAAACGCGCTGTCACCTTGCCCCTCGTTAGAGAGCTCTTGCAGCCTAAATAAATATTCATGACTCAATTAGCACTGTTCGATTTAGATCACACTCTTCTCCCCTGCGATAGCGATTACGAATGGGGTCAGTTCTTGGCGCGTATTGGTGTAGTCGATAGTAAATACTATGCACAGCAAAATGAACGCTTTTATCAAGATTACAAAGATGGAAAGCTCAATATCCAAGAGTTTCTGCGCTTTGCATTAAAGCCACTCTCCGAACACTCCCGCGCACAGCTTAAAGAATGGCATGAGGCCTTTATGCAAGAGGTCATTACAGGCCAACTCCGCCAACAGGCGCTTGATCTCGTGAAGCGCCACCAAGATGCTGGCGATCTTTGCTGTGTTGTGACTGCAACCAATAGCTTTGTTACTCGCCCCATCGTAGAAAGTTTTGGCATCGAGCATCTGGTAGCCACTGAACCCGCCACCGTGGGAGATCAACCTTTTGCTGATTTCACAGGTGAAGTTAAGGGGATTCCGAGTTTTCGGGAGGGCAAAATTCAACGAGTTCATGATTGGCTTGCCACTCAAAAGCTCGCATTGAATGAAATGCCACACAGTTATTTTTATTCAGACTCGATGAACGATTTACCTCTGCTGGAAAAAGTGAGCAATCCTGTTGCTACTAATCCGGATGCTCGCCTACGTGATGAGGCCTTAAAACGTCACTGGCCCATACTTGAACTGTTTGCATGATTACCAAATTTATTAAACGTATTTTGCGTCGCGATCCCATGATCCGACATACTGCAGCCCATACCTCTGGTGCGCCGAAACGAGTCCCTAAAAAAACTCACCGTATTGACCCAGACTTACTCTCTAAAAATGCCGTGAAGGTAACTCAGACACTGCAGCAGGCTGGCTATGATGCTTTTATTGTGGGTGGCGCTGTAAGAGATTTAGCTTTAGGTATTGGCCCCAAAGACTTTGATGTGGCAACCAATGCCACCCCAGAGCAAGTACAAAAACTATTTCGCAAAGCGCGCCTCATTGGTCGTCGCTTTCAGATTGTGCATGTCACTTTCTTTGGTAAAGGCCAACCTGAAATTATTGAGGTATCTACCTTTAGAGCTCTATTGGAGAACGCTGGCGAGCATGTAGCAGAAAATGGCCGCATCTTACGCGATAACGTCTGGGGCAGCCAGCATGAAGATGCTGCACGCAGAGATTTCAGTATCAATGCGATGTACTACGACCCTGCTACTGAAACCGTACTCGACTATCACGGCGGTATGGCTGACATGCAAAAGAAGACATTGCGCATGATTGGTGACCCGGCGAAGCGCTATCGTGAAGATCCGATTCGCATGTTGCGCGCCATTCGCTTTGCGGCCAAGACAGGCTTTACCTTAGACGCAGCAACTCGCGCACCTATCGCTAAATTAGGTAAATTGATTCATGATGTTCCGTCTGCTCGTCTCTTTGATGAAATTCTCAAGCTACTCATGTCTGGTTACTCATGGGCTGCGATTCAAGGCCTCAAGGACGCGGGGCTCCATCATGGCCTACTGCCCTTGCTAGATCACATCCTGGATCAGAGTGCAGACTCCAAAGAAGCCAATGATTTTGTTCGCACTGCCCTGGCCAATACCGATCAACGCATTCAATCTGGCAAAAGTGTTTCAGCTGGATTCTTGTTCGCCACTTTGCTCTGGCCAGATCTCCTGAGCAATTGGAAAAAGAATATCGGCAAAGGGATTTCTAATATTCCTGCACTACATGATGCGATGGATGAGACTATCGCCAGTCAAAGCAGCGGCATGGTAATTCAGCGTCGCTTCGAGAGCGATATGCGGGAAATCTGGTCAATGCAACCCCGCTTTGAAAAGCGTGTTGGACGCTATCCTTATCGCCTGATTGAATCTCCACGTTTTAGAGCGGGTTATGACTTTATGCTCCTGCGTTGCGCCACGGGAGAGAAGAATTCAGCTCTGGGCGAATGGTGGACAAGCTTTATTGAAAGTGACCCAACTGGGCAAGAGGCCCTGATGGCGAGCGTCAAAAATGAGACTGGCAACAGCGACTCTCCCACAAAACGACGTCGCCGAAGAAAAGCCAAAGTGTCCTCGCCCACTGAAAGTGCAGCAGACTAAGCAGACTTGAGAAAAATTCAGTAAAGTAGTTTCAGTAGTTTCTCTGCACCCTTCTTTTGTTTGGAATGAGCATGGCTCGAGCTTTTATTGGATTTGGCGGCAATATCGGTGACACACGTCAGCTTATTACTGATGCAATTGTGTGCCTTGCACAGCGTTGCGAGCTCCAAATACTAGCTAAAAGCTGTTTTTACCAAAGCGCGCCCTTTGAAGCTACCGGCGGGGACTACATCAATGCAGTCATTGAAATTGAAACGCAATTAAGCCCTTACGGCCTTTTGCACGTCTGCCAAGCAGTCGAACAAGAATTTGGGCGTGAGCGTCCTTACGCTAACGCACCCCGGACGATTGATCTAGATATCCTATCCTTTGAGGGTGTTTCTCAAACAGATACGGAACTCACCATTCCCCATCCTAGAATCATTGAACGCTCGTTTGTTCTACTTCCTTTGCTGGAAATTGCCCCAGATTTCTTTTTGCCCAATTTGGGCGAGCTCAAGGCGTATTTGCCTAAGGTAGCCGATCAGCGCATTGAAAAACTCTCTTGCCGCAACTGTAATTGTGGTGAAAAACAGGTTTATAGCCAATCAGCGCATTAATTCATTAAACTCACGCCATGGGTTACTTGCAAGGCGAAAAGCCAATTACGATCTCTAAACTCCTCACCATGCATGCCGAGGGTGAAAAAATTACGATGCTGACGGCATACGATTCCACAATGTCAGCCTTGTTAAATCGCAGTGGAGTAGAAACCATCCTGATTGGGGACTCTTTAGGTAATGTGATTCAAGGTCACTCCAGCACAACACCGGTAACTGTTGAGCAAGTGGCTTATCACACTGAATGTGTCGCTCGAGCTAACACCCATGCATTCATCATTGCCGACCTACCTTTTGCGAGCTATGGTGACCCTGTTCAAGCCTTAGATTCAGCAGCAGAGCTCATGCGCGCTGGTGCCGACATGGTCAAACTTGAAGGTGGTGATTGGCAAATCGACATCATTCAGTATTTAGTAGAACGTAGTGTTCCTGTTTGCGCCCATCTTGGACTATTACCCCAGTCTGTTCACATCTTGGGTGGTTATAAGGTTCAAGGTAAATCGAAAGATGCTGCAAGCCTCATGCTTGAGCAGGCAATTGCTTGCGAACAAGCTGGCGCGCAAATGATTGTGCTCGAAGCCATTCCATCCTCATTGGGCAAGCTCATTACCGAATCACTCACCATTCCTACCATTGGAATCGGTGCAGGTACGAATTGCTCAGGTCAAGTATTAGTATTGCAAGATATGCTAGGCATCAGCCCCGGGAAGCCACCAAAGTTTGTTAAAAACTTTATGGATGGCCACACCTCTATTGAAGCAGCAGTCAAAGCCTATGTCCGAGAGGTTAAATCCGGAAAGTTCCCCGGACCCGAGCACGGCTTTGCTGGATAAATTCAAGCTACTAGTTAACTAAAAAAGCTCTTTACCCCATCAAACCAACCCTTTTGATGGGGGTTATGTTTGTCTCCACCTGATTTCAGGCTATCGTCAAAACTCTGCAGTAATTTTTTCTGTTCATCAGTTAACTTCACTGGAGTCTCGACAGCAACGTGGACAAAGAGATCGCCCACCATAGTTGAGCGCAAACCTTTAATGCCCTTGTTACGCAAACGGAATGTTTTTCCAGTTTGCGTACCCTCAGGAATCGGAAACTCCACACGCCCTGAAAGCGTTGGGACTTCAATATCCCCACCAATCGTTGCAGTTGCGAAGGAGATCGGCATTTGGACATGCAGATCACTGCCATCACGCTCAAATACCTTATGGGGCTTGACTCTCACCTCTACATAAAGATCGCCGGATGGCCCACCATTGACGCCAGGCTCGCCATTGCCAACGGAGCGCACACGCATACCATCATCAATACCCGCTGGGATTTTGATTTCCAACGTCTTTTGTTCTTTATGCTTACCGCTGCCATGGCAAGTCTTACATGGCTTAGGAATATATTCGCCTGTGCCACGACACTTAGGGCAAGTTTGCTGCATGGAGAAGAAGCCTTGCTGGACACGGACTTGGCCATGACCGCCACAAGTAGTACATCTCTCGGCTTTGCTACCAGGTTCAGCGCCAGTGCCATGACATGGCTTGCAATTGCTCCAACTTGGCACCCGAATTTGAGTCGTGTAACCCTCGGCAGCTTGCTCAAGAGTGATCTCCATGTTGTAACGTAAATCAGCACCTTTATATACCTGCGGTCCCGACTGACGCCCGCCACCTTGACCAAAAATATCGCCGAAGATGTCGCCAAAAGCATCGGCAAAACCGCCGCCACCAAATCCGCCACCGCCAAAACCACCAGATTGATCGAGACCAGCGTGACCATACTGATCATATGTGGCACGCTTATTTGGGTCCGTTAAAGTTTCGTAAGCCTCTTTAACTTCTTTAAATTGCGCTTCTGCCGTTTTGCTATCGGGATTGCGATCAGGGTGATACTTCATCGCCATTTTTCGATAGGCTTTTTTTAGCTCATCTTCGCTAGCGCCTTTGGCAACTCCAAGGACCTCGTAATAATCGCGTTTACTTGTAGACACAAAATTCCTCTCAACAACCTGAATGACACAAGTCGGCACGTGGCCGACTTGTTATTTAAGTACTTCTAAACTACGTTAAATGGCTTTCAATCTCCGAAATTACTTCTTGTCATTCACTTCTTTGAAATCCGCATCCACTACATCAGCATCGGGGGCTGCACCTGGCGCACCACCAGGCGCTGCGCCAGGAGCGCCACCAGCCTTAGCCTGTTCTGCAGCCATGGCTTTTTCACCGAGCTTCTGACTTGCTTTACCCAAAGCCTCGGTCTTGGCCTCTATGGCAGCTTTATCACTACCTTTGATGGCTTCGTCCAATTCTTTCAAAGCGGCTTCGATAGCTTCTTTCTCAGAAGCCTCCAAAGCAGAACCGTGCTCTTCTAGGGCTTTCTTAGTTGAGTGAGCCAAAGCATCAGCGGTGTTACGTGCTGTTACTAATTCCAATGCTTTTTTATCTTCATCGGCATTCGCTTCAGCATCTTTCACCATGCGTAAAATTTCCTCCTCAGTCAAACCTGAGTTTGCCTTGATGGTGATCTTGTTCTCTTTGCCAGTCGTTTTATCTTTTGCGGTTACATGCAAAATACCATTGGCATCAATATCAAAAGTCACTTCAATTTGTGGCATACCACGTTGCGCCGGAGCAATACCTTCCAAATTGAACTCACCGAGCAATTTGTTGGCAGCAGCCATTTCACGCTCACCTTGGAAGCACTTAATGGTTACCGCAGGCTGGTTATCTTCCGCTGTAGAGTAAACCTGCGAATGCTTCGTCGGAATAGTCGTGTTCTTCGGAATCATCTTAGTCATCACACCGCCCAAGGTTTCGATACCCAAAGACAAGGGGGTTACGTCCAGGAGCAATACGTCTTTTCGATCACCCGACAATACCGATCCCTGAATCGCAGCACCAACTGCAACCGCTTCATCTGGGTTTACATCTTTACGCGGCTCTTTACCGAAAATTTCTTTTACCTTATCCTGAACAGCAGGCATACGAGTTTGACCGCCGACCAGAATCACATCATCGATATCAGCGGGATTTACGCCAGCGTCTTTAATTGCAGTCAAGCAAGGACCAGCTGTACGGTTGATCAACTCCTCGACCAACGACTCTAGCTTAGCTCGGGTCAACTTCAAGTTCAAATGCTTGGGACCGCCTGCATCAGCAGTCACGTATGGCAAATTGATTTCAGTTTGTTGCGCAGATGACAATTCGATCTTGGCTTTCTCAGCAGCATCTTTTAAGCGCTGCAATGCCAATACGTCTTTACTCAAATCTACGCCCTGTTCTTTCTTGAACTCAGCAATGATCCAGTCAATGATGCGCTGGTCAAAATCTTCACCACCCAAGAAGGTATCACCGTTGGTAGAGAGCACTTCGAACTGCTTCTCGCCATCCACGTTAGCAATCTCAATAATGGATACGTCGAATGTACCGCCGCCCAAGTCATATACGGCAATCTTGCGATCAACCTTGTCCTGCTTGTCCAGGCCGAAGGCTAATGCCGCGGCAGTTGGCTCATTAATGATGCGCTTTACATCTAAACCAGCGATTCGACCCGCATCTTTAGTAGCTTGACGTTGGCTGTCATTGAAGTAAGCAGGAACCGTAATCACCGCCTCAGTCACTTCTTCACCGAGATAATCTTCGGCTGTCTTTTTCATTTTGCGCAGAATTTCTGCTGACACTTGTTGTGGTGCCATTTTTTTGTCGCGCGCTTCCACCCAAGCATCGCCGTTATCCGCCTGAACAATTTTGTAGGGCATCAAACCGATGTCTTTTTGCACTTCCGCATCAGTAAACTTACGACCCATCAAACGCTTTACTGCGTAGATGGTGTTTTTAGGATTGGTTACGGATTGGCGTTTTGCAGGTGCGCCAACCAATACTTCACCGTCTTCAACATAAGCGATGATGGAAGGAGTTGTGCGACCGCCTTCTGCGTTCTCGACAACTTTAGGTGCATTGTTTTCAACAACAGAAACGCACGAGTTCGTGGTTCCCAAGTCAATTCCGATAATCTTTCCCATAATGGCTCCAAAAAATTAAGTTACGTGTAATTTCGTCAAACTGCGAATAATTCAATAAGGAATAAATGGGGTCGAAGCAGAGAAATTCAAGGGTTAAAAAGCAAAAAAGGCAGATTTCTGCCTTTTATATCTTTTTTTGACCCAGAAAACCCCATTTAGGGGCTTTCAATACCTTATTTGGGTGCGCTCACGGTTACTAAAGCAGGACGCAAAATCCGATCAGCTATGGAATAACCCCTCTGGAGCACTGAAACTACGGTATTGGCCTCTTGGTCCGAAGGAACTGAAGCAATAGCCTGATGATGGTGGGGGTCAAACTTATCACCTACAGCAGGATTAATCTCAGTCAAGCGACCTTTTTCAAAAGCGGATAACAATTGTTTTAGGGTGATCTCTAGGCCCTCTTTAAAGGCTTTGGCATCTATAGTCTCTGCGTTCAGGGCCGCATAGAGACTGTCGGTAACTGGCACGAGGTGCTCAGCAAAACTCTCAATCGCAAACTTATGTGCCTTTGAGATATCTTCGGCGGCACGGCGACGAATGTTTTCGCCCTCGGCTTTAGCACGAAGGTAGTTATCCTGCATCTCGGTTAGCTTTTGATTTAACTCGGCAATTTCTTGCTCAGGAGTCTTTACTTCGGCATCCGCAGGAGCTGCTTGTGCACCAGCTTCAGCCTGAAGATCGGCAGCAGTATTTTCTTGCTCAGGAGATGGATTTTGATTTTCTTGGGTCATAGGTGCAAATTCACTTTTCTATCAGGATGGCTACTTCTCAACAATATGGGGCCGATTTAGGCAATTTCAAGTATGCCCAGCTTTAAGCAATCTTCGTTTTAGCTAATTCAGCCAAACGGTCGCGCTCCTGTAATACCGCATCGGACTCAACCCCTAAACTCCAGCCAGATAGATGCTGATGAGCAATTTCGTACATCGCATCGATCCACTTTGGATTGCTATTTAAGCAAGGGATGTAGCGGTAGTCTTTGCCGCCATGCTCCAAAAAGATCTCACGTGCCTCCATTGCAATCTCTTCTAAGGTTTCCAGGCAATCTGCCGGAAATCCTGGGCAAAAAATATCGACTCGTTTACAGCCTGCTTTACCCAACTCCTCAATCATGGGAGCCGTGTAAGGCTTGAGCCACTCCGCCTTACCAAAGCGAGATTGAAAAGTAACTAAGTATTGTCCAGGCTCTAGACCTAATGACTCACCAAGTAAGCGACCGGTTTTCAAGCACTCACAATGGTAGGGATCGCCCTTCATTAAATTGCGCTTGGGTAGGCCGTGAAAAGACATTACAAGGCGATCACCAGCAGCAAAATCTGGGCGACCATCTTTATCCCATGCTCCGAGTACTTGGTCACGTAATGCTGAAATATATGCAGGGTTGTCGTGATAGTACTTAACTAAACGCAACTCAGGTTGATTGCGCCAAGTCCCCAATACGCGAAACACTTCATCAAAACTGGAGGCAGTGGTTGTCGCAGAATATTGTGGGTATAGTGGCAGCAACAATAAACGCTCCATGCCCTGTGCTTGCAAGGCTTCCAGGGCTTGCTGAGTTGAAGGTTCACCATAGCGCATGGCTAAATCTACCAGCACTACTTGACCGTGATTAGCGAATTTCTCACCCAACTCTTTTGCTTGCAAGCGCGAGTAGTGCATTAATGGGGAACCCAATTTTGGCAACCAAATGGAAGCATATTTCTTTGCAGAAGCACCACTACGAATCGGCAAAATAATGCCATTCAAAATACACCACCAAATAATGCGGGGGATTTCTACAACGCGGGGATCAGATAAAAATTCCTTGAGATAAGCCCTTACTGCTTTAGCAGTTGGTGCGGAAGGAGTGCCCAAGTTGAGCAATAACACTGCTGTCTTAGAGGGGCGTAGGTGAGGATTTTGATTCAAGGAAGATCCGTCTTTATTAAGGAGAGCTAAAAGATATAAACATGACTAAGAACTTATTGGCGCACTTAATGCACCCGATAACAACTTAGAGGTGATGTCGACAATTGGAATCACCCGATCGTATGCCATGCGAGTAGGGCCAATCACGCCAAGAGTTCCAACGATCTGACCATCCACACTGTAGGGCGCACTGATGACAGCTAAATCTTCATAAGGCAGTAAATCACTTTCACCGCCAATGAAAATTTGAATACCATCGGCATGACTAGACACGTCTAGCAACTGCATAAGGACCGACTTTTGCTCGAGCATATCGAACATCTTGCGCAGCTTATCCAAATTCGTACTGAGATCGCCAACATTCAGTAAACGCCGCTCACCTGATAGCAGCATATCGCCTTGACCCATACCGTAATCACTAACGCCGCTATGCAATGCCAGAGCCATCAGCCCCGAGATATCGCTTCGCAAACTATCTAAATCAGAGGCAAGGTGCGCGCGCACCTCTGCAAAACTCTTGCCGGCAAACTGAGTATTGATGTAATTTCCAGCCTCAACTAGCTGACTTGGGGTGTAGTCTTGCGAGGTAGGCAGGATACGATTTTGCACATCACCCTCAGGCGTAACCATGATAAGCAGGATTTTGCCCTCACCAAGCCTCAAGAATTCAATATGCTTAAAGACCTGAGCTCGCTTGGGCGTCATCACCACCCCAGCAAAATGGGTCAAATTAGACAATATTTGAGCAGCGGAGTTCAGCACCCTTTGGGGTGAATCTGGCAAAAGACCTTTTTCCATCTCACGGGTCGCAATTTCCTCCAAAGGGCGAACAGTCACCATCGTATCCACAAAGAGGCGATAGCCCCTTGGGGTTGGGATACGACCTGCTGAGGTGTGGGGGCTAGTTACCAAGCCCATTTCCTCTAAATCAGCCATCACATTGCGAATCGTGGCCGCAGAAAGATCCAATCCCGAGAATCGAGATAGGGTGCGTGAGCCAATAGGCTGACCCTCTTCGATATAGCGCTCGATGAGGGTTTTCAGTAAGGCGCGGGAACGATCATCCATGGTGGAAGGGATTTTATGCGTATGGTTTAATCGTTATATGTTAAGCCCATCCCCAAATTCCAGCAAAAAGGCCTTTAGCCGGGTTGCGCTTGTAGGCAAATATCAGGCTGACGGCATGCAAGAGCGTCTTAAGGACCTGGCAGCACTTCTCGGCCAGCAAGGCTGTGAGGTCTATGTAGAGAGTTCCACTGCCAGCCACTTAAACCTAACCGCCTACCCGATCAAAAAAGTAGAGGAGTTTGCGGGAGCCATTGATTTAGCAGTGGTTTTAGGTGGTGACGGAACAATGCTGGGGATTGGGCGCCAACTGGCTGGCAGTAATGTCCCCCTCGTTGGCATTAATATGGGCCGCTTGGGCTATATGACCGACATCCCCATTCAGAACGTTCAAACGGTTTTGCCGCAAATGATTGCCGGTGACTACGAAGCCGACAGCAGAACACTGCTAGATGCAGTCGTGATGCGTGATGGCCAAAAAATCAATCAAGCTCTCGCCTTAAATGATGTAGTAGTCAATCGCTCCGGAATATCAGGGATGGTAGAGCTTGCAGTGCGCGTCAACGGTTCATTTATGTATAACCAGCGTTCAGATGGCTTGATCGTGTCTACCCCTACCGGCTCAACAGCTTACGCACTCTCCGCTGGCGGACCGATTCTGCATCCTCGGGTTGCCGGAATTCTATTGGCGCCAATTGCACCACACTCCTTATCTAATCGCCCCATTGTCTTACCGCAAGATATTGTGGTGAGTATCGAAGTGGTTGATGGCAGAGAAGTGATTGTGAACTTCGACATGCAATCACAAACTCATTTGCAATCAGGTGACATCATTGAAGTCAGTCAATCTGAAAAAACTATCACCCTACTTCACCCTCGCAGCCATAGTGATTACAAAACCTTGCGCGAGAAGTTACATTGGAATGAGTACCCATCGACATTCTGATGTCGAATTTTTTGGTACGCTAAACCATGTTACAAACACTATCGCTTCGCGACTTTGTCATTGTTGATCAGCTGGAGCTAGACTTTTCCTCTGGGTTTACAGTCCTGACTGGCGAAACAGGTGCCGGTAAATCTATCCTCTTAGATGCTCTCAGCTTAGTATTAGGTGAGCGTGCAGATAGCAGCCAAATTCGTGAAGGCTGCAACCGCGCAGAAATTAGCGCCCTCTTTCGGATTGATGTACAGCAAATTGAACATTTCAATCAATGGCTCGATGAACAAGGCTTTCCAATTGAAGACGATGGGAAAAGTCTTTTACTGAAAAGAACTGTAGAAGCTAATGGCCGTAGCCGTGCCTTCATTAATGGCAGCGTAGCAACCTTGGCACAACTGCGAGAAGCAGGTGATCAGCTAGTCGATATTCATGGTCAACATGCACATCAATTACTACTCAAAGGTGGTGCGCAACGGGAACTACTGGATCGTCATGCCAATCACCTAGATCTTATTACTGAGGTCTCCCAATTATTTAAAACCCTAAATGAATCGCGTCGCAGACTCGAGCAAGCTGAAAATGCTGGGCAAGATATTGAACGCGAGCGTGAGCGTTTGGAATGGCAATTAGAGGAACTCACTGAACTCTCTCCGCAAGAGTGCGAATGGAGTGCTATTCAAAGTGAGCATGCACGCCTTGCAAATGGTGCAAAAATTATCAGCGGGTGCCAAGAAGCAATTGATGCTCTGAGCGATGCGGATAACTCTGTCGAATCTACCCTCTCCAAGGCTAGCACCAATATAAGCGCTTTAGCCGAACATGACTCTGCACTCAGTGATATCAGCCAAGCCTTAGAGTCAGCCCAAATTCAGATAGATGAAGCGGTTCATGGCCTCAATCGTTATTTGCAAAAACTCGATTTAGATCCTGCACGCCTCAGCGAAGTGGAGGAGCGTATGCAAGCGCTTCATGGTGCAGCCAGAAAATACCGCACCGAAGCAGATGACTTACCAAAGCTTCTTTTGGATACCACCGAACGCTTAGAGGCATTAACTGCCTCGCAAAATATAGAAGCCTTGCGCGAGAGGGTGAAGCAAGAAGAGCTTGCCTATCTCAAGCAAGCAAAGCAGCTCTCACAAAAACGTAACAAGGCTGCGCTAGATTTAGGTAAGCAAGTTAGTGCTGCAATGCAGGACCTATCGATGGCAGGTGGACAGTTGGAGATTGCCTTGCTACCGCTGGCTGAAGGTGGCGCTCATGGTCTTGAGCAAATTGAGTTTCTCGTTGCAGGGCATGCTGGAAGCACTCCTCGCTCATTGGCAAAAGTAGCTTCCGGCGGTGAATTAGCCCGTATCAGCCTAGCTATTAGCGTCATCACCAGCAAGGCGTCCTTTACACCTACGCTGATATTTGATGAAGTCGATGCCGGTATTGGCGGCGCTGTTGCAGAAACCGTTGGGAAGTTATTACGTCAACTTGGTGAGTCACATCAAATTCTGTGTGTAACCCATTTGCCACAAGTGGCTGCGCAAGGTAATCACCACCTCAAAGTCAGTAAATCTCAGGCGGGCGATAAAACGCTCTCTCAGGTCATGCCGCTTGGAAGATCTGAGCGAGTAGAAGAGGTTGCGCGTATGCTGGGCGGAGCAACGATTACAGACACGACGCGCCGACATGCTCGCGAGCTACTAGAGCAAAACTAAGTTAGTTCAGCATCTGAAGGGGCGAGAAATATTTCTTGCCACAAAGCCAGTACTACCTCTCTTGCTTGAACCAGTTGCGGTTCAAGCTCCAAATTTACCCGCGTCTTTTCTGCACCATCTAAACGCAAACGATGTTGACGCGCCCGAAGCAAGCGATAGGCATCCCCCACATCTTGCGCTATTGCAGCCTGAATTAAGCCCGCCTCTCCAGCAATCCGAAGTAAAGCGATGTTCCCTAGATTACCAATCAGCTGTGGATAGGCGTTTGAGAATGCCAGGACTAAAAATTGCACGATAAATTCAATATCCACCATACCGCCGGCATCATGCTTCAAATCAAAGTCAGAGCCGGGGTTTGGATGTCCCGCATGAACCTTGCGACGCATTTCTAAAATCTCATGACGCAGTTGTACAACATCACGCTTCTGACTTAAAACATCAAATCGCACACTATCAAAGAATTCTCCAACCACTCTTGATCCCGCTGAGAATCTAGCTCGTGTTAGAGCTTGATGCTCCCAAACCCATGCGGCATTATCACCCTCCCGCATTTGGTATTTCTTAAATGCATCGGCATTTGTCACTAAAAATCCGGCAGAGCCATTTGGGCGAAGACGTGTGTCGATTTCAAATAAGTTGCCAGCTGATGTATAGGCGGTGAGCCAGTTAATCATTCGCTTAGCGAGTAGCGCATAAATTTCTTGGGCAGCAAAATCAGCCTCTTTAGCTTGATACAAAAAAACCAAGTCCAAGTCGGAGGCGTATCCCAACTCTTTACCGCCTAACTTGCCATAAGAAATTACTGCGAATGGTGCAGTCGTATCAAGCGGTAATCCAAACTTCTGGGCAACGCTAGGCCAAACCCGCTCAAAAGTGGTCTGCAATATTAAGTCCGCCAAAGCAGATAGATGATCACTCACCTTCTCTACTGAAAGCTCGTGATCCATGCCAATTCCCAAATCTGCGAGCAAAGTAATAAAGGTTTCTGTGTGATGGGTAATACGCAAGATATCCATCGCCTGCTCTGAGCCACCCCCATCCGCCATCACGTCATCAAGACGCATATCTAAAGTCGCTTTTACTTCCTGCCAATACTGTTCAGGATATTCAATCAGCGCCTTCTCGGTGCGCGAGTTGAGCAAGTAATCCAAGAGGTGAGGATGTCTGGTTAGGTATCCCGCACCCCATTGAGAGGTCTTGAGTAAAGCCAACACATTCGATAGTGCATGAGGATATTCAGACAAGATGGATAGATAAGCGCTACGCCTTGCAACCGCTTCTAGCAGATCAAAAAAACGTAGCAGGGTTTGATCTGCGCTAATCACAATAGGCTGATCCAATTGCAAATTCTCTGCAGCCTTGCGAATGAGGTTATTGAAAATGATTCTGCTTTTTTCTGATAGCTGTCTTTGCTTAGAGCTATCAGCCCAAGCCAGCCATCGGGCTGCAGACTCGGGGAACAGCGTGATGTCAGGCTCCCACCCTGCTGGCAAAGAGATATTGTCTAAACGTGCAGTATCATCGAGTACAAAAGCTTTTTCAAAATACTGAGCTACTGCCGTTTGGTGTCTATCAAGCTCAGATAAAAAACGAGTCTGCTCTTGAATCTGATTAGGACCGGCCATACTCACTGCTAAACGAGTACGAGGCCCCTCATCCTCGGGCAAATAGTGTGTCTGCTGATCTTCCCAAACTTGGATCCGATGCTCTAAGCGACGCAAGTAAATATAAGCTGTCTTTAAATCATCAATTTCTTTGGCAGGCAAAATACCTTGCTGCTTTACCAGCTCCAATACCTCCAGAGTAGGTCGGATACGAAAGCGAGGATCGGTGCCACCTCGCATCAACTGGAACATTTGCGCCAAGAACTCAATTTCACGGATGCCACCACGACCCAACTTAATATCTCTAGAGCGACCATGATGGCTGGAGGAGCGCTTCTCAGCCTCATGCTGTATTTGTGCATGCAGCTCACGGATGGACGCAATCACACCGTAATCAAGATGGCGGCGATATACGAAGGGACGAATCAACTGATCGAGTTCGCGCTCGCAATAGGCAAAAGAAGGGGAGTCAGGTAAGGGTGAGATTAACCTGCCCTTAATCCAAGCGTAGCGCTCCCACTCTCTTCCCTGTACCAATAAATATTCCTCGAGCATATCGAGACTGCAGACTAGGGGCCCAGAATCTCCATTGGGCCTTAAGCGCATATCCACCCGAAATACAAACCCATTGGCATCATGCTCGGCCAACAATTTAATCAGACGCTTACCCATTCGCGTAAACCACTCGTGATACGACAAACTCTTAGGTCCGCCCTGAGTATCACCTTCGTGCTCATACAAAAAGATTAAGTCGATATCAGAAGACAGGTTGAGCTCCAGCCCACCTAACTTACCCATACCCACCACCATTAAAGGCATCTCTGAATCTGTGACCTCACTCCAAGGCAAGCCAAAACGACGCTGCTGATCCTCTCGGATGTAGGCGATCGCGAGGGCAATTGCCGCCTCAGCAAAATGACTCAGCGCATGAGTTACCTCACTGAGATCGGCCATACCATTGAGGTCTCGGAAGGCAATCCAGAGCATGAGACGTTGCCTAGCCAGCCTGAGATCCGTCATAAACTGAGCCTCATCTTGCTCGGGTGCGGCTAATGCATCTCGGCAAGGACTCAATAGATCCTCAATTCCAATCACATCCACTTTTTGGGCGCCCTGAGTCCGAAGCCAATCAACCCAATCAGGGTGGGAGTTGAGCCAGCGTTGCGCGTAGCTGGAGTGCTGCTTTAGAAATTCAATTTGAGCGACAAAATCAGTCATTTCTCCATCTTAATCCGACTCCAGACTCAAACCTGCAGAAGCTTGGCGATCACCTAATAGCTGACGGATAATAGAGTCCATGCTTGTAAATATCATCCGGACTCGCCTGCAGAGCGTGCTTCAAAAACGTCCTCCAGGTTTTGGTGGTCGCTGGGGCAAGCGCGCCCTCATTCTTGCCGGCGTCACCATGGCTTTTTTTGTATTTGGACATCTTGGGGTGCGCTTTGTTCTATGGCCACAGATTGAGAAATCAAAGCCCACCATAGAGCACTTAATAAGTGCTCGCTTGGGCACCAATGTCACGATGGATGATGTCCAAGTATCCTGGACTGGAATTCGACCAAACTTTGTGATTCAAGGTTTGCGATTCAATAGCGCAAGTACCTCCACCCCGCCCTTGCTCATTGAAAATATTAGCGGGCAACTAAGCTGGCTTTCTTTCTATTATTTAGCGCCCTATTTTCACGAGATCACTATTGATCAGGCGCAGCTATACGCACAGCGAGATGCAAAAGGCATCGTTTCGATTGCCGGAATTCCGATTCAAGGCAATGCTGATAATTTTTCAACCGGAAACTGGTTACTCGCTCAAAACAATATCCAAGTTAACAATGCCAAAATTTATTGGGAAGACCAACAAAGTCGAAGGCTAAAAACCGCCATTGATATTCAAAGCTTCCGCTTAATCAACGGCATTCGCAGTCATGAAGGCCAGCTCATCACCAAAACCCCTTGGAGTCCAAGTCCAATCAAACTCGAAGCTGACTTTGTCCATCACCTTGGTGGCCAGGCGGGTAATTGGCGCGACTGGGTCGGAAGTGTTTCATGGGATTTTGCTGACCTCAAGCTCAGTCAAATTTCCAAAGACCTGAGTCTTCCAATATATGACCTGGGTGGCAAAATCAACTCTAAGGGCAGCCTGAAGCTTGATGGGGGCAATGCTAATGGCGGGCAAATGTCCTTAATAGCTGATCAGCTCATAGTGCAACTAAATAAGGATGAGGATCCCCTTGAGTTTGGCAGGCTAGAGACAGAGCTAATCCAGGACACAGATGATGGCTTAAATTCCCTCACAACAAAAACCTTGGCATGGCGCAATATCGATAGCCTACAAACTGCGTCACTTGAAAAATTAAGCCCAATTACTTTTCGTTGGCGTCCACCAAAAGATGGCGGTGAGATCAAAGAGTTTGGCTTCTCATCACCAAAAATTCAATTGGAAGATATTGCACTCTTTGCGCTAAATCTTCCCCTGCCAAAAAAGATTCATCAATGGATCAAAATTTCTGAAGCAGATGGTGAATTACAGAATGTAGATATGAATTGGTCCGAAAGCCAATCCGCTCTATCTGCTTTACCCATTCCAGGAAATTGGTTTTCCTCCAACAAACTCGACTTCACTATTAGTGCAAAGCTCAATGATATTAGTTTCACTGGAGTCAATAAATCGATGCCCTCGGCTTCACATTTGTCTGGCAACTTAGTGAGTAATCAAAAGCAAGGTAACTTCACGCTGGACTCTAGAAATCTTGAGTTAGAAATGAGCGATTTTTTATCCGCTTCTGAAATTCAATTGGACAGCGCAAAAGGTGAGATTAGTTGGTCCAAGCAAAAAGGTGGCTGGCTAGTTAATGCTAAGAAATTGCAGCTCAGTAACTCTGAAATCACCACCAATTTTGATCTTAGCTATCTGATCGGCGCCCCCAAACAACCCGACCAAATGACACTTGATATGGAGTTTGTTAAAGCCAAATTAGCAACAGCGCATCGCTATCTGCCAGTTGGAATGGATAAAGATAGCCGCCTATATTTAAGCAAAGCCTTTGAGTCTGGGGAGATTCAAAATGGCACTTTGCACATTAAAGGTGATCCTAATCAAGCGCCCTACCCGGCAGGCAGCGCGGGAGAGCTCAATTTAAGCTTACCTTTCTCCAAAGCAAGCTTCAAGCCAGCTCCTCTACTACCAAAAAGCCAAGGGGTTTGGTCAGCACTCAACAATGTCAGCGGCAGTATCAATATGAAACAAGCAGTTTTGAATATTGATGTTGATAAAGCAAGCTATAAAACGGTGGGTATCACCAAGGTTAAAGCACAAATTCCGGATCTCAGCGCTAAAAATCTAGCCTTACTCATCAATGGCTCCATTCAGGGGGATGGCTCTGAAGTCCTCGAATACTTATTTGCATCACCTGTAGGAATTGCGCAAGCCAACTTAGCCAAGAATCTCTCCCTTAAAGGCGCCGTAAATGTGGGTCTTGACTTAAAAATTCCGCTATCTGGAAGTAATGATGTCAACTTCGATGCAAAAATTAATCTTCCCGGAAATCAAGCGCAATGGGGGCAGGTTCCTCCCCTAGAAAATCTGAAGGGCAAGATTCGCATTACTGAAATTAACCCAGAGTTTGATAACGTCACTGCAAACTTTTTGGGTGGCGACCTCAAGATTACCAGTGCCCCCTCATCAGCAGGTAACACTAGCTTTAGTATCGGGGGCGACATCAATGCTAGCTTCATCAAAGATTACATTTCAGGAAATTTAAGATCTCGAGCACACCCAGCACTCCTGACTGCGATGAGTGGATCGGCTAAATACGAAGGCCTGATCAACTTTAATAAAGCAGGCAGCCAAACCAAACTCAATTTTGATTTACGCAATTGGGCAAGCTCTGCCCCCTCACCCGCTAAGAAATTAGCAGGAACTCCTATGTTGGGAGAGCTCAGCCTAAACATTTACCCAGCCAGCAAAAATAGTTTAGTGCGTGCAGATTGGTCTGGAAAATTAGGAGGGCAATATTTCCTTCAGGGAAATCTCAATTCGGCTAATGAAGTAAAAAATGCAGTCGGCTTTGGGTCTCCAACGCCATTACCACAGCAAGGCATTTCACTACACTTAGCAAGCAATGAACTAGATCTTGATCAGTGGGTAGAGTTTTTGGGAGCAGGAAAATCAAAAGGGAAAACGAATGAAGTCAATCCGTCAAATACTCCCGAGGAAGATATTCAAGTCTCTGCTCAAGTTAAGAAATTAATTGCCCTAGATCGCGAGTGGGCTGATGTCAGCATACAGTCTCAGAAAAAAAATATTGCTTGGCAACTGCGCTTAAATTCACCCCAAATTGCTGGACAACTGCAATGGCAACCCAGCAGTACTGATCACCCTAGTGGATTTGTTTCTGGAAGACTTGCACGCTTAAAAGTTCCAGATCAACGCACTTTTCAAGACTTAACAGCTAAGGAAAGTGCGCTACAAAAAGCGGCCCCCCTCAAGACCCCAGTCGATCCAAATGCTATCCCCAGTCTAGATTTAACGATCGATGATTTGAGTTGGACAAAGGCGCAGCTTGGTGCCGTAAAGATCAAATCCAAAACCAGTCGTGATCTCATGAGGCTTGAGTCAATGCAAATTAATAACCCTCAAGGCAATTCCATCATCAAAGGTCAGTGGCAGGCTCGCACCCCAAATAATTCTGAACTGAGCTCATTTACAGCAGACGTGAATATTAAAGATGCGGGACAGATTATTGCTCATTGGAGTAACTCTAAGTCGGTAGAAGGTGGTGAAGGAAAGCTCAATGCCTCACTCTCATGGTCTGGGTCACCCTTTTCTCCAGTCTATGATTCTCTTGCTGGCAAAGTTAGCCTAGACCTTGCCAAAGGCCGCTTACTAGAAGTCAATTCAGATGGAGCCAAGTTACTGGATGTTCTGAGCCTACAAAGTCTCTTTAGGTTTGCAACCTTTGATCTAAAAGGTAGTTTAGGAAATTTAGCAACCAAGGGAACGCCCTTTAATTCGATTGCTAGTAACTTTGAAATTGCGCAAGGAGTTGCACAAAGCAAACAATTCACCATGATTCTTGATCAAGCTCGAGTTGCTATGACGGGGCAAATCAATATCGCCAAAGAAACTCAAGATCTCCGCATCACCATCTTTCCCACAATTGACGCCACTGCAGGCTCACTAGCAGCATTTGCAATTAACCCCATCATTGGCCTAGGAGCAGTATTAGGGCAGTACCTCATCACAAATCAAATTAACCGTACCATGCAGACAGATTATTTGGTTCAGGGCTCATGGGAAAATCCGGAAGTGGTTCCGCTAGATCAAAAGGGTCAACCACTCGATGCTAAAACTTTAGAGACAATTCGCACTAAGAATCTTTTGAAAGAGCAAACAAAACCAAGCTCCCCTAATTCCGCTCCTGCAAGTCCACCCGCAAACCAAAACACCCCCGCTCAAATGCCAGGTTAAATAGATGAACGCACTAAGCAATGCTTCTGAACTCAACATAGCATCAATTCAAATGGTGTCGACTCCCAATCTCAATGAAAATCTTGAGACTGCAGCTCGCTTAATTAAAGCCGCTTCAGATTGCGGAGTACAAATTGCCGTGTTGCCGGAATATTTTTGCTTAATGGGATTGAGGGATACCGATAAGGTGCATGCACGCGAAGCGGCAGGGTCTGGCCCAATTCAAGAGCGTCTTGCCGCGATTGCAAAAGAAAATAATATCTATTTAGTTGCAGGGACTATTCCCCTAGAGGCTAAAGAATCCAATAAGGTCCTCAATACCTCCTTAGTGTTTAATCCTCAAGGCGAACAAATCGCTCGTTACGACAAAATTCATTTGTTTGGTTTTCAAACTCCAACGGAGCGTTACGAAGAATCTGAAACGATTTCAGCGGGCAGTCAACCAGGCCAATTTGTAATCCAGCTTAATGAAGTGGAGTGGCGTTTTGGCTTAAGTATTTGTTATGACTTACGTTTTCCAGAGCTATACCGCGCCCTTGGCCAAGTGGATTGCCACATTATCCCAGCTGCATTCACCTACACCACCGGCAAAGATCATTGGGAAATTCTTCTGCGCGCTCGTGCAATTGAAAACCAATGCTATGTCCTAGCTTCAGCACAAGGTGGTATTCACTTGAATCAACGGCGTACCTGGGGCGAGAGTATGCTGATTGATCCATGGGGGGAGATATTGAGCAATCTTCCTGAAGGTGAGGGTTTTATAGAGGGCAGGCTCAGCAAAGATAAATTAAAAGAGGTACGCTCTAAGCTACCTGCACTAAAACACCGCAAGCTTTAATACAGAAAGTTCAGCAAAATTAAGATGAGAGCACCAGAAGCATTATTTCCAAGTGATTGGACTCAGCCCAAGAAACAGGCCGACCTTCTCAAGCTGGCTAAATCCATTTTGCTTGAGCCAACCGGCCTCTCTGAGCAAGATTTGCATCACACCTTTGGCAATATGTTTACCCATCAGCTTGATGATGCAGATCTTTATTTCCAACATACCCGTAGCGAGAGCTGGAGCCTGGAAGAAGGTATTGTGAAATCCGGCAGCTTTAGCATTGACCAAGGCGTTGGTGTGCGCGCAATCTATGGGGATAAGACCGCTTTTGCTTACTCGGATGAAATTAATTTAGAGGCTCTGAATAAGGCAGCCAAATCTACTCGAGTGATTGGACCCCAAGGTGGCACACGTGCGGTTGCAAGCAAAATCTTTACGCCAGTTTCCAATGGACTCTATTCAGACTTAAATCCCTTAGATTCACTAGCTCCCCAAGAAAAGATTGCTTTACTTGAGGGCATTGAGCGTCGCGCAAAAGCACGTGACCCGCGCATCATTCAAGTGATGGCTAGTTTGGCTGGTGAGTTTGATGTGGTGCTCGTAGTTCGAGCGGATGGCCTATTGGCAGCTGATGTCCGCCCACTAGTACGGGTATCAGTTCATGTGATTGCCGAGCAAAATGGTCGCCGCGAATCCGGGTCTTCAGGAGGCGGCGCTCGTCATGATTACCACTACTTCAATACGGAACTGATCAATCAATATGTTGATGAGGCTGTTGATGGCGCACTGATTAATCTGGATTCTCGCCCTGCCCCAGCAGGTCCAATGACTGTAGTGATGGGGCCGGGATGGCCTGGAGTATTGCTACACGAGGCAGTAGGTCACGGCCTTGAAGGCGACTTTAATCGCAAGGGCTCTTCTGCTTTTGCCGGCTGTATTGGGCAGCGAGTTGCTGCTAAGGGCGTTACCGTAGTTGATGACGGAACACTTTCTGGTCGTCGTGGCTCACTCAATATCGATGATGAGGGTACGCCTACCCAATGCACCACCTTGATCGAAGATGGCATTTTGAAGGGTTACATTCAGGACAGCCTGAATGCCAGACTTATGAACATGCCCCTCACAGGCAATGGACGGCGCGAGAGTTTTGCTTCCTTACCGATGCCCCGCATGACCAATACCTATATGCTGGCCGGCAAGGATGATCCTCAAGAAATCGTAGCCAGCATTAAACGCGGCCTTTATGCAGTCAACTTTGGAGGCGGTCAAGTTGATATTACTAGCGGTAAATTCGTATTTTCAGCCTCAGAGGCCTATTGGGTAGAAAATGGCAAAATTCAATATCCCGTCAAAGGCGCAACCATCATTGGTAGTGGCCCAGAGTCCTTAAAACAGGTCTCTATGATTGGAAATGACCTGAAATTAGACGGCGGTATCGGGGTTTGCGGCAAGGAGGGTCAGAGCGTCCCTGTGGGCGTTGGACAGCCAACTTTACGTATTGACAGCCTGACTGTCGGAGGAACGGCTTAATACGGCTTAAAATAGCCGGATGAGCCAACAAAATACGAATCCCGCAAACTGGTACGCTGCCGTTGATAAAACGTCAGATACGGATGATCAACGCATTCACAATATTACTGTTCTGCCGCCACCAGAGCATTTGATTCGCTTCTTCCCGATCGCTGGAACACCTACAGAAGCACTCATCAGCAAGACACGTAAAAAGATTCGCGACATCATTCATGGAAAAGATGATCGCCTGCTGGTGATCATCGGACCCTGCTCGATTCATGATCCCCGTGCAGCACTAGAGTACTGCCAAAGACTACTCGCAGAGCGTGATCGCTTTTCGAGTGAGCTCGAAATTGTGATGCGCGTCTATTTTGAAAAGCCACGCACAACTGTTGGCTGGAAGGGTTTAATTAATGACCCGTACCTAGATGAGAGCTATCGCATTGAAGAAGGTTTGCGAATGGCTCGCCAAGTATTGATGGAAATTAATCGCCTTGGCATGCCAGCAGGTAGCGAATTTTTGGATGTGATTTCCCCGCAATATATTGCAGACCTGATTTCTTGGGGCGCTATTGGTGCACGCACAACCGAGAGCCAAGTACACCGCGAACTTGCCTCGGGCCTCTCTGCACCAATTGGATTTAAGAATGGCACTGATGGCAACATCAAGATCGCTACTGATGCCATTCAGGCAGCCAGTCGTCCACACCATTTCTTATCTGTTCATAAGAATGGTCAAGTATCTATTGTGGAAACTAAAGGTAATAAAGACTGTCACGTTATCTTACGTGGTGGCAAAGAGCCTAACTATGAAGCGAAATATGTTCAATCAGCTTGCTCTGAGCTAGAAGCAGCCAAGCTTCCAGCTAGTTTGATGGTTGACTTATCGCACGCTAACTCCAGCAAAAAACATGAGCGTCAAATTGTAGTGGCAGAAAATATTGCCGAACAAATTGAATCCGGTTCAAAGCAAATTTTTGGCGTCATGATTGAAAGTCACCTTCATGATGGTGCACAAAAATTCTCGCCTGGAAAAGACGATCCAAACAAATTAGAATATGGCAAGAGTATTACGGATGCTTGCATTAACTGGGAAGACTCAGTCAATGTATTGCAACGCTTGGCTTTAGCTGTAAAGAACCGCAGAAAAGCAAAGAAATAATGAGGTAAGAAAATAAAGTGAGACTGCTTTATTAATCCTAAAAGAGACTAATTTAATTAGTCTCTTTTTTTTCGTGCTTCCATAAAACGTCTTGACCACCCGCTGCACGATTAAGTACCCGCGCTAAAACAAATAATAGATCTGATAAACGATTGACGTATTGACGCGGAGCATCGTACAAAGGCTCCTCCCAGCCCAAACGCACAATTGATCTCTCTGCCCGTCTGCAAACTGTGCGACAGACGTGAGCCTGAGAAGCTGCGCGGGTGCCACCTGGAAGAATAAATTCAGTCAGGGGAGGTAAAGTTGCATTGAATTTTTCCAGCCAAATATCCAGCTGGGCTACTTGCTCTGGCTTGAGTAGGGTGTAATTGGGAATGCAAAGCTCCCCACCTAAGTCAAACAAATCATGCTGAACTTGCAAAAATAGGTCTTTGAGCTCCTCAGCAAGACTCTCAGGGATCGATTCAGTCATCAAAACCCCGATTTCGGAGTTCAATTCATCTACATCACCCATCGCGCAAATGCGCAAATGATCCTTTTCCACCCGGCTACCATCGCCAAGCCCGGTCATACCAGCATCACCAGTTCTGGTGGCTATTTTTGAAAGTCGATTTCCCATAAAACTAATTATAGGTAAATGGCTAAAATGATTCCTATGAATATGGTGACCCCACCCCCCGAACTCGCGGCTATTACCGCCCTGCAATCCAAATTGGTATCGGCCCTGCGCCCCATCCTCCCTGAATATGCCTTGTTATGGGAACCTGAGGACACGATTCCTTATGAATGCGATGGCCTAGCAGCCTATCGACGCATGCCCTTAGCAGTAGCCCTGCCAGAAACCGAGGAGCAAGTTGCTCAAATTCTGAAGATTTGCTTTGCGATGCAGGTGCCCATCGTCCCCCGTGGATCTGGTACTGGTCTATCGGGTGGCGCCATGCCGATCTCCCAGGGCCTGGTGCTTTCACTAGCCAAACTCAAAAAGATCATCAGCATTGATCCGTTCACCAGAACTGCAGTTGTGCAGCCGGGCGTTCGTAATTTAGCAATCTCCGAAGCGGTGGCCCATCTTGGACTGTATTACGCCCCAGACCCTTCCTCGCAGATCGCCTGCTCTATTGGTGGAAATGTCAATGAAAACTCTGGTGGTGTGCACTGTCTCAAATACGGCCTAACACTTCACAACGTTTTAAAAGTGCGCGGCATCTTGATGAATGGTGAGATTGTAGAATTTGGCAGCCTTGCACCTGACTCCCCAGGACTCGATTTATTAGCAATCGTGATGGGTAGCGAAGGCATGCTTGCTGTAGTGACTGAAGTCACAGTAAAGCTGGTTGCTAAACCCAAGCTGGCGCGCGTCATCATGGCTAGCTTTGACGATATCGAAAAGGGTGCCGATGCAGTTGCGGCCATCATTGCTGCCGGGATTATTCCAGCCGGCCTGGAGATGATGGACAAAGCCACCACGCGCGCAGTAGAAGAATTTGTTCATGCGGGATATGACCTTGAAGCAGAAACCATTCTGCTCTGCGAATCCGATGGTACGCCTGAAGAGGTTGCAGAAGAAATTGAGCGCATGACAAAAGTTCTAGAGCAAGCAGGCGCTAGCGGTATTCAGATTTCTCAAAATGAAGCGGAGCGCCTGAAGTTTTGGAGCGGTCGTAAAAATGCCTTTCCAGCAGCCGGTCGCTTGGCAGCCGACTACTACTGCATGGATGGCACTATCCCACGCAGAAATATTGGCACCCTACTCAGACGCATACAAGGCATGGAAAAGAAATATGGCCTTGCCTGCTTAAACGTATTTCATGCAGGTGACGGCAACATGCATCCCCTCATTTTATTTAACGGCGCCGATCAAGAAGAGTGGCACCGCGCTGAAGAATTTGGTACTGAAATTTTAGAGGCCTGTGTTGAGCTTGATGGCACGATCACCGGTGAACACGGCGTTGGTATTGAAAAAATTAACTCCATGTGCATTCAATTTGGTGAAGGTGAACGTGAATCATTTTGGGGCGTTAAATCTGCATTTGATCCAGAGCGCTTATTAAATCCCGATAAAGCTATTCCTACTTTGAATCGATGCGCTGAGTATGGTCGCATGCGGATTAGTGGTGGCAATCTACCGCATCCTGAGTTGGAGCGCTTTTAATGTCCACAACTAGCAATGCAAATATTGACTTATTTCACGAGCAAATTCTGGCAGCAGTTAAAAATAAAACGCCTTTATCGATTGAAGGTGGTGGCACAAAGTCTTGGTATGGGAACTCCAATTCTTATACCAAGTTAGATACCCGTATTTACTCTGGGATTCTGGAATACCAGCCTGAAGAGCTAGTGATAACTGCATGCGCGGGTACACCACTAAAAGAAATTGAAGCTGCTCTAGCTGAAAAAAATCAAATGCTGGCATTTGAGCCGCCCCACTTTGGTGAGGGCACAACTTTTGGTGGAGCGATTGCCGCAGGCTTAGCAGGCCCAGGACGCATTAGTGCGGGTAATTTACGTGATTTTGTTCTAGGCGTTCGCATTCTTGATGGTAAGGGCCAAGACCTCTCCTTTGGTGGCAAGGTGATGAAGAACGTTGCGGGATATGATGTCTCGCGCTTATTACCCGGATCATTGGGGACCTTGTCGCTGTTGTTAGAGGCCTCTGTAAAAGTATTACCGCGACCAGCTGCCACAATATCTCTTCGTTGCAAGATTACCCAAGTACGTGCATTACGACTCGTAAATGAGTGGGCAGGGCAGCCTTTACCGCTCTCAGCAAGTTGCTGGATCGGCAGCCCAATAGGCGGCGACGGTGAACTCACCATTCGCTTAAGCGGTGCCGCTGCTGCAGTTAAAGCAGCGATTCCGATCATGGGCGCAGCTGTCAATGCTAGCGAATTAGACCCTCAAGTTGCTACGGAATTTTGGACCGCCTTGCGCGAACAGCAGTTAGCTGTATTTTCAAATCTTAATAGTGATGAGACTTTGTATCGTCTCGCGCTTCCAGCTGCCTGCGGACCGCTCACTCTTGAAAATATCAGTGGTGATATTGCTTTGGAATGGCATGGCCAGCAACGTTGGTTAAAGGCGCTGGGCGATGATGCTACTTATGCATCCATCAAGGCCTTAGCTAGTGCTCATGGCGGGCATGCAACCCGTTTTAAGCAAGGCGACAATATTGATCCAGGCAAGCAACGCTTTACCCTTTTGAGTGAGCAAGTGCACTCAACTGCTTTAGAGGCAGTGCAAGCACGCCTCAGAACCGCCTTTGATCCTGCAGGCATATTTGCTACTTCACGCCTTCCTTAAGCTTCTTTTTTAGCGCCCTTATGCAAACTCAACTCGCCCCCCAATTCGTCAATACCCCTGAGGGAATTGAAGCCGCCAGAATTCTTGGAAAATGCGTGCACTGCGGCTTTTGCACGGCTACATGTCCCACCTATCAATTACTTGGTGATGAACTTGATGGTCCTCGAGGTCGCATCTACCTCATCAAGCAAATGGCAGAAGGCCAAGCCCCCACTGAAAAAACACGTCTGCATTTAGATCGCTGTCTCACTTGCCGTAATTGCGAGAGCACTTGTCCAAGCGGTGTGCAATATGGCAACTTAGTCGATATTGGTCGCAAGTGGGCAGAAGAAAATACTCCCGAGCGCCCTCTTGGTCAGCGCCTCACCCGCTGGGCTTTAAAAGAGGGCTTAACCAGTCCTAGGTTATTTAACTCCGCAATGGCGATTGGTCGCTTGGTTCGCCCGCTGATGCCGACTGGTATCCAACGCAAGATTCCGGAAGCCAAAAATAAAGCACTCAATTCAAATACAGATCCCTATGCAAGGCCGCAGACTAGCCACTCACGCAAGATGCTATTGCTCGAGGGTTGCGTTCAACCTGGCATGCTGCCAAACATCAACTCAGCAACGGCACGTGTTTTAGACGCCCTTAAGATTCAGTTAATTGCTGCGCCCAATGCTACTTGCTGTGGTGCATTGCGTTACCACCTAAATGATCAAGCTGGTGGCCTAGAAAATGCTAAACAAAATATCGATGCTTGGTGGCCGCAAGTTGAGCAAGGTGTTGAAGCTATTGTGATGACCGCTTCTGGTTGTGGCGTGATGGTCAAAGATTACGGCCATCTATTTTCGAGTGATCCTCAATATGCTGCTAAGGCCAAGACTATCTCCGATCTCACTAGAGATATTTCAGAAATATTGCCAGCGCTTCAGGAAGAACTCGTTGCGCTAGTGGGCGCTGATCCAAAGCCTGGTGTGGTGTATCACCCTCCCTGCACACTGCAACATGGTCAACAAATTCGGGGCAAGGTAGAAGGTCTTTTGACTAGTATTGGCATTGGAGTACGCCTATGTGCTGATAGCCATCTCTGCTGCGGCTCTGCGGGAACCTATTCAGTAACCCAGCCAGAACTCTCAGCACAGTTACGCTATAACAAGTTAACTCACCTCAATGCGGCCTGCGAAGAGTCTGGTGCACAAGTCATTGTTTCCGGAAATATTGGCTGCATCACCCACCTTCAACAAGATGACACTCCAGTCCTTCATTGGATCGAGATTGTTGACCAACTCATTAGCCAACAAAGCCGAATCCAATAATGAGTCAAGTCACCACTAAGCTCATGATGGTCAGGCAGCGACTGGAGTTGGCAGCTTTGGCAGCCAAACGTGAGCCCGAAGACATACAACTACTTGCTGTGAGCAAAACCTTTCCTGCCATAGCAGTTGAGGAGGCTATGCATGCTGGGCAAACTGCCTTTGGTGAAAATTATGTCCAAGAAGGTGTTGACAAAATTCAGCAGCTATCCAAATTGCGCCCTTGGCTAGAGTGGCATTTTATTGGTCCACTACAAAGCAATAAGACACGTGATGTTGCAGAATACTTTGACTGGGTACACAGTATTGATCGCCTCAAAATTGCAGAACGTCTTTCTAGTCAACGTGGTGAATTTTCTAACTTAGGCCCATTGCAAGTTTGCGTTCAAATTAACGTCAGCGAAGAAGATAGTAAAAGTGGTATTCCTCTCGAAGAAGTTGACGCTCTTTGTGATGCGATTTCCAAATTACCAAATTTAGTTCTTCGTGGACTCATGGCCATCCCTGCGCCCAGCGACGATGTCAACCAACAACGTCAATCCTTTGCAGCCGTTCGAGAGTGCTTTGTTGGGATTAAGGCAAAGCATAGTAATGATGTTGGGTATGATTTCTTTGATACGCTATCCATGGGGATGTCTGATGATCTGGAGGCTGCAGTCGCTGAAGGTAGCACCATGGTACGTATAGGTAGCGCCATTTTTGGGAAGCGCGATAAGATCAAGACATGAGTACACAACAAATAAACCAAAACGCCCACATCACCTTTATTGGCGGGGGTAATATGGGCCGCGCTTTAATTAGTGGCTTACTAAACAATGGTTTTGAGACCAATCAACTTTCTGTAGTCGAGGCCAATGCTAGTACTGGCTTGCAATTGCATCAAGATTTTGGTGTGCGGATCATTAGCGCTTTGGATCAAATTACTTTTGACTTCTCTAAAAACAACGTTGTAGTAATGGCAATTAAGCCCCAAGACTTCAATGTGGTAGCCAAGTCTTTAAGTGTAAAACTCAAACATGCGACAGCACCAGGTCCACTCATTCTCAGTATTGCTGCTGGCATTCGTCTCAAAGACATGAGTCGCTGGCTTGATCATGAGCGTTGTGTGCGTGCGATGCCTAATACCCCAGCATTAATTGGTAAAGGCATTACTGGACTATTCGCCGATGCTGCCGTCAATATTGCCGACCGTGCCCTAGCGGAAACTATTTGCAATGCAGTAGGTCAAGCAGTCTGGGTGCATGAAGAAAAACTCATGGATGCAGTAACCGCCGTTTCTGGAAGTGGTCCTGCCTATGTTTTTGCTTTCTTAGAAGCCATGCAATCGAGCGGGGAGAAACTTGGACTGGACTCGGATACCGCTCGCAAACTTGCTTACGCCACTTTAGAGGGCGCTACACAATTAGCCCATAACTCAGATGAGCATGCGGGTGTTCTGCGTGAACGAGTCACTTCCAAGGGTGGAACTACTGCTGCCGCACTAGATATGCTCAAGCAACTCGATTGGCATGGTGCACTTGAAAAAGCAATTGACGCGGCTAATCAACGTGGCAAGGCCATGGGTGATGAGTTAGGTAAGACCCAATAGGATTCCCAAAAATAAGAATCCACCCAACCAATTGTTGTGCCTAAAGGCTTTGAAGCAATCCTCCCGCTTGCGAGTAGATATCAATTTCAGATGATACGCAGCGCAAGCTATAGCGAGGCACCAACCCATCCAAAAGTAATTATTCAGGTTTGCTAGTTGAGCAACCCAAATCTGACTCAGAAATAGCATGCCGTAACTCAGAGCAATCGCTAAAACATCAAACCGACCAAAGGTAATGGCCGAGGTGCGCAAACCCAAACGTAAATCATCATCACGATCAACCATGGCATAAGCTGTATCGTAAGCAATCGCCCAGAAGATATTGCCAACAAACAAAACCCAAGCTTCCATTGGAATGAAACCCAATACAGCGGCATAAGCCATCGGAATTCCAAAACCAAAGGCAATACCAAGGACTGCTTGCGGAATAGCAAAAAAACGTTTGGTAAAAGGATAAATAATCGCAAGCGCTAAGGCAAAAAAAGAGAGCTCTTGAGTTAAAGCATTCAGGGGTTGAATGAGTAAGAATGCTATCAATGCCAAAGTGGCCGCTACGGCTAATGCTTCTTTTCCAGAAATTTTTCCACTTGTAATAGGGCGCTCTTTGGTTCTCAATACATGACGATCAAAATCTTGATCCGCATAATCATTCACAGCACACCCGGCACTACGCATTAAAAATGTGCCTAAGGTAAAAATAATCAACAGATGCCATTCAGGAAAACCGCCACTTGCCAACCAAAGTGCCCACAAAGTTGGCCATAATAGAAGTAGCGTTCCGATTGGTTTATCCAGACGGATCAGGTAAGCGTAAGCAATAATACGATCGCGCATCAGATAATTAGTCTTTCTTTAATAGCAATCATAGTCATGATGCAATTATCAAGCTTTTAGAAATTCAGTGCGAGAGCCAAGCCAACGCTCAAGATGTCTTTCCACCAAGTCGCCATGCTCAGCTAAAAGACGCTCTGCTGCCGTCTGAGCCAACTCAATGAGCCATGCATCTCGCTGAATGTCGACAAATCGCAACATCGCATCCCCAGACTGCTTGGCTCCCAATAATTCACCTGGGCCACGAAGCGATAAGTCGCGCTCTGCTATTACGAATCCGTCTGCCGTTTCTCGTAAAGTTTGTAGGCGCTCTTTAGCAGCCATGGATAGTGGCTCCGCATACATCAAGATACAGACTGAATCAGCAGAACCGCGCCCAACACGTCCACGCAACTGATGAATCTGTGCATAGCCAAAACGTTCAGCATGCTCGATCACCATCAGCGCTGCATTTGGTACATCCACGCCCACCTCAATCACAGTAGTTGCTACTAGTAATTGAATCTGATTAGCCTTAAATGCGGCCATCACCGCAGCTTTCTCTTCACTCTTTAAACGGCCATGCACCAGACCAACTTTGAAAGTTGGCAATGCTTGCATGAGTTGCTCAAAACTCTCAACTGCTGTTTGCAACTGCAATACTTCTGACTCTTCAATCAAAGGACAAACCCAATAGGCTTGCAACCCTTTTACCAGCCAATCATGCAGACCGCTAATCACCTCATCTCTACGAGCTGCCTTGACTACCTTAGTAGCGATCGGTTTTCTGCCGGGAGGCAATTCATCAATTACAGAAACATCCAGATCGGCGTAATAGGTCATCGCTAAGGTACGTGGGATAGGAGTCGCTGACATCATGAGCTGATGGCAATAAAAAAGTTCAGAGCCAACCCGCTGCTGAATCTCTAAACGCTGTCTTACACCAAATCGATGTTGCTCATCAATGACTGCTAAACCCAACTTCGCAAAACTGACCCTATCCTGAATGAGTGCATGTGTGCCAATCATGAGTTGAGCCTCACCACTCTCAATCATTTCTTGTGCGAGTCGTTTTTCCTTAGCTTTCAAGCTGCCAGAGAGCCATGCAATTTTTACCCCTACAGGCTCAAACCACTCCTGCATTTTGAGATAGTGTTGTTCTGCCAGAATTTCTGTCGGCGCCATGATGGCAGCTTGATAACCATGATCCATAGCACGCGCAGCAGCCAATGCTGCAATCACTGTTTTCCCGCTACCCACATCACCTTGTAGCAAGCGATTCATTGGAAAGGTATTTGATAGATCGGATCCGATCTCTGACCAGACACGAGCTTGGGCACCAGTTAGCTCGAAGGGCAAAACTTTGAGTAAGCTTTCCTCAATGCTGGCATTTTTTTTGATTTCATTAATTGCTTGCTGATCCTTGGAAAAGCTAGGAGCTCGCCTTTCTCTACGAATGGCATGCGCACGCTTTAAAGAAATCTGCTGGGCGAGTAATTCTTCAAACTGTACACGCCGCCAAGCAGGGTGAGTGCGCTCTAAAAGTGATTGGGTGTCAGCGTCAGCAGGTGGTTGATGCAAATAGGTAATAGCATCTTGTAGCTGTGGCCAATCATTTGTTGGCAGAATTTCTGCCATTAGCTTGGTGGGTAAAAATTCCGCCAAACTCTCTTTGAGGCTAGCATCCTGCAAAGCTTTCAGCACTGCCTTACGAATCATGGTTTGCGAGATACCAGCACTTGCTGGATAGACAGGGGTCAAGCTCTCAGGTAACGGTGCCTCTGGAATAACTGCACGAACAGTAGGGTGAACTATCTCTGCACCTTGATAGCCCTCTCGAATTTCGCCCCGCACTCGGATATGACTTCCGACTGCCATTTGCTTTTGCTGGCTTGGATAGAAATTGAGGAAACGGAGTTGCAGCGAAGCAGTATCGTCCTCGATCGTGACCAATAGCTGTCTTCTGGGGCGAAACGTCACCTGATTACGAATCACGACGCCCTGAGTCTGAATCGAATGAAATCTCCCCAAGCCCAAAGCTTCCTCAATGGTGAAGAGCTCTGTCTCATCCTCGTAACGAGATGGCAGGTGCAAAGCAAGTGCCATAGGGCTGTTTAAACCCATCTTTTCGAGTGCAGTTGGCGGTCGCTTAGTCGTCATCGTTAAAATCCAATACCTGATGGTAATGCTATGCAACTTTCCGACTTCAATTACGACCTTCCGCCCGAACTGATTGCCCAGCACCCGCTAGCAAATAGAACGGATAGCCGCCTCTTAGAGCTGAATATAGAGGGGGGTAATGTCGCCCAATTGCTTGATAGGCAGTTCCCAGACATCCTTAAGCTGATCAAACCCGGCGATTTACTAGTCTTTAATGACACCAAAGTGATTCCTGCTCGCCTACATGGCAAAAAGGAGACGGGCGGCAATGTTGAGCTCCTGATTGAACGCATCAGCGGAGATAAACAAGCTTGGGTACAAATCAGAGCCTCCAAGGCCCCTAAAACTGGCAGCATTGTTCATGTGCACAATCAGGCTGGTGAAACTTTCCCCGTTGAAATGATTGGCTATGACGGCCGATTCTATGAAGTTCGCTTTCCCGAGAATGTATTTGATTTACTAGAGCGCTTCGGTGAATTACCCCTGCCACCCTACATTGAGCATCAGCCAGATCAAGAGGATGCCAATCGTTATCAAACTGTCGTTGCCAAGAATCCTGGTGCTGTAGCAGCTCCTACAGCAGGCTTACACTTTGATGAAGCCATCCTTCAGCAACTGAGCGAGCTCGGCGTTAAACAGGCCGCTGTCACTCTACATGTGGGCGCAGGCACTTTCACACCAGTTCGCGAAGAAGATCTTACTAAACACAAGATGCATTACGAGTGGTTTTCAATTCCTGTAGAAACGCTTGCAGCAATTACGGCTACCCAGCAGTCGGGCGGTAGAGTCATTGCAGTGGGGACGACGAGCCTGCGTGCCCTAGAGAGTCAGGCCCAAACCCAGCAGGCTAGTGGAGAAACGAATTTATTTATTACGCCTGGTTACACATTCAAAACGGTAGACTGCCTACTGACTAACTTTCATCTACCAAAATCAACCCTACTGATGTTGGTGAGTGCCTTTGCTGGTGTAGACAATATCCGCAATGCCTATCAACATGCCATTCAGAATCAATATCGCTTTTTTAGCTACGGCGATGCGATGTTCTTAAGCCGTCTTAACTAAACCAGCCCATGACAAAACCTGTTCACTTTAATATCCTCGCGCGTGACTCTGCTAGCCCTGCACGCCTTGGTCAGCTTGACCTTCCTCACGGCAGCGTTCAAACACCAATCTTTATGCCGGTGGGCACTTATGGCACCGTAAAGGCGATGACCCCACGGGATCTGCATGAGGCTAAAGCCCAAATTATCTTAGGCAATACCTTTCATTTGTGGCTGCGGCCTGGTTTAGATGTTGTGAAGAAGCATGGTGGCTTACACCGCTTCATGGGCTGGGATAAGCCGATTCTGACTGATTCTGGTGGCTTTCAGGTCTTTAGCTTAGGAGCACTGAGAAAAATTTCTGAAGAAGGGGTTACATTTGCGTCCCCGATCAATGGCGATAAGTTATTTATGTCACCAGAAGTGTCTATGGAAATTCAGGCGGTACTGAATAGCGATATTGCGATGCAGTTTGATGAATGCACCCCTTACGAAATCAAGGGGCAGGCAACCTCAGAAAAAACTGCGCGCGCCTCATTGGAAATGTCGCTGCGCTGGGGTGATCGCTCCCTAAGACGCTTTCGCGAACTCGAGACTGGCAATGGCCTTTTTGGCATCGTCCAAGGCGGCATGTTTGAAAACCTCCGTGAATTCTCCCTAGATGCCGTCAGTCAGCAGGGCTTTGATGGGATCGCAATTGGCGGTCTCTCCGTTGGGGAGCCAAAGCCTGAGTTTGAGCGCATTCTTAATTTCACAGCCCCTAAGTTGCCAGAGCACATGCCCCATTACCTTATGGGGGTTGGAACACCTGAAGACTTGATGCTAGGCGTCAGTCTCGGCATTGATATGTTTGACTGCGTCATGCCGACTCGTAATGCCCGTAATGGCTGGCTCTTTACCCGCTTTGGTGACCTCAAGCTTCGTAACTCAGGGTACAAGGATGATGATCGCCCTGTCGACCCTAGCTGTGCTTGTTATACCTGTAAAAACTTCACCAGGTCCTATTTAAATCACCTCCAAAAGGCGAATGAGATTCTGGGGTCGCAGCTTAATACCATCCACAACCTCTCTTATTACCTACAGCTAATGGAAGAGGTTCGAGAATCTTTAGCTAAAGACCGATTTAGTGCCTATCGAGAGGAATTTCATCGGAATCGCCAACGCGGCGTGGAACCCGGACAGGATTAATAGGCCCAGGGCACTAAATCAGCCCTAAAGCCCCATACAGTTTAGAATTGCGGGTTTACGGCTTCGCTTTAAAAGCCTAAAACTGAAGCAGTTCCTTAAGCAGTTTTCAACTGGTAATTAATGGAGGTTTTGTATGTGGATTAGTAACGCTTTTGCCCAGGCTCCAGCCGCGGGCGCAGATTCTGGTGGCTTGATGAGCTTTCTTCCCTTGCTGTTGATGTTTGCAGTGTTGTACTTCATCATGATTCGCCCACAAATGAAGCGTCAAAAAGAAACTAAAGCAATGCTGGAGTCTCTTTCTGTTGGCGACGAGGTAGTGACTGTTGGCGGCATCATGGGCAAAGTAACTGCATTAAAAGACCAAGTGGTGACTGTTGAAATTGCTAGTGGCACTGAAGTGCAAATGCAAAAAGGCGCCATCACAACAGTACTGCCAAAAGGCTCAATGAAGTCTGCTTAATAAGCTTGTTTAAAAGTATCTCAATATGAATCGCTACCCTCTCTGGAAATACATAGTCATCCTCTCTGCCTTATTGATTGGAGGGCTATATTCATTACCCAATTTCTTCGGAGAGGCGCCAGCGGTTCAAGTCTCGTCCGCCAAGCCAACCATCAAGGTTGATTTGGCGACACAGTCTCGAGTAGAAAAGATTTTGACTGATGACAACATCAGTAACACTGGCATCTTCTTTGAATCTACAGGTAGTGTAGGTTCAATCAAAATTCGTTTTAACAATACCGACATCCAACTTCGTGCCCGCGACTTGCTGCAACAGAAATTGAACATCGATCAAAACGAACCTAATTTCACCGTGGCATTAAACCTACTCTCCAACACACCGAGCTGGTTAAACGCACTCAATGCTTTACCAATGCCTCTTGGCCTTGACTTGCGTGGTGGCGTGTACTTCTTACTACAAGTGGATATGAAAGGCGCCGTTCAAAAGAAGGTTACTTCTTTGGCAACAGATATTCGTAGTCAGCTGCGTGACAAATCCATTCGCCAGCAAGGTATAGAGCGTGGCCAAGACTCCATCACCCTAACATTTGGCAGCACCGAAGATGCTGAGAAGGCGCGCACCGTCTTGATGACGAGTCAGCCTGATCTGATCTGGCAAGTTAAGCCTACCGGCCTGTCTCCAAAACTGGTTGGCGAATTTAAACCGACCGCCCTGAAAGAAATTCAAGATAACGCAGTAAAACAAAATATCGTCACGCTCAATAAGCGCGTCAATGAGTTAGCCGTGAAAGAGCCAGTCATTCAACAACAAGGTGCTGAGCGAATTGTTGTGCAGCTTCCAGGCGTGCAAGATACTGCGCGCGCTAAGGACATCATTGGTCGTACCGCAACTCTGGAGTCTAGGTTAGCCGACCCAATCGTTTCAACTATCGCCATTGGTGAGACTCCACCTCCAGGCATGGATGTATTCCGCTTTGGCGAAACTCGCCAAGGTGTATTCAAAAAATCGGTCATCTTTAGTGGTGATCGCATTACCGATGCAAGTGCCGGCTTTGATCAAAACCAACGACCTGCGGTAAATATCTCTTTGGATGCTGCTGGTGGGCGTGTGATGCAAGAAGTGACCCGTGAAAACATCGGCAAACCGATGGGCATGATCTTGTTTGAAAAAGGTAAAGGTGAGGTCCTCACGATTGCCACGATTCAAGGTGAGTTTGGCTCTAAGTTTCAAATTACTGGCCAACCAACTACCGAGAGTGCAAATGACTTGGCGCTCTTGTTACGCGCAGGCTCATTAGCAGCGCCGATGGAAATCATTGAAGAGCGCACGATTGGACCAAGCTTAGGTGCAGAAAATATTGAGAAGGGCTTTAAATCTCTCATCATGGGTTTTGCTGCAATCTCGATTTTCATGATTGCCTACTACCTCTTGTTTGGCACATTCTCAGTAGTGGCTCTAGCAGTCAACTTGTTACTCTTGATCTCGGTGTTGTCAATGCTACAAGCCACCCTAACATTGCCAGGTATTGCTGCAATGGCCTTGGCACTGGGTATGGCTATTGACTCCAATGTGTTGATCAACGAACGTATTCGTGAGGAGCTGCGTAACGGCGCCGCGCCGCAAACAGCAATTGCTGTTGGCTTTGACAAAGCTTGGGCAACAATCTTGGATTCAAACGTCACCACCTTAATTGCTGGTCTTGCATTACTCGCATTTGGCTCTGGTCCAATTAAAGGCTTTGCAGTAGTGCATTGCCTTGGTATTTTGACTTCTATGTTTTCAGCAGTCTTTTTCTCACGTGGCCTAGTTAACCTCTGGTATGGCAGAGGAAAAAAAGTCCAGAAACTCGCTATCGGCCAAGTTTGGCGCTCACAGGAGAAATAAGTCATGGAATTTTTCCGAATTAAAAAAGATATTCCCTTTATGCGCCATGCATTGGCGCTGAATGCAGTTTCTCTAATTACCTTCTTTGCGGCCGTTTTCTTCCTTTGGCAAAACGGTCTTCACTTATCTATCGAGTTCACTGGCGGTACAGTGATGGAAGTTTCTTATCCACAAACAGCCCCTCTAGATTCAATCAGATCAAAGGTAGAAAAACTGGGCTATGCCGATACCCAGATTCAGAACTTTGGCAGTTCGCGTGATGTGATGATTCGCCTGCCATTGCAAAAAGATGCCGAAGGCAAAATAATTTCTTCTGCGGACCAAAGTGCAGCGGTCATGCAAGCACTTGAGCCAGCCACTTCAGGCGTCAAGTTACAGCGTGTTGAGTTTGTTGGTCCACAGGTTGGACGTGAGCTAGCAATAGATGGATTGATGGCACTACTATTTGTGATTATCGGCATCGTGGTTTATCTCTCTTTCCGCTTTGAGTGGAAATTTGCTGTTGCTGGCATTATTGCCAACTTACATGACATCGTGATTATTCTGGGCTTCTTTGCCTTCTTCCAGTGGGAGTTCTCTCTGTCTGTTTTGGCTGCGGTATTGGCCGTATTGGGCTACTCAGTAAACGAGTCTGTGGTGATCTTTGACCGTATTCGCGAAAACTTCCGCAAATACCGCAAGATGAATACCCGCGAAATTATTGATAACGCTATCACCAGCACAATCAGTCGTACCGTAATTACCCACGGCAGTACTGAAATGATGGTTTTGGCGATGTTGATTTTTGGTGGTCCTACCCTCTTCTACTTTGCCTTAGCCCTCACCATTGGTATTTTGTTTGGCATCTACTCGTCCGTGTTCGTGGCAGCGGCTTTGGCCATGTGGCTTGGTGTGACGCGCGAAGATTTAGTGAAGGGCGATAAAAAGCCAGATGATGTTGCGCGCAACGATGATCCCAACTTTGGGGCTCAGGTTTAATCTCCCAATCGGAGTTAATTGATATCCTCAAGGGCGGCCATAATCTTTTGGGTCGCACCTTGATGTTCGAGTGCATACGACTTTGCAGCGCTCGACATCTTTGCCAGTTCGGCAGTATTTAATAGCAACTCTTTTAAAGCCTCCATGAGAACAATGGGCTCACTCAAGATGAGCTCACCCTGGATGCGCTTGGCAGCGCCCATCTCAATGGCATCTAGGGCGGCTTGTTGGAAGTTATACGTATGCTCACCGAGCAATACTGGACAACCAGCAGCACAAGCCTCAATTAGATTTTGCCCGCCAAACGGAAGTAGACTGCCTCCCATGACCACTAAGTCAGCAGCACTGTAATACATTGGCATCTCACCCATGGAGTCTCCCAGAATCACATCCACGCCAGCATCGCTCTTTGGTGTCTCAATCCATTCTGTACGGCATCTAAATTTCAGACCAGCATCTTGAATTTGATTGGCTACTTCAGAAAAGCGCTCAGGATGACGGGGAACTATACAAAGCAGCGGGGCAATCTCAAAAGTGTTGCCAAGTAAAAGATCTTTCCAAGCCTTCAGGATAATTACCTCTTCGCCATCGCGAGTACTGGCAGCGCAGACCATCAATCGTTGTTTGCCATGTAGATCTTGCTTCCAAAATTGACCTTGCAGAACTAGATTGGGATCAAGCGGTACATCAAACTTCAGATTGCCAACAATCTTCACTTTTTTAACGCCAAGACTACGATACCGATCAGCATCTAATTGTGTTTGAGCCAAGATACCTGAAAATGCCTGAAATAAAGATCTGCCGGCATTACCAAATCGATTGATGCGACGAGCACTTCGTTCGGATAGGCGTGCGTTTACTAAAAATAATGGCAGCCCAATTTCTGCGCAATAAAACACAATGGTTGGCCAAGCCTCGGTTTCCATAAACAAACCGAACTTCGGTTTAAATGTACGAATGAAATTAGCAACAGACCAGCAGAGGTCGTAGGGTAGATAAACCTGATGCAATTGACCTGTAGCAATCGCTCGCTCAAATAGAGCAGCGCCAGTACGGCGACCATTCAGTGTCATATGCGTCAACAGAATCGTCTCACCACGAGCTAGATAAGCTTCAACCAAAGGTTGAGCCGCTCTAGTCTCACCAACAGATACCGCATGAATCCATACAGATCCCTGCGTAGTTGTTTTGCCATCAGCAAAACCCAAGCGCTCAGAGAAGTGACTTAAATATTCAGAGGAGTGACGTGTGCGCCAGGCTAGGCGAAAAAATGCAAAAGGCAGAAGCAGATGCCAAAGCACTTGATAAACAGCAAACCAGATCTTAGGGCGAGCACCGTATTCCAAATCCTGTGATGCGGGCCCAAGGCTTGGAGTCAAACTCACTTTTTCAGACGTTCGGTCAATTCGACCGCCTTACCTAAATAAGAAGATGGGGTCATCTCGAGTAATAAGGTCTTTGCATCATCTGGAATCTTTAGACCACGAATGAAGGTTTGTAAATCAGCCTGGTTGATGCCTTTGCCACGAGTGAGTTCTTTGAGTTGCTCATACGGATTCTCAATGCCATAACGACGCATCACAGTTTGTACTGGCTCTGCCAATACTTCCCAGCACGCATCTAGGTCAGCAGCAATCGCCGCATGGTTAACCTCTAATTTTCCTAAACCACGCAAGGCGCTGTCATAAGCTAAAACGCTGTGGCCAAAGGCTGGGCCTAAATTACGCAAGACAGTTGAATCAGTTAGATCGCGCTGCCAGCGAGAAATTGGCAACTTCTCTGCAAGATGACGCAATAGCGCATTTGCTACCCCCAAGTTCCCCTCGGAATTTTCAAAGTCAATTGGGTTGACTTTATGCGGCATGGTTGAAGAACCAATCTCACCCGCTTTAGTACGTTGCTTGAAGTAAGCAATAGAAATATACGCCCAGAAATCACGATCCATGTCCAACAAGATTGTGTTGGCGCGAGCAATTGCATCAAACAATTCAGCCATGCCATCATGTGGCTCAATTTGAATCGTGTAAGGATTAAAGGTGAGACCTAAGCGTTTCTCAACGACATTCTTAGAAAAGTTTTCCCAATCAAAATTAGGATAAGCAGATAAATGCGCGTTGTAGTTACCCACTGCACCATTCATTTTTCCTAATAAAGGGACTGCTGCAATTGCTGCAATCGCACGCTCTAAACGTTTAGCGATATTGGCTAACTCTTTACCTAATGTACTTGGAGAAGCAGGTTGACCATGAGTGCGTGACAACATAGGCACTTTTGCATTCTCAATTGCCAAATCCGTTAATACGGAAAGTATTTTTCTAAGTTGCGGCAACAAAACTTTATCACGAGCGCCACGCAACATCAAACCATGCGAAGTATTATTGATATCTTCAGAAGTGCATGCAAAATGAATAAATTCACTTGCCTTTAAGAGATCTGGGCGACCGGCTACTTTTTCTTTTAAAAAATACTCTACTGCCTTGACATCGTGATTGGTGACTGCCTCGATATCTTTAATACGTTGCGCATCGGCATCAGAGAAGTTTTCTGGCAAAGATAATAGGAAGGCTTCATCTGCCGAACTAATTTTTGGCACATCTGGCAGGCCCGCTGAGGCCAAAGCCAATAACCAATGAATCTCTACAAACACGCGCTGCCGCATAAATGCGGCTTCGGATAACCAGGGCCTCAAGGCGTCCAGCTTGCCTGCATAGCGACCATCTAAAGGGGATAGTGCATTAAGAGTAGAAATCGGCTGACTCACGAATATTGCCTTTACATTGATTGTTTCAATAAAACCTAATTTTAATCGCTCTTAGGAGCAATTCAGTTTGATTGAGATCGCTATACTAAGGACATGAAACTCATCGGATCCCTCACTAGCCCTTACGTACGTAAGGTACGCATTGTTTTTTTAGAAAAAAAGGTGGATTTAGACCTCGAACTAGAGAATGTCTGGGCTGCAGACACCAAAATAGCCCTCAACAACCCCTTAGGCAAAGTGCCTTGTCTTGTTTTAGATGACGGTGAGGTCATCTACGATTCGCGGGTGATTGCTGAGTACGCAGATACATTGAGCCCGGTGGGCAAACTGATCCCGACAGGTAGTCGTGAACGCGCTACTGTCAAAACTTGGGAAACCTTGGCTGACGGGGTGGCAGATGCAGGAATTTTGGCTCGTTTAGAGGCGACCTTACGTCCACCTGAGCAGCAGAGCCCCGCTTGGGTTGAGCGTCAAATGGGTAAGATGAATACCTCTCTTGCCCAAATGTCCCGTGTATTAGGTGAAAACGCCTGGTGCCACGGCAACCAGATGACTTTGGCTGACATTGCTGTTGGCTGCGCTTTGGGTTACCTGCTGTTCCGCTTCCCCAATATCGCTTGGCAAGCGCAATATCCTAATTTAGATGCCCTATATCAAAAGTTGATGCAAAGGCCTTCCTTCGCAGAAACAGCGCCCCCAGCCGCCTAAATCAGGGCGCTAGAGCTGGAAGCCTTAGGCGGAAATAATGCCGCCGCCCAAGCAAATATCTCCGTCGTACAAAACGGCAGACTGGCCTGGAGTAACGGCCCATTGGGCCTCTGGAAAGGCCAATTCAAAACTCAAAGGTCCCGCAGCTCCAGTAGCAAGCGTGCATAGTGAGTCTGCTTGGCGATAGCGGGTTTTTGCAGAGTACTGCCCCGGAGTAGGTGCAACTCCAGCAATCCAACTAGCATCAATTGTAGAAAGCTGATTGGCCAGTAGCCATGGATGATCATGGCCCTGGGCGACGTATAGGGTGTTATTGGCCACATCCTTACGAGCGACGTACCATGCATCACCATTGCCGTCCTGGCTGCCACCCAAACCAATGCCCTTGCGCTGCCCTAGGGTGAAAAAGGCAAGACCCATATGCTCCCCCACTGTTTTACCTTCTGGGGTTTTAATGGGGCCAGGAGCACGTGGTAAGTAGCGGTTTAAGAATTCGCGGAAGGGGCGCTCACCAATAAAGCAAATCCCTGTGGAGTCTTTTTTGGCGGCATTATGCAAGCCGATTTGTTCGGCAATCTTACGTACCTCCGTCTTTGGAATCTCCCCCAAAGGAAAAAGTACATTTGCCAATTGACTTTGGGTTAAGCGATGTAAGAAATAACTTTGGTCTTTACTGGCATCCAATGCCTTTAATAGCTGAACACGGCCATCCTCATGACGAACCCGTGCATAGTGACCTGTTGCAATGGCATCTGCACCCAAACTGATGGCGTGATCCAAAAAGGCTTTAAATTTAATTTCTGCATTGCACAATACATCCGGGTTGGGCGTCCTGCCGGCAGCATATTCACGCAAAAACTCCGCAAAAACACGCTCACGGTACTCAGCGGCAAAATTAACAGCCTCGACATCAATCCCAATGAGGTCGGCTACAGAAACTACATCTAGCCAATCCTGACGTGCAGAGCAATATTCGTCGCTATCATCATCCTCCCAGTTTTTCATGAAAAGGCCAATCACTTCATAGCCTTGCTGCTTGAGCATCCAAGCTGCAACAGACGAATCTACCCCTCCAGACATCCCAACCACGACTTTGGAGGGTTTTGAAGCAGGTATTGCGACAGAATTGAGGGAGATCATCAAAAAATGCGAGAATTCGTTATCAGCTAAAAACCCATTGTAGAAGTCTTGCTCCAAATTTACGAGATTTGTGGCAAAACCAAATAAATGGCATTAAGGGAAATAGATAGGTAGATTTTCGCCTAACTAACTAAAATAGATTTTTTTGAAAAATTTGCTTTTGGAGACATGCCATGCGCATAGGAGTACCGCTGGAAATCAGACTCGGGGAGACTCGAGTTGCCGCCACACCGGAAACCGTTAAGAAACTGATTGGTCAAGGCCATACAGTTGTTATTCAAAAAGATGCGGGTCTTACAGCCAGCCAGCCTGATTCCGCCTATGAAGCTGTTGGCGCCACGATTGGTAGCGCAGCAGATGCATTAAGTGCAGAGATCGTTCTAAAGGTGCGTGCACCTGAAGCGGCAGAGCTCAAACAAATTCAATCTGGCAGCGTGCTCATTGGCATGCTCGATCCATTTGATAATAATAATATCGCCGCGATGGCTGCCCAAGGCGTAACTGCATTCTCATTAGAGGCTGCACCACGTACTACTCGTGCACAAAGCATGGATGTCTTATCTTCGCAAGCCAACATCGCAGGCTATAAAGCAGTGATGGTTGCCGCCAATGAGTATCAGCGCTTTATGCCTATGCTCATGACTGCAGCCGGAACCGTTAAAGCAGCACGCGTACTGATCTTGGGCGCTGGTGTTGCTGGCCTCCAAGCCATTGCAACTGCAAAGCGTTTAGGTGCCGTCATTGAGGCATCTGACGTGCGCCCTGCTGCCAAGGAACAAATTGAATCTCTTGGCGCCAAGTTTGTTGACGTTCCTTACGAGACAGATGAAGAGCGCGAAATCGCTAAAGGCGTTGGCGGTTATGCGCGCCCTATGCCTGAATCTTGGATGAAGCGTCAAGCAGCATTGGTTGCAGAACGTGCTCAACAAGCTGATATCGTCATCACAACCGCCTTAATTCCCGGTCGTAAGCCACCCGTCTTATTGCACAGCGACACCGTTGCCAATATGAAACCCGGTTCGATCGTGATCGACTTAGCTGCCGGTCGTGGTGACAATGGATCAGGTAACTGCCCATTGACCCAAGAAGACAAGATTGTTGAGAAAAATGGTGTGAAGATTATTGGTTACAGTAATCTCGCCAGTATGGTAGCTGCGGATGCTTCTGCCCTATACGCACGCAACTTGCTCGATTTCATGAAGCTCATCGTTGACCCAGAAGCGAAGTTAGTTATCCCAACCGATGACGACATCGTTACTGCCTGCCTCATGTGTCGTGATGGTCAGGCTATCCGTAAAAACTAATACAGAATATTCAAAGGAAACATCATGGATCTCGCTGCTTTTCAAAGCATCCTCACAGTCCAAAACATCACCGTGTTTGTTTTGGCCATTTTTGTTGGCTATCAAGTAGTTTGGAACGTCACCCCTGCATTACATACTCCACTCATGGCAGTTACCAACGCTATCTCTGGAATCATCATTGTTGGCGCCCTACTTCAAACTGAGGTCATTGGTGGCGATGAGATTACTCTCACTAGCATCATTGGTGCAGTAGCCGTCTTCTTAGCATCAATTAATATTTTTGGTGGCTTTATGGTCACCCGTCGCATGCTTGAAATGTTCAAGAAAAAAGCCCCTAAAGCTGATGCGACTGGAACTAAATAAAAACTAGAACAAGATCTATATAGAGACCACAAACATGTCAAATATAACCGCGATTTCCTACCTCATTTCATCGGTGCTTTTCATCCTCGCCTTGCGTGGATTGTCTTCACCAACTACATCACGTCAAGGCAATACCTTTGGCATGATCGGCATGTTGCTTGCCGTAATCACCACCTTCATGATTCCTGACTTTAAGCCAGTCTTCTCATTGATTATTGGTGCGATTGTTGCTGGTGCAATCATTGGAATACTTGCTGCTAAACGTGTGCAAATGACCAAGATGCCAGAACTCGTAGCGTTGATGCACTCTTTTGTTGGCTTGTCAGCAGTATTGATTGCGATTGCGGCAGTGTTTAATCCAGCCCAAGACCATACTGGCGCGCAAAAGATTGAACTCTTTATCGGTGCATTTATTGGCGCCATCACCTTTACTGCTTCCATTATTGCTTTTGGTAAATTATCTGGCAAAGTCAGTGGTAAATCAGTCACTTTTGCTGGTCAGCACTTGCTCAACCTGATTCTCGCAATTGTCATGGTTGCTGGTGGAGTCATGTACTTCATGACCGGTAGTCACGAAGCATTTTTAGTAATGTGTGCGATTGCTTTGGTATTAGGCGTGACCTTGATCATCCCCATCGGTGGCGCAGATATGCCTGTGGTTGTGTCGATGCTCAACAGTTACTCTGGATGGGCGGCTGCAGGCATTGGCTTCACATTAAACAACCCAGTATTGATTATTGCTGGTGCTTGCGTAGGCTCCTCTGGTGCGATTTTGTCTTACATCATGTGTAAGGCAATGAACCGCTCAATCTTGGCAGTCTTGCTAGGTGGCTTCGGTGCCGAGGCTGCTGCCGGTGGCGCTGATGATGGCGGTCCAAAGAACTACAAAACTGGTTCACCAGAAGATGCTGCCTTCCTCATGGAGAATGCCGACACAGTCGTGATTGTTCCTGGCTACGGCCTCGCAGTTGCCCGTGCTCAGCATGCACTTAAAGAGTTAACAGAAAAACTGACTCATCATGGCGTGACCGTAAAGTATGCGATTCACCCAGTGGCAGGTCGTATGCCCGGTCACATGAACGTACTCTTGGCTGAAGCTGAAGTTCCATACGACCAAGTGTTTGAGATGGAAGACATTAACAGTGATTTTGGTCAGGCTGACGTGGTGCTAGTACTTGGTGCAAACGATGTGGTAAACCCTGCCGCTCGTACGCCAGGTAGTCCAATCTTTGGTATGCCAATTTTGGAAGCCTATAAAGCCAAAACCATTATTGTCAACAAGCGCTCTATGGCAGCAGGTTATGCTGGTCTAGATAACGAACTCTTCTACATGGATAAAACGATGATGGTCTTCGGTGATGCGAAGAAGGTTGTAGAAGACATGGTGAAGTCAGTAAGTTAAATCAAACACTTCTCAATCAAGAACCGCCTTCGGGCGGTTTTTTATTACGTTAAGATATATACGAACGCCCCTAGAGCACTAAAAAATTATATTAATACGAGACGAACAATGAATATTAAAAAACACTTGCTTTTAGTAATGGGTTTAATTTGGATTACATCCGTCCAAGCTCAAAATACCTACCCTAATAGACCGATTCAGATGATCATGCCATTGCAGGCCGGAAGTGGTGTCGATATTTTGATGCGACCCATTGCACAAAAAATGAGTGAGAACTTGGGACAGGTAATTACGATTGAAAACCTTCCTGGTGGCGCCGGTTTAATCGGAGCTAGCAAGGTAGCTCAGGCTAATGCAGAGGGCTATGTACTAGGTGCATTTAATGACAGCATCTTAACAATGCTACCCAATCTGCACAAGAAAATTGACTACGATCCCATTCAAAGTTTTGCTCCAGTCTCCGAAGTAGCTGCAATCACTTTCGTCATGGTAGCAAACCCGTCATTTCCGGGAAACACAGCGGCAGACTTAATTCGGATTGCTAAAGAAAATCCAGGAAAAATTGATTACGCCTCAGGCGGCAATGGCTCACCTCAGCATATTGGTATGGAGATCTTTCGCCAGTATACGGGTGCGCCATTGGTGCATATCCCCTATCGTGGAGCGGCAGCAGCAGTAACCGATGTCATGGCAGGACAGGTGCCTGTGATGATTAGCGCTTTATCTGTTGTCCTTCCACATATTCGATCAGGGAAACTAAAGGTGTTAGGTATCACTAGCAAAATGCGTTCACCTTTGCTACCAAATGCGCCGACTGTGAGCGAGAGTGTTAAAGGTTATGAGTTCTCTACCTGGGGTGCGATTGTCGCCCCCAAGGGTGCAACATCAGCTGTCGTTAGTAAACTCAATGATTCATTGGCTTTAGCGTTAAAAGATCAGAAGTTGCGGGATCAGTTAATACAGCAAGGTTTTGAATTTGTACCTTTAGGACCGGATCATTTAAAAGAAATGATTGCACAAGGCTTAGTGAAGATGAAAAAGGTTATCAAAGATGGCGGTATTCAGCCGGATTAATTTCTAATATACCAATAAAAAACGCCTGGTCTTTTGAACCAGGCGTTTTAGTTTCTACAGCTAGATAGCTGAGGAATCAACAGCAATTACATCATGCCGCCCATGCCACCCATGCCACCCATGCCGCCCATATCAGGCATGCCACCACCAGCGGAATCATCCTTTGGGGCTTCGCTGATTGCGCAATCAGTAGTCAACAATAAGGCCGCAACAGAAGCAGCATTAACCAATGCAGTTTTTGTTACTTTAGTCGGATCGATTACACCTTGAGCTACGAGGTCACCATATTCACCAGTTGCTGCGTTGTAACCGTTATTGCCCTTGCTAGCCAATACTGCATTAACAACTACGCTAGCTTCGTCGCCTGCGTTAGAAACGATGATGCGAATTGGCTCTTCCATTGCACGCAATACGATACTGATACCAGCGTCTTGATCAGGATTATCACCCTTCAAGCCCTTGATACCCTGCATCGCGCGTAATAAAGCAACGCCACCGCCAGGAACAATACCCTCTTCAACTGCTGCACGAGTTGCGTGTAATGCATCGTCAACGCGGTCTTTCTTTTCTTTCATTTCTACTTCAGTAGCAGCACCAACACGAATCACTGCAACACCGCCTGCCAACTTAGCAACGCGCTCTTGCAACTTCTCTTTGTCGTAGTCGCTAGTCGCTTCTTCGATCTGAACACGGATGTTCTTCACACGTGCTTCGATTGCTTTAGCATCGCCAGCACCGTCAATGATGATGGTGTTTTCTTTGCCAATTTCGATACGCTTAGCTTGACCTAAGTGCTCAAGAGTTGTTTTCTCCAGTGTGAGGCCGATTTCCTCAGCAATCACAGTACCGCCAGTCAAAATTGCGATGTCTTCCAACATAGCCTTACGACGGTCACCAAAGCCTGGAGCCTTAACGGCGCAAGTTTTGATGATGCCGCGAATGTTGTTCACGACTAAAGTTGCTAAGGCTTCGCCTTCAACATCTTCTGCAATGATCAACAATGGACGGCCAGACTTTGCTACTTGCTCGAGTACTGGGAGCAAATCACGGATGTTGCTAACTTTCTTGTCAAACAAGAGTACGTATGGGGTTTCTAATACGGCAACTTGCTTTTCAGGTTGGTTAATGAAGTATGGAGACAGATAACCGCGGTCAAACTGCATACCTTCAACTACTTCAAGCTCATCCTCCAATGACTTACCATCTTCAACAGTGATAACGCCTTCTTTACCTACTTTTTCCATTGCCTCAGCAATACGCTGACCAATACTTTGGTCGCTATTAGCCGAGATAGAGCCAACTTGAGCGATTTCTTTAGTAGTTGTGCAAGGCTTGCTAATTTTCTTGAGCTCTTCGAGTGCCGCTGTAACTGCTTTGTCGATACCACGCTTCAAGTCCATTGGATTGTGGCCTGATACTACGTATTTCATGCCTTCGCGAACGATAGACTGAGCCAATACAGTAGCGGTAGTCGTACCGTCGCCAGCGATGTCATTGGTTTTGGAAGCAACTTCCTTCACCATCTGAGCGCCCATGTTCTGGAGCTTGTCTTTAAGTTCGATTTCTTTTGCTACGGATACACCATCTTTGGTGATGATTGGGCCGCCAAATGAACGCTCGATAACTACATTACGACCTTTTGGTCCTAAGGTTACTTTTACTGCGTTAGCAAGAATATTTACGCCTTCTACCATCTTGGTACGGGCGTTATCTCCAAATACAACGTCTTTTGCTGCCATGATTGAATTCCTTTCTTAGGTACTAATTACTTCTGTACAACAGCCATGATGTCTTCTTCGCGCATGACGAGAAGCTCGTCAGTGCCGACCTTAACTGTTTGACCTGCATATTTGCCGAATAACACGCGATCGCCAACTTTGACGTCTGGTGCATTCAACTTACCGCTGTCATCACGTTTGCCCGGGCCAACTGCCAATACTTCGCCTTGATCCGGCTTTTCAGCAGCAGCATCCGGAATGATGATTCCAGAGGCAGTTTTTGATTCTTGATCTAAACGTTTGATGATTACGCGATCATGTAAAGGACGCAGATTCATTCCTTCTCCTATGTTAGTAAGTGTTAACTAATTAAAAAACCAATATAAATCAATGTGTTGCATTCTCTTAACACGCAGAAAACAAGCTTTTCAGCTGAATAAGCCTGTTTTAGCACTCGCGTGTAGGGAGTGCTGATTATATAGGTCTGTTTCTAGGGATTTCAAGGGCAAATTCACCTTAAATTTCAAATGAGCCTCCTGCTCTTTCTATAATGAGGGCAGGCAAGTAGGTAGATTCCTACACACAAATAAGCCTTAAGCCCTTACCCCTCCAATCTGTCCTGCCTAGACTGACTGTTCAATGATTGGAGAATGCTGATGAGCCCGAAATCCCGGCTGTACACGCTTGTAAAGGCTTGGAAGAACAAACCCTTCCAAGAAGTACGCGATGCCTGCGGCCAGCCTTGGCTTGGTCTTAGCGGCGAAGCGCTAGAAGAACACCAATCCTGGTCCCAGCGACAAGCGATTAGTAACGAACCCATCTTTAATAGCCAAGGAACTAAGCTGACGAGCTCTTTATTTAGACCATTACTGACCGCCACCGACACGCAGCTCCTCAGATTATTCATGGAGGGCCTAGACACCATTACGTATTGGTACCGTAGCGGACGCTTCATCCCTGGCATCTTACCGATGCCAGCGCAATATCTAGCATCCAGCAGTTTTGTAGATGCTTTAAGCGACCTCATTCTGAACTCACGACTCCCAGTTGGTCTAGTGAGCCTAGGAATACACAAACTCAAGGATGCTGACTCCATGGAATCTAGCATGGAAGGATTATTGCGTATGCGTCGTCTCGGCGTCCTGATCCATCTTCTGGATTTTTCTGGAGCGCATGCGCAAATCCGCTGGGTAGAGCAGATCGAGCCTGAAGGCATTCATATTGAGATGGGGCAATTTCGAGCTGATGGCTTACCAAGCGAAATGAGTTCCCTTGGCCAGAAATTCCATACCCTAATCTATGCCAGCAACATCACTCTGGTAAAGGATTTAGAAAATGTCATAGCAATGGGAGCACACCATAGCTATGGCGGACTCATGATGCCGCCGGTGAGCCGACATCAAATGCTACACATGAGCGATAGCCGTATCGCTAAGGCCATTTTTTCGCTGCACCCTCATAAAACCCAAAATGGAGACAAGTAATGAGAAAACGCGTGATGTTGGTAGATGACCATCCAGCTATGCTGATGGCATTAAAAAGTATGTTGCAAGATCAATTGCTTTTTGAGATCGCAGGACAGGCGCAGCATGGTGAAGAGTGCCTACGCTCAATCAAAGAAGTCAATCCTAATATGGTCATCTTAGATTTGGATATGCCCAAGACGGATGGTTTTGATGTGATCCGTCGGATTGGCTTGATGCATCCAGAAGTTCGTATTTTGGTGTTGTCTAGCCTAGATGAAGCAGTCTATGGTGGCCGAGTACGGTCCTTGGGTGCACATGGTTTCGTAAATAAGACTGCTGGAGCCGATGTCATTTTGGCTGCCTGCGTTGCCATCTCACAGGGATATACCTTCTTCACACATGGGAAGAATGGCAACACCTCTCTGAGCGACAACGATAAATTGGCATTGATATCTGATCGTGAGCTACAAGTTATGAAGTATCTCGGCAAAGGTAATACTAACCAGCAGATATCTGACCTACTGCACATCAGTAATAAGACAGTAGCAACCTACAAGACTAGAGTCTTTGACAAACTAGGCATTAACAATATTGCTGATTTGATCCTGTTCTGTCGCATGAACAACATCATCGAAAGCTAAGCAGCACATGCATCGATTCATATTGAAAAAAGTATTCACACTCTGCTGTATCTATACAAGTTTGGCGCATGCCGGATCATTTAGCACTTCAGAGCAATCATGGATCGATGCCCATCCAGTGGTGCGATTTAGTATTCACGAAAAATATGCATCCTATCTCAACCCATCCAACCAACAATATGGTGCAGCACCCTTTATGGCGCTTCTGTCAAAAATGGAAGAGTGCACACGACAGCAATATGTGCCGATATGGAGAACATCAGACCCTGAAGGCTTAAAGCAACTCAGAAAAGGTGAAGTGGATTTCATCATCGATCCGCCAAGCATTGACGATCACGTGTTGCAATTTGGATCTCTATCTGAAGCCATCTTTTGGGGTCATGATGCCGTCCTTACTAAGGCCTCAAACAGATTGGATTCAACTTATACCAAGATTGGCTACTTTGATCGAGGCCTTGAAAATTCGCCGTCCGGCGCTGATATCCACAGTGAGACCAAACAAGGGCAATCCCCCACCAGCTTAATTCAATCCCTCATTAAAAATGATATCGAGGCGCTAGTCCTACCCATTCGCTTGGCACAGCAACTGATTCGCGAAACCCAAAATACAGATCTAAAAATTGATGGTTTATATAGTCGCGATCCATTTGCCTATCGCTGGCTTATCTCAGACCATAATGCCCCTCTTCATGATGTACTAAGCCACTTTCTAAATGACTTAGATCCCATGGCATCACGCCAACTTTTTGCATTAGGGGATGAACACAAACCAAAGTCAAATGTACTACCCTGGCTGAGCACCGCTCTCATCCTAATAATTGGTTTAGTGATGTTTTATCAACTCCAAAGAAAATATTTCTATCAAAAGAAAACTGCTCTGGAATTACTACATTCAAAAGAGCTGGCTGAAAAAGCAAATGCTGCGAAGTCTGCATTTTTAGCAACTATGAGCCATGAAATTCGGACACCAATGAATGCCATCTTAGGCGTTCAAGAACTACTGCTTGGTAGCGCACAATTTCCCAAGAAAGATAAGCCGTTATTAAAGAGTGCTCAAGCTTCTGCCGAATCTCTTTTAGGCATGCTCAATCAAGTGTTAGATATTTCCAAGATTGAGGCTGGCAAACTTACTCTCAACCTAGAGCCTTGTAATCCATATCAATTGATTATGGATATTCATGCGGCATTTTCTACAGTAGCTAAGAAACAGAATTTGCTACTCCATACCTCGATTGATCCCAGAATCGCTGAAGTGCTCATGATTGATTCTTTACGTCTGAGACAAGTTCTGCAGAATTTACTGAGCAATGCGATTAAGTTCACCGCCGAAGGTGAGGTGTACTTTTCTATTAGCGTCCTCGCTGATGATCATGCCGGCCAATTACTTGAGTTCAGGGTGATTGATACTGGAATAGGAATGGGAAATGATCAAATCAAATTGGCTCTACAAGCTTTTGAACAATTACCAGCCACACAAGAGTCCTGTCTATCAGAGCAAAAGAGGGGGACGGGCCTTGGGCTCACCATCACTAATCATTTGGTGACTTCCATGAACAGTCATCTTTATTTTGAGAGCGCCCCAGGCTTTGGAAGTAATGTCCACTTTTCAGCAGCCTTTCCTAGAACCAGTGTTGCTGCCGCACAGGCTCCAGGCTTTGATTCTCTCGGGCCATTATCTAAGAACTTCATCTCAAAAAAGCCGGGCAGAAGAAATTCTCATATAAATGCTTTAGTAGTTGAAGATCACCCAGCTAGTCGGCAAATTTTGTCGCTGCAATTAGAAGCGCTTGGTATCAGCGCTTGCGTTTGTGAGAATGCAGTTGCGGCACTCGAATTAATGAAGGAGCGTCATTTTGATCTGATGCTCACAGATCAATCGATGCCCGGAATGCAGGGCTCTGAGTTAGCCAAACAAATCCGATCTCTAGGTAATCGTGATTTGATTATTATTGGCGTCACTGCAGATATTTATGCCCTAGACTCTCGCCATCAATTTTTATCATCCGGTATGAATGGCGTACTCATCAAGCCTTTGAGTTTAGGCGCCCTCGAGAATGAACTTATGCGCTATTTTGACGCCAGCCAAGAGTTAGCCTCCTCTGGTGAGCCCTATTCGTTTGATGCCTTCTCTAATCTCATCAAAAATGATTCCCATCAGATCATAGTGATCCTAGAGGAAATTGAGAAGGTTCACTTAGACGCTCTGAATCAATTGCAATCAGACGGCAAGCAAATCCGCATTGATGAAGTCCATTTTCAAAGTCTAGTTCATAAAGTCAAAGGTGGGGCACAACTACTTCAAGCTACTGAATTTACCCGTGCCTGCGAATCACTTGAAGTGAATGGATCGCTTACCGAGCGCATTGAGAGATTCACCGTCCTTCTAGAAGAGCAAAACCAAACTATTGAGGCCTATAAGAAAAAATATCGATAGCCACGGGCTGGTGAGCGCCAAGGTTTATCCTATGGGTAATGCGCACCAAACCCTATTCGCCCTCTGCCATCCGTCTATTAGCCTTTTTATGGGCTAGTCTGATTACTTGTCAAGCCCACTCCGCTGACATAATTGCTCAAAATACTGCTCTTCAGTATATCCCTAAGGCCGTAGCTGCCAGCCTTGAAAAGAGCCAGATTCCAAAAGAATCTATCAGCATTTCAGTGATGGAAATAGAGCCAGGCCAGCCAGGGAAAATAACAGCAAAAACAAAGGTGGACTGGCGTTCTAAGCAGGCAATGAATCCTGCGTCAACCATGAAACTGCTCACTACACTCACTGGTCTAGATGTACTAGGACCGCAATATCGTTGGCGTACAAATATCTATACCGATGGGCTTATTCGTCAGGGCACCCTTAAAGGGAATCTATATTTGCAAGGCACCGGAGATCCAAAGCTAGTTCCCGAAGAAATGGCCAAAATGATGAAGGCCTTGCAAAATCTGGGGATTCAAAAAATTGATGGTAATTTATTTTTTGATAGAAGCGCCTATGCCCCTAATGCCATGGAGCACAACACAATTGATGGGGAATCCTTGCGCGCCTATAACGTGCCGCCAGATCCTCTCCTATATGCTTTTAGAACCCTCTCATTTCAATTAGGTAAATCGCGTACTGCAGACTTTATTGACATAAGCTACACACCTCCACTATCACAACTCAAAGTGATCAATCAGATGCAATTGGTTGATCAATCCTGCGATAGCAGGAAAGGTAACATTCGCTTTAACTTAGATCCGGAGAGCGATGGAGCAAACACTAACCAACCTCTGACCGCTCAATTTTCTGGTAACTTTCCAAAAGGCTGCAAGGGGGTGAGCTATAACGTCGTTGTTTTGGATGCGAATACCTTTTTCACTCAAGGCTTCGCCGCAGCTTGGGAGTTAGCTGGTGGATCTTGGATTCAAGCACCCACCGGACAATCTGCTACGGTCCCTCTAGCAGCCCGACTATTACTCCAGTTTGAGGGCATCCCCCTGGCTGATGACGTACAAGACATTAACAAGTTTTCGAATAATGTCATGGCTAGACAATTGATGCTGACCTTGGCTCTAGAGAAGATGGGTAAGCCTGCAAGCACTAAAAATGGTGAGCTCGTAATTCAGAGCTGGCTAAAGGGTTTAGGACTTCAGTTTCCAGAACTCGTCATTGAGAATGGCTCTGGTCTATCCCGCAATGAAGCGATCTCTGCTGAACATATGACGCAATTATTAGTTACGGCTCGTAATTTATCCGTTACGGATGCGTTTTATAACAGCCTTCCAATTGCAGGAACAGATGGCACGATGAAAAATCGCCTCATGACACATTTACGGAAATTTTTGCATTTGAAGAAAAAACCTGAGGCTCGAATCAAAACAGGGGCACTTGTGGATGTAAGGGCAATCTCAGGCTATGTGATGAGTAAATCTGGAAGGATGTATGCGGTGACCTCCTTCATAAACCATCCCAATGCTTTGAGAGGCTTAGAGGCGCATGATCAATTATTGGCGTGGCTACTAAATGATGGGCCAGACCCAAAACAGGCACGCTGAAGTCGGTCCCGAACCCCATCCCACTCTTCGCCTGCTGGGGGTTCAGGAAACAAAATCAAATCCCAACCCTGTTGATCTAGATCTCGCAGGGATCGGTATAGGCGGCTTGCAAATGCAACACTATCACTGGGCACAATAAGCTCTTCAAAATGCGCTGATGGATGTCCATCCTCACCTAGTGAAGAATCTGAATCCCAAACTGCAACCGCTACCCGTGACTTGATATCTGGGAACTCACTCAGAGCGTCCAAGACTCTACCTGGTGGATACATTCTTAATGGGGTTGTCGGGGCATAATGCGCACGTAGATTACCAGAGACTCTTGGCAGGACATCTTCTGACTGCGTTGGACTGAGCTCTCCAGGTAAATAGACTTTGATGCCCGTCTTTAAAAGAATTTCTTTGGGAGTGATGAGGCCTGGACGCAATAAGACTGGATGATCGCCTGAAGATAAATCAATGATGGTTGATTCAATGCCGACTTCGCAATCACCACCATCCAAAATCATAAGATCCAATATGCCTTCAAACTCACTTCGGACATCAGCAGCACTGGTTGGTGAGACTTTTCCAAAACGGTTCGCCGATGGTGCAACAACCCCACCCTTAAATTTACGGATTAACTCCTGCGCAATTGGATGGGCAGGTACTCGAATTGCTACCGTATCCTGACCGCCAGTAAGTTCGTTTAAAACGCTTTTGTCTTTTTTAAAGACTAGGGTCAGTGGACCCGGCCAAAAAGCATTGATGAGTTTTAACGCAGATTCCGACAAATCTCTTACCCACGGCGCAAGTACTGGCACCCAATCTACTTGAGCCTGATCAAACTGATCAGGTGCTGCTAAGTGAACAATTAGTGGGTGATTAGAGGGTCTACCCTTGGCCGTAAAAATTTGTTTAATTGCATCAGGATTCTTTGCATCCGCTCCCAAGCCATAAACCGTCTCAGTCGGAAAGGCTACTAAGCCGCCATCTCGCAAAGTTTGTACCGCTTCGTTAATGACTGCAGATGAATGCAGTGCGCTACTGTCACTGGACATTACTAAGGCTCGATCCCTAATTCAACTGCGACAGCTGCGCAATTTTGGCGAGCCTGGTTAATTGATTCACCTAAACAATTGATATGGCCCATCTTTCGACCCATACGTGGGTCAGATTTACCGTATAGGTGTAGCTTCGCATCTGGATGAGAAAGCACCTTATCCCAAGCAGGCTCTCTTGCCTTATCCTCGCTGCCTTCGTACCAAAGATCTCCCAAGAGATTGAGCATGGAGACTGGCGCTAGCAAGCGGGTGTCGCCTAAAGGTAAGCGAGCCATACTTCTGACCTGCTGTTCAAACTGACTACTAATGCAGGCATCCATGGTGTAGTGGCCTGAGTTATGCGGACGCGGAGCAATTTCATTGGCAACGATGTCACCGCTCTTGAGCACGAAAAACTCCACACATAACACGCCCACGTAATCAATCTTACGGATCAGCGCTTTAGCAGCCTCAATAATTTTTTTCTCTTGAGCAGGCTTCAGTGATGGGGCTGGCACGGTAGAAGTATGCAAAATACCATCGCGATGGATATTTTGAGAAACAGGGTATGCCACTACCGCATCATCATATCCGCGCACTACTAAAGCAGAAACTTCGAAATCTAAATCCATCCGCTTTTCAAGAACACAAGGCACCTTACTCAATTGGGTCCAAGCAGCAACTAGATTGGCAGAGTCATAAACTGTAATTTGACCTTTGCCGTCATAACCCATGCGAGCCGTTTTCAGAATGCCAGGAAATAGATCTGCAGGAACATGAGCAATATCTGCATCATGCTCAATGACAGAGTAAGGTGCAGGCCCAATACTGGTTTCCGCTTTCCAAGTAGCCAAGAATTTTTTTTCAGCCACGCGGTTTTGTGCCAAAGATACGCAACTACTGCGAGGCGCTACAAAGACGCCTAAAGATTCGAGTTCGTCTAAAGCTTGTGCAGGAACATTCTCAAATTCCGTACTAACGGATTTACATAATGTTGCCATCTCTTTTAGCGCTGCAGAGTCGGTGTAATCGGCTTGAATAAATTTTTCTGCAATCGAGCCAGCTGGACTATCTGATCCAGGATCCAGAACGCAGACCTTGTAGCCCATCGCTTGAGCAGCTTGAGTAAACATCCGCCCTAATTGACCGCCACCCAATATTCCTAAATACGAGCCCGGCAAGATGGGCTCCAAACGATCTACCATCTGATTAATATCCCGGCAAATTCATGGAGCGCGCGGTAGCAGACTGCTTTGCACGAAACTCTTCCAGCTGTTTTGCCAAAGCAGGATCGTTCACTGCCAGATTGGCAATGACATGTAAGGCTGCATTTGCAGCCCCAGCCTCACCAATCGCAAACGTTGCTACCGGGATTCCTTTAGGCATTTGCACAATGGAATACAGAGAGTCTTCGCCACGTAAGTATTTGCTAGCGACTGGAACGCCATAAATCGGAATAATTGTTTTTGATGCCAACATGCCCGGCAAATGCGCCGCACCACCAGCGCCAGCAATAATCGCCTTAAGGCCATTTTTGGAGGCATTTTCTGCATAGGTAAACATATCGTCTGGCATGCGATGGGCAGAAACGACTTTAGCCTCGTGAGCAATGCCAAACTGCTCTAGCATTTGAGCAGCATGCTGCATGGTGTCCCAATCTGAATTGGATCCCATTACTATTCCGACTACTGGCTTTTTGCTCATTGACCTCTCCAAATGCCCTGATCTACATCGTTAATCTATCCAAGGCCTTATTATCCCAGCCTTTTGAAGGCTTTATAAAATTAGGCCTTAGTTAAGCGAGCGAGGGCTTCGCGGTACTTTTCCGCTGTTTTATCAATCACATCTACCGGCAAAGCAGGTGCCGGAGCTGTTTTTGGCCAAGGCTTGCCATCAACTATTGCTGTTTCGAGCCAGTCCCGGACAAATTGCTTGTCATAGGAAGGGGGATTTGCACCCACATAGTAGGTTTCTGCAGGCCAAAAGCGAGAAGAGTCGGCGGTGAGGATTTCATCCATTAATACCAACTGACCAGCGTCATCTAAGCCAAATTCAAACTTAGTATCAGCAATGATGATTCCACGAGTAGCGGCATATTCAGAGGCTTCTTTGTACAAACGAATACTAACCTCACGAATTTGATTGGCCAATTTCTCACCAATCATCTCAATCACTTTGTCAAAAGAGATATTTTCATCATGCTCACCCATTTCCGCTTTAGCAGCAGGAGTAAAGATAGGCTCAGGCAACTTCTGCGCATTTTCAAGGCCTGCTGGCAATGCAATACCGCACACCTTGCCAGTTTCTTTGTAATCCTTCCAACCACTACCAGCTAGGTAGCCTCGCACTACCGCTTCAACCAAGATTGGCTTGAGGCGTTTAGCTACTACTGCACGACCTTTGACCTGATCAAGCTCATCGACTGGCACTACGCTTTCAGGATCAATACCCGTCAAGTGATTCGGAATCACCTTAGCCAACTTCTCAAACCAAAAATTAGCCATTTGATTGAGCACAATTCCCTTTTCAGGAATCGGTTGACCCATCACTACGTCAAAGGCAGATAGGCGATCTGTGGTGACCATGAGCAACTTGTCATCACCTAGTGCATATACATCACGCACCTTTCCTTTAGAGAGTAAAGGGAGTGACTTAATGGAAGTAGCGTACAAAGCGGGCATATTTAACTCACTTCACGATCTGGGCTAATTTGCCACTCTTGTATAGCTCAGCCATTTTTTCCAAAGGAATTGGTTTAATTTTGGATGCCTGACCTGAACAGCCAAAAGCATTGAAGCGGGCAATGCAAACCTTCTTGGCCGCTTCACGTGCAGGCTTGAGGTAATCACGTGGATCAAACTTACTTGGATTCTCGAACAGATAACGGCGAATAGCGCCAGTCATCGCCAAACGAATATCAGTGTCGATATTAATTTTACGAACACCATTCTTAATGCCCTCTTGAATTTCTTCAACAGGCACGCCATAAGTTTCCTTCATGTCACCACCAAACTCACGAATCTCAGCGAGCAACTCTTGTGGAACACTAGATGAACCATGCATCACTAAATGTGTATTTGGAATGCGGGTATGAATTTCCTTAATACGCTCAATCGCTAAGATGTCACCTGTTGGCTTCTTGGTAAATTTATAAGCACCATGACTAGTGCCAATCGCAATCGCCAGGGCATCACATTGGGTAGCTTTTACAAAGTCAGCAGCTTGCTCAACGTCAGTTAATAGTTGCTCGCGCGTCATCTTGCCATCTGCGCCGTGACCATCCTCTTTATCACCTTGCATAGTCTCTAGTGAGCCAAGAACACCTAGCTCAGCCTCAACAGTAACTCCAATAGAGTGGGAGAACTTGACAACCTCTCTAGAGACATCAACGTTGTATTCATAGCTAGCAACAGTCTTGCCATCAGCCTCTAAGGAGCCATCCATCATCACGCTAGTAAAACCACTCTTGATAGCAGCCATACATACTGCAGGACTTTGGCCATGATCTTGATGCATCACAACTGGAATATGGGGGTAGGCCTCGACTGCAGCTGAGATTAAATGACGCAAGAATGATTCACCAGCATATTTACGAGCACCAGCAGAGGCTTGCATGATGACCGGGGAATCTGCTTCATGAGCAGCCTCCATGATCGCAGTTACCTGCTCTAAATTATTGACGTTAAACGCTGGCAGGCCGTAGCCATTTTCAGCAGCGTGATCCAAGAGTTGTCGTAAAGATACTAAAGCCATGATGGTCTCTTAATTGAAATGTTAGTAATAAATAATATGACTCAATGTTTTCAAAAGTGAATTACTTCACTTGAATAATCTTGAGTGAATTTGTACCACCTGGCTCGCCCATTGGCTCACCAGATGTCAGGACAACGACGTCACCCTTCTTCACTGCACCCATCTTTTTTAAGCAATCCTCTACTTCTTGCAACGCGGTATCACGATGCTTGGTGTAATTTAAGCCAATAGGAAATACATTGCGGTAAGTACTCAAGGCGCGCTGAGTAGCAATCTTTGAAGTCAAAGCAAAAATAGGCAAATGGATATTGTGGCGACTCATCCAAACTGCAGTAGATCCGGAGTCGGTTAAGGCGGCGATCGCATTGGCATTAAGGTGATGCGCTGTAAATAGAGCGCCCAAGGCAATCGTTTGATCAATTCGTGAGAAGGTCTGATCCAAGAAATCCGTATCTAGTTTTACACGGTCTGACTTTTCCGCCTCAACACAAATCTCAGCCATTGCCTTGATAGTTTGCACTGGGTAGTTACCTGCAGCAGATTCAGCTGACAACATAACTGCATCTGTGCCATCCAGAACCGCATTAGCCACGTCACTCACCTCAGCACGCGTAGGTACTGGAGCATTAATCATGGACTCCATCATTTGCGTGGCAGTAATCGTAAACTTATCAGCCTCGAGTGCGAGTTTAATCATGCGTTTTTGCAAAGCAGGAACAGCTGCGTTACCAACTTCAATCGCTAAGTCCCCACGCGCAACCATAATGCCGTCACTCTCCGCGATAATGCTTTTTAGAGCTTCAGTTTCAATAGCTTCAGCACGCTCCACCTTAGCAATCGTACGAACCCTACCAACGCCATGCTTTGCACTAGCCGCATCTGCCAGTTTGCGGGCATAGACCATGTCTGCACCGTCTTTTGGAAAACTGATCGCCAGAAAATCTACGCCCATCGCAATTGCGGCATCTAAATCAGCAATATCTTTTTCCGTTAGTGCTGGTGCAGTCAAGCCACCGCCAGCACGGTTAATACCTTTGTTATTTGAGAGTGGGCCACCTTGCTCTACCAAGGTAAAAATTTCTCCACCTTTTACGCTCTCGACTCGAAGAACAACTAAGCCATCATTCAATAACAGTCGATCACCCGGCTTGACATCTTGTGGTAACTCTTTGTAATCCAAACCTACGCGCTCTTGATTACCAAGCTCACATGCAACATCCAAAATAAATTGCGCGCCTTCTTTGAGGAGAATTTTGCTATCAACAAATTTACCCACACGAATTTTGGGGCCCTGTAGATCGGCCATGATGCCAACCTCTTTGCCAACTTCTGCGGAAATACTTCGCACCAAATCGTGACGCGCTTTGTGATCTGCAATGGTGCCATGAGAAAAGTTCATTCTCACAACATCTACACCTGCACGAATCATATCTCGCAATACTTCAGGCTTTTCTGATGCAGGTCCCAAGGTGGCAATGATCTTAGTTGCTCTCAACATATTTAGTCTTTCGCTCGTTCAGCCAATACTGCAAAGGCTGGCAAGGTTTTACCTTCTAAGAATTCTAAGAAAGCGCCACCGCCAGTAGAGATGTAATCCACTTGATTTTCAATACCGTACTTCGCAATCGCCGCCAAGGTATCGCCACCACCAGCAATAGAAAATGCGGGTGAATGGGCAATCGCTGCCGCCAACATCTTAGTGCCACCACCAAACTGATCAATCTCAAATACGCCCAATGGCCCATTCCATACAATCGTGCCAGCGTGCGCAAGCATGGTAGATAAACGCGCTGCAGTCTTGGGGCCGATATCCAAAATCATGTCGTCATCAGCCACTTGATCAGCAGCGACACGATTTGCACGCGCTAATGGAGAAAGTTCATTTGCCACAACGACATCTTCAGGGATAGGCACATGCGCACCGCGCTTTTCCATAATCTCCATGATTTCTCGAGCCTCATTCACTAAATCTGGCTCTGCTAATGATTTACCAATTGGCAAGCCTTTGGCCAACATAAAAGTATTTGCAATACCACCACCCACAATCAACTCGTCTACTTTGTCAGCTAAGGCCTTGAGAATAGTGAGCTTCGAAGATACTTTGGATCCTGCCACAATCGCTACCAATGGGCGCTTTGGGCTTGCTAGAGCACGGCTCAAGGCATCCAACTCTGCTGCCATCAATGGGCCAGCGCAAGCAATCGGTGCATATTTGGCTACGCCATTCGTAGTTGCTTCAGCACGGTGAGCAGTACCAAAGGCGTCGTTGACATACACATCACACAAAGCAGCAATCTTCTTAGCCAACTCATCATTATTCTTTTTCTCGCCCACGTTGAGGCGACAGTTCTCTAGTAATACCAACTCACCTGGATTGACTTCAAAGTTACCCTCTACCCAATCGCTAATTAAAGGCACTTTACGATTTAAGAGCGTAGCAATCCTGTCGGCTACGGGAGCCAAACTATCTTCGGGTTTGAATTGACCTTCAGTTGGACGCCCTAAGTGAGAGGTCACCATGACTGCCGCACCCGCATCCAAGCACATTTGTACTGCTGGCATAGACGCTCTAATCCGGGTATCTTCCGTGATATTACCTACCTCATCCTGAGGAACATTGAGGTCGGCACGGATCAAAACTCGCTTTCCCTTGAGAAGACCTGCTGCAGCTAGTTCACTAAGGCGCTTTACTTTAAAGAGGGTTTCCGGCATGAGAATAGGCAAATAGAGTGGTTTATAGGGAATGCTCCATTCTAAATCGTCTGAGCTTCCTACCCCAAAGGAATTGGGCTGTCAGACTGTCCTGCCTGCTCTACAATAAAGGCTTAGGCGTATTTTAGGTCTTAAGGCACCTCAGGAGCTTGGACCCCTGTTTTACTGAATTGAATCACCCAATTTATTAAATATTTAAAAGGTAGAGAAAATGTCGATGTCCGACCGCGATGGCTTTATTTGGTCCGATGGGAAGCTTGTTCCCTGGCGTGAGGCCAATGTTCATGTGCTAACCCACAGTCTTCACTACGGAATGGGTGTATTTGAGGGTATTCGTGCCTATAAAACCCCCCAAGGTACCGCCATTTTCCGTCTTCCAGAGCACGTTAAGCGCTTATTCAACGGAACTAAGATTTTTCAGATGAATATGCCTTGGACCCCCGAGCAGATCTCCAGCGGCATTATTGAGGTCGTAAAGAGCAATAAGCTGGAAGCTTGCTACATCCGACCGATTATCTTTATCGGCTCCCAAAAACTCGGTATCTCCCCCAAAGGTAATAGCATTCACACCGCGATCGCTGCATGGGAATGGGGCGCTTATTTGGGTGAAGATGGTCTTAACAAGGGTATTCGCGTTAAGACATCCTCATTTACCCGCCACTTTGTGAACTCCTCACTAGTTCGCGCTAAGGCCTCTGGTTACTACATCAACTCCATTTTGGCTAACCAAGAAGTAACAGCTAATGGCTACGATGAAGCCCTCCTACTAGATACAGAAGGTTATGTATCGGAAGGTTCTGGCGAGAACATCTTTATTGTTAATAACGGCATTATTTACACCCCAGATCTAGCCTCTTGTTTAGACGGCATTACTCGTAACTCCATCATGCAGATCGCTAAAGATCTTGGCTATGAATTGCGTGAGAAGCGTATTACTCGCGATGAAGTGTACTCAGCAGATGAGGCTTTCTTTACCGGTACTGCCGCTGAAGTAACGCCTATTCGTGAGTTAGATGACCGCACCATTGGTGATGGTAAGCGCGGCCCGATTACTGAGCAAATCCAGAAGACTTACTTTGATGCGGTCTACGGCAGAACCGATCAATATCAGTCTTGGCTAACTTACGTGAAGTGATTGGAAATCAGATCATGAGTGAAGCTCAAGTTGTAATGGTTGATGGCAATAAAGATTTGCCTTTACATTGCCCAACCAATAAAACCCCTAGCTGGAATTCGCATCCACGTGTATTTCTTGATGTAGCTAAAACGGGTGATGCTAAGTGTCCTTACTGCGGCACTGAGTACAAACTCACTCCCGGTACCGAGCCTCACGGGCACTAAGCCTAGCAGCACCCCAGCGAGGGGTGCTGTGTCGGGATACCTCATATGAATCGTATTCTGATCATCGCTCCCAATTGGATTGGTGATGCTGTTATGTCCCAGCCACTGCTAGCGAATCTCAAAGCAATTTACCCGCAAACACAGATAGATGTTTTAGCAAGTCCTTGGGTTGCACCGATTTATCGTGCTTGCTCAGAAGTACATCAAGTCATTGAAGCGCAACTAGAGCATAAGCAATTGCAATGGGGCTTACGTAAGCAACTAGCAAAGCAACTTGAATTAAACCAATACACGGTCTGCTTCGTTCTGCCCAATAGTTTCAAGTCTGCCCTCATTCCTTGGCTTGCTAATATTCCCTTTCGAATTGGCTATCGCGGAGAGATGCGCTTTGGGCTTATTAATCTTGCTCTAGATAATCCGAGCAAAGTAAATCGTCCACCGATGGCGAATCATTACTTTGCACTTGCTAATGTGCTGGAGCACTCACAAGAGATTGATGCCGGCAAGCCTTCAGATCCTAGGCTCAATATCCTACCTACAGCCAAAGAATCAATCGGCGCGAAGTTACGAGCCGCAGAAATTAACGGAAATTTAATTTATATACTTTGCCCAGGTGCTGAGTATGGCGCAACAAAACGCTGGCCTGCCGATCACTTCGCCTCTCTCGCACAGCAGTTAATCGCCAATGAGTCAGATGCTCATGTGATTCTTCTAGGCGGCAAGGGTGATCATGCGTTGGGTGAGAGCATTAAGGCTGGAGCAGGGAATGACTTACAAATATATAACTGGTGCGGTAAGACTTCACTAGACGAAGCAATTGCACTCATTGGGGCGAGCAAGGCACTGGTCAGCAATGACTCGGGCTTAATGCATATTGGTGCTGCATTGAAAATTCCACAGGTCGCTATTTTTGGCTCAAGTGATCCACATCACACCCCACCACTGTCTGATAAAGCTAAAGTACTTTGGCTAAATCTAGCTTGTAGCCCATGCCATAAAAAAGAGTGTCCACTAGGTCACCTAAAATGCTTAAACGATATTTTGCCTAACACCGTACTAGACGCTATTCAAACACTCCATTAATTTTGCAGCACCACACATCACCAGAAAGTAAGTCATGTCAAAACTAGCCAGACTTTTTCATAACGCAGATGAAGTAGTGGATGCTTGGCGTGATGCCTTAAAGAATCGTGATGTCAAAGGGGCCTTGGCAATCTGGCTGGATGATGATTCGATTACTTGCGTACTACCAGAAGGCCAGCGACTCAGTGGTCATGCAGAAATTCGGGAAGGTCTAGAACGCCTCTTAGCTAAGCAAGCTCTTTTTTTAGAGCCGATTGCCTGCATTAGTCACTCTGTTTTAGGGGCTGCAGTCTACGACACCACTGAGGCTGTTCATATCAGACCCGATCAAATTGAAGCAGCATTCTTTCTTAATATCACCTTAGTTCTTCTACAAGATAGTCAAGGTTGGCGGATTGCACATCTTCATGCCAGCCACTCCACTGAGGATACCTTTGATGCGCCCTCCACTCCACATGGACTGCATTAACTAGTAATGCCATATGGATTGGTGTCTCATGGATGAGCAGGTTCTTCGATCACTAATCAAGTGGCCAAATGTCCCGCACTGCTTTGGCTGGTTAGTCCTTGATCGTCGCGGTCAATGGCGCATGCGTGATGAATTTTCCCAAGCCAATCAACTAGCTGGGAATGTAATTCGCCATACAACCCTGAATGAATATATCTCCAGAAATTACGCACACGACTCTTTGGGTAGATATTTTTTCCAGAATGGGCCGCAACGGGTTTTTATTACACTAGATGCTACGCCCTTCATTGCTCGAATAATTCCGAGTGCAAGCGGTCCTGAGCTATTAACCCAATGCGGCACAGAAATAAAACCACAGGGTGTCCTAAGTGATGAAAAAGGGAATATCTATATCACTGGATTATTTCAACAAACATTCTCTGATCAAGTCGATAGCGCGGTATTTACAAAAACAGAATCTCTATCTGTTGCACTCTTGCATGATCATGATTTAGATCTCTTTTCGGAGCAATCTCAGGTCAATGAAGATGCTTGCAGCTTTAGAGGCTTTTGGCAATGGAAAGGCAATCAACTGCCCATTGAGCCTATTCACTCTAGAGAATTAGCTCATCGCTTTAATTTCATTAAAGCACCAAGCGAATAATTAGCTAGGCATATTTTTGCCCTGCTCCTTCAATTCTTCTTGATATTGCTTTTGCATTTCACGAAGACGTGCATCAATACTAGAAGCCTGATAGAAATCTGCTCCACCAGAAGATCTGGCAATTTTGAGTTGCTCGATAGCAGATGGCCATGCACCCTCAAGCGCATACTTTTCTCCGAGGGCGTAATGACGCATCGGCACATTTTTAGCTTGATCATAAGCATTAGAAAGCATGCTCCACCAAACCACTTCATTTGGCTGCAATCTTGTGCGCGCCTTTAACCAGTTGATAGCGTCACTGGTACGACCTAGTTTCAGATACGCATTCATCATCGCCGCTCCAGCAGCATAGGATTGTGGAAAAGCTTTCAAAGTAGCTTGAGCAATTTGCAAAGCCTCATCACCTTTTCCCCTGGCCAATGCCAACTCGGAAGCTGTAATGTCTAAGGAGAGGCTTTGGCGCAAAATGGGCGATCCTGGTGCACTAGCGCTATTTGCTAAATTACGAGCTTGTTGCAAATAGCCAGCAGCCTGGTCTAACTTCCCTTGTTTTTGTGCAACGAGCGAAAGCCCATAAACACCTTCCATTTGTTTGCCAGGGGCTGATTGTTTACTCAATCCCTCAAAGGTATTTTTTAAGTCATACATCTGGCTAGAGCTTCCAGACTGCTCCATGCGAGCACGTGCTTTGATGAAATAAAACTCTACTGCCGTAGGTACATTTTTACTCGCGATATTACGAGCACGATCTTGCATATCCGCAATACGATCAGTGGTTAATGGATGGGTGCGTACATAAGAGGGCACACCACTATCCATAATGCCTGTCGCTTTTTGTAGGCGCTGGAAAAAACCTGGGGCACCATTGACGTCATAGCCACTCGCCGCCAGAATCTGAAAGCCAATCCGATCAGCCTCGCGCTCAGCATCTCTTGAGTAGGAGAGTTGGTTATTGATTGCTACTGCTTGACCACCCTGCATGAGGCCAGAAGCAGCGCCCGGATTACGTGAGGCAGCTAAGGCACCCAACAATATGCCAGCGAGGGCAATCATCGTATTGGTAGTCTGCCTATCCATCTGGCGAGCCAAATGACGTTGCAATACGTGACCGGTCTCATGACCCATAACAGAAGCTACTTCTGAATCTGTTTCAGCACTTACCAGCAATCCCGTATGAAAACCAATAAACCCACCTGGCAATGCAAATGCGTTAATGCTGCTGTCTTTAACGGCAAATACCTCAAAGTTATAGGCGCCACTACCCTGCTCATTCGCACCGCCCAATTGCAGACGTTTTGCCGCCTGTAATAAGCGTCGCTCCATTTGATTTAAATAGTCATAGATCGGTAAATCATTCGAATAATCCGGATCCGGACGAATCTGCCGCATGATCATTTCGCCATACTTTTTCTCATCCATGCGACTCAAGCTATCGCCACCTGGGTCACCCATATCCGGGAGCACAAAACTGGGTTGGCTAAGAGGTGCATTGCGTGATGGCAGATTTGAGGAGCGAGCATCAGGCGACTGGACCGCTCTACCCAAGTTTTGCAAGGCAGCCGACTCCCCTTGCACCGACACATCCCCTGTTATCGAGGAAGGTGCAGGTCCAGCTGCATAGACAAATCCAGCACTTGGCCAGGCCAAACTCAGAATGAGCTGAGTAGCCAAGATTCGTCTAAAAAACGATATACCCATTGATGTCTTTATGACTTGCATCCCTATATGGTAAAACTTATCCCATGAACAAACTAACTCATTTTGATGCCAGCGGCCAAGCCCATATGGTCAACGTTGGCGATAAGCCTCATACCCACCGAATTGCCGTTGCTACAGGCAAGATCACCATGCTCCCAGAGACCTTTGACATGATTAAAGCGGGCACCCATAAAAAAGGAGATGTTTTAGGTATCGCCCGAATAGCTGGTATTCAGGCATCTAAAAAGACCTCTGACTTGATCCCTCTTTGCCACCCTTTGGCACTGACCCACGTCAGCCTGGAGTTTGTTCTAAACGAAGACACTAGCAGCATTACTTGCCAAGTCAGAGCTGAAACAACCGGTCCCACTGGCGTTGAAATGGAAGCCCTCACCGCAGTTCAAGTTGCCCTTCTCACAATCTACGATATGGCCAAAGCTGTTGATAGGGGCATGGTGATGGGCGATGTCCACCTGCTAGAAAAGAGTGGTGGTAAATCTGGGGAGTGGAAGGCTTAATACACAAAGCTTCACTATGAAAATAATAAAGCCACCCCAAGGTGGCTTTATTTCTGATGAAGTAGTGATGAGTTTCTTATTTGCTGATACGGCACTCTGAAGGTAACAGTTGAGGTAGCAGATTCGTTTCAGAGGAGCGACAAGACCATCCACCAGCCCAAATCGATCCTTCTGGCTTAGATAAATCAATTGCTTTGGGAACATTGGCATCTGGATCATTTGTCGGAATAAGATGTAATGTATTTTTATTGTCTGGCGCAACGTTATTCTGAAAGTCAATGGCAATAGCGCCTGAAGGTGTAATCTCAATTAACTTCACACTGCGCGTTGGCACAAAGGTAAATGAACCGCTAGTTGCTTCATCCATCAGCACTGTACCTCTGCTAGCAAATGCTTCTGTCACAGCCAATTTTGCACTTGAAGATAGATTCATGCCTTCTACTATGCGACTACGTGCAATGTAATCTTGGTACTGAGGAACCGCAACGGCAACCAAAATACCAATGATGGCTACGACAACCATCACCTCGATTAAGGTAAAACCGGATTCTTGTTGTTGATCTTGCATAGGCATGGTGATTAGCTCCTGAGGTTAAATACCTCATCATCCAGTCTATACCCATGGGACTCAAGATGTCCAAATGTAGGAAAAGCCGGCTTTGAAGGCCGGCTTTTCTGATTAATGCTAAAAAATTAATGCGCTTCTTGAGCTGCGTTCTTTTTCTTAAAATAGGTGCCAACAAGAATAACAATTACTATACCGATGACTTCAAAAGCCAACTTCGCATCGCCCAGCGCCTCCTGAATACTGTCTTTAATTGCTGGATCATCCACCAACATACCGCCAGCTAACAAGCCCAACAGGCCCGCACCCAAAGTAATGATGATCGGAAAACGCTCCATTACCTTCAGTAACATGGCGCTACCAAATATGATTAGCGGAATAGACATACCTAGACCAATAATCAACAACAGGAGTTGAGTCTCTTGTGGGCCTTTTTGAGCTGCTGCTGCAACCGCTAAAACGTTATCCAAACTCATCACTAAGTCTGCGATCAAAATCGTACGAATAGCCGCCCAAATACTGGTCTTGGCTTCCATGTGTTCTTCGCCGCCACTATCGGACAACAACTGAATGCCGATATAAAGTAATAGCAAGCCGCCAACGATTTTTAAATATGGCAGCGTTAATAAAGCAACTGCAGTAATCGTAAGGACAACACGCAAAATAATAGCCGCAGCACTACCCCAAAAGATTGCCTTTTTTTGCTGAGCTGGCGGGAGATTGCGTGACGCCAGTGCGATCACCACTGCGTTGTCACCTGATAACAAGATATTAGCGACGATGATTGAAAGTAATGCCGCCCAAAAGCTTGCATCTGAAAATGCTGAAAAATCCATGATGTCTCCGTACTTTTATATTTTAGTTTTAACTACAAGATGATACAAAACTCATGCCGACGAATCGGCATGAATCTTCTATTACAACATGGCTTTAAGTAAAGCAGCCATTTCTGATGGGTTTCTAGTTACCTTAAAGCCACATTCTTCCATCACAGCAAGCTTTGCATCCGCTGTATCTGCACCGCCAGAAATCAATGCGCCGGCATGGCCCATACGTTTACCAGGAGGCGCTGTTACACCAGCGATAAAGCCAACAATAGGCTTCTTCATATTGGCCTTACACCAGCGCGCTGCTTCAGCTTCATCTGGACCACCGATTTCGCCGATCATGATAACTGCATCCGTATCTGGATCTTCGTTAAACATGCGCATCACATCAATGTGCTTCAGACCATTGATTGGATCGCCACCAATACCTACCGCTGTGGACTGACCTAAACCAACCGCTGTCAGTTGACCAACGGCTTCATATGTCAAAGTACCTGAACGGCTCACTACACCAATACGGCCCTTTTTATGAATATGGCCAGGCATGATGCCGATTTTGATTTCATCTGGAGTAATGATTCCAGGGCAATTTGGGCCAAGCAATAAAGTCTTCTTGCCGCCGGCAGCTTCTTTTGCATGCATCTTGTTACGAACTTCCAACATATCCTTAACTGGAATGCCCTCAGTAATACAAATCACAAAATCAAGATCGGCTTCAACAGCTTCCCAAATGGCAGCAGCAGCGCCAGGAGGTGGGACATAAATTACAGAAGTGGTGGCACCAGTTTGCTGGGCGGCCTCTTTTACTGTTCCATAAATTGGAATATTGAAAATAGACTCACCAGCTTTTTTAGGATTAACGCCAGCAACAAAACAGTTTTTACCGTTAGCGTATTCCTGACACTTTTCTGTATGAAATTGGCCAGTCTTACCAGTAATACCTTGAGTAATTACTTTAGTATTTTTATTTACCAAAATAGACATATTGATTTCCTTGATTATTTGTTTTTCGCAACAGCAGCAACTACCTTAGTAGCAGCTTCTGCCATTGAATCGGCGCTAATGATTGGTAAACCAGAGTCTGCAAGAATCTTCTTGCCTAACTCCTCATTGGTACCCTTCATACGCACGACCAAAGGTACAGTCAAGTTCACTGCCTTACACGCTGTAACGACACCGTCGGCAATCACGTCGCAACGCATAATGCCGCCGAAAATATTCACCAAAATTGCTTCAACGCTCTTGTTCTTGAGCATGATCTTGAAAGCTTCTGTTACTTTCTCCGCAGTTGCGCCACCACCAACGTCCAAGAAGTTTGCTGGCTCTCCGCCAAATAATTTAATGGTGTCCATCGTTGCCATTGCCAAGCCTGCACCATTCACTAAGCAACCGATATTACCGTCAAGTGAAATGTAGGCTAAGTCAAACTTAGAAGCCTCGATCTCGGCTGCATCTTCTTCATCTATATCACGGTAAGCCATGATTTCTGGATGACGATATAAAGCATTTGGATCAAAATTGAATTTGGCATCAAGCGCCTTGATTTTGCCGTTGCCTTCAAGAATGAGTGGATTGATTTCCACTAATGAAGCATCGGTTTCCCAATAGGTTTTGTACAAGTTTTTAAATACATCGCTTGCCATTGGAATTGAAGCATCTGGAACACCAATGCCTTTCGCAATAATCTGACAATCAGCATCCGTCAAACCAATTAAGGGATCAACAAACACTTTAATAATTTTTTCCGGATGAGATTCTGCAACCTCTTCAATATCCATTCCGCCTTCGCTGGACGCCATGATCACATTCTTCTGTGTGCCACGATCTGTGACGATACTAAAGTAGTACTCTTTTTTGATGTCAGCGCCATCTTCAATCAAGAGACGATTTACTTTTTGACCTTCTGGGCCTGTTTGATGAGTTTTCAGCTGCATCCCCAAAATTTCAGAAGCGTACTTCTTCACTTCGTCCATGCTGCGGGCTAACTTCACACCGCCGCCCTTACCGCGACCACCCGCATGAATTTGTGCTTTAACAACCCATACTGGTCCGCCAAGCTTTTCGGCAGCTTTCATTGCCTCATCAACACTAAATGCAGGGATGCCGTTTGGAACAGGCACATTAAATTGGCGTAGTAGTTCTTTGCCTTGGTACTCGTGAATTTTCATTATTACTCCCGAAACGATATCTTTTAGCAAGCGATGAGGATTAGTAAAACCGAATTAACCTTGTCCACCTATTTAAGCAAAGGGTAGCGGTTTAGCCGACTTCGTAAGTCTATCATGCTGCAATGCGTCAACTTGGTCTATTTGCTCCGTAATTGCCCTAGTCTGGACGCCCTGCCACTATCTTAGATACCACGGCTAAGCTAAAGCCCTTGGAAGCCAGAAAACGATATTGCCGAGCCCGTTCCTTTTGCTCGCTTGCCACTACACCGAACTTACGCAACCACAATTCATGTGCACGCTGGTATTCAGTCTCTTTTAAGGTCTTGAGAAGGTCCGCAGTCTTTGAGCTATCGATACCTGCCTGTGTGAGCTCGTCCTGTATTTTTCGGGCGCCAAATCGCTCGCTACGACGTCGTACAAGAGCCTCCGCAAATCGCTGATCGGAAAGCCAGCCGCGCGTCTCAAAATCATCTAAGACAGCCTCGATCTGAACAGTGAGGGAAGTGGAAGTGCTTGGTGCAACTTCGTCAGAATCCTCCTCGGCAGACCTGAACTTCAACATCCTTGTCGCAGACTCTTCAAGTTTTGCTGCTAGCCCCTTGCGACTGTACTCTCGCATAGATAAAAGGCGCAAAGCCCGAGCTTTGAGACTCGGGCTTTGTTTCTTCTTTTTTTGAATAGTACTACCTAACTCTGACATCGAAGAATTACGCTTCCTCTTCTTCGCTCAAAACGTCACTGACTATTGCTGTGCCAGTCTTTACTCCTAATTTCGCACGAATTTTGGCTTCAATATCTTGAGCGATGGCAGGATTCTCTTTCAAGAACTCTCGCACATTGTCTTTTCCTTGTCCAATACGATCACCGTTGTAGGCATACCAAGAACCTGACTTTTCAACGATATCTGCCTCAACACCCATATCGATAATTTCACCTTCTCGAGAAATTCCAGCGCCGTACATGATGTCAAAGATGGCTTCGCGGAATGGTGGGGATACCTTGTTCTTGACTACTTTCACGCGAGTCTCATTACCAACTACTTCATCGCCTTTCTTGATGCTACCAATGCGACGAATATCTAAGCGCATAGAAGCGTAGAACTTCAGTGCATTGCCGCCAGTTGTAGTTTCTGGTGAACCAAACATCACACCAATTTTCATGCGAATCTGGTTAATAAAGATGACTGTTGTATTGGTACGCTTGATCGCGCCAGTCAATTTACGCAAAGCTTGACTCATCAGGCGGGCTTGGAGGCCTGGTAATGAGTCGCCCATATCGCCTTCGATCTCAGCTCTTGGAACTAATGCTGCTACTGAGTCAATTACGATTAAATCAATTGAACCTGAGCGCACTAAGGCATCCGCAATTTCCAAGGCTTGCTCACCAGTGTCCGGCTGAGAGATCAATAAATTATTCACGTCTACACCTAAACGTGAGGCGTACTGAACATCTAAAGCATGCTCCGCATCAATGAAGGCACAAGTTCCACCAATCTTCTGCATCTCCGCAATCGCGTGCAAAGTTAGCGTGGTCTTACCTGAAGATTCTGGGCCGTAAATCTCAATGACGCGCCCGCGGGCTAAACCACCCACTCCAAGTGCAATATCTAAGCCCAATGAACCACTGGAAACTACCTGAATGTCCTGATGAATCTCTGCATCACCCAATCTCATGATTGAGCCCTTACCAAATTGCTTTTCAATTTGTGCTAAGGCTGCAGTCAACGCTTTTTGCTTATCTCCGCTCATTCCGTCAAATTCGGATGAGGCTGATTTTCTCTTATCGTCCAAGGCCATTTTTGATCCCTTTTCACTATTTGTTAGGCTGTTTTTCGAGTTTTTTGTGTTTTTTGTCAACATGCAACTTACTGTATATAAAAACAGTACTATTTGCAAGTGCCTTTTAAAAAGAATTTACTGCTTTTGAATTAGTCCCTCACTGACATGACGACTATGCCAATGGAAAAAGAGTGGCATAGCACCCCCCCAAATGATGGCCAAGAGCACCATTCCCCCCAGCTGTCCATTGGGCCCCCATGAACCTGCGCCCATACGAATACCAGCCTCATAAGACATTGGACCCGCAATTGCCCCCAAGACCGCTCCCAGCCATGGTCTGCCACGCAACCAGGATAAAGATCCGTTAATAGTGCTAGCTACCAATGCCCATAGGGTCCACATCCAAAATGGGGATAAGTAGGCGCTAGGCCAAGCGTCTTTAAAGTACAGAAAGCCTAAATTAGCTATAAGTGTGTCAGCACTCACTCCAAATATAACCGCCTTAAATATTAGCTTTAGCTCTAGCTTTGAGTGCTCTGAGCGCCAAATGTGTATGACAAGATAGAAAAGGGTGCCAATGACGGGCCATAAAACCTGCTCATTAGCAGCGCCAATAATGCAGGCAAACCAACCGATTTGGAAAAGCACGAAATTCCAAAATTTAGCCATCGATCAGCTCCAAGCAAAATTACCTAAGAAAAAGGCCACTGCCGATGGGCAATGGCCTCTTGATTTGGTGGCGATTCAGGGATTCGAACCCCGGACCTGTGGATTATGATTACGATTTGATCCACAGAACCAAACATTATACCCTTATATCTATTGGGCGCCAAGGCGATTCAACTAAAAAGTACCTAACTATGTACCTAACTCGTAATACAATAAATGAACCCAATTATTGAATCATTATGAGTAGATCCACCCCTATTACATCCTCAATACAGACTATCTCGGGATATCCCAAAAAACTAGTCGTGTACCTAACTTTATCTAGTAAGTATTACTGGGTACGGGTTTACTTTCAAGGGAAGTATTTCACTAAATCCACAAAAACAACGAATTTAGTCGAATCTAAGAAGTTCGGGATTAAGTTCTACGAACAAGTCTTGATGAATAGTGTCATTACGAAGACTTCAGACACAAATAAGTCATTTACGGTGGTTGGTCGAAATTATCTCGAATCGATTAAACCGACCTCCCTACCGACTGTGTATCGAAGTGATAAATCTCGATTTGAGTATGAGTTATCCCCATTTTTTAATGAACAAGATATCTCGACTATTACGAATTCTCAAATTAGTCGATTTTTGAACAAACTATCAGAAAAGACCCGATCCCTCTCTACTCTGAAACATTACATCGTTGTTTTACGAAAAATTCTCAAGTTCGGTCTATCTAACGACTTAATCGACAAACTTCCTGTTTTTCCAAAACTCAGTAATAAAACACGAACAACACAAAAACGAGATTACTTAACAGACGAAGAATACGAATCAATCGTCAGAATGAGTGAACTGTGTTCAAACGAAAATTTAATAGTTCGTGGTGTAGAGATAACACTAGAGATGAAATTCTTAATTCAGTTCATGGTCAATTCTTTCATCAGACCCTCCGACTTACGAGTGATTAAACATAAACACGTCACGATAAAGAAAGAGGGTAAAGATGAATGGATCGTCTTATCACATCCCGCGACTAAGACAAACGCAAATGAAGTTCAATGTATGACCGCAAGTGTAGGAATATACAAACAACTTTGTGAACTTCGATTAAAGAATCAAACAAAGATTTCTCCTGACGAATATTTGTTTTTTCCTCAATACACTAATCGTGACACGATGATGAGTGTTGTCGGTAGGTTGTTCAGAAAAATAGTCGAGAGAACAAAACTCGAAACTACAACAGATAAGAACATCACACTCTATTCATTACGTCACACATCAATCATGATGAGATTAGTAAAGGGTAATGTAAACACACTTCATCTTTCTAGAAATGCTCGTACCTCACAACAGATGATTGACCAGTTTTATAGTCAACATCTAACCACCGACCAAGTTCGTGTTCATTTACAACGATTTGAGAGTGTCGAAAAGAAAAAAGAAGAACAACTCAAAAAACGACTAGATAAACAGAAACAAAAAGAAATTGAGAGAAAAGTTGTAGAAAAGATGAAATCCAAGACCCCCTTAAAAACCACCAAGAAAGTTCAAAAATAGTTCGGAATCAGAGTTAATATATCTCTGTCAAAACATCAATAAATTGATTGGAAGTAACAATGGACTTATACAGACTAACTAAGAATAAGAAATTAGAGTTAATTGAAACTACTAAGTTCGATTTAGAAAAAGACATTCAATCTGTAATAGAAAACCATACCCAAGAACTTTTTAATCTTCAGTTTGTAAAAAGTGAATTCTCAATCAATGGATATCGTCTAGACACTCTCTGTTTCAATCAAGAAACAAATTCATTTGTAATTATCGAATATAAAAACACTAACTCGTATTCCGTAGTTGACCAAGGATTCACATATCTATCAACGATGTTGAATAATAAATCCGACTTTGTATTGGAATACAACGAAGTTACAGGAACAAATTTAAAACGAGATCAAATTGACTGGTCTCAATCAAGAGTAATTTTTGTATCACCTTCATTTAGTCAATATCAAAAAGATAGTGTGAACTTTAAAGACATCCCTTTTGAACTATGGGAAGTTAAAAAATATAGTGACGACTTAGTAGGTTTGAAACAACTCACAAGTAACTCACGTCAAAGTATGAAAGGTCTCGAAAAATCGAAAGACAAAGTATTGAGTGAAGTCGAAGTATTTGATGAAGATTCTGTATTTCAAAAAAGTTCAAAGAATGTTCAAAAATTATATGAAGAAATAAAAGAAAAAATGTCAACGTGGAATGATGTTTCTTTTAACTCAAAGAAAAATTATGTTTCAGTTCTAAGAGGTAACAAAGTTAAGATTTATCTAATTCCACAAAAAAATCAACTCAAATTTGATATGGTTAGAAGAATTGATTTCAAGGGAAATGTTCAATCTATACCAATCAAATTTACTCTTGATGATCCAAAGAATATTTTCAAGTTACTAGTCAATGAATATAAAGAAATTTATACACTTAGTATTGATGACAATAAAAACCTTGACTACATTCTTCTGTTGATGAAACAGAAATTTGATTCTTAATCTCTATCTTTTTAGTTAATTTGATTCTTTATAAAAAAGTTCATTTCCACTCAAACTGAATATTTCTGAAATTTTATTTCTGGAGAGAATCACGATTTTTTGAATTTTCCATTTTTATGAATTTTTAGGAAATCACTAAATTGAAAGAATTTAAGATTTTTGACTTTTCGTCAATTTTTCACTTTCGACAAAACCATCAAAATTCACAAAAAAATCTCAAAATATTTTGGTTAATATCACAATGTGGAACGATTTAAGGTATCAACTTGTATAAATAGATATGTAACAAGTGATTCCGACACAAACACCACAACCATTGACAAATGTAGGTATGGAGATGTGGGTCAATACATGATGAAGTAGTTACCAAAGACAGACTGGGTAAATTAAATAATTACTGTCACGATGAGTAATGAATACTCAATTAGTTTGGATATCGTTCGTGTGGTACCAAACTGATACCGTTGGAAAGAAGATGTAAAGGAAAACGACTAACCGTCCTCCCTGTTTAACAGGTTATCTACACGAATGTATCTGAGAGTCCTAGACACAGATGAACACTTTATCTCGGATAGGTAAAGTGTATCTTCAAATCCTTCCACAGATACATTGGTACTAGATTGGTTCTCGTGGATGGATCCATATTTCTTATATTAATTAATTCAATGGATCCTTAATACGAGGAACGAGTATTAAATGACGTAGTCATCCACTAGATTGTTCCATTGATGAACTTTCCTAGTTTCCACTATCAATCACCAGATTCCTTTCCATATAAATAACCATAAGAACCTAGTATCCACTTACTTGTCGTTACCAGTATCGGGACATTGAAGTGAGTTCTAGTCTTAGTTTCTATCCCCAATTTACCAAAGGAACCAAATGAACCAATTCACTATTGAATCTACTCCACAAGTTCAATATCCGTTAAGACTTGATTACCAACTCCATAACAAGTTTCATTCCCTATCTAAACGAACCAAGATTCCCATGTCTACCTTAGGAAGACTATCTATCACTATGTTCTTAGATGAGGTTGATAACAAAGGAATTACAACAGTATTAAATGAAATGGAGACGATATGACATCGAGAGAACTAGAACAACTGGAGAAGAAGTCTATCTACACGATGAGAGTAAGTTCAGACTTAAAGGATCAGGTCATTAATGGATACTTAAACGAACTGAATAAGGTGATTAAGATGAATGTGAAGAAGAAGAAAATCGTAGTGTTAGTTATAGAGGATCTAATTTAACGACAGAGGTATTTTTTTATATTTACAAGAATTGGATCTGTTTTAAACCCATCTGATGTGAACTTCTTAGGTTGGTCATCTAATATTACTTCTCTTCCAAACAAATTTTCTTCAGAAAAATAAGTATCAGACAAGACCAGAAAAGTAGGTAGTTGACAATACATATGTCCACCAAGAAGTCTACTGTAGTAAGTTATATTGTTTTTGTATTGAGGAACGGAACTATTTACAAATAGTTGAAAATAAATATAGTCATACTTACTTTTTTTTATCATTGACTTAATTATATAAAAAGACCTTGTTTCTTTATTTCCAAGAAAATATAAATCTGGATTTCGAGAATTTTGATTACCACCTACACCATTGGATTTCAAAATTTCTCTATTAATTCTGTCTGTTTCTCTGTCAATTCTGTCGTTTTCCCTTTTGAGTTTATCCATCTCTCGTTCAAATTCCATCTCATCAAGTCTATTCAAAATATCTTGGTTACTTACTTGTGAGTAAGATGAAGTGGAAACCAGTAATAAAATTGTGAGAAGTATTTTATTTAACATTGAAATATAAATGAATTAACTAATTATCAATGATTGACTTAGAAACTAAGTCGAACTTCTCACCTTTTGAATCACTACAGACACCAATCGACTTCGTATCGTCATATGTAAACTCACACGTGAGTTTGTCACCACTACTAGAAAACAATATAGAACGACCTGAGTTTCCAGAGATATAGACTTGTGTTGTTCCGTATGAGTATTTCTTACCGAAATTCTGAACATTTCCATAACCAACACTACTGTTAGTTACATAGTTCCCTTTATATAAAGAACCATTGTGGACAACTTCCATTGTTTTACCCAATGTATTGAACGTCATGACATCTCTATTATTGTTCTTATCAATGAGATACAGAGTTCCTGTCGTAGAACAACCTGTCATTAAGATTACTAATGTAAAGATGGATAGGTTTTTAGTTAGATTCTTCATTATTTTGAATTGTAGAGGTAGATAAATGTTGAGATGATTACTATCGAAATTACCGAAGTTACTATGATGTAGAGATTTCGTTTTCTTTCTCTTTCATACTCTCTTAGATTTGATTCTCGAATTTTATCTACATTCTGTTCCCAAAATTGTTCATGTTCTTGAACACCCTTGTTAAGACTGTCAATAACACCTTCCATCAACCCTTTGAATTCGTCATCTCTTTTTGGATACTTCATTTACTTCTCCTATTCCTCAACTCATCTTCTACCGAGTTCTCAAACTCTTTCTGTCGTTTCTCTTGTTCTTTGAGATTGTGAATCACTTCTTTACCTGTGATGACATCTTTGGACGATAGGAGGTCATCTAAGGTCTTTTTTGGAGGTTTGGTTTCTCTTGTAAAACTCAATGAATTAATTTCCCGAATCAACTACAAATTTAATTTCGTCTTCTGTAGGTAAGTCACCTCTAAAGTTAACAGTAATTAATTCTGAGATATAAGAACTTGAGGTTAAGGGGTCGAAATCATTATTCCATTCATACGACTTACCAAACATCCTTTTAATCAGAGGTGGTGTTGTCTGAACAAATGAACCAATGAGATTTCCTGTACCCTTTGACTGAATCGTAGAAACAGATGGAAACTTTTTTGTTAGAAGTTCATACATCTTTTCTGAATCAAATCTTTTTGGATATATTTTTGAACCGATGTATATAACCCATACAGATGGTAATCCCAACTTTATAGTTAGAATTCTTTCCCTCATTGTTTCAATATGAAAGTTACGTTTGATATTAGTTAAGTCATACTCTGGGAGTTTATGAAATTTACTTATCTCATCAAGAACAATAAGTTCATAACATCCATTTTGTTCAAGAAGTTCTTTCTGTAGTTGTTCTTTGGTTAATGGGGATTGGATCGACCACATAATTCCAACATCAAACTTACCGTTATGACTGAAGTCTTCTTTACTTCTTGGGGAGAACTTAAACTCACATCTCTTAACTTGATAAGGACTTTTTCTCATATCCAAGACTAAACAGTCTGGACTAGGATCAATTTTTCCATTCTGATCCAGTACTGGACCAATATATGACATCCCCAATAACTCTTTACCGAATTCTGTTGAAAAGAGTTGTCTTAATGACATTTCATCTATGGGTTTGAAGTTCATGATTACCTTATAAAAACTATCATTTATCCTTCAATTTACCATCAAAATATGGGTTCAGAAAACAATAAAAAAGACCCTCGTTTTATTGAGGGTCTGGTGATGATTTAAGGATGAATTGTTAGAGTTCAAGAATCAGTTGTTTACCGAATTTATTTGTTAAACCTAATTGTCGAAAAGTTTACCTTTAATAGACTATCTCTGTTGTAATTTTCATAGGAGTCAATGATTGGGTAATTACCATCTCGAAAACTCTTTTCAATCTTCTCCAATAATTCATCATCAAACTGTAGACCAATCTCCATTTTCCCAAAATTATGATAACTATTCTGAAAATTTGTAAATGAATCTTCATACATATCAATACTGATGTAACCTGATTGAAGGTCAAAATCACCTCTTATACGAGGTTCTTTACGAAGAATATGTCTTAGTAATGACTGGGTTTTTCTGTATACCAATAAATTGTATGACCGGGATTCGAGATGTGAAATTAACAATGGGAATTTTTCACGATGATGTGAATTAATTGAGTAAATTTCATGAACTCCAAAATTAATTCTTGTCGAAAGACCCAAATTCCACCAAGTTTTCTTACGAGTGTAGGACTCGAAAATACTCAAACCATCAGTTCTTCCACTTGATAAATCTTTCTTAAAGGTAAGAATAGTCATGTTCATTTAATTATTTTTATATGAATTACGAACGAACTCCAATCAAAAAGGTTCCATTTTGAAATACCAAAGGTTGACCATTTGACAACTCTTTAAATTTATCTACACTAAACATAGGGGTAGTAAATTCAATGGATATCTGTTTTGAACTCAGTGAAATCATGTAGAGGTAGTTAAATTTTTCTTTGTCTACAACTATCCTGACATTAATTTGTCTTTTAGGATCATCTCGGTAATAGTAGATATGAGTATCACCCCTCTTAATATCTAATTCGTTGTCGTAAACCGAAACCAATGAAAATGAGTTTTTTAAACCTAACTCACAAGGGAATCCACCCGACATGACAGAATTTGAAAATTCTAGTTCCGTTAAACTGACACGTCCTGAATCATTTATTCCATTAGAAAAACTAAATTTTCTAAAAATTGGATCCCATGAATTCTCGTATTCAATTTTTTTTCCAAAGATACTCATTTCTTTTTACCCTTCTCAGTAATAAACCCATTATTCATATACCAGAAGTAATTAAACATATCATCTTGACCATTTTTGTCGGTTACTTGTGTTGGTATATCCCTAACTGATACTTGTTTATATGTATTACCTACCAACTTATATTCCACATTTCTGTATTGATATCCCATCCGTTCATAAACTATCAATGTATTTGATTTACTCGGAACAGGGAAAAATATAAATCCACCAAAGATATCAACCAGTCTTCTCCATGTTTTACCGTTGTATTGAAGAACTGTAGTATTTTTTCCTCCCGTACCACCTATCCCACCAGAGACCTCTTGAATGATTACTTCAGTTGAATCTTTGGATGTTAAGTGGATTTGACTCCACCTAACTGTAAAAGTGTCAGAGTTATCTTTTGTCCAATCCTTGTAAACCTTACTTTCCCTAATTTCTTTTGGAAGTTCATTGTTTGTCCACTTGATGTTTGATGGTGAAAGATAAAAGTCAAAATCTTGAATCTCAGAACCTTGAACGAAACTAGAAAAAAATACTAAGACCACAAGAAGTAGTTTTTTCATCAGAAAAGATCCCCACTTTTTCTCAGATTTCTAAATGTCCTTAATAACCCCTCAAGAAACTCTTCACCTTTATTCTTTACCTCTTGATTCCTAACTCTCTTTTCGTTTGAATACTGACAAACATCAAATTTATTTCTTAAGTTAGATTCAATATTTAATTGGTATTCACGTAATATTGTCTTGAATTCTAAAATGAATTTTTTACTACTTTGACTATCAATATTCTGTTCGTAGGTAAATCTCTCGAACTCATTAATTAAAACTAGAACTTGTTCTTCAATAAATTTTGATTGATTCTTTACATAATCTAGTTGTTCTAATATACCAACTCTATATCCACCATCGAACAATGAAATGACTTGATCCGTTGATAAGTTATGGTCTTCATAGGAGTGTGTTGTGACAGGAACAAGGTCATTCACATAGACCAATCTCTTATTGTCATAGTCAATTTCCTCATTACTAGTAACTTTGGTACTGAATAGGTTAACTTTTCTCATATTTTGTGACCATTTTTTTCTTCTATGATAGTCTGATAATTATGAAAAATACTACCATTTCGTTACTACTCGGACTACTGGTTTCTACTGTGTTTCTTACATCTTGTGGAAAAAGTGATGACGACTCCTTCATACTCTCATGTGAGGGAGAAACAAAATGGGTTGGTAATGTGATGGGTAAAGATACGACAGGTATTACACCTGAGAAATTGACCTTTAAATTCGTAAATGGTCAACTACCAGATTACCAGTGTCAACCATTCTCAAAGGAATATATTACTTGTGTAAAAAAGGTTGATGAAATAAATGAAAGTTTTCTTGAGACCCTCTATTTTGAAAGATTGACTGGATTTGGAAAATCTCAATCTACAAAATTAGATAAATTATCTAACTCAACAGTTTCAAAACAATTTATTGGTAACTGTAAAAAAGAAACTAATAAATTTTAAAGTACCGAGTAAACAGTTCCGACTCCAATCTGAAGTTGTTTTGAGATTTGTTTGATACCCATTCCCTTTTCTCTCAACAACTTGACCGCACTTTTCATTCCTTCATTCATCTTTGTTGGACGTCCGAGTTTCTTTCCTTGACTGACCGCTCGATCCAATCCACTTTTCACTCTCTCCGAAATTAAACTTCTTTCCATTTCAGAGATACAACCAAAGATTCCAAAAATCATCCGACCTGACGATGTAGACGTATCAATCGACTGTTGATTGAAATACAAGTCAATTTTGAGTTCATTGAGTTCATTCATGACTTCTACCAAATGAGTGACTGAACGACCTAATCTGTCCACAGACCACACTAGAACCATCTCAAACTTCCTCTGAACACCGTCTTTTAACATCTGATCCAGTCCAGGACGATCCTGACGTCCCTTAGAACCCGATATACCGTTATCTGAGTAGATTTGAGTGATATGGTACCCACATCTATCTGAATACTCTCTAAGAACCTGTATTTGGTTCTCTACAGTCTGTTTGGTGGTAGATACTCGAACATAGATACAAACTCGTTTAGACATGATTTAAACCCTTTCTGAACCTGTTTTAGGAACTAGGAAGGTACAAGGTACGGAGGAGAAATCAACCAGTTCTAAGTGTGAACAGACAAGAAAAAACCCGTAGACCTTGAATCTACGGGTTTCTTGATGGATCTTGAAAAAAGTACCTAACTCGTCACTTAGATACTTTTAATCTGAAAAAGACTCCAGACCCTTATGTTTGGTGGCGATTCAGGGATTCGAACCCCGGACCTGTGGATTATGATTCCATCGCTCTAACCAACTGAGCTAAATCGCCGAAGGTCAGATTTTAGCTTATTTGGTCAGAATGCTCAATTAATCTACTTTGAACTGATAAACATAGATTATCAAACGATCTTAATGCTTAAATCCGGCAAATTATCGATAGCGCATCGAATAACATCTCCACGAATCACTGGCCCAACATTCTCAGGGGTGCCAGAATAAATGATATCGCCGGGAAATAATTCATTCGCCTCGGATAGCTTGGCAATTTGCTCTGCTACCGACCAAATCATTTGATCTAAATTGGCCTTCTGTTTCACAACACCGTTTACAGAAAGTGAAATTGTGCCTTTAGTAAAGTGGCTCACCTGACCCACCCGAAAAATCGGTCCAATAGGGGCAGAGTAATCAAAAGATTTACCAATTTCCCAGGGCTTTTTCTGGTCACCCATAAAGCGTTGTAAATCACGGCGCGTCATATCTAAACCCAAAGCGTACCCAAAGACATGCTCCAGCGCCTTCTCTACAGAAATATTTTTTCCACCCTTGTTGAGAGCTGCAACCAACTCAACCTCGTAGTGATAGTTTTTAGTCAGCGATGGATAGGGATGATCCACTAGCTTATTAGGCGCTACGAACTGAATGGCATCTGTTGGCTTCTGAAAAAAGAATGGTGGCTCCCGAGTAGGGTCAGATCCCATCTCACGTGCATGGGCTGCATAATTTCTACCGATACAGTAAATACGACGTACAGGAAATTCAGCGTCACTCCCCGCAATGGGTATCAGTGTTTGCGCAACTACAAAAGGGGTCTGGATTGAGTCACCCGACTTGTGAGCTTGAGCAGCGGTAACCATGCCCGCCGTGGAGAGTGATGCAAAACCAAACTTAATCGCATTACGTCGACTAAGAAGATCGTTTTCTTGATTTGACATGCCCAACCCCTTTAAAAAGATAAGTTATCGTAATCCCATTACTAAATATGTATATCAGGAAAACCCCCAGCATAATTACCACTAATAAAAAGATGCGGTCTTACTTAATCTGAAAGACGCTCACCGCCTCATCCCGGTTATAGCGTACGAAAACTTCAATTTTTTTGGATAAAAAGAGTTTCTTTAAGACCTCATCTTTGTTTTCAAAAGTAATCGCCGTTTGCTCTGGAAAGCGTGAAAAAGGGTCGCTCATTACCTCAATGGATTGCCCATCCACTTTGATCAGTCGAATAGTGCGCTTATATAGGCGGTCAGGCTGAATAAAAATCAGGCGCTTGACATACTTATCTAAGACCAGCTTTTGCCCCAGGTCATTTATCTTGTAATAGTAGACCAATTCATCTTTGCCATTAGTGGTGACATCCCACTCCTCATCCCACTTAGCGAGTGCTATCTGGCTGGTAAGCACCCAAAGAATTGCTACTATGAATAATCTATACAAAGGCATCATTTACTTTCTGAGTTCATTTCATCTTATCAGCCAAAACACTTATGCGACTTCTCTCTATATCCACCGGCAAAGTGCTGCCGCTCTTTGCGTCTCATCACCCAAATTACTCCACCGTAGCCTCGGCTATCGAAAAAAAATCGATCAGTAATATCGTCTCCCCTGCCCCTATAGAAATTACTCGACTTGGTGTTGTGGGCGATGAGCAAGCCGATCCATCAGTGCACGGCGGCATTGAAAAAGCAATTTACGTTTATCCAATGGAGCACTATGCCTTTTGGAACGAACTACTTTCCCACGAAACTAAAAAATCAGTCAATCTCCCCCTGGGTGCTTTGGGTGAAAACTTCACGATTGAAGGCTTGCTAGAAAACGAGATATTTGTTGGGGATCAAATGTACATTGGCACCCTTCAATTTACTGTAGTCAAGCTACGCGAACCCTGCTTTAAGTTCAACGCGAAGATGAAATATAAGGGCGCTGCCAAAGCCATGTTGCAATCGGGCTTTAGTGGATGGTATCTACGCGTCAATCAAACTGGCGTACTGGCAGCTGGTGCCGAGATTACGGTCCTGCCAGGTCAAAGACTGACATCCATTGCGGATCAAAATCAAGCCCTCTTTAATCGGGGCAATCAAAAAAATCTTTGGGATTAATCGCCGTGATTGATTTTTGGCAATAAAAAAACCCGACCACAGCGTGGTCGGGTTTAGTTTTTGAGACGGACTAATAAAACTTAGTCTTTGGCGTAAATATCTACGTCTTTAGTTTCTTTAACAAACAGAACACCAATTACCAATGTCATCGCGGCGATGATGATTGGGTACCAGAGACCGTAGTAAATATTACCGTTTTGCGCAACCAAGGCAAAGGAGATCGTTGGCAATAAGCCGCCGAACCAACCGTTACCAATATGGTATGGCAAAGACATTGAGGTGTAACGAATGCGGGTTGGGAACATCTCAACCAACATCGCTGCGATTGGACCATATACCATGGTTACCAAAATCACCAAGATCACCAAGAGTCCAAGAATTGCAGGAAGATTCATGGCAGCAGGATCAGCTTTTGCAGGGTAACCAGCCGCGTTCAATGCCTCACGAATGGCTTTCTTGAACTCAGCATCTTTTGCTTTCGCATCGGCTGGAGCCATACCTTTGGCAGAATAGCCTTGAATCTCTACCTCGCCAATCTTCACAACAGCGATACCACCGGCTGGACCAGGGATAGTTGTGTAGCTTGCAGAGTTAGAAGCCATCACCTGCTTTGCAATGTCGCAAGAACTCGTGAACTTCGCAGTACCTGTTGGGTTGAACTGGAAAGTACATTCGTTCACATCAGCAGTAATGCTTGCTGGTGCAGTCACCATTGCCTTTTCTAATGCTGGGTTAGCAAAGTGGGTTAAGCCGTTAAACAAGGAAACCGGTGTGTTCGGGATGTACAGAATGATGGCGAGTAACAAACCACCCATGATGATGACCTTACGGCCAATCTTGTCTGACAAGCTACCGAAAACCACAAAGAATGGTGTACCGATTACCAATGAAGCAGCAATCAATAAGTTTGCAGTCTTAGGATCTACCTTCAATACTTGAGTGAGGTAGAACAAAGCATAGAACTGACCTGTGTACCAAACTACCGCTTGACCTGCAACCAGACCAAACAATGCCAAGATCACAATCTTTAAGTTCTTCCATTGACCGAATGATTCTGTCAAAGGTGCTTTAGACAACTTGCCTTCATCTTTCATCTTCTTGAAAGCTGGTGATTCGTTCATCGACAAACGAATGTAAACAGAAACAGCCAACAATGCGATAGAAGCGATGAAAGGAATACGCCAACCCCAGACATCAAAGTCTGCGCCAGTAAATTCACGTGTGAACAAAATCACTAACAAGGACAGGAACAAGCCAAGAGTAGCTGTTGTTTGGATCCAAGATGTGTATGCGCCACGTTTACCGTGAGGAGCATGCTCCGCCACATAAGTGGCAGCACCGCCGTACTCACCACCCAAAGCCAAACCTTGCAGCATGCGCAATGCGATCAAGATCACAGGAGCAGCAACGCCGATAGATGCGTAGTTAGGCAAAATACCCACGATGAAGGTTGCACCACCCATCAATAGAATCGTTACTAAGAAGGTGTACTTACGACCAATCAAATCGCCTAAACGACCGAATACCAGCGCGCCGAATGGGCGAACGATAAAGCCGGCAGCAAAAGCTAACAAAGCAAAAATGAAGGCCGAGCCAGCATCTAAGCCAGAGAAGAATTGCTTGGCAATAACAGCAGCCAATGAACCGTAAAGATAAAAGTCGTACCACTCAAAAACCGTACCTAAAGAGGAAGCAAAAATAACTTTGCGTTCTTCAGCGGTCATTGGGGCTGCTTTAGTTGATGTTGACATCAGTAGCTCCTAACTATTTTTATTAAATAAAAAACAACTAGGCGATTATGCTTTGAAAAAAATCAAAGAAATCCACTACTTAGGGTAATTCCCCATCAAATTGGATCGGGGTTTTCCCCATAAATGTGGATTTGTTGCAACGCATTCGATGCATTCTCTAAGCAGGTGTTTGCACCAAGATATTGCAAGCCGCCCAATTTAGGTGCAAATGTAAATGAGCACCTAAGGGTATCCCGATTTAATGGCATTAGCGGTCAGTATCTGGCAGCGCACTAAAAAGATAACTAATTAAGGAGCTATACAAATGAAAAGACGTGACTTTTTAAGCAAAACTGCAATGGGCGCAGCTGCTGGTGTACTAGCAGCTCCTGCAATTGCGCAGTCCATGCCTGAAGTGAAATGGCGCTGCGCCTCTAGCTTTCCAAAAAGCTTAGATACGATTTACGGTGGTGGCGAATATATTTCCAAGCGCGTTGCCGCACTGACTGATGGTAAGTTTCAAATCCGTATTTTTGGTGCCGGCGAGATTGTTCCCGCATTTGGTACGGTAGATGCGGTTCAGCAAGGTACTGTTGAGTGCACTCATACGGCTGGCTATTACTTCGTTGGAAAAAATAAAACCTTTGCGTTTGATACCACCGTACCTTTCGGCATGAACCAACGTCAGCAAAATGCCTGGATGTATTGGGGTGGAGGCTTAAAGCTCCAACGTGAATTCTTGCGTGATTACAACATCGTCTCCTTCCCTGCAGGAAATACCGGGACACAAATGGGTGGCTGGTTCAAGAAACCCGTCAAAACAGTTGCTGACCTCAAAGGTCTAAAAATGCGTATTGCAGGCTTAGGTGGTGAAGTCATGTCACGTCTAGGCGCAATCCCTCAGCAAATCGCTGGCGGCGATATTTACCCCGCCCTAGAAAAAGGTGTTATCGATGCGGCTGAGTGGGTTGGTCCGTATGACGATGAGAAATTAGGCTTTTACAAAATTGCGCCTTACTACTACTACCCAGGATGGTGGGAAGCTTGCTCAATGTATTCCATGTACGTCAATATTAAGGAATGGGAAAAATTGCCTAAGCAATATCAAGAGGCATTTACCTCCGCATGTGCAGAATGCAATATCGACATGATGGCTGAATACGATTACAAAAATCCGATCGCCTTGCAAAGCCTCATCAAGAATGGAGTCAAGCTCCAGTCTTACTCAACTGAGATCATGAAAGCAGCCTCTACTGCTGCGTTCGAGATGTATGAAGAAGAGGCTGCCAAAAATCCATCGTTCAAGAAAATTTATGAGCCATGGAAGAAGTTCCGTAACGACCAAATGCTGTGGAATAAGGTTGCAGAGCAAACGCTCATGAGCTTCATGCTAAGCAACCCAGTCAAATAAGAACCTACCGATAAGTTGATATGCCAAAACAATTATTAGTTTTTTCAAGTTTCGTTGATCGCCTAAATGACCGTTTTGGTGTCTTTGCGAGTTGGTTGGTATTAATTGCCGTACTGGTCAGCACCGCAAATGCGCTGATCCGGTACGGCTTTAATGTCAGTTCGAATGGCTGGCTAGAAGCGCAGTGGTATTTGTTTGCTGGAATGGTGATGTTTGGTGCCGCCACTACGTTTCGATTAAATGAACATGTTCGGGTAGATGTGCTCTATGCGCTCTATCCCAACAGAGTTCGTCTTTGGTTAGATTTCTGGGGCGGCATTATTTTCTTCCTACCAGTGACCATCATCATTGGCTACTACTCCTGGGAATTTTTCATCACATCCATTATTCAGAATGAAACCTCAAGCAATCCTGGCGGCCTGATTCGCTGGCCAGTCCGAGGTGCCATTACTCTGGGCTTCTTCTTGCTGACCCTTCAGGGTCTCTCTGAAATTATCAAACGATACGCAGCCATTATTGGCGTGATCAAAATCGATCCTAAGTACGAAAGACCTTTGCAATGATTAGTCATGATCTGATGGCCCCCATTATGTTTGGGGGCTTAATTATATTTTTATTGATTGGGTATCCAGCAGCCTTTTCACTTGGCGCAGTTGGCTTATTCTTTTCTTTTATCGGCATTGAGATGGGCATGTTCCAGCCCACCTTTTTGCAAGCACTGCCAGACAGGGTCTTTGGAATTCTTTCAAATGATCTATTGCTCTCGATCCCCTTCTTCACCTTTATGGGAGCCATTCTTGAAAAGTGTGGTTTAGCAGAAGATATGCTTGAGGGCTTGGGGCAATTATTTGGTCCGATCCGTGGCGGTCTTGCATATGCAGTGATTATTGTTGGCGCAATTTTGGGTGCTATTACTGGCACAGTGGCAGCGTCCGTCATTGCCATGGGATTAATCTCATTACCAGTAATGTTGCGTTACGGCTATAACCCACGAGTAGCAACTGGTGTGATCGCAGCCTCTGGCACGATCACCCAATTGATTCCTCCATCATTGGTATTGATCGTGCTGGCAGACCAATTGGGTAAGTCTGTTGGTGATATGTATGCCGGTGCTATCGGCCCATCTATCATCCAAGTAACGCTCTTTTGCTTGTTCATTTTCTTTTTATCGATCTTTAGACCGCAAGATGTACCAGCACTACCACTAGAAGCTCGTCCGAAAATTGATTGGAAGTTACTCAAGAAAATTCTCTGGGGAATTGTCCCGTCGATTGCCCTGATCTTTTTAGTGCTTGGAACTATTTTGATGGGTCTAGCTACACCGACTGAAGGTGGCGCAATGGGCTCAGTTGGCGCCTTAATTCTGGCAGCGATGAATAAGCGTCTGCAAAAAGCACTGGTTTGGGAAGCAATGACTTCCACTATGCGCATCAATGCCATGGTGATCTTTATCTTGATTGGCTCAACCGTATTTGGACTTGCATTTAGAGGAGTGGATGGTGATCTATGGATTGAGAACCTGCTATCTGGCCTACCAGGTGGTCAAGTTGGCTTCCTAATTGCGGTGAACTTATTTGTATTCTTCTTAGCCTTCTTCCTAGATTACTTTGAGATTGCCTTCATCATCATCCCTTTATTGGCACCAGTTGCCGAAAAGCTTGGCATTGATCTGATTTGGTTCGGCGTTCTACTGGGCGCTAATATGCAAACTTCGTTCATGCATCCGCCATTTGGTTTTGCATTGTTCTATTTGCGTGGGGTTGCACCCAAATCTCTCAAAAGTTCGGATATCTACTATGGGGCGCTACCTTGGGTTGGCTTACAACTCATATTGGTTGCCATCATTATCTTTATCCCAGAAACTGTGACCTATTTTGTTGATAAACCTGCTGCTGTCTTTGATGCTAGCGGTCCATCGGTTGATCCATTAGCTGGTGTAGAGCAAAATGAGATTACGGTAGACTCCAGCTCTGACATTGAACGTCAGCTACGAGAGAATAAATAACAATACTTATTGAGACAGCAGTCAAAGGGATTTGGTAATGCAACAAAAATGGGGAATTCGAGGGATGGCGGTAGCGCCACACTCACTAGCATCTGAATCGGCATTAGCGGTACTACGTGAAGGTGGTAATGCATTAGAGGCAATGATTGCAGCAGCAGCGACCATTGCCGTTGTTTACCCCCACATGAACTCCATTGGTGGTGACTCTTTCTGGGTAGTTCACTCTCCCGGTAAAGCGATGGGTGGCATTGATGCTTGTGGTGCAGCCGCTGGTCTAGCGACTAAACAGTGGTATGCGGAGCGTGGAATCACCAAGGCCATTCCTTTTAGAGGTGCCATTGCAGCCAATACAGTTGCAGGCACCATCTCTGGTTGGGGCGCCGCTCAGAAACTATCACAACAAGGTTTAGGTGGAAGACTTCCACTCTCCCGCTTGCTGGCAGATGCTATTCACTATGCTGAAGCTGGAGTCCCGGTCACTCACAGTCAGTCAAGTTTGACCGAGAAAAAGAGGGTGGAGTTAAGTCCCATTCCCGGATTTGCAGAGACATTTTTAGTGAATGGCAAAGCCCCTGAAGTGGGCAGCATCTTTAAACAAGAACGTCTTGCAAGAACCCTGCGGCAAATCTCTCGCAAGGGAACAGAAGATTACTATCGTGGCGATTTAGCTGAATTACTCGCAAAAGAGCTTACAGAGATTGGTAGCCCTCTCAGACTATCTGACCTTCATCGCCATCAAGCGAAACTGATTGACCCGCTTGAGCTCAAGCACAGCACAGGCAATGTATACAACATGACGCCGCCAACCCAAGGCGTTGTATCTTTGATGATCATTGGCATCTTGGATCAACTCAATCTCAAACGATTCAAAGTCGATAGTCCTGAGTATGTTCATCACTGTGTTGAGGCTACCAAACAGGCGTTTAAGGTACGCGATCAATTTGTCACCGATCCAGCGTATATGATAAAAAATGCGCAGTCATTCTTAGCTCCTGCATTCTTGAAGAAATTGGCAAAAAATATTGATCCTGAACAGGCATTGCCTTGGGGTCAGGGTAAAGGACCAGCCGATACAATTTGGATGGGCGTGGTTGATGGCAATGGAAATTGCGTTTCCTTTATTCAAAGTATTTATCACGAGTTTGGTGCTGGCATCGTATTGCCCAAGTCTGGTGTGAACTGGCAGAACCGCGGATGCAGCTTTTCTCTGGATCCAAAAACACTCAATCACCTTGAACCCTATCGCAAACCATTCCATACATTGAACCCGGCGATGGCTTTATTCAAGGATGGTCGATCGATGGTCTACGGCACTATGGGTGGCGATGGTCAACCACAGACTCAGTGTGCCGTTTTCACTCGCACCGCAACTTATGGACTTGATCCTCAGGACGCTATCAGTCGCCCACGCTGGTTACTCGGTAGAACCTGGGGACAAACTAGTGATAGCTTGAAATTAGAATCGCGCTTTAGTCCATGGGTTGCTAAAGAACTGCATGCCCTGGGACACGAGATTGAAATGCTCGATGCCTTTGATGAAACCGTTGGCCACGCTGGTTGTATCATTCGCGATCCTTCTGGTACCTTGCATGGCGGTTGGGATCCCCGCAGTGATGGCGCCGTTAGCGCGTTTTAGTAATAAATAATTTGGGTACGCGCAGATCCCAGTAGATGGCAGCTGCGCGTAATCCAAAAATAGCGAGCATGCAAAGCACCGATCCTTCGAGTGTGTATTCGGGGGAAAAATTCAGAATCAGAACATAAATGAAGCAACCTAAAGTGACGGGGATTGCATATAGCTCATGCGACATGAGTAAAGTTTTTCTACCGGCCAAAATATCCCGCAACAAGCCACCACCGATAGCCGTCACTACACCTAAGATCACCGGGGCAACTGGTAAACCAAACCCTAAGTTCCAAGCCTTATCAGCACCCTGAATACCAAACAAAGCAGCACCCAGGCCGTCGATATAGAGCATCCAGCGATAAATCTGCGGCTGCGTAAAAAAAGATTCCGCTATAAAAGTCACGACGCACGCTCCCAAGGCTACCCAGATGTAAATTTGCGCAATCGACCAAAATGAAGGGACATCCAAAATGATGTCGCGGAGAGTTCCGCCACCAATGGCAGTAATCACACCCAATACCATGACGCCAAAAAGATCAACGCCCCGATCAGCAATGACGAGTACACCAGTGACTGCAAAAGCCACCGTAGCAATGATGCCAATCCAGAAATTAATTTGATCCATAGCATCTAGTCTAAATCACCGATAGCACCCAATCAATGAAGTCCTCAATATACTCAGGGGAATGTCATTAAGGAAACTGTTATGAAAACTCAGCTTTATAGTTTTTGGCGTAGCTCGGCAGCCTTTCGGGTGCGCATTGCACTCAATTTAAAGGGTCTAGATTATGAGGTGATTCCAATTCATATTGTTCAAAGTGGAGGCGCCCAAACTGCTGGTGAGTATGCAAAAAAAAATCCCAATCGCTTAGTGCCCCTTTATACCAATGGTTCTCACACCATTCACCAATCACTTGCCATCATTGAATATCTAGAAGAGGTTCGATCAAATCCTCCGCTACTACCTCAAACTGCAATCGATCGAGCGTGGGTGCGTTCAGTAGCCATGGATATCGCCATGGAAATTCATCCACTAAATAATGTCAGGGTATTGCGCTATCTTATGAAAACCATGGGCGTGAGTACAGAGGCAAAAGATACCTGGAGTCATCATTGGATGATTTTGGGGTTAGAAAGCCTGGAAAAGCAATTAAGCGTAGATACGAGAGTGGGTCGTTTTGCTTGTGGAGATCAGCCTGGCTTGATTGATATTTGCCTAGTGCCGCAAATTTTTAATGCACTCAGTGCAAAGATCGATATGACGAGTTACCCAACACTCATGAAAATATTTCATCAATGTATGACACTACCTGCATTTATTGATGCATCTTGGGAAAAGCAAATCGATGCTGAGGGATTAAACCCCTTTACTCCACCACAGGAATAAAGACAGTGTTAACAAAGATCCCACTGTAGTTAAAAGCACTACTCGAGAAATAATTCGACCATCTGCGTTGTAATATTGAGCCAACATAAATGGGCCGGTACCAGTAGGAAGTGCGGCTAGTATCACTACAGCACTCACCCATAAGTCCGATAAACCTAAGATTGGCCCGGCAATCAACCAAGCGACTAGCGGCTGAATAATGAGTTTTGCGACGCTAATACCCCACACCTGCTGTGACGCTGACTTTTCTTTTTGTATCAAAAACAGCCCAATAGAAACTAATGCGCAAGGCGTTGCAGCCGCAGCTAAGAAAGCGATGACTTGCGCTAATGGGTCATATAGAACCAAATCTGTAGATGACCATAGTAAACCTGCCACTGGGGCAATCAATAGTGGATTAGTGCAAAGCGACTGCAGTACATTCCAAATAATTTCATGGGATTTTTTATGGGACTGTATGCCAACCTCAATGAGTACTGTGGCTATAGCAAACATCACAAAGACAATAAAGGTCGCAATAATTGCTGGCGCCAAACCATCTTGACCAAGCGCCAAAACACAGAGCGGAATACCCATGTATCCCGTGTTGGAGTAAGACGCACTTAAACCTGAAAAACTAGCTGCTGCCAAATCTCGCTTGCGAACCCAGCTAACTAACATTACCAAAGTAAATACTAGCAAGCAACTTAGAAAGAAAGCTGTAATAAAGCCAGGCTGCCATAGTGTTTGCCAACCACTACTCGATGCGAAATTAAATAACTGCGCAGGCAACGCAAGCCAAACGACAAAGCGATTTAACTCGATGGATGCACTCTCACCTAATTTGCCTGAACGTCCACAAGCATAGCCAATCAAAATAAGGGCAAATACCGGAAAGACAACATTAAAAACGTAGAACAATTTTGATGGACTTTTTTAGATCAGGAAATTTTCTTCAGAGTCTGCTGATATCGCTGCGCATTTTTGACATAACGACCAGCAATATCTTCAATACCCGCAATCTGCTCTGGGGTTAGTGACTTCACTGCCTTAGCGGGTGAGCCCAAAATCATCGAGCCATCAGGAAATTCTTTGCCTTCAGTGACTAATGCGCCGGCACCCACCAAACAGTTCTTGCCAATTTTGGCTCCGTTCAAAATGACTGCGCCAATGCCCACCAAGCTACCATCGCCTATTTGGCAACCATGGAGCATTACTTGATGTCCAACAGTAACGTACTTTCCGAGGATGAGGGGATAGCCAGGATCAGTATGCAAGATAGAAGCATCTTGAACATTACTGCCCTCACCTATTTGGATCAGATCGTTATCGCCACGGATCACGACCTTGGGCCACACACTCGCATTTTTGTGAAGCTCGACTCTACCAATCACTTCTGCGCTCTCGGCAACCCAAGCTCCGTCGTCTAAGCGAGGAGCATTTCCATCTAGTTCAAATATAGCCATGACCCATTATAGGTAATGGCTATATTTATGACAGCCTACCAGTTAGGCTCACGATCAGGAGTAGAAGAAATCCGGTGAATACTTAAATCGGCACCTTCGTACTCTTCCTCCTGTGACATGCGGATACCTAAAGCAACTTTTAGCAATCCATAAACTACAAAACCACTAATAAGGGCAATTGCAACCCCCAAGCCAGTTCCAATCAACTGCCCTAAGAAAGTCACTCCGCCAAGACCGCCCAGTGCTTTTGTCCCAAAAATACCCGCAGCCAAGCCACCCCATAAACCGCATAAACCATGAAGTGGCCAGACGCCCAACACATCGTCGATCTTCCAGCGATTTTGCACCAAAGTAAACATATATACAAAGAGAGCACCAGCAATTAAACCAACTACTAAGGCGCCCATTGGATGCATTAGATCTGAGCCAGCACAAACCGCTACCAAGCCAGCTAGCGGCCCGTTATAAGTAAAGCCTGGGTCATTGCGACCGATTACCCATGCAGCCAAAGTACCGCCAACCATCGCCATGAGGGAATTCATGGCCACCAAGCCACTGACTTTATCTATAGTCTGCGCACTCATGACGTTAAATCCAAACCAACCTACCGCCAAAATCCAGGCACCTAATGCCAAGAATGGAATACTAGATGGTGGATGCGCTGCAACGTTGCCATCCTTGGTGTAGCGACCGCGACGAGCACCCAAGAGAATGACTGCTGGCAATGCGATCCAACCACCGACCGCATGCACCACAACCGATCCCGCAAAGTCATGAAACTCCTCACCGGTCAGCGTCTTAATCCACGCTTGAATACCGTAATGCTGATTCCAGGCAATACCTTCAAAGAAGGGGTAGATGAAACCCACCAGAATAAAAGTAGCTATCAGCTGGGGATTGAACTTTGCACGCTCCGCAATACCGCCAGAGATAATTGCCGGAATAGCAGCAGCAAAAGTCAGTAAGAAAAAGAATTTAACTAGTTCATAGCCATTTTTATCGGCCAAGATTTCAGCGCCTGAGAAAAAATCAACGCCGTAAGCAATGCTATACCCAATAAAGAAATAGGCAATGGTTGATACTGCAAAGTCCACTAGGATTTTGACCAAAGCATTAACTTGGTTTTTTTTGCGCACAGTGCCGAGCTCAAGAAATGCAAATCCTGCATGCATAGCCAAAACCATGATGGCGCCGAGCAAAATAAATAAGACATCAATGCCTGATTTCAAAGTTTCCACCGAAATAACTCCCCATATTTTTTGCATCATTATGGGGAATATCAAGACCGAATTTCGATATTAATGCACTTATTTAGTGCAATTTAAGGCCTTGAATATGGTTTATTATCAAATTCACATACACCCAAGGGAGAACCCATGAAAAAAGTTTTAGTTCTATTAGCTGCCTTAGGGGCATTTTCTGGCTCAGCCCAGGCTCAAGAAAAAATTCAGGTCCTGAGCACACAAGAGCTTGTTAACGTCTGTAAATTGCCAGCAAGTCCTGAATCCCGCAGCTTTTGCGTAGGCTATACAACCGCCATTTACGATACCTATTTGGCTACACGCCATCCACAGCGCGCAAAACCCTATATTTGTGTAAAGCAACCAGCGCCGTCACGTGATGAAGTAATTGGTGAATTTGTAAAATTTGGGCAAGCCAACCAACAAACTGCTGACAAACCAGCAGCAGGTGTTTTCTTGGGCTTCTTGGCATCACGCTTCCCTTGTGCCAAAAAATAATCCAAATTATTTAGCCAATTCAATCTATAGACTAAGGAACAGTTGATATGAAAAAAATGATCGCTATTACTGCCGCAACTCTAGCAATCGCAGGTTGCTCCAATATGAGCAATACAGAACAACGTACTTTATCTGGCGCCAGTATCGGTGCAGCTGCTGGTGCAGTTGGTACAGCTATTTTCCACGGCAACCCAATCTGGGGTGCAGTCGGTGGCGCAGCAGTTGGTGCAGCTTCTGGTTACGTATACGATGCCTACAAAAAAGAGCAGGCTTCTGAGTACAACTCTGGATATAACGCTGGAAAAAATAATCAACCAGCTAAAGCTCCTCAGTAATACTGAATATTTCTAGTAGCAAGAAAATCAAAAAAAACCCGACCTGCGTAATGCAAGTCGGGTTTTTCTTTAAGACTTCAGTCATTTAAGACAGTAGCAACTGATTAATACGCTTTACATAAGCGGCCGGATCATTCAATTGGCCACCTTCTGCCAAAAGAGCTTGATCAAACAAAACCTGAGTCCATTCATCAAAGTGCTGATCATCTGACTTCAACTTGAGGAGCAAAGGATGCTCTGGATTGATCTCTAAAATAGGTTTAGTGTCTGGCGCTTGCTGGCCCGCCGCTTTAAGCATGCGCAATAAATTTCCAGAAAGCTCGTTCTCATCAGAGACTAAACAAGCTGGAGAATCAGTCAAGCGGAAGGTCACACGCACATCTTTCGCCTTGTCTTCTAATACGGCTTTCATGCGATCGAGTAAGTCCTTGAAATTCTTCTCAGTTTCCTCATGCTCCTTCTTTTCTTTCTCGTCACTTAAGTTACCGAGATCAAGACCACCCTTGGCTACTGAGGTCATCTGCTTGCCATCAAACTCAGCAAAGAAAGAAAGCATCCATTCGTCCACTCGATCAGTAAGCAGCAACACTTCGACGCCCTTCTTGCGGAAGATTTCTAAATGCGGACTATTTTTAGCAGCATTAAAAGTATCGCCAGTCACGTAATAAATCTTGTCCTGACCTTCCTTCATACGTGAAATATATTCAGCCAAGGAAACAGTTTGATCCGCAGAATCCATCTGTGTACTTGCAAAACGCAAGAGCTTTAGGATGCGCTCTTGATTTGGCTGATCTTCACCAACACCTTCTTTGAGCACTTGTCCAAACTGAGTCCAGAAGGTGCGGTACTTTTCTTTCTTAGCTTCATCATCGCTATTGGCCAGATCCTCTAACATGCTGAGTACACGCTTGGTAGAGCTTTCGCGAATGATTTTGACATCACGTGATTCCTGGAGAATCTCACGGGAAACGTTTAAAGGCAGATCAGTTGAATCAATCACACCAGTGACAAAGCGCAGATACATCGGCATTAATTGCTCGGCATCATCCATGATGAATACCCGCTTCACATACAACTTAATACCACCACGCTTATTACGATCCCATAAATCAAATGGTGCGCGTGCAGGGACATATAGTAGTTGTGTAAATTCACTACGGCCTTCAACCCGATTTAGGGAATAGCACAATGGATTTTCGTAGTCGTGAGACAAGTGCTTATAAAATTCGTCATACTGCTCTTGAGTAATCTCCGCCTTAGAGCGCGCCCATAGAGCACTTGACTGGTTAATACTTTCAAGCTCATCTTTAATCACTTGCTCTTTTTTATCCGCATCCCACTCTTCTTTATTCATCTGAATCGGCAAAGAGATGTGATCAGAGTATTTACGTATGATCGACTTGAGCTTATGGGTAGAAAGGAAATCGTCCTCACCTTCACGTAAATGCATCGTGATCGATGTTCCACGTTGAGGGCGATCAATACTTTCAACCGTAAATTCGCCAGAACCATCAGACTCCCAACGAACCCCATCGGTCGCCGGCAGACCAGCACGACGCGTCTCTACAGTAATGCGGTCGGCCACAATAAATGCTGAATAAAAACCTACGCCAAACTGGCCAATTAATGCGGCATCTTTTTGTTGATCGCCGGATAGCTTGGAGAAAAATTCTTTCGTACCCGAGCGGGCAATGGTGCCCAAGTTTGCAATGGCTTCATCGCGGCTCATACCGATGCCATTATCAGCAATAGTCACGGTTCTGGCAGCCTGATCAAAACTGACTTTGATCTTCAAATCAGGATCATCGCCATACCACTCGGGATGCTCAATCCCTTCAAAGCGCAGCTTATCTGAAGCATCAGATGCATTCGAGATCAACTCACGTAGGAAAATTTCCTTATTGGAATATAAGGAATGGATCATCAGTTGTAAAAGTTGTTTTACCTCGGCCTGAAAGCCTAAAGTTTCTTTGCTAGCTACAGTCATGCGTATTCCCTCTTCCCTCTTAATCAATGAACATCACCTCACATAAGTGGGGCTTATTTAATCTATTTCAAGATCCCTAGCTCTAGAAATTTAGACGGAGGGTGGCTTTGAATGTTTCTCAGCTACAGGCAAGTCAGCCTTTTTCCAGGCGCTAAAACCGCCTTCGAGATGACAAACACCGGGCACTCCCATTTTTTGAAGGGTTTCTGTTGCCAGGGCAGAGCGCCATGCGGATGCGCAATAGAGCACTAAACGCTTGCCCTCACCAAAAACCGGCTTGAAATAAGGACTGTCTGGGTCAACCCAAAATTCCAACATGCCGCGCGGCGCATGAATTGCATTCGGAATCATCCCATCACGTTCTAACTCCCTCACGTCCCGAATATCTACAAATACCGTGCTCTGATCATCCAGCAATTGCTGGGCTTGCTCCAATGGAACGGTCTCAATTTGTGACATCGCATTGGCAATTAATTCTTGATAGCCTAATTTCAATTTCATGAAAATCTCCTAAATTACTAATACTTTTATTTGGTCGTTATGAAGAGCGTGATATCGACTCTGCCCTGATAATATGTACTTATGAACTTTACCCCTACCGAGCTTGGTGCCAGCCTTATTTTTGCCATTGCAGTACTCCATACCTTTTGTACTTCGTATTTTGAAGCGCTTGCAAAAAAATCCCCAAAGCACGCTGGCTTATGGCATCTCCTTGGCGAAGTAGAAATCGTTTTTGGATTTTGGGCGGCCATCCTCATTATTTTTATGTGGCTTGCTAATGATCTAGCCATAGCAAAAGAGTACGCCAACAAACGCAACTTCACCGAGCCGCTATTTGTTTTTGCCATCATGGTGGTCGCTGGTAGCAAGCCAATTCTGCATTTTGCCACTCAGCTGCTACACAAACTCGGCAAGCTAATTCAACTCCTCTTGCGCACTAAGCAAGCTCCTACACTATATTTCTTGACCCTCAGCATCACACCGTTGTTAGGCTCGCTAATCACTGAACCTGCAGCAATGACACTGGCAGCATTCTTATTACGTGACCTAGTCTATCGCCATAAATGCTCAACCCCACTACTGTTCGGCACTCTAGGTGTGCTGTTCGTCAATATTTCAATCGGTGGCACGCTAACTAATTTTGCAGCACCACCGGTGCTTATGGTGGCATCCACTTGGGGCTGGAGTAGCGCTTTTATGTTTGCCAACTTTGGCCTTGAAGCGATGATCGCCATTTTTATTAATGCAACAATCGTAACGCTGCTCTTTCACAAGCAATTAATTGAGCCCATCAGCAAAGCAGATCAGACTCGTATTCCACTCACCATTACAGTCATTCATCTATTTTTTTTACTGGGTATCGTCGCTTTTGCACATGACCCAGTAATTTTCATGTGGTTACTACTCTTTTTCATTGGCTACACCACGGCTTATCCAAAACATCAAAACCCACTGATTTTGCGCGAGGCTTTATTGGTTGGCTTTTTCTTGGCCGGACTCGTAGTGCTCGGCGGACTGCAAGGTTGGTGGCTACAGCCAATTCTGGAAAACATGAGCCCAACGGCCGTTTTCTATGGCAGCCTGGCATTAACTGCGATTACCGATAATGCAGCACTCACGTACTTAGGCTCACTAGTGCAGGGTACTTCCCCAGAATTCAAGTTAGCTTTAGTTGGCGGCGCAGTAGCAGGCGGCGGCCTCACAGTCATCGCCAATGCTCCTAACCCTGCTGGACTGGCTATTTTGCGTAGTTACTTCCCAAATGCAGCTGTTTCGGCAGGCTTACTACTCATAGCCGCTATTCCACCAACCATTGTTGCGATTCTGGCTCTACGCCTGCTCTAGGCGATTTATCCCGTAAAATCTCAGCTTCGCCCCCAGCTATAAACCTGAGAACGGCATATGAAAAAGCTCTATATCAAAACCTTTGGCTGCCAAATGAACGAGTACGACTCGGGCAAGATGGCTGACCTCCTACATGCCAATGAAGGCATGGTCATGACTAATACCCCCGAAGATGCAGACGTGGTTCTATTGAACACTTGCTCGATTCGTGAAAAAGCGGAAGACAAGGTATTTTCTGACTTAGGACGCCTGCGTGAGCTCAAGAAAAGCAAACCCGATTTATTGATTGGTGTTGGCGGTTGTGTTGCCAGTCAAGAAGGTCAACAAATTATTAATAGAGCTCCTTATGTAGATGTGGTTTTCGGTCCACAAACACTGCATCGCTTATCTGATCTCATTACACAACGTCGCGAAACCGGCAGACCTCAAGTTGACATCTCTTTTCCAGAAATAGAAAAGTTTGATCATCTACCCGCCTCTCGTCAAACTCGCGGCTCAGCCTACGTCTCTATTATGGAAGGCTGCTCAAAGTACTGTAGCTACTGCGTGGTTCCTTACACTCGTGGCGAAGAAGTTTCGCGTCCCTTTGATGACGTATTAACAGAAGTGGCCGGCCTTGCATCACAAGGCGTGAAAGAAATTGTTTTACTCGGTCAAAACGTCAATGCTTATCTTGGCAAAATGGGTAATACGGAAGAGATTGCAGATTTTGCACTACTGATTGAATACATCGCAGAAATACCAGGCGTTGAAAGAATTCGCTTTACCACTAGCCACCCAAAGGAATTTACTCAGCGCTTGATTGATGTCTACGCAAAAGTTCCTAAGCTGGTGAGTCACCTACATCTTCCAGTGCAACATGCATCAGACTCCGTTTTATCTGCAATGAAACGTGGCTATACCGCCCTTGAGTACAAAAGTATTATTCGCAAGATGCGCGCTGTGAGGCCCGACCTGACGCTCTCTAGTGACTTCATTGTGGGCTTTCCTGGCGAAACCGATGAAGACTTTGCAAAACTGCTCAAAATGGTTGAAGAACTCAATTTTGATAATAGCTTTTGCTTTATCTTCAGCGCACGTCCAGGCACACCGGCAGCTAATCTCAGTGATGAGACCCCTTATGAGGTCAAACTCAAGCGACTGCAAACCTTACTGGCACTAGTTGAATCTCAAGCAAATCAAATTAGCAAAAACATGTTGGGTAGCGCTGAACGGGTTCTTGTTGAAGGCTTAGCAAAGGATGGTGTAAATCTGCAAGGTCGTGCTGCAAATAACCGGGTAATTCACTTTACTGCGCCAGATACAGATATTGAATTACTCATCGGTCAGATGGTGGACATCCGCATCACTGAAGTACTCAATTACACGCTGCGAGGTGATCTCATCAGTGAGTTCACTGCTCCGCCAGTCTATTAAGATGTCTACCAAGCAATCATCCCCCTCTAAATTAGAGATAGATATTCAGTTTGCCAGTGCAGCAATTGAAGAAAAAGTTTTTGCGTTAGCCTCTTCAGCAGCAATCAAAAAATGGGTAAAAGCAACGGTTCATTTAAATGGTCTGATCACCTTACGATTTGTTAATTTAGCTGAAGGGAAAAAACTGAATTTTGCCTTTCGTAGTAAAGACTACGCAACTAATGTCCTCACTTTTTCCTACGAGCTCAGCAAGAAGACTGTGACTGCCGACATTATTTTTTGCCTCCCCGTGATTCAAAAAGAGGCATTAGAGCAAAGTAAGCCTATGAGGGCGCACTTAGCCCATCTAGTGATACATGGCTGCTTACACGCCCAAGGTCTTGACCATGAGCGCGACAAAGAAGCAAAGAAAATGGAAGACAAAGAAATCGTCCTCCTAACATCCTTGGGCTTTACTAATCCCTACGCACCCATTTAAGGCGTCCCTAATGCCTCCTTCATTGAATTTACTTATTTCTGCGATATTCTTGCTATATGCCTGACCCCAATAAATCCCTTTTAGAACGCTTGGCTGATTTTTTAACGCCACAGCCAAGCAGCCCAGCTGAACGTCGTCAAGAACTGATTGATACCCTCAGAGAAGCCCAGACAGAGGGCTTAATTGATGCAGATGCCCTCTCCATGATTGAGGGTGTATTCCAAGTAGGGCAATTATGTGCTCGCGATATTTTGATTCCCAGAGCGCAGATTGACTGGATTGACATTAGCCAGCCTTTGTCGGAAATCATCAAAAGTGTGATTACTGCCGCTCATTCACGCTTCCCTGTATTTGAAGGTACTCGTGACAATGTGGTTGGCATACTGCTGGCAAAAGATTTATTGCGTCACTCCACTGAAAAAGATTTTCAGGTGCGTGATTGGCTCCGTCCTGCCGTATTTATTCCTGAATCTAAGCGCTTAAGCGTGTTGCTACGAGACTTTAAAGATAACCGTAATCACTTAGCCATTGTCGTCGATGAATACAGCAGCGTCGCTGGCGTTATTACAATTGAAGACGTCCTTGAGCAAATTGTTGGCGACATTGAAGATGAGCACGATATTGATGAAGAGGCAGATAACCTGATCTCTTTAGACAATGGTGATATTCGCGTGAAAGGAATTACTGAGCTCGAGCAATTTAACGAGACCCTCGGTACGCAATTTGAAGTTGAAGGTATTGAAACGGTTGCCGGTTTAGTCATTCAGCATCTTGGTCGAGTGCCGAAGATGGGTGAACTGATTGAAATTGACGGGGTTGAATTTGAGGTTCAGCGTGCTGATCCGAGACAGATTCATATTCTGCTTGCGCGACAACTCCCGAAACAACCCTCCTGAGAATCATCTTGATTGATTTGCAATCAACAAGGCTTCGTAATAGTTCCAATGCATTGCTGTTATTTTTTCTTGGAGTCTTACTAGCCGCTGTAGCAGAACTACCTCTTGGAGGCTGGATACAGATCCCCATCTTGAGTTTAATTTGGTGGCGAATGGATCAGCAGTTAAGCCCTTCGATTAAAAATCAATTTTTTTTAGGTATGTTATTTGGACTAGGCTACTTTGTTCTGGGTCTGTGGTGGATCTACATTAGCCTGCATGACATAGGCAGAATGCATGCTGTTCTTTCTTGCACAGCGGTATTTTTATTGGCTGCTGGAATGGCTTTATTTTTCTCCGGCGCCTCTTTCTCCCTCTGCCTAACAAGACATCGGCGCCTGACGGGTTTGGTACTAGCGGCCTCTTGGGCAATGATTGAATATCTGCGCAGCATAGTGTTAACTGGCTTTCCTTGGATGGGATTTGCTGAGGCGCAATTCAATGGCCCCTTCGCACCAATAGCGCCATTCTTCGGCGGTCTGGCATGCACATTTTTAGTGGTGTGGGTCTCCTGGGAAATCAGCCAACTAAAGAAAAATATCTTATTTAGTAGTGCCTGCATTATTGCTGCCATTACCCTTGCGCAACTTGCTAGCCTCTGGACTTTCACAAAACCAATTGGCGAACCACTCAGTGTTCGTTTAATTCAAGGTAATTTTGAGCAGAGCCTCAAATTCAACCCCAAAGCCATTGAAGAGCAATTTAGTTTTTATACCAATGCCATTGAGAGTCAATCAGCCGATCTCATCATCACTCCAGAGACTGCTTATCCTTGGCCCCAAAGCAATTTGCCTGCTGGCTTATTGGGATCACTCCAACAGTTTTCTTCTAATACCTCTAGCAATGTCTTACTTGGCCTAATTGGAGAGGCGGGTAATTCTGCTGGAGTGCAGTACACCAACCGTGCGCTTGGACTCTCTCCCAAGGTAGCAAGCTATCAATATGACAAATCACACTTAGTGCCTTTTGGAGAATTTATTCCGCCCGGCTTTCATTGGTTTGTAAATGCTTTTAACGTACCTATGAGCGACTTCGCACGAGGCAAGCTAGACCAAGCTCCTTTCAGCATTATTCGCTCTGGAAAAGATGTGATTCATGCAGCCATTACGATTTGCTATGAGGATGTCTTTGGCGGTGAATTAGCCTCCCGCATTCATCACAGCAGTCAACCCGTCAACCTATTAATCAACATGACCAATCTAGCCTGGTTTGGGGATTCTCAAGCACCAGCTCAGCAGTTGCGGTTATCCCAGTTACGATCCTTAGAGACTGGCCTTCCAGCCTTACGTGCCACTAATACAGGCATCACGGCAGCGCTCGGGCCAGATGGCAAAGTACTGTCACAACTCGATGAATTTACACAAGGAGTGCTCAGCCTGAAGATCCAAGCCTACTCAGGCACAACTCCTTACGTATTTTGGGGAAATCTACCTATTCTGAGTCTTTCATGCCTCTTGCTTCTCTTGGGCCTCATTCGCCAAAAACGCATCTAATCGCAATTTCCTAGTTGGCTTGCTTAGCCATGTAAAATCAAAGACTTAGCCAGGTAAATCATGCTTACTTTTCAGCAAATTATTCTCAAACTCCAAGATTACTGGGACCAACAAGGTTGCGCCCTATTGCAACCTATTGACCTTGAGGTCGGTGCCGGTACATCTCATACAGCTACTTTCTTGAGAGCCATTGGCCCTGAGCCATGGAAAGCAGCTTACGTCCAACCCTCACGTAGACCCAAGGATGGTCGCTACGGAGAAAATCCGAATCGCCTGCAGCACTACTACCAGTACCAGGTAGTACTGAAACCCGCACCAGAAAATATCCTTGAGCTCTACTTAGGTTCGCTTGCTGCCTTGGGTCTTGATCTTCAACAAAACGATGTGCGTTTTGTTGAAGATGATTGGGAAAATCCAACTTTAGGTGCTTGGGGCTTAGGCTGGGAAGTCTGGCTCAACGGCATGGAAGTGACGCAGTTCACCTATTTCCAGCAAGTGGGCGGCATTGACTGCAAACCTGTTTTAGGCGAAATCACCTACGGTATTGAACGCTTGGCAATGTATATCCAAAATTGCTCTAACGTTTACGACCTCGTTTGGGCAGATGGCATCTCTTATGGTGATGTGTACCACCAGAATGAAGTGGAGCAGTCTTGCTATAACTTTGAACACTCCAACACCGATCTCTTGTTTGCAAACTTCACTAACTATGAAAGTGAAGCCAAACGTTTGATGGAAGTGCCATTAGCCTTACCCGCTTATGAAATGGTACTGAAGGCTGGACATACTTTTAACTTACTGGATGCCCGTGGCGCTATTTCGGTTACCGAGCGTGCAGCCTATATCGGACGCATTCGCAATCTCTCGCGCGCAGTAGCGCAGGCTTACTTTGAGTCTCGTGAGAAATTGGGATTCCCGATGTGCCAACGTCAATCTAAAGCCTAAGCAACTCGATCTAATTATGAGTACACCGAATTCCCTCTCTCAAGCAAACAACCTTCTGCTTGAATTGTTTACTGAAGAGCTTCCACCAAAATCATTACGCCGCTTAGGAGATGCTTTTAGTGAAGGTATTTATTCACATCTAAAGGCCGCAGGTCTTTTGGGCGATCACTCTGTTACTACTAGCTACGCTACACCGCGTCGCCTTGCTGTTCAAATTACCAATGTCTTAAGCCAAGCTCCAGACTATCCAGTACGTGAAAAATTACTGCCAACCAGCATTGCTTTTGATGTTGATGGGAAGCCAACTGCACCACTACAAAAGAAATTAGCTTCCCTGGGTTACCCTGATATCGACCTCTCCACCTTAGAAAAATCCGGTGAAGGAAAAAATGAAGCGCTCTATCTCAATGTCATTGCCAAAGGTGCCGCATTAGAAAAAACTGCGCAGCAAGCCCTCGAGCTAACACTGGGTAAGTTACCCATTGCCAAAATGATGCACTACCAAGTACTACAGAAAAATGGTGAATTAGCTGACGTTGAGTTTGCACGTCCGGCGCACCGCATCATTGCTCTTCACGGCAAACAAACATTGCACATCAGTGCATTAGGCATTGACGCAGGCAACCAAACAGAAGGCCACCGCTTCCTAGCTCCAGGCGTCATTACTATTGCCTCTGCAGATCAGTATGAATCAGATCTCACCACTAAAGCAAAAGTGTTACCCAGCTTTGAAAAACGTCGTGAATTTATCGAATCTGCATTATTAAAAGCTGCTGGGACTGATTTAGCGCTGATGCCAGATAGTCTGTTAGACGAAGTGACGGCCTTAGTAGAGTGGCCAGCAATTTACGAGTGTCACTTTGATCAAGAGTTCTTAGAGGTTCCACAAGAATGTTTGATTTTGACAATGCAGACCAATCAAAAATACTTTGCTCTGACTGATCAGCAAGGTAAGTTACGGAATCGCTTCTTAATCGTTTCTAATATTCAGACCGATAAACCCGAAGCAATTATTTCTGGCAATGAACGTGTAGTACGTCCACGACTTTCCGATGCACGCTTCTTTTTCCAGCAAGATCAAAAGCGCCCACTGGCATCTCGCGTAGCTGATCTAGGAAAAGTGGTTTATCACAATCAGCTTGGTAATCAATTAGATCGCACCAAGCGTGTTCAAGGTATTGCTTCTGGTATTGCAAAAACTTTATCGGCTGATGAGACACTTGCTAGCCGTGCTGCTGAGATTGCTAAAACGGATTTATTAACCGATATGGTTGGCGAGTTCCCAGAGCTCCAAGGTATTATGGGCCGTTACTACGCCACGCATGATGGTGAAAATTCTGAAGTAGCCTCTGCTTGTAGCGAGCATTACATGCCTCGCTTTGCTGGTGACGCATTACCCCAAACTCAAACTGGGACCATCTTAGCGATTGCCGACAAGCTAGAAACTCTTGTTGGTATCTGGGGTGTTGGCCTTGCGCCAACTGGTGATAAAGACCCCTACGCCCTGCGTCGACATGCTCTTGGAATCTGCCGGCTCTTGCTAGAGAAGAATCTCAGCCTTAGCCTACCTAAGCTCATTGAACTGGCACGCAAACAATTTCCCCAGAAAGACGTTCAAGAGAAAGCGAAGGCTGAAGATATTTACGCCTTCATTATCGATCGTCTACGTGCTTACTTGCGTGATCAGGCCGTTGCTGGCAAGTCATTCACTACCGAAGAGATTGATGCGGTGTTAAGTCAATCACCTGCCCAATTAAATGACTTAATTGATCGCTTAACTGCATTGCGTGAATTTAACGCCTTGGCAGAAGCTGCTCAGTTAGCCGCTGCAAACAAGCGTATCAGTAATATTCTGAAGAAGAATGCCGCTACTATTCCGGGAGCCTGCTCAAGCAAGCTCTTACAAGTTCCTGCTGAAATCGCCCTATACGAAGCGCTTAAGAAGCTCACCCCAACACTGACCACTGCTTATGAGCAACGTCAGTTTGTGGATCTATTAAAAGCTCTCGTAGCTTTAAGCGCTCCAATCGATCAATTCTTTGCCGATGTCATGGTGATGGACCCCAATCCAGAGCTGCGCGATAACCGCCTAGCTCTCCTGCAACAACTTCACCAGAAAATGAATCTTATTGCCGACCTCGGCAAATTAGCATGAGCAACAACTCTTCCAAACTAATCATTCTTGATCGCGATGGCGTGATCAATGAAGACCGAGATGATTATGTCAAGTCGAGTGATGAGTGGGTTCCCTTGCCAGGCAGTCTTGAAGCCATTGCACTACTGAATCAAGCTGGCTATCAAATCGCTGTAGCAACCAATCAATCTGGTTTGGCGCGAGGCTATTTCAATATCAATGACCTGCATGCAATGCATAGCAAGATGGATAAACTCCTCAAACCCTTGGGCGGTCATATCGATAGTATTTTCTTTTGCCCCCATACTGATGCCAATGCATGCGATTGCCGCAAGCCCCTACCGGGGATGATGAAAGAGATAGCACTGCGCTACAAGAAAAATCAGAGTGTCACGCCTTTATTGGGAGTGCCGATTGTGGGCGACTCCTTGCGTGACTTGCAGGCAGGAATTGCATTGGGCGCTAGTCCGCATTTAGTATTAACCGGCAAGGGTAGTAAAACCCTAGATAAAGGTGGTCTACCAGAGGGAACGCAGATTCATATAGATTTGATGGCATTTGCTACTGCACTGCTACAAGATCAGGTTTAATGCCAATATGACTTTTATCCGCTCAGCCCTATTCACCCTTTTTTTGCTGATATTCACGCCGATTTGGTCGGTGCTGTGTATCCTAGTTTTTCCCTTCCTCAATCCTGAGAATCGTTATCGCTTTATTGGGCTTTGGAATAAAGCCGTCATCTGGATTTTGCAGCCTCTTTGTGGAATTCGTTACGAAATTCGTGGGATGGAAAACATGATGGCGGTTTTGGATAAGCCTGTTGTCGTTCTAAGTAAGCATCAATCTGCTTACGAAACTATTTTTTATATCGCCCTGCTTCCTAAGCAGGTTTGCTTTGTTTTCAAAAGGGAATTGCTTTGGATCCCTTTCTTTGGTTGGGCTTTGGCTTTACTCAAGATGATTCATATCAATCGCAATAGTAAAGAAACGGCTGCCATCTCGGTTGTTGGCCAAGGGAAAAAACGCTTGGCTGAAGGTAAATGGATTTTGTTATTTCCAGAGGGAACTAGAACGCCCACTGGATCTCACAAGCCGTACAGCAAAGGTGGAGCAAGACTAGCGAGCGCTACTGAAGCTTTAGTGATTCCGATTGCCCATAATGCCGGCCGTTGCTGGCCTAAAAATAGTTTTCTAAAGCAAGCAGGTACAGTGATCTTCTCAATAGGCCCTGCCATTAGCTCTACTGGAAAAACAGGAGGCCAACTTCATCAAGAAGTAGAGAAGTGGATTGAAGCTGAAATGCGAGTGATTGATCCTGCTGCTTACCAGTAAAACCAGATGCTTAATGGGCTAAAGTTTTAGCCCATTCAATGTAGCGTTCTACGGGAATATCCTGAGCACGCGCTTTTAATTCAGATTCAGATAGAGACAGTCGATCAGCAAAGGCCGATAAGTTCGTACGAAGCATTTTTCTTCTTTGAGAGAATGCTGCGGCCACTAATTTTTCTAAAGCATGCCACTGCGCATCACTCAAGTTGAAATCTCTGCGCGGAATCATACGCACTACAGCAGAATTGACTTTAGGCTGAGGATCAAATGCTTCAGGGGGAACCTCTAAGACTTGCTCCATATCGTAGCGCGCTTGCAACATAACGGAAAGCCGACTAAATTCAGATCCACCAGCTTTAGAGACCATACGCTCAACCACTTCAGCTTGCAGCATGAATACCTGCTCATCAATTGCGTGGGCGGCAGAAACAAGATGAAAGAGTAATGGGGAGGAGATGTTGTAAGGCAAGTTACCAACCACCTTACACAGACCACTATTAGCCGGCCGGGCATTTGCCCATTCCAGGAAATCAAACTTGAGGGCATCTCCCTCAATTACATTCAGACCCTTGAGATTCTCTTGATTCCAGTAGGCCACTAAATCTCGGTCAATCTCTAAAAGATCTAGGTGCTCTAGATTACTTAATAAAGGTCTTGTTAATGCACCAAGGCCGGGGCCAATCTCAATCACATGCATATTTTCACTAGGATTAATTGCCGCAACTATGGAATAGATTACTCCGGAGTCCTGCAAAAAGTTCTGACCAAATCGTTTACGAGCTTGATGGGTCATATTGATAGATTCTTTGTGTTCTTTACATTTACCGCTAATTGATAGGCGAGTCGCAAAGCCTCTAACATGCTGCCTGGATCTGCGATACCTTGTCCAGCAATATCTAGTGCAGTACCATGATCCACTGAAGTACGAATAATCGGTAGGCCTAGGGTAACATTCACGCCACCACCAAAGCTGACAAATTTGAATGGCGCTAGACCTTGATCGTGATACGTCGCAATAAATGTATCCACGCCATCTAAAGCCTTGGCATCAAACATCGTATCTCCTGGATAAGGTCCACTGACTTGAATACCCAAATCTTTCGCAGCCTCGATAGCAGGAAGAATGACATCAATCTCTTCGCGCCCTAGATAACCAGCTTCACCCGCATGTGGATTGAGCCCCGCCATCCGAATAATAGGTTTAGCAATACCAAATTTTGCCCGCAGATCTCGATCGACAATTTGAATGGTTTCCAGAACATACTGTTGGTTGAGCGCACCAGAAACCTCCTTCAAAGGTAGGTGAGTTGTGACCAAAGCCACCCGAAGGTCACAGCTTTTATGCAAGCCCAAGAAGCCGGCTGGTAATGTCGCGCACAACATCATGACAACATGATCTTGATGGCAAAGCTTTGCTAGATATTCCGTATGTCCGGTAAATACATCATCATTTAAAGTATGGCCTTGGTTGATCACGCTCTTTTGTATTGGCGCAGTCACCATGGCATCAAAACGACCATCAAGGCAGCCCTTAACCGCAGCGTCCAGAAGACTCAGAACATATTGCGCGTTAGCAGGATTTAATTGACCCGCAGTAACTGGAGAAGCTAGCGCAATAGATTCAAGCTTCAAACGATTAGAAAGTTCTTTAGGGATATCAGTGGCTGAAAATAAGCTGTAATCGCCAAGCAAAGTAATCGAGCTTGAAGGCTGCTCTTCCAAGAAGGCCAATGCAGCCGCAATAGAGACCTCTGGACCAACCCCTGCAGGCTCTCCAGAGCTAATGACGAGATTAACGGGGACTGGCTGCTGGATCATCTGCATTAATGATCTTTACCGTAGCGGTGTCGCGTAATTCACGTAGCCAATCTTGATAAGCCTGCTCAAACTTGCGTTCACGAATGGCTGCGCGGGCGAATTGGCGCTGCTTCTCTAAAGTCAACTGCGCTTCACGGCGCTCGAGAACCTGAATTAAATGCCAACCAAATTCAGTCTTCACTGGATTACTAACTTCACCTATTTGCAAGCGATTCATTGCCTGATCAAATTCGGGAACTAAATCACCGGGTCCCATCCAACCTAAGTTGCCTCCATTAGCAGCAGATCCATCTTCAGAATATTTTTTAGCTAAATCACCAAAATCAGCAGTTTTTGCACGAACCTGATCACGGTAACCTGCGAGGCGTCTTTCAGCATCTTGGTCTGTCAAGCCTGCACGACTACGCAACAAAATATGACGAGACAAAGTCTGCGTCACCATAATATTTTGTGGAGTGGTAGAAGTTTCTTGAGGGGCAGCTTGCTGAGGCTCGGGAGCACCAGCAACTAGCGCACGACGGTCTAAAACTTTCAAAACATGATAACCAGCTGGGCTCCTCACTACGGCGTTAGCAACTTGCCCACTGCCTGTATTTCTGACGGCCTCATAAAACAATTGTGGCAGGCGATCTGGGGTACGGTAACCCAAATCTTGAAACTTAATTTTTGGATTGTCTTTCGCAGCCATTGCACCTAACTGCAAGAAATCGACATCACCACGCGCTTCACGTAAAAGGACTTCTGCCTTCTTCTTTGCCTCAGCCTGAGCACCAGCACCGGCATTAGCATTAGCATCTGCAGGAATAAAAATCTGCGCAACGTCAATCTCTTCTGGCTCACCTTTTACAGCAGGGCTTGAGCGTACGGGCTTTCCTCCACCAGCTGCCTCACGATTACGATCAGAAATAAAGTTATCCACCTCCGCATCAGAAATCTTGATCTTGCCCTCAACCTCCCGCTCACGGTAACGACTAATAATCACATCATCGCGTAGCATTTGACTATAGCGCTCATAAGTACTACCAGTAGCGGCAATTTTTACTTTTAACTCTGCAAGTGTTAATTTATTCTTGGCAGCAATATCACCAATAATCTTATCTAACTCTTTGTTACTAACCGCAATACCCTCTTGCTCTGCATTTTGTAATTGAATTTTTTCAAGGATGAGGCGCTCCATCACCGTCTTGCGCAACGCAGCAGCATCAGGAAGCTTACCTCCCTGCTTTTGTAGGGCAACAATTCGATCATCAATTTCTTTACGCGTCACATAGCCTGTATTCACCACTGCCGCAACACCATCAATATTGCGAATTTTGCTATCAGCTGAAATCTTTGAGCTATCTTGCGCAAACGCGAACTGAGGCAGCAAAGCAAGGCCAGCCAAAATGATGGCCGCAAGTGCTTGGTTAAATTGATTCCTACGCATCATTGATAGTTCTCATAAATTGAAGGTGGTATAGGCTTGGAAGTAGGCATATATCCAGGAACATTTAGCTTCATGATATCAACTGGATTACTACCAGCGCTACCAAAGCCCCTAAATTCTATTTGGAATAAAACCTGAGTAGTGGTGATTTGTGAGGTGTTGAGCATCTGAGAGTAGGCACCACGTAAGGTCCAACAATCACGCATCCACTCTAAAGCTACTAGCGTATTGAGCGTTTTGGTCGTTAAAGCATCGTAACCCCAGCGACCCAAGACAGATACTTCACGCGTAATAGGCCATTGGCCTGAAATATTGTATTGATCAGTAGTGGTTGCTGAAGGGACAAAAGCCTGGTTATTCTGAACGGATGCTTGCGTTGGTGGAGTCCAAACATTTCGATAGCCAAAATTCAAGCTTCTTCCAGGTGTAGGTCGCCAACTACCGCCTACTGTTGTTTGGACTAAGCGATTCAATTGCGTGTTGTACTGCCCAAACACATCTGTACTGAAGTTACCAAGCAGGCGAACTGAAGCGGAGCCCAATGTGTCCGAATAAGTTGTAGGATTTGCAATGGTGCCATTGAGACCCACTTTCTGCCCCGTAAAGGCTTGACGTTGCGCCAAGGTTACATTGGCTCGTTCTGCGCCTGTATTGGCCTCAATCATGCGACTGGTAATACCGCCGGTTAACTTATTGTTATCTGCAATACGGTCATTACCAACAAAAGTATTTTCACTAAAAATTTGACTTACGCCAAAACCGGCATCCGCCGTATCAAACAAAGGAGTTTGAGCCTGGCTCTCAAATGGCGTGTAAACATAAAAAGCTCTTGGCTCCATTGTGAGCAACATATCGCGTCCAAAGAAGCCTTTTAACTCAGCGGCATCTCTTTCAAACGCCAGCCCTGAATCCAGACTAAAGGTCGGAATAGTGAAGCCTTGAGCGGCTGGCGCACCCACAGGGTTGTACGGTGTTACGTTATAGGTATTAGACTGAAAACTCACTTTCGGAGTGATGTAGTAACCAGGCGTAATTTGGGGAAGAGCCATGGCACCCTTGATCACTGTTCGATCAGCTTGGCTATAAGCACCCGGAGCAGTTGCTGCTAAGTTACCACCAATATTGTAGGCAAAGCGCGTGAAATCGGTTGAAAAAGTGGTTGCAGGGCCCGAGGGTAAGGTGATGTATTTCCCACTGGTATCAGCAACTGCAGGTGTTAAACGATTATTGTAAGCAGCTGTGACATTCGGCAAAATATTGTATGGAGACTGAACGGTTACCGTTGGATCCGGCTGCAAGGTCTGGAACGTCATCGCCCTGGCTCCCACAGTCCAATTACTTAAGCTACCAGTCAAGTTCTTGGAGGTGCCAACCTCTTGTCGGAACTGGCTAGTAATTGCACCAGCCATGCTTTGCGAAAAGTCAGTTGGATATAAGTTATCCGAAACCCGCGCCACATTGGCATAACCAGTCCAAGCACCAGCAATGGGGAGCCCACCCATACCCAACAAGTCGCCACTAAAGTTTTGCCTCTGCTGCCAGTCATAGCGCCAACGATCCGTACCAGTCTTGCGATCGTAAGGAAGATAATCGCCCATCAAATTACCAGAGTACTGCTTATCCAGAAACTGGTACTTAGCACCCAATTGAACTCCACGTTGGCCCATAACGCGAGGCAGTAAAAGTAAATCACGATTAGGTGCAATATTAAGGTAGTAAGGTTGCGTTACATCAATACCATTATTAGAGTTGTAGCCAGCTACCGGTGCCAAGATTCCAGAACGACGTTGATTAGAGGTGGGTGCAGTGAAGTAGGGCGTGTAAGCAATAGGCACATCAAAGAATCGCATCACGCCGTGCCTACCAACCATTTCTTTTTGCTCGTTATCAATCTCCAGCGTAGTTGCTGTGAAATACCAATCTAAATTTTCGGGGGTACAGGTAGTGTAGGTGGCATTATCAAACACAAATACATCAGCAGTTTCGATCGTCAGTTTTTTTGCATTACCACTCGCTCGGTTATCTCGCAGTTCGTAATTAGGGGTTTCCATTTCCCCTTCACGTGCATCAACTCTAAAGCGTGCTTTAGGTCCCTTGAAGGATGCGTTACCTTTTGAAAATTCGGTATTACCAGATAAATTAGCTATATCAGAATCGGGGTCGTATTTAATTTCATCCGCTTTGATGACTGCGCCATTGCGACGAATTTGTGCGCGCCCTTTCAAGCGCATTTCTCGATCAACGATTCCATCAATCGAGTCACTAGAGGTAAATGTTAAAGCTTGCCCATCATTGATTGGTTTACCAACCCGTAATTGATCATCCAACTTCAAGACAGTGACATCGCCACGATCAGGAATTAAAACGGAGTTGGCAGAGCTCCCTAAAGACTGTGCAGAAGGAGGTAAAGGTGCGGGTGCCTGGGCCTGACTTGCAAGTGCAAATTGCGACAATACAACCCCCATCATTAAGCGCAGGGTAACAGCTACAAAAAGAGGGGCGCAAAGGCCGGCACGACGGCGATAATGACTCATAGATCCAGACCCGCCTTATTATACGAATCGACCATGACTGACTCTCGCTTAGACACCCTCCATAACTGGCTAAAAGGCCTTGAACCTAGCTGGCAATTAGATCTCCCCACTTTGGCCCCCGCCTCGGCAGATGCCAGCTTTAGGCGGTATTTCAGGATTGCGTCCAAAAACCCGGATTTTCCGACTTTGATCGTGATGGATGCCCCACCCCAACACGAGCCCTTAGATAGCTTTATTCAAGTTGATTTATTACTCGAAAGTGCCGGTTTAAATGTTCCGAAAATCCTAGAAAAGAATGTGGCTGAGGGCTTTCTTTTACTCAACGATTTAGGCACTAAAACCTACCTTGCGGAACTCAATTCAGAGAGTGCTGACTATCTCTATAAAGATGCGACACACGCCCTGGTACAAATGCAATTAGCAAGTAAACCAAATGTGCTACCAAACTATGATGAGGCATTACTAAAACGTGAGCTAGACTTATTTCCTGAATGGTATTTAGGGAAACATCTGCACATCGAATTAAGCAAACTTCAGAATTTACAGATTAAGCAAGCATTTGAACTGATTATTCAAAACAATCTTACGCAGGCAAAAGTCTATGTTCATCGTGACTACCATTCACGTAATCTGATGGTCACTGAAAAAAATAATCCTGGCGTAATTGATTTTCAAGACGCAGTCTATGGCCCCATCACTTACGACGCATCTTCACTCTGGCGTGATGCGTACATTTCATGGCCTGAAGAACGTGTGATTGATTGGGTGATTAAATTTTGGGAAGAAGGTCGTCAAGTAGGCTTGCCAATGCCAAACGATTTTGGTCAGTTCTATCGTGACTTTGAATGGATGGGTTTACAAAGACATCTGAAGATCTTGGGTATTTTTGCAAGGCTATTTCATCGCGATGGCAAAGATGGCTATCTCAAAGATATTCCTTTGGTACTCGAGTATGCGATTGCCACTGCGAATCGTTATATCGAATTAAAGCCCTTGGCACGCATTTTAGAATCAACGCGTGCTACTCAGGATGAATAGTCACTCATCATGAATAAGCCCAATCTCATTCCATGCTTTTTACTAGCAGCAGGTCGAGGCGAGCGCATGCGCCCCCTGACAGATGAACTACCTAAACCACTCCTGACTATCAACAATAAATCCTTACTTGCCTGGCATTTGGAGGCATTGAGTGCGGCAGGTATTCAAGATGTGGTGATTAATCATGCCTGGCTTGGCAAGAAGATTGAGGAAGCGCTAGGAAACGGCAGCCAATTTGGACTCAACATTAGCTACTCCCCAGAAACCAGCGCACTAGAAACTGCTGGCGGTATTCGCAAAGCCTTGCCTTTACTAAACCCAAGCGATTATTTCCTAGTCATCAATGGAGATATTTTTAGCCCAAATCTGCCAATCCAGCAGCTCTTAAACCGAGTTTCTGACTTACGCAGCATGCCAAGCAGACCTCTGGCACACCTTTTGATGGTTCCCAACCCAGTTCAGCATCCTGAGGGTGACTTTTATATCAGGGACTCGCAAGTTGCCAATGAACCACTAGATGGCGCTGAAAAACTCACCTTTTCTGGTATTGGGCTCTACCACCGAGATCTTTTTAAGGACTTGGAATTCAGTGTGCCCAATAAGCTAGCTCCAATTTTGAGGGAGGCAATGACTCAAAATAGAGTGTCCGGTGAAAAATATACCGGACCGTGGCACGATGTAGGTACACCCCAACGATTACAAGAACTCAATGCAGCAAATGAATAAATCCATCATTTACCAACAACGCCGAGTTGAACTCGCCAAACGGATCTGCGCCAAAACTGGTGGTGGCGTTGCCATCATCACTACAGCGCCTGAGACAGCGCGTAATCGAGATAGTGAGTTTCCCTATCGTCACGACAGTGATTTTTTCTACCTCACTGGCTTTGAAGAGCCAGGTGCAACCCTCGTACTGAAGATTGCTGGATCAACATCACAGCCCCAACTAGAGTCACACCTTTTTTGCAGACCTAAAGATCCAGAACGTGAAATTTGGGATGGCATTCGTTTAGGGCCAGACGCTGCACCTGCCGCCTTGGGAGTGGAATATGCCCATAGCAATCATGAGTTAGATAAAAAACTAGGTGAGTTATTAGCAGATCAGGATGCTGTCTATATTCGTCTTTCAGAAAGTGCCGAAATAGATCGTCGCTTACGCCATTGGATGAAACAAGTGCGAGCTCAGGCGCGTGCTGGCGTCAATCCTCCTTCAGAATTTCATGATGTAGAAAGTTTGATTCATGAAATGCGTCTTTTTAAAGATGTCCATGAGATTGAGATCATGCGTCGTGCGGCCGCGATTTCTGCGCGCGCTCATATTCGTGCTATGCAAGCCTGCAAACCTGGAATACGTGAATATCACCTTGAAGCAGAGCTACTTCACGAGTTCCGCTACAGTGGCGCACAAAGCGTTGCATATAACAGCATTGTTGCGGGCGGCGCTAACTCCTGCATCCTACATTACCGTGCTGGTGATACCGAACTACGTGGCGGAGATCTGTGCCTCATTGATGCAGGTTGCGAGCTAGATAGTTATGCTTCAGATATCACTCGTACATTCCCGGTGAATGGGAAGTTCACAGGTCCACAACGCGCACTGTATGACATTACGCTTGCATCGCAGGAAGCCGCTATCGTAATGACTAAGCCTGGTAATACATTCATGCAGCCCCATGAGGCAGCCCTAAAAGTACTCACACAAGGATTACTTGATGAGAATCTGCTTAAGCTGGCGGAATTAGGCTCTTTGGATAATGCACTGGAGACAGCAGCCTATCGTCGCTTTTATATGCACCGTACCTCACATTGGCTGGGCATGGATGTGCATGACGTTGGCTCCTATCGCGAACCACTTGACACTTCACCAAGTTCCTCCGAAAAGCCATGGCGCGTTCTTAAGCCAGGTATGGCACTCACTATCGAGCCAGGTTTATACATCCGCCCTGCTGATGATGTAGATGAGCGCTTTTGGAATATCGGTATCCGTATTGAGGATGATGCTGTAGTGAACGATTCTGGATGTGAATTGATTTCTCGCGGTGTGCCAGTTAAAGCCGATGAAATCGAAGCACTTATGAAAAATAATTAGAGCACTGCCAATAAAAGATATATTGCCAAGCATGTCAGTTAAGAACTTCGATATCGTGATTCAAGGTGGTGGTCCGGTGGGCTTAGCCTGTGCAGCATGGTGCTTGCAAAAATTTCCTGAAGCAAAGCTTGCTCTACTAGATCGCAATCCTGTAAATGATGCTGATTTAACTGCTGCAGATACCCGGGGAGTCGCCCTATCTCACGGCAGCAAGCTATTGTTAGATACTATCAATGCATGGCCTACTGAGTGCGCCGATATTCATCGGGTACATGTCTCTCAAGCGGGTCGCTTTGGTCGTGCTCTGATGACTCGCGAAGAACTAGGTCAAAAAGCCTTAGGCCACATCATTCGTTATCGCGATATTCACCTCACGCTGCGCAAAGCCTTAAAAGTCATTCAAGCCAATAGCCCCCATTTTGTTTGGAAACATATCGATACCAACACCGATATTGAAAACATTCAAGCCAAGTGCGTAGTTCATGCTGAAGGTGGTTTATTTAAAACCCAAGACTGGGTGGAGTCTGGCAGAGACTATGAACAATCAGCTTTAGTTGGTTTAGTGGAGGTTGAGAATGCGCCACCCTTCCAAGCGTGGGAGCGCTTTACTTCTGAAGGACCTTTGGCTGTGCTACCTAGTCACTATGGTCCCAATATTCTGAATCTGATTTGGTGTGGAACCCCAAGCTCATCAAAAGCACGACTAGCTTTAAGTGACGCCGATTTTCTGAAAAGCTTGCAAGTGGAGTTTGGCTCACGCATTGGACAATTTTTTAAAATCCAGGACCGCCGACTTTACGAGCTTGGACTCAATTACCGTAAAGAAATTACTCAGGCTAACGAAGTTTGGATTGGCAATGCCGCTCAGACCTTGCATCCCGTTGCGGGACAAGGTCTAAACCTCGGATTACGGGATGCCTATCTCTTGGCAGAAAAACTTAGCATCCTCTTCTCCAAGTCAGAGGATCAAAAAACTCCTCTAGCCATCGAAACTACCTTGCAGGAATATGCCCAAAGTCGCAAGCTCGATCGGTCGGCCACGATAGGCCTTACAGACTTCATGGCCAGAATCTTCACCTCCAATCTATTTCCTGTTGTAATTGGCCGTGGATTGGCTTTATCAGCCCTCCAATGGCTTCCTCCCATCAAAACAGCCTTAGCCCGCCAGATGATGTTTGGTAGGCGCTAAGAGGCTGAAATACCCTCCAAAATAAAAGTATTCCCTGTTTGACCTAAGTCATGGAGTGTGCCTATTTTTTAGGCAAATATAAGCTAATTTGTGCTAAAGTGTCACCCTTTCCCCCAGCCCTAAAAGCACCCTAGAACCCAGCCTGAAACACATGAAGATTGGCCCGCACCTCCTTGCAAATAGATTATTTGTTGCCCCAATGGCCGGGGTAACGGATCGTCCGTTTCGCCAGCTCTGCAAAAAGCTCGGCGCTGGTTATGCCGTATCTGAAATGATCGCCTCCAATGCCTTGCTATGGAAGAGTGAGAAAACCCAACGTCGCGCTAACCACCAAGGTGAATTCAAGCCTATTGCCGTCCAAATTGCTGGCGCTGATCCGCAGATGATGGCTGCTGCTGCCAAACTTAATGTCGATCATGGCGCCCAGATCATTGATATCAATATGGGTTGCCCAGCCAAAAAGGTTTGTAATGTTGCAGCTGGCTCTGCACTATTAAGAGACGAGCCTTTAGTGCAACAAATTTTAGAAGCCGTAGTTCAAGCTGTCGGCGTAGGACCTGATGCAGTGCCTGTAACTTTAAAGATTCGGACAGGCTGGGATCGCGAGCATAAAAACGCAATGGATATTGCACGCCTCGCCGAAAAATCTGGCATCTCTATGTTGACAGTTCATGGCCGCACGAGAGCCGACCTCTATCATGGCGAAGCTGAGTACGAAACAATTAGTGCAGTAAAAAATAGCGTTGCCATCCCTGTGGTTGCCAATGGTGATATCACCACTCCAGAAAAAGCAGAATTTGTTTTGAAAGAAACTGGTGCCGATGCCATCATGATTGGTCGCACCGCTCAGGGACGCCCTTGGATCTTTCGTGAAATTAATCACTTTCTAGAAACTGGCGGTAAGTTACCGACACCACAGATTAATGAGATTCAAGAGATCATGAATGCTCATCTCATTGATCATTATGATTTCTATGGCGAATATGTTGGTTTACGCACAGCGCGTAAGCATATCGGCTGGTACTGCAAGGGCTTGCGTGACTCCCATGCCTTTCGCCAAAGAATGAACACTGCCGATGATTGCAAAACCCAATTGCAAATGGTGAATGATTTTTTCAATGAAATGAAATCCCATTCAGATCGTTTGTTATTTTTAGAAGCAGCCTAAGTTTAGTTTTTTATTTAATTTATCCATGACTAATAAGCACCCCATTTCCGAATGTATTGAGACCCAACTCCAAGCTTATTTGGACGATCTCAAAGGAACGCCTCCATCTGACTTGTACCAAATGGTTCTCGCAGTAGTTGAAAAGCCGATGCTCGAATTGGTAATGCAGCACGCAAAACAGAATCAATCTTTGGCGGCGCAATACCTTGGCATCAACCGAAATACACTTCACAAAAAGTTAGTTGAGCACCAGCTCCTGAAATAAGACAGACCCCATTCGCAAATTCTCAATTAATACAACTTTCTGAACAATATGATCCGCACAGCCTTACTCTCTGTTTCCGATAAAAATGGCATTGTGCCGTTCGCTAGAGCCCTCCATGAGCAAGGCGTCAAGCTGATTTCAACTGGTGGCACTGCAAAACTTTTAGCTGAAAATAATCTACCCGTAGTGGAAGTATCTTCGCTGACTAAGTTCCCAGAGATGCTCGATGGTCGCGTGAAAACCTTGCATCCGATGGTGCATGGTGGCTTGTTAGCCCGTCGAGATTTTCCTGAACATATGGCTGCATTGAAAGAGCATGGTATCGATACGATCGACATGCTAGTGATTAACCTCTATCCATTTAACGAAACAGTCGCTAAAGCGGATTGTTCATTTGAAGATGCAGTTGAGAATATTGATATTGGCGGTCCAGCAATGTTGCGTGCTGCCGCCAAGAACCATCAAGATGTGACTGTATTGATTTCTCCAAAAGATTACGCTCCTGTTCTTGCAGAGATGAAAACTAATCAGAACCTAGTTTCTTATAAGACCAATTTGAGTCTGGCTAAAAAAGTATTTGCTCACACCGCTCAATATGACGGTGCCATTGCTAACTATCTCTCAGCACTAGGTGATGACTTAGATCACAAGACACGTTCTGCCTATCCAGAAACCCTACACCTTGCCTTTGAAAAGGTGCAAGAAATGCGCTACGGTGAGAACCCACATCAATCAGCCGCTTTCTATAAGGATATTGATCCCGTCGATGGTGCGCTTGCTAATTACAAACAATTACAAGGTAAGGAGCTTTCCTACAACAACATCGCTGATGCCGACTCTGCTTGGGAATGCGTTAAGAGCTTTACTGGGAATGCTGGCGGTGCCGCTGCCTGTGTCATCATCAAACATGCCAACCCCTGTGGCGTAGCTGTTGCTGCCAATGCTTTTGAGGCATATCAAAAGGCATTCAAGACTGATCCAAGCTCAGCCTTTGGTGGAATTATTGCCTTCAACGTGCCATGTGATGGTGTAGCAGCTGAAGCGATTTCTAAGCAGTTTGTGGAAGTATTGATTGCCCCAAGCTTTAGCGCTGAAGCTAAGGCCATCTTTGCTGCTAAACAAAATGTTCGCTTATTAGAGATTCCTCTTGGTACTGCATTTAATACTTTTGACTTTAAACGCGTGGGCGGTGGCTTACTAGTGCAATCCCCCGATGCGAAAAATGTTCTTGAGAACGAAATGCGCGTTGTCAGCAAACGCCTGCCAACTCCAAGTGAAATGCACGACATGATGTTTGCTTGGCGCGTTGCAAAGTTTGTGAAGTCTAATGCGATTGTGTATTGCGCTAACGGCATGACTCTCGGTATTGGTGCTGGACAAATGAGCCGCGTCGACTCTGCTCGTATGGCCAGTATTAAGGCTGAGAATGCAGGCTTAAGTCTTAAAGGCTCTGCAGTAGCAAGTGATGCCTTCTTCCCATTTCGCGATGGCCTAGATGTGGTTGTGAATGGTGGTGCCAGCTGTGCCATTCAACCTGGTGGCAGTATGCGTGATGATGAAATCATCGCAGCAGCTGATGAGCATGGCATTGCCATGATCTTTACTGGCACACGTCACTTCCGTCACTAATCGCTTATGCGCTGGATAGGAATCGACCCAGGTTTACGTACTACCGGTTTTGGTGTCATTGATGTTGATGGCCAAAAGCTTAGCTATGTAGCCTCAGGGACGATTGAAAGTGGTGATCCAGCACAAGGGCTTCCTGAGCGCCTGGGAATCTTGTACGCGGGCATTAAGGAGGTTTTAGAGACCTACCACCCAGAACAAGCCGCTATTGAAGAAGTATTTCTGAACGTCAATCCTCGCTCCACCCTCATGCTTGGTCAAGCACGAGGTGCAGTAATTGCCGCCTTGGTATCCGACAAACTCCCTGTTGCTGAGTACAGCGCGCTGAGAGTGAAGCAGTCCATTGTGGGAACCGGGAGAGCTACTAAGCCACAAGTTCAAGAAATGGTGAAACGTTTACTGCGCCTCAGTCGCGCTCCAGGAACGGATGCAGCAGATGCTTTAGGGGTGGCGATTTGTGCCGCTCACCATGCCCAAATCCCAAAAGCAATTACTACTGCCCTTGTACCCAAAAAGAGTAGCAAGAAATAACAACCTAAACAGGTTAAGATCTTGACATGATTGGTCGCATTCAAGGAATTCTCGTTTCAGTTCATCCACCTCGCCTCTTGGTCGATTGCCAAGGTGTTGGTTATGAGATTGATGTACCTATGAGTACCCTGTACCAATTGCCAGAGACCAATCAAAAAATTACATTACTTACCCACTTCCAAGTCCGAGAAGATGCGCAGCAGTTGTTTGGATTTGCCACTGAAACTGAGCGTGAAGCATTTAGACAACTGATCAAGATCAGCGGCGTTGGTTCACGCACAGCACTTGCGGTACTTTCTGGCATGAGCGTCAATGAATTGGCGCAAGCGATTGCGATGCAAGAGGCAGGGCGCCTAACTCAAGTGCCTGGTATTGGTAAAAAGACTGCTGAGCGTCTTTGCCTAGAGCTTAAAGGGAAGCTGGCTCCGGATTTAGGAATTATTGGCGGTCAGCCTCAGACAGTTGAAGCAAGTAGCGAGATATTGCAAGCCCTCTTGGCGCTGGGTTATTCAGAAAAAGAGGCTCAGCTCGCCCTCAAACAAATCCCTTCGGATACCACCGTATCAGATGGTATCCGCATGGGTCTTAAATACCTCTCGAAGTCTTCATAACCAGTCGCCCAAACACCACTACACTTGCAGTATGGCAATCCACACAGAAGACCTCAGCTCAATCCCCGAAGATTTACCAGAAGGCAATGACCGCATCGTTAGCGGTGCAGCAGGTAATTCTGAAGCTGTTTTTGAAAGGGCCTTGCGCCCAAAGCAGCTTGATGAGTATGTAGGTCAAACTAAAGCACGCGCCCAATTAGAGATTTTTATTACTGCGACTAGAGCAAGGCAAGAAGCCCTAGATCACGTCCTCTTGTTTGGCCCTCCTGGATTAGGCAAAACTACCTTAGCCCACATCATCGCCAGAGAGCTTGGCGTGAACTTACGCCAAACCAGTGGCCCGGTTCTAGACAGGCCCGGTGACCTTGCAGCATTGCTAACCAACTTAGAAGCAAATGATGTGCTCTTTATTGATGAGATTCATCGTCTCTCTCCGGTAGTTGAAGAAATTCTCTATCCCGCTCTTGAGGATTACAGCTTAGACATCATGATTGGTGAAGGTCCTGCAGCGCGCAGCGTCAAGATTGATCTCAAGCCCTTTACTCTGATCGGCGCTACAACCCGTGCCGGAATGCTCACCAACCCACTGCGCGATCGCTTTGGCATTGTGGCAAGACTCGAGTTCTACACTACTGATGAGCTCACCAAAATTATTACGCGCTCCGCTAGCTTACTCAAAGCCAATATTGATCCCGAGGGGTCAATTGAGATTGCACGGCGCGCTAGAGGCACTCCACGTATTGCGAATCGCCTATTACGTCGGGTACGGGATTATGCCGAAGTCAAAGGTACAGGTACCATCACTAAAGACATGGCTGATGCCGCATTAAAGATGCTTGACGTAGACCCAAGCGGCTTTGATGTGATGGATCGTAAATTGCTTGAAGCTATCTTGCATAAGTTTGATGGTGGCCCCGTTGGTATTGATAACTTAGCGGCGGCTATTGGTGAAGAGCGTGACACTATTGAGGATGTCTTAGAGCCTTACCTGATTCAACAAGGCTACCTGCAAAGAACATCCCGTGGAAGAGTGGCTACGCGTCAGGCGTATGAGCATTTTGGCTTAACGCCACCTAGCGATCAAGATCTCTTGAAATAATTCAGATCAGCTGAGGAAAATTGCCCATTTTAGTTTGGTCTATTGGGATAAGTTTTACCAGTTAAATTGCTGTAGGCCGCCCCAACCAAAACCAGCAATATAGAATCTATCATTATCGGAAAAATTGCATACCGAACATGCATGACGTTACCAAGCACCACAATTAAAGCAATTGCAGCGGCCGGGGGGTGCAAGCAGCGCAAAATAAACATCCCCAAAATAGATAAGCTAGCTGCAAATGACATTGCCATCAGTGGATCGCTCACAAAATGAATTACCGAAATACCGACTAAAGCAGATAAGGTATTGCCTGCAATGACTGCCCAGGGTTGGGCCATAGGGCTCTGTGGAAGCACGAAAACTAATAAAGCACTTGCACCCAAAGAAGCCATAAGCCATTCATTAACGCCACTTAGATCTCCAAGATACTTTGAGATAGTGAGCACCAGTAAAAGGCCCGTAAATACTCCAAACACCGATCGAAAGCGCTCTAACCAAGAGACGTATGGCTGATCTCCGCCAAAATAAAAAGTATATTTCTTTAAAAGATGGTTAAGCGAATGTCTCATCGTGATTCATATTTTTTCTCTCAAATAGCAAAGTGATGCATTAAGTGGTACGTCTATTTCTTGGCTACTATTTAATTAGCGTCACCTTAGCAAACTTGCGCTTACCTACCTGTACAACATAGATACCAGTCTCAACCTTTAATTGCTTATCAGCAACTGTTACACCATCAATCTTCACACCGTTTTGCTCGATATTGCGTATAGCTTCTGATGTCGATGGGGCAAGACCTGCAGCCTTGAGAAGGCTAGCAATCCCCAGCGGGGCACCTGAAATATTGACTTCAGGAATATCATCTGGCACACCGCCTTTGGCTCGATGATGAAAATCTTCTAAAGCTTTTTCAGCAGCAGCTTGCGAATGGAAACGAGCGACGATTTCCTGTGCGAGCAATACTTTGCAATCTTTAGGATTTCTTCCGCTAGCGACTTCTTGCTTCATTAAATCAATTTCAGCCATAGGGCGGAATGATAGTAATGTGTAGTAATCCCACATCAATTCATCGGAGATGCTCAAGAGCTTGCCAAACATCTCGCCAGCAGGCTCACTGATGCCAATGTAATTACCTTTGGACTTACTCATCTTATCCACGCCATCCAAACCAACGAGGAGCGGCATTGTCAAAATACATTGTGGTTCTTGTCCATATTCACGTTGGAGTTCACGCCCGACTAAGAGATTAAATTTCTGATCAGTACCGCCAAGCTCTAAGTCACTCTTCAAAGCAACAGAGTCATAGCCCTGCATCAATGGATACAAAAACTCATGCACAGAAATGGGAACACCACTGCGGTAGCGCTTAGTAAAGTCATCGCGCTCCAACATTTGCGCCACGGTATATCTGGCAGCCAACTGAATCATACCGCGTGCGCCTAGTGGATCACACCACTCGCTGTTATAGCGAACTTCAGTTTTAGCGGGGTCCAGCACCATGCTCGCTTGACGATAGTAAGTCTGGGCATTGACAGCAATTTCTTCAGCAGTCAGCGGCGGGCGTGTTGCATTCCGTCCAGAGGGATCACCAATCATGCTCGTGAAATCACCAATCAAGAAAATCACGGTATGACCCAAATCTTGGAGCTGACGTAATTTATTCAGTACAACGGTATGACCCAAATGAATATCAGGCGCAGTAGGATCTAAACCCAACTTAATCCGCAAGGGAATGCCTGTTGCCTGGCTCTTAGCTAGCTTTTGAATCCAATCCGCCTCAACTAATAACTCATCACAACCCCTTTTGCTTACTTCAAGGGCTGCAAAAACTTCGGGGGTAAGTGGGTATTTTTGTTCTGGTTTAGCCGTCATGCTGTATTGGTGAACTGATTCGGTTAAATTAGTATTTAGATTGCTAAAGCATAATTGTCGCATTCCTGAGAATAAAGCCCTGATACCGCATGAATAAGCCCCACACCCTCTACATTGGCCTGATGTCTGGTACCAGCCTAGATGGGATAGATGCTGTACTGGCAAAGATTGGGGCGGCTGGTGATACCAGCCTTTTAGGGTCCATGAGCACTGCATTTACCCCCGAATTGCGTAAAGCCCTTCTGGACTTACAGAGTCCCGGACCAAACGAGATTCACCGAGAAAATCAGGCTGCCAACGCCCTCGCGATAGCCTATGCAGATGCCGTTAAGCATTTGCTTGCCGAGAATGATCTTTCTCCTGCAGATATTAATGCGATTGGCGCCCATGGCCAGACCATTCGCCACCAAGCCGATCTTACTCATCATCTGGCTTATACGCACCAGACTCTCAACCCAGCACTTCTTGCAGAGTTGACTAGAATTGATGTCATCGCAGACTTTAGAAGTCGAGATCTTGCCGCTGGTGGTCATGGTGCCCCCTTAGTGCCAGCCTTTCATGCGCAACAGTTTGCTACAGATAAAAATATCGCCGTATTAAACCTCGGCGGTATTGCCAATCTCACTCTCCTGCCAAGTAAGGGGGAGGTAAAAGGATTTGATTGTGGTCCTGGCAATATGTTGATGGACGGCTGGATTGCGGAACAGCAAGGTCATACATTTGATGAGAATGGCACTTGGGCAGCCCAAGGCACAGTCAATCAAGCACTACTTTCAAGAATGATGGCCGATGCATTTTTTGCAAAAGCTCCGCCAAAAAGTACAGGCCGTGACGACTTTCATTTGGAGTGGCTACAAAAGCACATTGGTTCAGAAAATATCCACTCGGAAGATGTGCAAGCCACCTTATTACAACTGACTGTGGATTCGTCACTCCAAGCAGTGCTGCGTTATGCGCCGCAAACCCAGATTCTTATTGTCTGTGGTGGTGGTGCCCGCAATACCGCATTACTAGATGCATTTAAAACCAAAGCTAAAGAAGTATTTAATAACCCACTCGATATTATGACCAGCGATGCACTTGGCATTGATCCTCAACTAGTAGAAGGTCTTGCATTCGCATGGTTAGCGTGGGCTCATAAAGAAAAACGGCCAGCAAATTTGCCAGCCGTTACGGGAGCGAAAGGTCCTAGAATTCTAGGCGCCTACTATCCAGCCTAAGTTATTAAGCCTGTTCTTATGCAGAGAAAGAAGATCCGCAGCCACAAGTAGTTTGGGCGTTCGGATTTTTAATCACAAACTGTGATCCATTGATATCTTCTTTGTAATCAATCTCAGCACCAACTAAATATTGGAAGCTCATTGAATCAACCAGTAAGGTCACGCCATTCTTCTCAAATAGGGTGTCATCTTCGTTCACGGCATCATCAAATGTGAAGCCATATTGAAATCCTGAGCAACCGCCACCTTGAACAAACACGCGCAACTTCAATTCTGGATTACCTTCTTCAGCAATCAAGTCAGCCACTTTTGCAGCGGCGCTATCCGTAAACACCAATGGAGTTGGTGGCTCGGCGAAGTCTTGTGCTGGTTGCGTAGTTTCTTGCGTAGCTAATTGGGTCATGATTTACTCCTAATTCAAAAGGCGATGGTTTATTTTAGGCTTTTAATTCCAAGTGTGCTGAAGGGTCTTTCCAATTGATCCTATTATGGTGAAACCGCAATCTGTGTCAATCCAGTGGTCTCAGGCAAGCCAAACATCAGGTTCATACACTGAACCCCTTGGCCTGAAGCACCCTTCACTAGGTTATCCTCAACCACCAAAATCACTAAAGTATCGCCATCACCAGGGCGGTGAATAGCAATCCGCAAACCATTACTACCCCTCACTGAGCGTGTTTCTGGATGACTACCCGCCGGCATCACATCGACAAAAGGCTCGCTTTTATAGAAATCTTCATAGAGCTTTTGGAAATCCACCTTCATTCCAGCCTCAGTCAAACGCACATACAAGGTTGAATGAATGCCCCTAATCATAGGCGTTAAGTGCGGTACAAAGATCAGACCTATCTGATCATGGCCAGCGATGGCCTTCAAGCCTTGGACAATTTCTGGAAGATGGCGATGACCTTTAACAGCATAAGCTTTGAAGTTATCACCAGATTCTGATAATAAAGTCCCAATTTCTGCCTTGCGTCCAGCACCTGAAGTGCCTGACTTAGAGTCAGAAATAATATGCGTGCCATCAATGAGCTGTTTGCCACCAGTAGACTTTGGTGAAAGTAATGGGGCAAGCCCAAGCTGAACAGAAGTGGGATAGCAACCAGCCAATCCGACGACGCGGGCTTTTTTAATTTCTTCACGATTAATTTCTGCCAAGCCATAAACTGCCTCAGCCAAAATTTCTGGGCAGCCATGTTCCATGCCATACCACTTAGCAAATTCTTTGACATCTTTTAAACGGAAGTCGGCAGCCAAATCCAAAATCTTCACATTGTTAGCAAGCAATTCTTTTGCCTGTGCCATTGCTACGCCATGTGGCGTTGCAAAGAACACAACATCGCACTCAGTTAATTTGGCTTCATCCGGTGTGGTGAACTTGAGATCAATGCGACCACGTAAAGATGGAAACATCTCGGCTACTGGCGTGCCAGCTTCAGTGCGAGAGGTAATGGCCTGAATCCTCACTTCGGGGTGCTGCGCCAATAAGCGCAGTAATTCCACTCCTGTATATCCAGTGCCACCTACAATGCCAACTTTAATCATGCCATTCTCCAAAATACCGACAGATGAATTTTATCTCTCTAATGCCTAGATTGTAGAAACAAAAAGGGCCGCTTGCGCGACCCTTTCGATAAAACTGAAGCGACTGAAAGAATTAGCGCTTGCTGAACTGCTTACGACGACGCGCGCCATGCAGACCAACTTTTTTACGCTCAACTTCACGAGCATCACGAGTCACCAAGCCTGCTTTAGACAGAGTTGGCTTCAAAGCGTTGTCGTAGTCGATCAATGCACGAGTAACGCCATGACGAACTGCACCAGCTTGGCCAGTTTCACCACCACCGCTAACGTTTACTTTGATATCAAAGGTTGTTAGGTGAGCTGTGAGAGCCAAAGGCTGACGAGCGATCATGCGTGATGTTTCGCGCGCAAAGTAAGCATCGATAGGTTTACCGTTAACAGTAATCTCACCTTTGCCAGATTTAATGAATACACGTGCTACAGAGCTCTTGCGACGACCTGTACCGTAATTCCAATTTCCGTAATTAATAGCCATTTGGTTTCCTTAAATCTCTAACGCTTTTGGCTGTTGAGCCGCATGCGGATGACTGGCGTCGCCATAGACTTTTAATTTCTTAATCATGGCATAACCTAGTGGGCCTTTTGGCAACATACCCTTCACAGCCTTCTCTAATGCGCGACCTGGGAAACGATCTTGCATCTTGTCGAAGTTAGTAGAGCTAATACCACCTGGGTATCCGCTGTGACGGTAATAAATTTTGTTCAAGCCTTTTGTGCCTGTAACACGTAGCTTAGAAGAGTTGATGACAACAATGAAGTCGCCAGTATCAACGTGTGGGGTGTATTCAGGCTTGTGCTTGCCGCGTAGACGGAGTGCCACTTCACTGGCGACACGACCGAGGACTTTGTCCGTAGCGTCAATCACGAACCATTCATGCACTACCTCATGGGATTTTGCAGAAAAAGTTTTCATGATTTCTCAAATTGTTATAGTCAAAAAATTACTCCAATCAAACTACGTCCACCTTGGCCCTGCTTATGTTTGCAAGCTCGCAGATTCTGTAATTCACTTGGTAAAACAATTACCGCTGACTGGTTCGGTAATTCAGTAAAGCCTTGAATTGTAACCCAAAAAAAACCCAGGAACGAGTCCTGGGCTGGAATCCACCTATGTTTAAGTGGAGGAGACACTGGGAGGTAAATCAATCTCTTATATAAGACTGGCTACCAATGTGGTTATTGTATCGAGAAATATGGTGCAACGCAAGAATATTGACCAAAATCAATTTTCTGCTGCTTTTTGGCAAAAAACAGCTAGCCACTACAAGCGGTAATTATTGGTAAACTATTGATAATATTGATTAATTTTTTAAATTAGGGGTCGCTAACATGGAATGTCAAGTAAGTTGGTTGGGTAATGGCGGCATGGCGTTTTCGGCAAAAACAGGTAGTGGCCACCAACTCACCATGGATGGACCACCTGAAGCTGGCGGCAAAAATAGTGCCCCAAGGCCTATGGAGCTGATTTTGGTAGGAACTGGCGGCTGCGCTGCCTTTGATGTGGTTTTAATCCTACAAAAGGCGCGCCAAGAGATTAGTACTTGCGATGTCCAGCTGGCAGCCGAGCGGGCAGAGACTGAGCCCAAAGTATTTACCAAAATTAATCTGCATTTCACAGTTAAGGGTAAAAACCTCGATTCATCTAAGGTTGAGCGGGCAGTAAAGCTTTCTCATGACAAGTATTGCTCCGCGACAACCATGCTCGCTAAAACGGCAGAAATTACTTATTCCATCGACGTCCTGAATGACGAATAAGTGTTGAGAAAGTGCAGAGTCAATCGATAAGCCGGATTCTGTCGCCCAGATTTACATCTAGGGGCAATCATTCCTCTAGGCCGGCAGTTACCTGACGGCTCAAGCTCCCTACCCGCAGACTCAGCGGGACGCCTCATCGCCTGCTTACTTGGGATTGCTCCAGGTGGAGGTTACCGCGTTTCACCGTAACCAAATACGCTCGTCTCTGTGGCCCTATTCCTCACGTCACCGTGGATGGCCGTTAGCCATCACCCTTCCCTATGGAGTCCGGACTTTCCTCCCCCTCAATAAAGAGGCGGCGATTGCCCAATTGACTCTGCGCCTGCAGTCTAACGCAGTCGCAGAAATTTATCCTAAAAATGAATAGAAAAAGTCTTAACTGGCTTAAGCCAAGGTCCAAGCAATAGTTTCACCTGCACGAAGCGGCACAATCGTGTCACCACCCAAAGGAAGCTCTGCAGGAATATTTTGCGCCTGCTTCACTAAAGTTACTTTCTGAGTATTGCGTGGCAATAAATAAAAATCTGGGCCAAAGAAACTAGCGAAGCCCTCAAGTTTGTCCAACCTGCCAACACTCTCAAATGCCTCAGCATACAAACCTAAGGCATTGAAAGCGCTGTAACAGCCAGCACAACCGCAAGCAGCCTCTTTAGCGCCCTTGGCGTGGGGCGCACTATCTGTACCCAAGAAAAATCTAGGGCTGCCACTTGTTGCTGCCTCTAGCAAGGCAATACGGTGCTCTTCACGTTTAAGTACTGGCAAGCAGTAGTTATGTGGACGAATACCACCAGCAAAAATCGCATTGCGATTCATTAATAAATGTTGCGGAGTAATCGTGGCAGCGATATTGTTTTTTCCAGCAGTTTGCGCATCACGCACGTAGTGCGCAGCTTGTTTAGTAGTAATGTGTTCAAACACAATCTTGAGCTCAGGAAAATCTTTACGCAAAGGTTCGAGTACTTGATCAATGAACACCGCCTCACGATCAAAGATGTCAATATGCGCACTAGTCACTTCACCATGCACTAACAAGGGCATACCGACAGCCTGCATTGCTTCAAGTGCAGCATAACATCGCTTGATATCACTCACACCTGCATCACTGTTAGTTGTCGCTCCTGCAGGGTAAAGCTTAAATCCAGCAATTCCAGCATCCTTTGCTTTACGCACTTCATCAGCAGTAGTGTTGTCCGTGAGATACAAGGTCATTAATGGTGTGAAGCTAGTCACGCCTAAGGATTGAAGGTTAGCTTCAATGCGACCACGATACGCATTTGCCAACTCAACCGTAGTCACTGGAGGTTTCAAATTTGGCATGATGATGGCACGGGCAAATTGGCGTGCGGTATCCGCCAATACATCTCGCATCACTTCACCATCACGAATATGCAAATGCCAGTCATCTGGCTGAATCAGTTGAATTTGTATTGGGCTATTGGACATAATTATTTATCTAGCAAGATGATGCGGAAATCATTCACGTTTGTCAGTGTGGGGCCAGTTTCCACCAAAGCATCTAATTGCGCAAAAAAACCATAGCAATCGTGCTGATCTAGATACTGTGCAGGGATCAAGCCTTGTTTATTAGCGGTCTGGCGGATCTCAGGGGTAAACCATGCACCGGCATTCTTTTCACTACCATCGATACCATCGGTATCTGCAGCCAAAGCAGAGACATTCGCAAGATCGCTTGTTGCGGCGAAGAATGAAAGTAGGTATTCACTACAGCGACCACCGCGGCCTTTAATTCCATTGGGGATAGTTACTGTGCACTCACCACCCGAAATGAGCGCGATTGGCTTATCAGCCTTCATCATTAAGTGTTGATGCACCAAAGAGGCTTGCTCTATCCCTACAGTTTGCGCCTCGCCCGTAATGGTGTCGCCCAAAATCACTGGCTCATAACCTTGTGTGCGAACGTAGTCTGCTGCAGCCTCAAGACTCTTATAGGCCGTAGCAATTACATGATTACTTACCGTCGCATTTTGTAGATCTGCTTCTTTTAGGGTCTCTGGAACTTCCCCAGCAACACCACGCTGCAAATGGGATGAAACAGACTCTGGAATAGAGTTAGAACTTAAGTGATATTTAGCCAAAATATCCAATGCATCTTGGTAGGTCGAATAATCTGGCGCGCAAGGGCCACTGGCAATGTCTGCAGGAGAATCTCCAGTCACATCGGAAATCAGCAACGCTTCCACTCGAGCACCACGTGCAATAGCCAGTCTTGCCAAATTACCACCCTGAATCGCTGACAAATGTTTACGAACGACATTCATCTCTTCAATTGGCGCACCAGAGCGTAATAGCGCTTCGGTAGTCTTGCGCATATCTTCGATACTGATGCCAGCTTGAGGCAAAGTGAGCAAGCTTGAACCGCCGCCGGAAATTAAGGCAATTAAAACATCGCCAGCTTGTAATTCACCAACCAAGCGATAGATTTCTTTAGCGCCGTCCATACCCGCTTGATCGGGTACGGGATGACCTGCTTCAATAATTTGGATATGACTAGTAGGGGAGTTGTGTCCATAGCGGGTCAATACCACCCCCTCAATAGTGGCATTAGGCCAACAGCTCTGAGCATGTAATTCTAGTGCGCTTGCCATTGACGCACTGGCTTTGCCTGCGCCCACCACTAAACATCTTCCCTTGGGCTCAAAGCCTTGAGGAAAGATCTTGCCGAGGTATTCAGGAACGATTTTGTTTGGGTCAGCAACTGCTAAAGCTGCGGCAAAGGCATTTTTGAGAATAGTTTCTTGCTGGCTCATGTAGGCATTCTAATCAAGAACAATGCGCTCTTGCATTTGCCACATTTCAGCATATCGGCCATCAGCAGACAATAGCTCTACGTGCGTTCCACGCTCCACTATCTGGCCATGTTCCATTACCAAAATTTGGTCAGCATGAATAATGGTAGAAAGCCTATGGGCAATAATTAAAGTCGTACGGTTTTTAGCCAAGCCAAGGAGCTCCTCCTGAAACGCCCGCTCAGTTTTAGAGTCCAGCGCCGATGTTGCCTCATCAAAAATTAACATGGCTGGCTTTTTGAGTAAGGTGCGCGCAATCGCAACACGCTGCTTCTCGCCGCCAGATAATTTCAAACCACGCTCGCCTACTTGGGTATCGTAGCCATCTGGGAGATGCTTAATGAAACGATCAATCTGCGCTGCCCTGGCAGCCTCATGAACCTCTTCAATCGAAGCGCTGGGATTGCCATAAGCAATGTTGTATCCAATGGTGTCATTAAACAAAACGGTGTCTTGAGGAACGATGCCAATCGCTTTGCGTAAGCTCGATTGAGTGACATCCACAATGTTTTGCTCATCAATGAGAATTTTGCCGGACTGAACATCATAAAAACGAAATAGTAAGCGGGCTAAGGTACTCTTACCAGCACCGCTTTGGCCTACGACAGCAGTAATAGTTCCCGCTGGAATATTAAAGCTAACATCCTTCAGAATCTCACGTTTAGCCTCGTAATGAAAAGAGACATTCTCAAAACGAACATCCGGGCCGCGACCTTGATTACTGATGTGTAAAGGCTGAGCATTAGGCACATCCGCAATCTCCTTCTCTGTATTGAGAAGTGAAAACATACGATCCATGTCTGTCAGCGCCTGCTTAATCTCACGATAGATCACGCCTAAGAAATTTAGTGGGATATACAACTGAATCATCAAGGTATTAACCAATACCAAATCCCCCAAGGTCATAGATCCATCAATCACACCCTGAGTTGCTCGCCACAAAATTAAGACTAATCCAACGGCAATAATTGCTTGCTGCCCAAGATTGAGTACGGCTAAAGATTTTTGAGACTTCACTGCAGCTGTTTGGTAGCGGATCAGATTTTGATCGTAACGACTAGCCTCAAAGGCTTCATTACCAAAGTACTTCACCGTCTCAAAATTCAATAATGAATCAATTGCCTTCTGATTCGCCTTGGAATCCATGTCATTCATAGTGCGGCGGAAATGCGTTCGCCATTCTGTCACCACTACCGTAAAGACAATATAGAGTACCAAAGCAACTAAGGTAATAATGGCAAACCACATATCGTATGCGTAAGCCAGGTAGCCAAGCACCAAGCAGAACTCAATCAGGGTTGGTAGGATGCTATATAAGGAATAAGAAATCAGCGACTGAATACCGCGAGTACCACGCTCAATATCTCGACTGACTCCCCCAGTTTGACGAGCCAGATGAAAGCTGAGGGCCAAAGAGTGTAAATGCTCGAAAACCTGCAAAGCCACTTTACGCACTGCATTTTGAGTAACGCGAGCAAAGAGGGATTCGCGTAACTCAGTAAATAATGAGGCAGATATTCTTAATAGGCCATAGGCCAATATCAATCCGGCTGGTACTACTAATAAAACTTGAGGAGAGTCCGCTTTGATATTGAGCTCATCAATCAATTGCTTCATCAAAATCGGAATGCCAAGATTGGTAACCTTAGCAGCAACCAAGCATGTCAGAGCGATCGCTACCCTAAACTTGTATTCCAATAGATAGGGAAGTAAGTCACGAATAACCTTCCAGTCACTACCCTGTGATGGCTTCGAACCTGTTGCTGAATGATGATGCCCTGATGAATGTCTCATCACTCTATCTTAGTCAGTTACGCTCTGACGTGCAGAAAATAACTTGAGAATTGCCGCACCATTGCTGGGAGAAAAACATAGATTCACTGCTTCAGCGTGAGGCAGCCATTGATAAGCAACGTGCTCTCTTGGCGCCAATTTGACTGAGACCTCATCTGGAACCAGTAAGGAGAACCAATGCTCGGTATTTCTGGTCACTCCAGGGGCGTAGCGGTGACGCCATTGAGGATAAATCTCATACTCAATCTGATGATGCATATCCTGCAAGGAGTTCGCTGGCAGAGATTGCACATCAATTCCGGTCTCTTCAAAGACTTCGCGTGCGGCGGCAACACTAAGATCCTCATCAAGGAAATCAACGCTACCGGTGACGGATTGCCAAAAATTGACTTTATCGGCCCGCTCGATTAGCAAGACCTCCCCATTTGATTTGTAAATAACAACTAAAACCGAAATGGGGATTTTCAAGGTGATTTAAATACTGTCTTACTTAAGCGACAGGGGTAGCTTGGCGCAAACGAATATGAAGCTCTTTTAGCTGACGCTCATCTACTGGGCTAGGAGCCTGAGTAAGTAAGCACTGTGCACGCTGTGTTTTCGGGAAGGCGATCACATCACGAATAGATTCAGCACCTGTCATCATCGTCACAATACGGTCCAAACCAAATGCGATACCGCCGTGTGGAGGCGCACCATACTGCAAGGCATCTAATAAGAATCCAAACTTCGCTTGAGCCTCTTCAGCACCAATCTTCAAGGCACGGAATACCTGGCTTTGCACTGCCTCTTGATGAATACGGACAGATCCACCACCAATCTCGCTACCGTTCAGAACCATGTCGTAGGCTTTAGCTAAGCACTTTCCTGGGCTGGACTCGAGATACTGCATATGCTCATCCTTAGGGCTAGTAAATGGATGGTGACATGCAACCCAACGGGCATTGTCTTCATCATATTCAAACATGGGGAAATCAACCACCCACAATGGTTTCCAACCTTCGGTAGATAGGCCATGCTCTTTACCCCAAGCAGAGTGACCAATCTTCAGACGCAAACCACCGATAGCATCATTCACTACTTTTTCTTTATCAGCACCGAAGAAAATAATATCGCCATCTTTGGCGCCAGTGCGCTTCAAGATGCCATCGATAGCAGCATCATGCAAGTTCTTAACAATTGGAGATTGCAAGCCATTACGACCTTCTGCAACGGAGTTTACTTTGATCCATGCCAAACCTTTGGCGCCATAGATCGCTACAAATTGCGTGTAGTCGTCAATCTCACTACGACTAATCTCAGCACCGCCAGGTACGCACAAACCAACTACGCGTCCGCCCTCTTGATTTGCTGCACCAGAAAATACTTTGAAATCGACATCCTTCATTAAGTCAGTCAATTCAGTAAATTCAAAATTCACACGTAGATCTGGCTTATCTGAACCAAAGCGCGCCATACCTTCTGAGTAAGGCATGGTTGGGAATGGATTAGGCAACTCTACGTTCATGGTGATTTTGAAAATATGGCGAATCATGTTTTCAAATAACTCACGGATTTCTAGCTCATCCAAGAAAGCGGTTTCACAATCGATCTGAGTAAATTCAGGCTGACGATCAGCACGCAAATCTTCGTCACGGAAGCACTTAGTAATTTGGTAGTAACGATCAAAACCAGCCACCATCAACAACTGCTTAAATAACTGGGGAGACTGTGGCAAAGCAAAGAACTGACCATCATGCACCCTTGAAGGTACCAAATAGTCACGTGCACCTTCAGGAGTGCTCTTCGTTAACATCGGTGTTTCGATATCGATAAAACCTGCAGCATCGAGATAACGACGGCATTCCATAGCGACGTTATAACGTAAACGTAAATTCTTTTGCATTTGTGGACGACGCAAATCCAAAACACGGTGAGTTAAGCGAGTAGTCTCAGATAAGTTCTCGTCTTCCAATTGGAATGGAGGAGTAATGGACGCATTCAAAATAACTAGCTTGTGACAAAGCACTTCAATTTTGCCGCTAACTAAATCATTATTCTCAGTTCCGGCAGGACGCGCACGCACTAAACCTTTAATCTGAACACAAAATTCATTGCGAACCTGCTCAGCCAATGCAAACATCTCAGGGCGATCTGGATCGCAAACAACTTGCACAAAACCTTGATGATCACGCAGGTCAATAAAGATCACGCCACCATGGTCGCGGCGACGATTAACCCAACCAGAAAGGGTAATCTCTTGACCAATGAGTGATTCAGTTACCTGACCGCAGGTATGGCTTCGCATCGACATAACAATTTCCTATAAATCAAAGATGGGGGTTTGACTGGCTAGCAGTCAAACCAGTTGAACTGGTGGGGGGAACTGAGCCCATTGAAACAATATGTTTGAGCGCCTCTTCGACACTCATCTCTAATGCAATGGTGTGAGCACGTGGGACGATCATAAAAAATCCAGAGGTTGGATTTGGAGTCGTCGGTAGGAAAACATTCACGTAATCCTCGCCCAACTTAGCAGCAACTTCTTTTGCTGGCATACCAGTCTGAAACGCAATCGCCCAAGAATCTGCATGGGGATAGCGAATTAATAATGCCTTGCTAAACGCCTGGCCACTGCCAGAAAACAAAGTGGAAGATACTTGCTGAACACTGGAATAAATCGATCGCACAATCGGAATGCGATTCATCAAGCGATTCCATACCTTCATCCACCACTGCCCCGCAAAACTAATTGCAAGCAACCCAGTGATCATGATGACTGAAATCACAATCAGGATGCCCACACCTGGTAATTCACGGAAATGTTGTAAATCACCGGCAAACTGATTGGGGAACACGGCAATAATGGCATGCATTACAGAACCAAAAACACCATCGAGCAGACCCAATCCCCATGCAATCACCCAAATGGTGATTGACATCGGTGCCCACACCAGAATGCCTGCGATAAAGTATTTTTTCATTTGCCCACGCTTACGCTTTGCCTAACCTGGCATTTTAGCGGTTTAAGCGGCAGCCGGCGACAGTCTAGTAAAGACCAAGGCCGATTATCAGAATCCCAGCCAAAAAGCCGCCCGCAAACAGCAATGCCCCCACTAAAAGGCGATGGGTCCGTCTTTCCTGCAGTAAAAGGCCTTTTAAGACCTCTAATTCAGCATTTTGGTCTCTTTGCGGGCCGCGCCCTTGTGCCAAACTCTCCGCAATCAGGCGGGGCAAGGTTGGCAGTATTTTTGCCCAAGAAGGGGCTTCACTTTTCAGCCCCTCAAGCAATCCACGCCAACCCAACTGCCTGCTGATCCATTTTTCCAGAATCGGCTTTGCAGTCTGCCAAAGATCGAGATCGGGGTCTAATTCACGTGCCAGACCTTCCACATTTAACAATGTCTTTGATAGCAGGGACAGTTGCGGCTGTACTTCGACCTTAAAACGACGAGATGTTTGGAACAAGCGCACTAGAACAATGCCTAAAGAAATATCTTTTAGAGGTCGATCAAAGTAAGGTTCGCAAACGGAGCGTACCGCACCTTCTAATTCTTCCACACGGGTATCTGCAGGTACCCAACCGGATTCCACGTGTAATTCTGCTACACGCCGATAATCTCGATTAAAGAAGGCTAAAAAGTTGAGTGCCAAGTAGTTTTTATCGGTTTCACTTAATGCACCAACAATTCCAAAATCCAGAGAAATGAATCGCCCAAAGCTACCTGGCTCTAGGCTAATCATGATATTTCCAGGGTGCATATCTGCATGGAAAAAACCATGTTCGAATACTTGAGTAAAAAATATCTCTACACCTTCTGCTGCTAATTTTTTGAAATCTACTCCAGCGGCCCGCAATTCATCAAAACGACCGATAGATATACCGTTCATTTTTTCCATGACAATCACATTGGTGTGACATAAATCCCAGTACATTTCTGGAATCATGAGCTTGTCGGAATCAACAAAATACCTTCTCAACTGACTGGCATTAGCAGCCTCACGCATGAGATCGAGCTCATCATGCAGATGCCTATCAAACTCAGCAACGTTTTCAGTTGGCTTTAAACGACGACCGTCAGAAGATAATTTTTCAATAATTTTTGCCAGGTCGTACATTAAAGCAATATCGCTCTCAATGACGGGGAGGATGCCTGGACGTAGGACCTTGATCGCAACCTCTCGACCATCCCACTCTGGATGCCTCTCAGTGGCACGTAAAGTTCCAAAATGTACTTGAGCAACAGACGCACTAGCTACCGGTGTTGCATCAAAACTAATAAAGATTTCTTCAATCGGTAAACCAAGCGCCTTCTCAATTAAGAGTCGTGATTCTGCATTGGAAAATGGTGGTACTTGATCTTGCAACTTTGCCAATTCGTTGGCAATATCTTCTGACAATAAATCACGTCTAGTAGAAAGCACTTGTCCAAATTTAACGAAGATCGGACCGAGTGCTTCTAAGGTTAGGCGGATGCGCTCACCCCTTGGTAGAGATTGTCCTGGTGATATCCAGCAAAGAATACTTAATAGACCACGGGAAATCCCAGGCTTCAGAATATCGCGCAGTAGTGGCAATAAGCCATAACGCCATGCGGTAAAGAAAATGAAATAGAGACGGGCTAAACGACGCACAATGAATTAACCTTTTCGGTCTAAAAGTTGGATGCGCTTTTCTAAACGATCAACCGCATCACGCAACACATTTAATTCATTCTTACGAATTAAAAAATCTCGTTTATTCAAGAGGACTTTTCTTTCTTCACTGACATATTCAATTACATTTTCTATTAGATCGGTCGCTGCAGATTTCCCAGCAGCAATGAATTTTTTACCTTGACGTACAGCAAAGTTTGCAGGCGCATCGCCAATGAAACGCGCTAGGTCTTCCTCATACTCCCACCGAATTTGGCCTGCTAAGCGGCCCAATAGCTGTGCCAAGTCAGCATCGCCAGTAATCTTCACTGACTTCATGGCTTGCTCCCGCAAGTTGCCAGGTCCGCCAGCTAAAGCGCTCAATGCTTCAGAGGAAACCTCTAACTCTAATGACGGGGTATCCGCATGAGTCAATGCAACGAGGGAGCCCTCGGCCGCTATCTCAAAAAAGAGCTGCCCAATCGGCAAGCCCAGCAAAATGACTTTGCCAGCATGGCGAGCCAACTCCGCCATAGCCCATGGCTCTGCCTTGAGGACATGGTTTATGCCTCGGCAAGCGGCAGACGCTGCAATATGGTGGGTAGTGGGAGATACGGTGTTCATCAGTGTAAAAAACCCGCACAAGTGCGGGCTTTCAGTGGAAAGTACTACAAGCTTAAACTAACTGAGAGATACCCGCTAGTACCCAGCCTCCAGGACCGCTTACTGGCTTGCTGAGGTTCCAAATTTCAGAGAAGCTATTTGCCTGTGCACCCACTTGCTCACGAATCATGCCAGTGAACTGCACGCTACAGTAGTACGTATTGTCAGCTGTTTCAATTCCGAGTAACTGCGCATTGAGTGTCACTACATCGGTTTGATTAGCGCTGTCAGCACGTCCAGCTAGATCTTGCTCAATTGTGGCAAACATCTCTGGGGTGGTGTACTCACGTAATGCAGCCAAATCGCCCTGATCCCACGCCTTTTGTAAGCCCGAGAAAAACTGTTTAGCATTATCCAAAAATGCGTATTCATCAAACCCTGGCGGAAGCGTTGATTGGAAAGGCGCAGGCTCAGCAGCAACGCCACTAAATGCACTAGCAGCCGGTGTGAAAGCCGGCTCTTGTCTTGGCGCCTGGTCTAGATTGCTACGCTGCATACCTTGTGAAGTCATTTGAGGACTTTTATTGGCGCCGGATAAAGCGGGCATCATTTTTCTCATAATGAACATGATGGCAAAGCCTGCTAGAGCTGCAATCAGTAATCCAGTAATCAAAGAAGATGCACCCTCACCTAAGCCAAAATGGGATAAGAGGAAGCCAATACCAAGACCTGCGGCTAAGCCACCCAAGATGCCACCCATACCACCAAAGCGACTTGGTGCTGGCGCTTGAGGAGCCGCAGCTGGTGCAGCCGGTTGTGCTTGTTGAGTTGGCTTTTGTGCGGGAGTGGCTTGTTTTTGCATTGGCGCACTTGGTGCCTTACCAATACTTTTACCGCTGCCTAAACGGGCAGCATTGGCATGACCAACAGTAGCAAATATTAAGCTGACACTTAACAAAACTGCTTTGAAAAAATGCTTATTCATATTTTGATCCCCTATAGAACTACTTTAATTCTTGACTAGCAAAAACTACAAATTCACTAGTATTTAATACCAATATGCAGTGCAACGATACCCCCAGTCATTCTATGGGTATCTACCTCGTCAAAACCCACTCCCAGCATGATGTCTTTAAGGGCCTCAGCATCTGGGTGCATCCGAATAGATTCGGCCAAGTAGCGATAGCTCTCAGAATCTTGAGCAATCTTTTCTCCCAGCCAAGGCAACACCTTAAATGAATAGGTGTCGTAAATCGGCCCTAAAAAAGCGTCCGGTTTCGAGAACTCCAGCACCAATACTCGACCACCAGGCTTAATTACTCTGAGCATTTCTGCCAAAGCAACATCTTTATGAGTCATGTTTCGCAAGCCAAACGCTACTGTCACCACATCAAAGTGATTCGCCGGGAAAGGAATTTTTTCCGCATCGAACTGAACGCAGGGTAAAGCCATTCCCTGATCGAGAAGACGATCCCGGCCAACTCCCAGCATGGATGCATTGATGTCACTTAACCACACTTGCGCTTCAGGGTTATGACCCCAGCCTGCTGCACGCGCAAAGGCAGCAGCTAGGTCACCCGTACCACCAGCAATATCCAATACTTTTTGACCGGGGCGCACTTGAGCACGAGCAATCGTGACTTTTTTCCATAAGCGATGTAGTCCGAATGACATTAAATCATTCATCACATCATATTTACTCGCTACAGAATGAAATACCTCGGCGACTTTACCCGCTTTTTCAGCTTCATCAACGCTTTGGTATCCAAAATGGGTCTTGCTCATATTCTTCTTTGCTTAATTGAAATGACGGTTAATGACTGCCACAGGATTTACCACCGGCAACACTCATCGGCGCATCACGATCTAGACCAGCAGCGGCGAGTTTATCCAAGTGCTCTTTCCATAATGCATCTTGGTTCTCGCATAAAAATTGTAGGTAATCCCAAGAATACAAACCAGAATCATGTCCATCCGAAAACGAAGGCTTCAGAGCGTAGTGGCCTACTGGCTCAATATTCGCTATCAGCACTTCACGCTTACCAGTTTGCAGAGTCTCCTGCCCAGGACCATGGCCTTGGACTTCAGCCGAAGGAGACACCACCCTTAAAAATTCAAAAGGTAGGCGAAAGGTATTGCCATTCTCATAAGTGAGCTCAAGTACTTTTGACTGCTGATGTACTACAACATTAGTTGGAATCATTAAACCAATACCCTCTCAATACCACCTTGATTTGCCTTAGCAACGTAATCTTGCATCCAATCAGGGCCTAATAATTTTTGCGCCATTTCAACTACGATGTAATCGGCGGTGGTCTCACTATCCGCATCAAAGCGAGTGAGGCCTTGTAAACAAGATGGGCAGCTAGTGAGGACTTTGACATCACCAGTAAAGTCATCTTTGCGTAATTCGTTGGCAGCCTTCTCCATTTCAATCTGCTTACGAAAACGCACCTGAGTTGAAATATCTGGACGTGTTACCGCAAGAGTTCCAGATTCACCGCAGCATCGATCATTCTTCTGAATAGCTTTGCCATCCTCTGACTGAATTAACTCATTCACAGTCTTGAGGGGATCTTGCAATTTCATTGGTGAGTGACATGGATCGTGATACATATACTTCACACCGGTCACATTCGACAGCTTGACACCCTTCTCCAGTAAATACTCATGAATATCAATAATGCGGCAACCAGGGAAGATCTGTTCAAACTGATAACCCGCTAACTGGTCATAACAAGTGCCACATGACACCACAACAGTCTTGATATCTAAGTAATTTAGGGTATTGGCTACACGATGAAAGAGAACGCGGTTGTCCGTAATCATCTTTTCCGCTTTATCAAAATCGCCATTGCCACGCTGTGGATAGCCGCAGCAGAGGTAGCCCGGAGGTAATACTGTTTGCACGCCCACATTCCAAAGCATTGCTTGCGTCGCTAAACCTACCTGCGAGAACAATCGTTCAGAACCACAACCCGGAAAATAGAACACTGCCTCAGTATCCGCGGACGTTGTTTTTGGATCTCGAATAATCGGAACGTAATTCGCATCTTCAATATCTAAGAGTGCACGAGCAGTTTTCTTCGGCAGATTGCCAGGCATTTTCTTATTTACAAAGAAAATGACCTGCTCTTTAATATTCGGCTTCGTAACCGTGGCGGGTGGGTGAGCAGTTTGTTTACGCGCGAACTTACGGAACACATCATTACCCAAACGCTGGAGCTTATAACCCCATCCAATCATAGTCTTACGAACTAGATTAATAGTATCTGGATCGGTAGCATTTAAGAACAGCATCGATGCCGCCGTTCCCGGATTAAAGCGTTGCTGCCCCATCTTGCGCAACAAGTTACGCATGTTCATCGAGACCTCACCAAAATCAATATTGACAGGGCAAGGCGTTAAACACTTATGGCATACAGTGCAATGTGCTGCAACGTCATCAAACATTTCCCAATGACGAATCGATACGCCACGACGCGTTTGCTCTTCATACAAGAAGGCTTCGATTAAAGAGGAGGTTGCCAAAATTTTGTCACGTGGGCTATACAGTAAATTAGCACGTGGTACATGTGTGGAGCAGACTGGCTTGCACTTACCACAACGAAGACAATCTTTGACGCTATCAGCAATTGCGCCAATATCGCTTTGCTGCATGATGATGGATTCATGACCCATCAAACCAAAGCTTGGAGTATAGGCAATGCTAAGATCCGCATGCGGCATTAACTTGCCCTTGTTAAAGCGACCCTCAGGATCCACACGCTTTTTGTAGGCGCGGAAATCCTTAAGCTCAGCCTCAGTCAGATACTCAAGCTTAGTGATACCAATACCATGCTCACCAGAAATCACACCGTCTAATGAGCGAGCTAATTTCATAATCCGATCGACAGCGCGATGAGCATCTTGCAACATCTCATAGTCATCCGAATTCACCGGTATGTTGGTATGCACATTACCATCACCAGCGTGCATGTGTAGCGCTACAAATACACGCTTACGTAAAATATTTTTATGAATAGATTCCAGTTCATTGAGGATAGGCTCAAATGCTAGGCCGCCAAAAATGATTCTGAGTTCAGCGCGCACTTCTGTTTTCCATGAAGCCCGCAAACTGTAATTCTGTAGGTCTGGGAAATAAACATCCATCTGCGTCAGCCAATCTGACCAACGCGCCCGTACCTTCTCAATCAGTTCAAGAGCTTGCTGTACGCGGTCACCCAAAATTTCAGCGCTGGGAATTTCATAGTCTTCATCATTTTTGCCAAGTGGCAGGGCACTCTTTTTAAGGAAAGCTTTGAGGCCATCTAAAACTTGTAGCTTATTTTTGAGGGAGAGCTCAATGTTGATACGCTCAATACCGTTGGTGTACTCCCCCATGCGTGGCAATGGAATCACGACATCTTCATTAATCTTAAAAGCATTGGTGTGGCGAGCAATCGCTGCAGTACGCGCACGATCTAACCAAAACTTTTTACGCGACTCAGCGCTAACCGCCACAAAACCTTCACCCACACGATTATTAGCCATACGCACAACTTCGCTAGTCGCAGCTGCTACAGCCTCTTCATCGTCACCAGCAATATCACCAATCAATACCATCTTAGGCATTGCATTGCGCTTGGATTTAGTGGAATAACCGACCGCTCTCAGATACCGATCATCCAAGTGCTCTAAACCGGCCAAAATTGGACCACCATTCTTACTCAAGCCATCGAGATAGGCTTTGATTTCTACAATACTTGGAATAGCTTCTTGCGCCTGACCAAAAAACTCCAAGCAAACAGTCCGCATGAATTTAGGCATGCGATGCAAAATCCAAGTAGCACTCGTAATTAATCCATCGCAACCTTCTTTTTGAACACCGGGCAGACCTGATAAAAACTTATCAGTGACATCCTTACCTAAGCCCTCTTTACGAAAGCGCTTACCCTCTACCTCTAGCGTTTCTGTTTTGAGAACATGTTTACCTGGCTCACCCGCACCATCAGACCAAGTCAGCTTAAAGCGTACTTTTTCTGCTACGTGAATTTTTCCTAAATTGTGATCAAGGCGCTCAATGTCCAGCCAATTACCTTCTGGATCCACCATGCGCCAGCTGGCCAAGTTATCTAATGCAGTACCCCATAAGACCGCCTTCTTACCACCGGCATTCATGGCAATGTTGCCACCAATACAACTTGCATCGGCAGAGGTAGGATCAACCGCAAACACTAGACCAGAGCGCTCTGCAGCATCTGCAACTCTTCGTGTAACTACACCGGCACCAGTAAAGATAGTTGAAACTTCATGATCTACACCTGGCAAACGCTTTGCCTTGACGCCATCAATTTGCTCAAGCTTTTCAGTATTAATCACTGCCGACATAGCGTAGAGAGGAATAGCGCCACCGGTATAACCAGTACCACCTCCACGCGGAATAATGGTTAAACCCAAGGCAATACAAGCTTTCACAAGGCCAGGGATCTCAGACTCGTAATCAGGTTTAAGAACAACCAATGGAAACTCAACGCGCCAATCAGTCGCATCAGTCACATGCGCTGCACGTGAGACACCATCAAAACAAATATTATCTGTAGCAGTGATACGACCAAGCTCTTTCCGAGCACGCTTGCGAATCTCCGCCACCTCTTTAAAGCCCTGCTCAAAACTCTCAACTGCGCGATGTGCAGCATTCAGTAAAACCTGAACTTGCTCCACCGATTCACCACTAGATCTTTTTTTGACTTCGCCAAGGCGATGCCATAAAGCGTCAATTAATAACTGACGGCGATTGGCGTTATCCAATAAATCATCTTGCAAGAAAGGGTTACGTTGAACTACCCAGATATCACCCAACACCTCGAACAACATGCGAGCTGAGCGACCAGTGCGGCGAATCCCACGCAAATCATTCAGAACGCGCCATGACTCCTCGCCCAGTAAGCGAATAACGATTTCACGATCGGAAAAGGAGGTGTAGTTATAGGGAATTTCGCGGAGGCGGGGTGAGCCCGCTTCGGCATCCAACAACTGGTTCAAAGCTAATGGGGCGTTCATAGCGTCATATTTGGTAAATATGCATTTTAATTGAGGGACATTGATATTGGCAGGAAACCAATAAAGATGTTGGCTTGGGGCGATAAACCCCTTCAAATCTAAGGGCTTAGAGCCCGTTCATGGTACGCTCATCGCATGGCAACGAACTATTTAAAGAAAATTTTATCGGCTCGAGTCTACGATGTAGCTAGGGAAACAGAGCTCCAAGTAGCGCCCGAACTCACAAAGCGCTTAGGCAATCAAGTATTGCTCAAAAGGGAGGATAACCAGCCGGTTTTCTCATTTAAATTACGTGGCGCCTATAACAAAATGGCCCACTTACCCTCAGAAGCCCTAAAAAGGGGAGTAATTGCCGCTTCAGCAGGCAATCATGCCCAAGGCGTTGCTCTAGCGGCAGCCAAAATGAAGTGCAAAGCAGTCATCGTGATGCCACTCACCACACCCAGCCTCAAAATTGATGCCGTCAAAGCTCGCGGGGGCTCTTGGGTAGAAGTGATTTTGCATGGTGAATCCTATAGTGATGCCTTTAAATACTCTGAGCTTTTAGAGAAAAAACGAGGGCTAACCTTTGTTCACCCTTTTGATGACCCTGATGTGATTGCAGGGCAAGGTACGATTGCCTTGGAAATCTTTCAGCAACATCAAGAGCCAATTGATGCCATTTTTGTAGCTATTGGTGGTGGCGGTTTAATCGCTGGCATTGGGGAATATGTCAAAGCGGTCAGCCCCAAGACTAAAGTGATCGGCGTTCAATCCGTTGACTCGGATGCGATGAGAAGGTCACTTGAAGCCAACAAACGCGTCGAGATGAAAGATGTAGGTCTTTTCTCAGACGGTACGGCAGTAAAGTTGGTTGGCAAAGAAACTTTCCGTATTTGTAAACGCGTAGTTGATGACATCGTCACCGTAAATACCGATGAAATCTGCGCTGCGATCAATGATGTCTTTACAGATACCCGCAGCATTCTAGAGCCTGCTGGCGCTTTAGCTATTGCAGGTATGAAAAAGTATGTAGACAAGCATCGCCTAAAGAAGAAAACATTGGTAGCGATTGCTTGCGGTGCCAATATGAATTTCAGTCGCCTGCGCTTTGTCGCAGAGCGTGCCGATGTTGGTGAATTCCGCGAAGCTGTTTTTGCTGTAACTATTCCTGAGGAGCGAGGCTCATTTCGGCGCTTCTGTGAATTACTCGGCAATCGCAATGTCACTGAATTTAACTATCGCATTGCTGATCAAAGTGAAGCTCATATTTTTGTCGGCATCGGAACACAAAAGGCGAGTGATAGCGGCACGATTGCAAAGCATTTCCGTAAAGCAAAGTTTGCAACAATTGATCTGACTCATGATGAGCTAGCAAAGTCTCACTTACGCCACATGGTGGGTGGTCGCTCAACCCTCGCCCAAGATGAGTTGCTTTACCGCTTTGAATTTCCGGAGCGCCCAGGTGCACTCATGAAGTTCCTCACGAGTATGGCGCCAAACTGGAATATCAGCCTGTTCCATTACCGCAATCATGGTGCAGACTATGGCCGCATCCTTGTTGGTTTACAAGTGCCTAAAAATGAGCAAAAGAAATTTCAAAGTTTTTTAGCATCGCTTGGCTATCCGCATTGGAATGAAACCGATAACCCGGCTTATCGCCTGTTTCTCAAATAAGATGTAATTCGCAATGTCATACACACTTACCGGAAAACTCGTTGTGGCGATTTCATCGCGAGCACTATTTGATTTTGAGGAAGAGAATCGCATCTTCGAATCCACCGATGACAGCGCCTATATGAAGCTGCAATTAGAGCGCCTATCTAAAGCTGCTCAAACAGGCGTTGCTTTTCCATTGGTAAAAAAGTTGCTAGCCTTTAATGAGGAGGGTGAGCAACGTGTCGAGGTGGTGATTCTCTCTCGCAATGACCCGGTTAGTGGCTTACGCGTATTCCGCTCAGCCGAACATCATGGTCTTCATTTAGAGCGCGGTGTATTTACCAGAGGGCGTCCACCTTATCACTACTTGCGCTCTTTACATGCCAACCTATTTCTCTCTGCAAATGAAGATGATGTACGTGCCACAATTGATGCAGGCTTTCCTGCAGCTCGCGTCTATCCAGAATCTAGCAAAACTGCAGAATCACACCCCAATGAAATCCGTATTGCATTTGACGGAGATGCCGTTCTCTTTTCTGATGAAGCTGAACAAGTCTTTCAGAGTGAAGGCTTGGTAGCCTTTGTAGATCATGAAAGCAAAAAAGCTGCGATCCCTCTGCCGCCGGGCCCATTTAAACCTTTGTTAGAGGCACTCCATCGATTGCAGCGCACCACTAGCGAGAAAGGGATGCGCATTCGTACTGCTTTAGTAACCGCTCGCTCTGCACCTGCACATGAGCGCGCTATTCGCACACTGATGGCCTGGGGTGTTGATGTTGATGAAGCCATGTTCCTTGGCGGACTTTCCAAAAGCGAATTCCTCCGTGAGTTCGAGCCAGACTTTTTCTTCGATGATCAAACGGGTCACTGCCAATCTGCTGCTTCAGTAGCGCCGACTGGTCATGTGGTATCTGGCGTATCCAATAAGCCTAAAAACTAATGTCCACACTTTCGCTTGGTCAAGCAACACCCTACCCTGATCAATATGATCCAAGCTTACTATTCCCGATTGCCCGTTCCGAGAATCGCCTTAAGCTCGATATCAAACCAAATCAAGCCTTGCCTTTTGTAGGCGTCGATATTTGGAACGCCTTTGAACTGAGCTGGCTAAATAAAAAAGGCAAGCCTCAGATTGCCTTAGCAGAATTTCAGGTTCCAGCCGATTCGCCGAACATGATTGAATCTAAATCATTTAAGCTCTACCTCAATAGCTTTAATAGCGCTCGCTTTGAAGATGAAGCGGAAGTTCGAGAACGATTGATCACTGATTTATCCGCAGTGGCGGGCAGCAAGATTGCTACCCGAATTAATCCAACTGAAGCAGTTGCCAAAAAAGGAATGCAGGAGATGAGTGGCGTTCTGATGGACCGCCTGGATATCGAGATAGATCCAAACTTATCTGCAGACCCCACCTTGCTTGAAGTTAATGAATCTTTTGGACCAATCGAGCAATGCCTGGTTTCCCATTTGCTCAAATCCAATTGCCCGGTAACCGGTCAACCAGATTGGGCTAGTGTGCAAATTCGTTATCAAGGCCGTCCGATTTTGGAAGAAGGCTTACTGCGCTATCTCATCGGCTTTCGGCAATTGGGTGAGTTTCACGAACATTGTGTTGAAACTATCTTCACCGATATCAAACGCCAGTGCAAACCAGAAAAGCTCTCTGTCTACGCGCGCTACACCCGACGTGGTGGGCTCGATATCAATCCCTTCCGCACTGATCATAATTCGCCTTGGCCGGAAAATATTCGCCATGCAAGGCAGTAACAAAAACAGCAGTAAAACAAAAAGCCCTTCTTGAAGGGCTTTTTATCTTAGGCAAAAAACGCAATCCTTAAAACGGAATATCGTCATCCATTGCGCCAAGGGATGCCGCATTAGACGATGCTGGCGCAGAATTCTCAACCGGCTTTGAGCGACTGTAACTTTCACCACCATCACCGCTGCCACCGACTGGCTTGCCACCCAGCATTTGCATTGTTTCTGCAACGATCTCAGTGGAGTATTTTTCTTGGCCACTAGCATCAGTCCACTTACGTGTACGTAAACGACCTTCTACATAAACCTGTGAACCTTTTTTGAGATATTGACCAGCGATCTCTGCAAGTTTTCCAAAGAATGCAACACGGTGCCATTCTGTGGTTTCTTTCATTTCGCCAGACTGCTTATCTTTATAACGATCTGATGTCGCTACTGAAATATTAGTTACTGCGTCGCCACTTGGCATATAACGCGTTTCTGGATCACGTCCTACATTACCTACGATGATGACCTTATTTACCGAAGCCATGCTGTCTCCCGAAGAAAAATAATACGATTAATTAAATCTGAAATGTAGCTAAAAAAATAAATGGAATCAGTAAAGCTACAACTATGCCTTTGCAGTTAAATCCTTTGAATCCACTACTTTTGCAGGTAATTCGCGCATCGACCAAGCAATTATAAGCCAGCACAAAAGCAATGCTGCACCCATGACAAAGACCGATAAATTACCATGGGCATCCATTAACCAACCCCCAATAGCGGCACCTGTAAAGAGGCCTATCGACTGGGTAGTGTTGTAAACGCCCAGAGCAGTTCCCTTGGATTCTTTTGCATAACGAGTTACTAATGAGGGTTGCAGCGCCTCCAGGAGGTTAAAGCCTACAAAGTAAACCAGCAGTGCCACTGCAATCAGCATCACGGATGAGGCTTGTGTAAAGATGATTTCAGCAATAATCAGAAGAACGATCGCTATTAATAAAACAATTCGTATACGTTGTTTTTTCTCACCGTATATCAAGAGTGGAACCATAAACACAAAAGAGAGTAAGACGACTGAAAGATAAACTTGCCAGTGTGCACTCAGCGGAAATCCCGCTTGCTCTAATAGGCGCGGCACTACTAAAAACATAGCCACTTGGGTGGCGTTTAAAACAAACACGCCCAGATTGAGGCGCATGAGCTCTGGGCGCAGAAATACCTGCTTCAGTGAATCTTGTTGTGCATACACTTCAGGCTTGTTATTTGGCAATACAAAATAAGCTACTAACATCGCTATGGCGCCTAAGATTGCCAATACTAAAAACATCCCGCTTAAGCTAATCATGCGATAAAGCGGGGCAGCAACAACCAGCGAAACAGCAAACGATAATGAAATACTTACGCCGACCAAGGCCATGGCTTGACTGCGCACTTGCTCCCGAGTGAGGTCAGCAACCCAAGCAGAGACTGCTGCAGAAATTGCTCCAGCGCCCATGATGCCCCTCCCAATGGCGATCCAAAGCAAATCGTCCTTTGCTGCGCAAATCAATGCTCCGGCAACAAATAAGGACAGACCCCATAAAACGACTTTTTTTCGACCGATTCGATCAGAAAGCCTACCTAAAGGAATATGGAAGCAGGCCTGAACAATATTGAAAATGCCCAGTGTTAACCCTATTAGGAACGCTTGGTCGCCTCCAGGCAAGTCTTTGGCATGGATGCTAAAGACAGGCAAAAGCAGAAAAAGGCCTAGCATTCGGAGGCCAAAGATGCCTGCCAAGGCTAAAGCGGAGCGAAGTTCAGAAGGATTCATGGGAAAGAGCTATATTAACAAGTTACGCTAAAAAATCATGAATAACGAAATCAAGATCCGCGGTGCCCGCACCCATAACCTCAAAAACATCAATCTAGATATCCCTAGAGAGAAATTGGTCGTTTTGACCGGCCTATCTGGCTCAGGCAAAAGCTCGTTGGCTTTTGACACTCTGTATGCCGAGGGTCAGCGTCGCTATGTAGAGTCCTTATCTGCTTATGCCCGCCAATTTTTACAGCTGATGGAAAAGCCTGATGTTGATACGATTGAAGGGCTATCCCCAGCGATCTCAATTGAGCAAAAAGCGACTAGCCATAATCCGCGTTCGACCGTGGGTACGGTCACAGAAATTCATGATTACTTGCGTTTGTTATTCGCACGCGCCGGAACCCCGCATTGCCCAGATCACGATCTTCCATTAGAAGCGCAAAGCGTCTCTCAGATGGTCGATACCGTTTTAGCTATGCCAGAAGACACTAAGCTCATGATCTTAGCTCCCGTGGTTAGCGAGCGTAAAGGTGAGTTCGTGGACTTATTCCAAGACCTTCAGGCGCAAGGTTTTGTCCGCTTTCGTGTGCGCTCTGGTGGAGGAACAACCAATACAGCCAAGGCAGAGATCTTTGAAGTAGATCAATTGCCGGCATTAAAGAAGAATGACAAGCACTCAATTGAAGTGGTCGTAGATCGCATTAAAGTGCGTCCAGATATTCAGCAGCGTGTAGCAGAATCTTTTGAAACTGCTCTACGTCTTGCTGACGGCAAAGCCATGATCGTCAATATGGATACCGGCAAGGAGATGATTTTCTCTAGTAAGTTTGCTTGCCCAATTTGCTCCTATTCATTACAAGAGCTTGAGCCGCGCCTCTTCTCTTTTAATAATCCGATGGGCGCATGTCCTACTTGTGATGGCTTAGGTCATCAATCCTTCTTTGATCCGAAGCGCATTGTTGCTCACCCTGATCTATCGCTAGCCTCTGGCGCAATTAAAGGTTGGGATCGTCGTAATCAGTTTTACTTCAAGCTCTTACAAACACTCGCCAAGCATGGCGGGTTTGATGTCGAGAAACCCTTCGAGACCCTCAGCAAGAAACAACAAGATTTGATTTTGTTTGGTTCTGGTGATGTCACCATTCCATTCGAATACATCAATGAACGTGGCAAAAATAGCGTTCGTCAACATGCCTTTGAAGGCATTGTTGCTAATTTTGAGCGCCGCTATCGCGAGACGGACTCGGCAACCGTTCGAGAAGAATTATCACGTTATCAAAATGTACAGACCTGCCCATCATGCAGTGGCAGTCGTTTGCGTAAAGAAGCGCGTTTTGTCAAAGTGGGTGATGGTAAGCAATCACGCGCAATTTATGAAATCAGCGCACTCCCCTTGAAAGAAGCCAAAGAATATTTTGAATCCTTAGAACTCAAAGGTGCTAAACGAGAAATCGCCGATAAGATTGTGAAAGAAATTGGTTCACGTCTACGATTCCTAAACGATGTCGGCTTAGACTACCTCTCACTAGAGCGCAGTGCAGATACCCTCTCTGGTGGTGAAGCTCAGCGTATTCGCCTGGCATCACAGATTGGCTCTGGCCTGACTGGTGTCATGTATGTATTGGATGAACCCTCCATTGGATTGCATCAGCGTGATAACGATAGACTCATCGGTACTCTGAAGCATTTACGTGACTTGGGTAATAGCGTTCTGGTGGTTGAGCATGATGAAGATATGATCCGCGCCTCTGACTATGTGATTGATATTGGTCCTGGTGCTGGAGTGCACGGCGGTGAAGTGGTAGCTGAAGGCACTCCTGCAGAAGTCGAAGCTAATCCAAAGTCTTTAACAGGCGCCTATTTATCAGGTCGGGAGTGGATCGCCGTTCCTGAAAAACGCATTCCAGTAAATGACAAGTTTTTAGAAATTATTGGCGCACGGGGCAACAACTTACAATCCGTTCACGCCAAGATTCCTGTCGGTTTATTAACCTGTGTCACTGGCGTATCTGGCTCTGGAAAATCGACACTGATTAACGACACATTGCACCATGCGGTTGCGCAACACATCTATGGTTCAAATGCCGAACCAGCAGCGCATGATGCGATTAAGGGCCTGGAAAATTTTGACAAGGTCATTAGCGTAGATCAATCTCCGATTGGTAGAACCCCACGCTCAAACCCAGCTACTTACACTGGATTATTCACACCGATCAGAGAACTCTTTTGTGGTGTGCCTGCTGCACGCGAGCGTGGCTATGAAGCAGGACGCTTTTCTTTCAATGTGAAAGGTGGTCGTTGTGATGCCTGCGAAGGTGATGGCGTTATTAAAGTAGAAATGCATTTCTTACCGGACGTATACGTTCCTTGCGATGTCTGTCACGGCAAACGCTACAACCGCGAAACTTTAGACATTCGTTACAAAGGCAAGAATATCCATGAGGTGCTGTCGATGACCATCGAACAAGCCCATGAATTCTTTGAAGCCGTTCCAATCGTCAAGCGAAAACTTAAAACCTTGCTCGATGTTGGATTAGGATATGTGAAGTTAGGCCAAAGTGCCACGACTTTGTCTGGTGGCGAGGCGCAACGCGTCAAACTTTCTTTAGAGCTTTCCAAACGCGATACCGGCAGGACACTCTACATCTTAGATGAGCCAACTACGGGCTTACATTTTCATGACATTCAGTTGTTACTGACTGTTCTTCAAACCCTCAAGAAACAAGGCAATACGATTGTCATTATTGAGCACAACTTAGATGTGATCAAGACGGCAGATTGGATTATTGACTTAGGCCCTAAGGGCGGTGCAGGTGGTGGGCAGATTATTGCTACTGGTACACCCGAAGAGGTTGCGAAGAATGAGGCTAGCTTTACCGGCCACTACTTGGCACCACTGCTAATTCGCAAACCAGCGCCTACTAAAAAGAAAAAGTAATTCTACTGAGTCAGCTGAATGACGTCATCCGAGCAATTTAGATTCGGCTAAATCAGTCGCCTCTGAATTGCCTGACAGCACCAAAATATCGTTGGCTTGCAAACGCAAGTCTGGGGTGAGTGCCAATTTGACGTAGTCAGAGCCATCCACTTTTCGTCTGACTGCCTGGACGCTTACACCTTCATTGTCAAGATGCAACTCTTCAAGCGTTTGTCCAATACTGGCTGACTCAGGCAATAAAGTAACTGAGTGCAAGCGCCATGATTCCTTGGTGTCCACCTCATCATTAACGCCGCGGAAGTAGCCGCGCAAAAGGCTGTAACGAGCTTCACGCGCGCCAGTAATGCGACGCACCACCTTACGCATAGGCACACCCATGATCAGTAAGACGTGGGATGCCATCATCAAGCTACCTTCAATCAACTCTGGCACCACCTCGGTCGCCCCAGCTGCTTGTAACTTGGCCAAATCTGCATCATCTTTAGTGCGCACCAATACCGTCATACCAGGACGTAAGTGCTCGACTTGATGCAGTACTTTGAAGCTAGCTGGTGTATCTGCATAAGTAATTACTACTGCCTTGGCTCTCGCCAACCCTGCTGCAACTAAATAATTTTCTCGACTAGCATCACCATAGACCACGTTATCTCCAGCAGCGGCAGCTTCCTTTACGCGATCAGGATCCATATCTAATGCAATGTAAGGAATTTTTTCTTGATCGAGCATGCGGGCTAAGCTTTGGCCTGAACGACCAAAGCCACAAATGACCACATGATTTTCTGTGCGGACACTTTTTGCCGCAACACGTGTCAGTGCCAGCGATTGTAATAACCACTCATTGCTAGAAAAACGCATCGCGATACGATCGCTATATTGAATTAAGAAAGGCGCACCAAACATCGACAGCAACATTGCCGCCAATACTGCCTGACTCAAAGCGGGATCAATTAAATCCAAACCATCAATTTGATTTAAGAGTACGAAACCGAATTCACCAGCCTGCGCCAAACATAGACCCGTCCGAATAGAAATGCCAGGACTTGAACCGAAAGCACGGGACAATAAAGCAATTAAGCCAAACTTAAAAATCAATGGGCCAATTAATAAGAGTGAAACCAGCATCCATTGTTGATAAATCACTTCAAAATCTAATAGCATGCCAACGGTAATAAAGAAAAGACCCAAGAGCACATCTTTGAATGGCTTAACGTCCTCCTCCACTTGATGGCGGTAGGGTGTTTCGGCAATTAACATCCCGGCCAAGAAAGCCCCTAAGGCTAGCGATAAGCCAAAGTGTTCAGTCAGTCCCGCCATCCCCAAAACAATCAATAGGAGGTTGAGCATGAACAATTCTTGAGACCGCAATTTGGCAACCAAACCGAACCAACGACTCATCAAGGTTTGGCCAATAACAAAAATAAGTACCAGAGCTACCGTGATCTTGATTGATGCTGCAGTCAGGGCTAAAAATAGGTCTCCAGGATTCTTGCCAAGCGAGGGCAACAAAATCAACAGGAAAACTACCGCCAAGTCCTGAAAGAGCAAAATGCCGATGATGTTGCGCCCATGTTCTGTTTCAATTTCAGAGCGATCAGAAATGAGCTTGGTAACGATAGCTGTAGAGGACATCGCTAAGGCACCCCCCAGTGCAATAGCAGCCTGCCAAGAAATAGGGTAAATCCAGTTCATCAGCAAACTGGCTGGGACCGCTAGGAGCATGGTCAAAATGACCTGGCTGCCGCCTAAGCCAAATACGATAGTCCGCATGGCTCGAAGCTTATGGAGGTTGAATTCCAGGCCAATTGAGAACATCAAGAAAACCACGCCAAATTCAGCTAAATACTTGACTGTGGCGGAATCATTGGCCAAACCAAGGGCATGTGGCCCAATAAGGACGCCAATGGCTAGATAGCCCAAAATAGGGGGTAGCCCAAAATAGCGGAAAATAACCACTCCGGCCACTGCGGAGGCCAGCAAGATGAGAGTTAACTGAAGGACTGACGGCATATACTCACCCCATGATAGCTAAGACTCGTGACCGAACCCTAAAGCTTGCACGCGACACCCTCACAATCGAGGCTGCAGCACTGCACACAATGCGCGATCGCCTTGAAGGTGCAGACGCTGATGCCCTTGTATTGGCAGTTGATCTGCTCCATTCTTGCAAAGGCCGCATCGTTGTCTCTGGAATTGGTAAATCAGGGCATATCGCTCGCAAGATTGCCGCCACATTTGCCTCTACAGGTTCCCCCGCTTTTTTTGTTCACCCCGCGGAAGCTAGTCATGGTGATCTAGGGATGGTGACTCGTGATGACGTCTTTGTTGCCCTCTCTAATTCCGGTGAGACTGATGAGCTACTGACTATCGTGCCGATAGTCAAGCGCACTGGAGCAAAACTCATTGCGCTAACTGGCGCACCAAACTCCTCTCTGGCAAAGCTAGCGGATGCCCATTTAGATACCAGTGTTGAGAAGGAAGCTTGCCCGCTTAATCTTGCCCCAACCACCAGCACAACTGCAGCCCTCGCTATGGGTGATGCCCTTGCTGTTGCCCTTCTGGATGCTCGTGGCTTTCAGGCTGAAGATTTTCAGCGCTCACACCCAGGCGGCCGCTTGGGTCGCAAACAGCTCATGCATGTCAGCGAAGTCATGCGTAGCTTTGATGAGACTCCTAAGATTGCAATCTCCGCTTCCTTACAAGATGCCTTACTCGAGATGACTGCCAAGCGTATGGGTATGGTGGTTACTCTAGATAAAGCAAATAAAGTTGCCGGCATCTTTACAGATGGTGACTTACGTCGCTTGCTTGAGAAAAGCACCAATTTAGATGGTCTCACTTTAGAAAAAGCAATTACTTCGGCGCCGCGCACAATTCCGCCCGAGTTATTAGCAGAAGAGGCTATCGAGATGATGGAAAAGCATCGCATCAATCATTTAGTTGTAACTGATACTGCAGGAGCATTACTTGGGGCACTCAACCTCCATGATTTATTTGCTGCCAAAGTCATTTAAGCCTTCCACTTTTTTATTCATGATTGACCCACTCACATGCCAACCGCCTTTCACGCTCACAACACCAATCCTTTGAGTCAATATCCACAGGCCTGGGATCGTGCTGGGACGGTCAAGCTTCTCGTCCTAGATGTTGATGGTGTTTTGACCAATGGCCAAGTTTTTATTGGTGAAAATGGCAAAGAGTCCCTGAAGGCTTTTGATATTCAGGATGGCTTGGGAATCAAGTTATTAGAAAAAATAGCTATCCCGACAGCGATCATTACGGGACGTAGCTCCAAAATGGTTTTGGCTCGTTGCGATGAGCTCGGCATCAAGCACGTACACATGGGCGTTGAAAATAAAGCTGCAGCCCTAGAAAAGATTTTGCAATCACTTGGACTGAAGTCATCCGACTGCGCTGTTATGGGTGATGACTGGCCTGATTTTCAAATGATGAAGGCTGCAGGCTTCAAGATATGCCCAGCACAAGGGCATGACGCTGTGAAAGAAATAGCTCACTTTGTCACCACTCGATCTGGTGGTAGTGGCGCGGTACGTGAAGTCTGTGATCTGATCTTGAAGGCGCAAAATCGTTATGAGGAATTACTCGCTCAGGCGCGCGCTTAAGGTCAACTTGCAATGGAACTGAATACCCAAAAAATCAAACTGAGCATCTGGCGTACATCCTTACGTCTTATGCCTTTACTTCTGATGGGCACGCTCACTCTCGTCACGTTCTGGTTAGTTAAGAAAAATGCACCGGCAGAAAAATCGGCAATTGAACGTGTGCGCCTTCATGAGCCTGACTACACTATTAGCAATGGCGCCTTATCTGCCCTCAATGAATCCGGTGATACTAAATATCGTGTGCTAGGCAAGAAAGTGATTCACTACGATGATGATGCTTCAATCGATATTGAGACACCGCGTATACGCCTGTTCCCGCCTGAAAAGTCACCGGTGACCGTCAAAGCAGACAAGGGCCATTTAGATGGCGACCTAACAATTTTGGACCTGATTGATAACGCCGAAATATTTCGACCGCAACAAGCTGCTTCGGCAAGTGAGCCTGCAAGACCGCGGATGCTGGCGCGCTCTTCTTATTTCAAAGTACTCATTAATGATGACATTATCAAAACGGATAAACCCATTACGCTGGAACAAGGGGTTTCTGTGATGCACTCAACCGATGGCGGCGTATTTAATAACATCGAACAAAGTATGGTTTTATCTGGGCAGGTAAGAGGTCGTATCGAACGTGTGCAACCTGGGGCGCAGCAATGAAACTATTGCAAAAATTGCTCATGGCGTTTGCGCTAGTGGGAACTTGTCTTACTACTCATGCTGAAAAAGCAGATCAAGACAAACCCATCGTCTTGGAGGCGGAAAAAGTTTCTGTGAACGACGTACAACAGTTTTATGAGCTTGATGGTGAAGTACTCTTAATCAAAGGCAGTATTTTAATTACTGGCGCTAAGGGTAATATCAAAGTCGACCCCGAGGGTTATGAATACGTTGATGTTCAGGGTAACTCGGAATCTACCGCCAGCTTTAGACAAAGACGCGAAGGACCAGCTAATGAATTTATGCAAGGTCGGGGCAAAACGGTTACCTACAATGCAAAAACTGAGCTACTCACATTGACTGGTGATGCCAGCTTGAAGCGTCTTCATAATATGCAAATGCTAGATCAATTACATGGCTGGAAAATTGACTACGATGATGTTCAGCAGCGCTATCAAGTCTCGCCGCCTGCTAATGCCAAAGCAGAAGACTTGCCACTAGCTAGAGCCATCCTTTCACCAAGAAGAAAAGCTACACTAGAGAAATGACCACGAATTCCAGTAGCACTGAAAAACCAGCAACCTTAAGCGCCCAACACCTTCAAAAGCGCTATGGATCTCGCACAGTAGTTCGAGATGTATCGGTAGAGGTGAAATGCGGAGAAGTAGTAGGACTCTTAGGACCAAACGGGGCTGGCAAAACAACCTCTTTCTACATGATTGTTGGCCTGGTTCCTTTGGATGGTGGAGGCATTGTTTTAGACGGCACTGATATTACGCGCCTACCCATTCATGAACGAGCTCGTATGGGCCTATCCTACCTCCCACAAGAGGCTTCTGTTTTTAGAAAGCTGAATGTGGCTGAAAATATTCAAGCCGTATTAGAGTTGCAAGTGCAAGGTGGAAAACCGTTAAGTAAGGCCGATATAGCGCATCGCTTAGATGAGCTCTTGGGTGAGCTCCAAATCAGCCATCTGCGCGATAACCCCGCTCTCTCCCTATCTGGTGGGGAGCGTCGTCGCGTTGAGATTGCTAGAGCACTAGCCTCCCAGCCTAAGTTTATTTTGCTAGATGAGCCATTTGCTGGCGTTGACCCAATTGCGGTTGGAGAGATCCAGCGGATTGTGCGCTTCTTAAGAGACCGCCAAATTGGCGTACTCATCACTGACCATAACGTTCGAGAAACTTTGGGGATTTGTGACCACGCCTACATCATCAGCGAAGGTAGCGTTCTGGCGGAAGGCAAGCCAGACCAAATTATCGAGAATGATGCCGTCAGAAGAGTCTATCTAGGCGAAAACTTCCGCATGTAAATATTCTGAGATTTTTGAGTATTTATTAAATAAACATGATCTGCCCCCTTGGTTTTCAGCAAAATCGCTGATACGCTGGAGGTTCATGAAGTTCATTTCCGTATAAACAAGTACAACATTACAGGGGTCTACTGCGCGCCCCGAGTAATTATTTGCGCACGCATTTTGTTTTACTATGAATAGGAGCAGCTGATGAATTTGAAAATTAATAGCCGACATGTTGAAGTTACTCCAGCCATGCGTTCCCACCTTGAGGCTGGTTTAGAAAAAATTCGCAAGCACTTTGACCACGTTTTAGATGCCACTGCATTTTTGATTGTCGATAACGCTAAAGAAAAAGATCTTCGTCAAGCAGCCGAGATCACCATTCATCTCAAAGGTAAGGAACTCTTCGCCGAGGCTCATAACGCTGACCTCTACCACGCTATGGATGCAGTAGTAGATAAACTTGAGCGTCAAGTTGTAAAGCACAAAGAAAAAATTCAAGATCATCACCACGAAAAACATTTTGAGTAATCTCTAGCATCAGGACACCTATAATCAAGTGATATGAATGCCCTGACCGATCTTTTCGCTTTAGACCGTATTGCCTTAAATAGTCCTTCTAAAAATAGGACTGAGGCATTTGCGGCCGTAGGGCAGTTATTCTCCAAACAAGCAGGTCTTGAAGCGGAGGCTATTGTTGGTTTTTTAAATGCACGCGAGGACTTGGGCTCTACCGCACTAGGCGCCGGTGTTGCCATCCCGCACGGTCGCGTAAGGGGCCTAAAACAACCGATCGCCGCATTCGTCAAACTACAAGAGCCGATTGAATTTGCCGCACCTGATGGAGAGGCTGTATCTATCCTCATTTTTTTACTTGTTCCTGAAAAAGCAACTCAGCAACATTTAGAAATTTTGTCCTCGATTGCACAGCTCCTATCGGATCAGGATACCCGTAAGCTACTTGCGTCGGAGGGCAGTCCAGAGAAGGTGTGTGAAATCCTACAAACGTGGGGCTCAACTTGACCACTCAGCCTCTACTCCTAGAAGGGGTTACCGCTCAGCAGATCTTTGATGACAATGTCTCAGAACTAAAGCTATCTTGGATTGGTGGACTAGAAGGTGCAGACAGACGATTTCCGCCAGAGGCTGTTAAAGCTGCAGCAGCCAGCTCAGACCTAGTGGGCCACTTAAATCTCATTCATCCAAGTCGTATTCAGATTTTTGGTGAGCAGGAGATTAACTACCATGCTCAACTTGAAACGCAGCAGCGAGAAGGGCAAATCTTCGACCTCATTTCTAAAATGCCGCCTTGCGTTATTGTGGCCGACGGTAAAGCAGCTGATGCCGCTCTACAACTGTTCTGCCAACGATCCTCTACTCCACTCTTTACAACAGCCATATCAGCTGCTGAGGTGATTGATCACCTTCGTACCTACCTCACTAAGATTGGCGCACCCCAGATTACGATGCACGGCGTCTTTATGGATATTCTGGGCTTAGGAGTGTTGATCATGGGTGAGTCCGGCTTAGGCAAAAGCGAATTAGGCTTAGAGCTGATTTCTCGTGGCCATGGTTTGGTAGCTGATGATGCGGTAGACTTTGCTCGACTCGGACCAGACTATATCGAGGGTCGCTGCCCTGTGATCCTGCGCAATCTCTTGGAAGTTCGTGGACTGGGCTTATTGGATATCCGCACAATCTTTGGTGAAACGGCCGTACGTCGGAAATTAAAATTGCGCCTAATAGTCCAATTGGTTCGCCGCAATGATGGTGAGTTTGAACGCCTGCCTTTAGAAACCCAACATATTGATGTATTAGGTGTCGCCATTAGAACTGTCAAAATTCAGGTGGCCGCAGGTCGCAACTTGGCCGTTCTCGTAGAAGCTGCTGTGCGCAACACCATTTTGCAGCTACGAGGTATCGATACTCTAAAAGAGTTTATGGAACGTCAGCGTTCGCAAATGAATGCTGAAGCAGAGTCTTCAAAATCTCAAGGTCGCCTCATTTAATATGCAGATTAATCTGATTACCGGCATCTCTGGCTCAGGTAAATCAGTTGCGCTGAGAGCCTTTGAGGATGCAGGTTATGACTGCGTTGATAACCTTCCAGTCACCCTTCTAGAAAACCTCATCACTACATTAGAGGGTGAAAAAAGTGAACGTGTTGCAGTAGCTATTGATGCACGTCGCGGTCAGTCGATTGCAGAGCTTCCTCAGATTTTAGAAAATCTGAGGCGCAACCATCAGGTGCGAATTGTTTTCCTCAATGCTGATACCAATACGCTGATCCAGCGTTTCTCCGAAACTCGCAGACGCCATCCACTCTCTGGAAAAACTCAACAAACCCAAGCTGCCACCCTGATCGAGGCTATTGATAAAGAGCGTAATCTCTTAGAACCTCTGCGCAATCAAGCACACAGTATTGATACCAGCAATCTACCTGCTCATGCCCTACGCTCCTGGATTCAGGATCTTCTGAAAGACAAGCCTCAAGGACTCACCGTTATTTTTGAATCTTTTGGATTTAAAAAAGGCTTACCCAGTGAAGCTGATCTCGTGTTTGATGTTCGCTGCTTGCCTAATCCGCACTATGACAAAGTCTTACGCCCGATGTCTGGCAAAGATCAGCCAGTTCGCGAATTCTTGGAAAAAATTCCTGAAGTAGTCAGTATGGAAAATGACATTATTCAATTTATTGAAAAATGGTTGCCTCACTACATTGCAGATGGTCGCAGCTATCTTACTGTCGCTATCGGCTGTACTGGTGGACAGCATCGCTCGGTTTATCTTGTAAGCCGCATCATTGCGCATTTTCTGCCACAAAAAGATTTGGCAGCACTCCAAATTAATTTCTTAAGTCGTCACCGCGAGCTAGACTCAATCCCTGCAACAGTAATTTGATCGGTTGAGGTAAGCCATATTTTCCTAGCTGACGCAAAGGCACCCACTTCAAGTTATCGCTAGCGAATTTCACAGTAAAGTCTGAAGTCACATGCCAGATCTGCATCCATAAACGACGATGCGTGAAGACATGTTTAATTTCAAGTCCCCGCTCAATTGAATGACAACCCTTTAAGGCGCCAGAGATCTTTTCATCTGGCAGCACAAGCGTGAATAATTCCTTCGCAGTCAAATGGACTGCATTATCCAAAGATTGAGAGTTTTTTTCTTTGGCCCTCCAAATAGATTCAGGTAAGGACCAAAGTCCGCCCCAGATAGCTTTTTCAGGGCGCCTTTGTAGCAATACTGAATCACCTTGGCGGAGTAACAGCATATCGCAATTAAATTCAGGGGATTTTGCTTTGATGACTTTGCGAGGCAAGAGTAAAACCTGATCACTAAGATTGGCCTGGCATTCTTTTTCAAACGGGCATTTTCTTGCCTCACTCAAACATACAGGCTTACGAGAGGTGCACCAGGTAGCCCCAAAATCCATCAAAGCCTGTGTATATACCGGCATATCTAAAGTATTTTTAGGGAGTAATGTTTTAGACAGCTGCCATAAATCGTTGTTTACTGCTTTTTCTTGGATGGCGCCATCTACACCAAACAATCGTGCCAATATTCGCTTAACGTTTGCATCCAAAATTGGTGCCCGCTCATGAAATGCAAATGCAGCTATAGCGCCTGCTGTAGATCTACCAATACCCTTAAGCTGCTCGAGTAAGACTGGGTCATTGGGAAACTTGCCCCCAAACTCTTCCATCACTTGCTTGGCACAAGCGTGGAGATTACGAGCACGCGTGTAATAGCCGAGCCCCGCCCATTCTGCCAAGACATTATCTAGTGGTGCAGCAGCCAATTCCCTTACTGTCGGAAAACGTTTCATAAAGCGTGGGTAGCGCTCTAGAACCGTAGCTACCTGAGTTTGTTGCAACATGATTTCAGAAACCCATACCGCATAGGGATCTCGAATACTTTGCCATGGCAAGCCTTGGCGTCCGTCCTTGCCATGCCAAGCTATTAGCTTAGTAGCAAAGTGCTTGATCAGCGCTTCTGACATTGGGGGCAAAAGTATGTCGAGCGCTGGCCTTGCACTATTTGTTTAATCGGCGTCTTGCACACCTTGCATGGCTGATCTTTACGATCATAGACTTTGGTTTGCACCATGAAATGCCCTGGGTCACCTTCGCTGTTCACAAAGTCTTTTAAAGAACTACCGCCTGCAGCAATCGCTTTTTTCAAAATCAATCTCACCGCAGTCGCCAACCTAGAGCATTGTGGACGCGTGAGTTTTCCAGCAGCTTTTGCCGGATGAATACCTGCCTCAAATAAACTTTCAGAACAATAGATATTGCCCACACCCACTACTGCTTGCCCTGCCAGTAAAAATTGCTTCACGGCAACACTACGTTTACGTGAACACTGATAAAGAACCTCAGTACCAAGCTCACCCGCAAACTCGGATGAAAAAGGCTCAACTCCCAATTTTTGTAAAAGTGCATTACCTTCAATCGGTCCCTTGGATTTGGGGTGCCATAAAACAGCACCAAACTTTCGGGGGTCATGCAAACGCAAACTCAGCCTGCCAAACTCGAAAGTCACCCGATCATGCAATTTGAGGGGATCGCTACCAGGCAGGGCCCGCAACGTTCCAGTCATGCCCAGGTGAAGCAATAGGTAACCCGCATTAAACTCTATTAATAGATATTTACCGCGGCGCTCTATTCCCAAAACTTTCTGACCAGAAAGCAAGGTATTCAAATTACTCGGTACCGGCCAACGCAAGCGGCCATCAATAATGTTGACTGCGCTAACCCTCAGCCCCTCTATGTGGGGCTGGATACCCAATCGGGTAACTTCGACTTCTGGGAGTTCTGGCATAAATGAATTGTAGATTCGCGGATTAGAATGTGCTTATGACCAAATTTTCATTAAAGCTCTCCTTAAGAGCCCTACTGCTTGCGGCTGGACTTGGCTTTAGCCTGTCTTCTAGCTATGCCATCGCTAAATCTAGCAGTCTAGATAACGGTCAAGCTGTATTTGAGGTCCTAGCCTCTGAAATCGCCCTTCAGCGTGGTGAAGCTGGTCTGGCATATACAACTTATTTGGAGCTAGCTCGCCAGCTTAATGACCCACGTTTGGCCCAAAGGGCCATGGAGATCGCGATTACAGCAGGCGCACCCGACCTTGCACTCCAAGCGGCGCAAACTTGGGATGGTTTGGCTGGACCGAAACAAACTAGACCTAAGGAAGTATTAGTCACCCTCTTAATTTTGAATCAACGCTGGTCGGATGCAGTCAAACCCGCCATCTCTCTCTTGAGCCAACAAACACCGGCGCAACGAGAAAATACTTTGCTACAGATTCAGGCGCTACTGGCTAAAGCGACTGATGAATCAGAGGCCCTAAGGTCTTTCTATGAAATCGCCTCAACATTGAAGCCAGAGCCAAAAGATCCGGGACTGCTATACACCTACGCCATGTCTGCTGAAAAATCGGGGCACATCGATGTGATGGAGAAAACTCTGCGCGAAATCTTGCGAAAGAATCCGAATGATGTGAATAGCCTGAATGCGCTTGGTTACTCACTAGCTGATCGCAATCAGAAGCTACCAGAAGCATTTAAGCTGATTAGTAAAGCACATCAACTCTCGCCTAAAGATGGTTTTATATTAGATAGTCTAGGCTGGGTGAACTTTCGAATGGGTAAAAATGATCTCGCCTTAGAGCAACTGCAACAAGCATTTAGCATGAAACCTGAAGCAGATATTGCTGCACATATTGGCGAAGTCCTGTGGGTAATGAATCGCCCAGCGCAAGCAGAAGATATGTGGCGCAAAGGGCAGCAATTAGATGCCAATAACCCGACTCTCAAAGAAACTTTGAAGCGCTTGAAACCTGATTGGTCGCTAGCAGATACCGCCCTCAAAGGCATATGGGATGGTCGTTTTGCGGTAAAGATTACTGGACTCACTGAAAGTAAAAATCAAGGTGGCTCAGGTGGATTTACATTGACTCAAGATGCCTTGATCGACGTATTAGAAATTCGTAATCCGGTAGGTGGATCCATTGCAAAAATTACGATTAAGCCTGGTGAGGCTATCCTTGAGCGCGATGGCCAATTAACCACGGCTATCGATGCTGATACTCTGATACAAAATACATTAGGACTCCCACTACCTGCTCGCGGTCTCTCAGACTGGTTGCGTGGGAAAACTCGTCCTGGTGGTAATGCCAGTGTTGAGCGAAATGCAAAAGGGCAAGTCAGAAAAATCACGCAAGATGGTTGGACCTTAAATTACCACTGGAACAATGCGCAGCGTTTAGAAAAACTCATGATGACTCGCAGCTCTAACATTGGATCGATAGATATCCGCTTGGTGTTTGATAATCCAAATGAGTGAAGTGTGAATAATGAGTAAGGCTTTAGAAATTCACTGCCCCGCAAAGCTCAATCTATTTCTACATATTGTTGGGCGTCGCGAAGATGGCTACCACCTACTCCAATCTGTTTTCCAGTTGATTGATTGGTGTGATGTCCTCACCTTAAAGTCTATTTCTGAAAATGAGATTCGTCGTATTGACCCTATTCCAGGTGTTCCTCCAGAACAGGATTTAGTGGTCCGCGCCGCCCAAGTATTAAAAGATTTTTGCAAGACCAATCAGGGCGTTGAGATTGCCCTAAAAAAAATGATTCCGATGGGTGCAGGTCTAGGTGGAGGGTCGTCCGATGCTGCATCTACCCTCATTGGTCTAAACACCCTTTGGGATCTCCATCTTGATACAGCTACGCTTTGTCAGTTGGGCCTCAAACTAGGGGCAGATGTGCCATTTTTCATCTTTGGTCAGAATGCATTTGTTGAGGGTATTGGGGAGAAATTACAGGCCATTTCCTTGGAAACCCAAGACTTTGTGGTGATCTTCCCTAACCAGGGAATTGCCACAGCTCAGATTTTTCAAGACCCTCAATTGACCCGCGATCATGCTCCGATTACAATAGATCGCTTTCTTGCATCGCCAAGCTCATATCAATCGAATGATTGCCAAACAGTAGCGGTGCAGAAATGTCCTGAAGTGAAGCAAGCTTTAGATTGGATTTACAAGGCAGTGCCAAACTCGGCGCCTTGCATGTCCGGCTCTGGAAGTAGCGTTTTTGCCGCCTTAGACCCTAAGACGGACACCGCAAATCTGGAAAATCTTCTGCAAAATCTTCCAAAAGGATGGATAGGTCGAATTGTTCGGGGGCTAAATAAAAATCCCGCTTACAATTTGATTTCTTCAGATTGACCTGTAGGGGAATCGCCAAGCTGGTTAAGGCACTGGATTTTGATTCCAGCATGCGAAGGTTCGAATCCTTCTTCCCCTGCCAAACTCTGTAGATACGACCTTAAGACATCCATTCGACCCCTACCAAAACTCCAAAATCACCTATGTCCGCCCCAATGAACGCAGATTTACTGACTCTTTTCACAGGCAACGCAAATCCGGTTTTGGCTCATGCGGTAGCAAAAGAGCTCAACCTTCCCATGGGAAAAGCATTTGTGGGTCGATTCTCTGATGGTGAAATCCAGGTAGAAATTCAAGAAAACGTCCGCGGCAAGAACGTGGTTGTTATCCAATCGACTTGCGCTCCAACGAACGACAGTTTGATGGAACTCATGATCATGATTGATGCCCTTAAACGAGCTTCAGCAAGCCGCATAACCGCAGTGATCCCTTACTTCGGTTACGCCAGACAAGATCGTCGTCCACGCTCTGCGCGGGTTGCCATCTCCGCCAGAATCGTAGCAAACATGCTTCAATCTGTTGCCGGCATCGAGCGTGTTTTGACCATGGATCTTCATGCCGACCAAATTCAAGGCTTCTTTGATATCCCAGTAGATAACATTTACGCCTCTCCTGTTCTCTTGGCAGATTTAGAGGCTCAGAAAACTAAAAAAGATCTCATCATTGTTTCGCCAGATATTGGCGGCGTTGTTCGCGCCCGTGCAATGGCTAAACAATTAGGTACAGATTTGGCGATTATTGATAAACGCCGCCCTAAGGCTAACGTATCAGAAGTGATGCACTTAATCGGCGAAGTAGAAGGTCGCCACTGCGTCATCATGGATGACATTATTGATACCGGTGGAACCCTTTGCAAAGCTGCTGAGGCACTCAAAGAGCGTGGCGCCAAGGGTGTGACTGCCTACTGTACTCATGCAGTACTCTCAGGTGGCGCTGTAGCGCGTATTGCCGCCTCTGAGTTAGACGAATTGGTGGTTACTGACACCATTCCATTAACTAGTGAAGCCCTGAAAGTGGGCAAAATCCGTCAATTGAGCGTTGCCCCCATCTTGGCTGAAACCCTTTCCCGTATTAGCAAGGGTGACTCAGTGATGTCGATGTTCGCTGAATAAGCCAAAAATAGCGTTTACGCCCCCGTTTTTGGCAATTTTGAGCCTTTTCTAGGCAAAAAGTACGATTCCCAAGATATAATCAAAGGCTTTTCTGTTTGGTCGCGAACGGAAATTAACCTTAAATTAGGAAATGAACATGAAAGTAGTAGCCTTTGAAAGAAGCGTACAGGGAACGGGTGCGAGCCGCCGTCTGCGCAACTCCGGTAAAACTCCGGGCATCATCTATGGCGGTAAAGACGCCGCAACTGTCATTGAGTTGGATCACAACGCACTGTTCCATGCTCTCCGCAAGGAAGCATTCCACTCATCCATCCTTGATCTCGAAATCGGCGGCAAAGCACAAAAAGTGTTGTTACGCGATTATCAGATGCATCCATTTAAGCCTTTGGTTCTGCATATCGACTTCCAGCGCGTTTCTGCGACTGAGAAAGTTCACATGCGCGTTCCATTGCATTTCATTAATGCTGACACTTCAGCCGCAGTGAAGTTACAAGGCGCTGTCATCAGCCATATCTCTACTGAATTGGAAATCTCTTGCTTGCCAGCAGACTTGCCAGAGTTCATTGAAGTGGACTTAAGCAAGATTGAAGTTGGTCATGGCATTCATGCTAAAGATATCGCATTGCCAAAAGGCGTTACCTTGGTATTGCATATTGAGCAAGAAAACCCAGTGCTTGCTAACGCACGTATTCCAGCAGTGAAATCTGCCGATACAGAAGCGGCGGCTCCTGCAGCAACTGCGGCTCCTGCTGCTGAAGCCCCAAAGGATAAAGCTTAATCATTTAAGCACTATCTTTGCGACAGAGGAAGCCCGCTTACAAGCGGGTTTTCTTTTTTGCAGAAAAGCTTTTATCCTTAAGTACTCATCATGACTAAATTAATTATTGGCCTAGGCAATCCAGGTGAAGAACATACTGAAGATCGGCACAATGCTGGCTTCTGGTTTGTAGACGCACTCGCTCAACAATTAAACATCCGCTTTGAAACTGAAAAGCGTTTTCTTGGAAAAGTAGCTAAGGCTAAGTGGGAAGATGAAGACCTCTTCTTACTCAAGCCAAATACTTATATGAATCTGAGCGGTCAGGCTGTCGGAGCTTTATGCCGCTTTCATAAAATTACCCCCAAAGATGTGTTGGTGGTGCAGGACGAGTTAGATCTCAAGCCTGGCACGGCACGTATTAAGCTTGGTGGTGGCACTGGTGGACACAACGGCTTAAAAGATATCCAGGCTCACTTAGGAACTCCCGATTACTGGCGCTTGCGCCTAGGTATTGGACACCCACGCGATCTTGCCCCAGAGGGTGCACGAGTAATGGACGTCGCTGACTTCGTGTTGAGAAGGCCATTACAACTAGAACAAAAGCAGATTGATGCAAGTATTGAAAATGGCTTACAAATTCTGCCTTTATTCCTACGGGGTGACACTCAAGCAGCCATGCTCGAATTGCACTCTAAAACCAATTAAATAGTACTAATTGCTTATTTAGCGAGTGCCTTTTTGGCAGCAGTTAAGGCCTGATACTTTGCCATTAACTGCGTTTGATTTTCAGAAAAAGAAGGGTTCATCGGTATGCAATCTACTGGGCAGACTTGCTGACACTGAGGCGCATCGTAATGACCTACACATTCAGTACATTTATTGGGATCAATCTCGTAGATCTCTAGACCCATGTAGATTGCATCGTTTGGGCATTCAGGCTCACACACATCGCAATTGATGCATTCGTCTGTAATCATTAAAGCCATATTTGCGCCTAGAAGTCTTACCCTTTACTCTTATTAGCTTCAATCTTTTTGATCAACCACTTTTCTACCGATGGGAATACAAACTTACTCACATCGCCACCCATAGAAGCAATCTCACGCACAAAGGTGCCAGAAATAAATTGATACTGGTCTGATGGGGTCAGAAATAGTGTTTCAACATCAGGTAATAAATAGCGGTTCATACCAGCCATCTGAAACTCGTATTCAAAATCAGATACTGCGCGCAAGCCACGCACAATGACACGCGCATTATGTTCGCGAGCAAAATCTTTTAATAGACCCGTAAATCCAACAATCTTCACATTGGAGTAGTGGCCAAGGACTTCTTTGGCAATCTCAATGCGCTCATCGAGCGTAAAGAAAGGGCGTTTGCTACGACTATCAGCAACACCTACAATGAGTTCGCCAAAAATGCTTGAGGCGCGACGCACTAGGTCCTCGTGACCACGAGTGAAGGGATCAAATGTTCCAGGGTATACAGCAACAGTCATAAGGCTCCTAAGGCTTTTTCAGCTACAGGCAAGAGTTTAGTCCCTCTTGGAGCGAAATAGACAAGCTTTTACTTGTCCAGCCTCTAAGTATTTTCCACAATGCCAATCAGGTACTAAAGCCTCAATCTGCTCACGGGGGCGACTAGCAGGAAACTCTACGTAAATGCCCCCGCCGGCACTGTCATCACAAACGCGAGCAGCCTCTATAAGCGCTTGATTTAATAGACCCTCTTCCTGAAAGGGTGGATCTATAAAGATCAGATTACTGGAGCGGTCAGCTGCTTGCTTTAAGAACTCCAAACTATCCCTATGAAGAATCTGGACTACGCCAGGCGCAGGAGATGACTCTAGCAAAACAAAATTTGCCAAAAGCTTGGCATAGGCGCGCTTGTCTTTTTCTAATAGGATTACTGAATTGGCATGTCGTGACGCAGCCTCAAAACCTAATGCGCCAGTACCAGCAAACAAATCTAAACAACGCAAACCAAGCAAATCCTGCCCGAGCCAATTAAATAGAGTCTCACGAACGCGATCAGTACTAGGACGAAGACCAGGTAAATCCAATACGCTGAGCAAACGACTGCGCCAAATCCCACCAATAATGCGAATTTTCTGTGGGGGCTCAGAACGTATGCCTAATGAAGCTGACTTGACTGGCTTATTTATTTTTCGCTCCTAAGACCACAATTTTCATGCGGTCCATGGCTAAGTATTTTTGGAACGCCGCCTTGACTTGCTCAAGGCTAACCGCTTCCACTTGCTTAGTCCAAATCTCCATCGTATCGAGAGGCAAATTATTCCAAGCAATAGATGACACATTATCAAGTAACTTACGGTTGTTATCAATTCTTAAAGGATAGCCATTGATTAAGTTTGCTTTGGCTGCATCGAGCTCCGTTTGCGTTGGGCCATCAGCAATAAATTGCGCAATAGTCGAACTCATTACCTCTAGCGCCAAAGTCGCTTGATCATTCTTGGTTTGTACACCTGCCTGGAATATCCCCGCATCCTTACCAGGGGCAAAGTAACTAAACACGCTATAAGCAAGGCCACGTTTCTCGCGCACCTCTGACATGAGGCGGGATACAAAGCCACCGCCACCCAAAATATAGTTACCCACTAGTAATGGGAAGTAATCCGGATTACTACGGGTTACTGCAGTCATTCCCATGGCGATATGTGCCTGCTGCGAATCAAATGGAATAGCAACTTCGCGTTGACTTAAAGGTTCGACTGGTGAGCGCTCAAATTCTGGCAACTTAGCAACAGGAGATCCAGACTGAGGAACTCTTTGCAATAAACTCTGAACAATTTCAGCAGCCTCGGCTTTGCTCACATCACCCACAATGCTGACAATCATTCGATCGCCACGATAAAACTGTTTATGAAACTGCTGCAGGTCGTTTGCGCCGATATTGGCAACACTTTTCACTGTTGGTGAATTGGCCAGTGGATAGTCTCCGTAAACGGATTTTCTAAAGCGACGATCCAGCACTGACTCTGGCTTCGTCTCCGACTCTAGCAATGCCGTAGTCATCCTTTGCTTCTCACGCGCCAAGATCTTTGCATCATAGGTAGGTGCACTCAACATTGCAGAGGCCAATTGAACGGCGCGATCACGTAAATCTTTACGACTCAAAGTTCTAATGCGCATCACAGCGCGCTCACCGCCAACAGAGATACCAAGGTTTGCACCAAGGTCTGCAATCTCATCCGCAATCTGTGCCTCATTTAGCAGACCCTTATCCGATTTGGCGCCATAGTTCATTAGCCGCCCAGCCATAGTAGCTAAGCCACTCTTCACTCCTGGATCATAACGGTCACCTGCATCAATACTGATCTCGATATCCACCATCGGCAGCGCTTTGGTTTGTACTAAATAGGCTTGCGCACCCTTGAAGGAGTCTAGTTTTTCTATAGGCAATATTGCGTATGCAGATGTACTTACTCCGACTATCAGCGCGATTGCAAGACTGCCTTTCGAGATGAGTTTATTTAGCATCACGGTTGCCTCCTTGCTTGCTCTCACCCGACTGGCGTGCTTGCGGGTCTAGGACTGCTATGGTGAGCCCCTCATCTACTAAATATTTTTTTGCAACGGCTTGTACTTGTGTGGGAGTAATGGTTTGCATCTTTTCTAACATCACATCAATATCTTTCCATGAGAATCCAGCCATCTCTGTGCTACCTATTTCCATCGCCTGACCAAAAATTGAATCTCGCTTATAAATTTGATCAGACAGAATGCGCACCTTCACCCGCTTAAGTTCTGACTCTAAGATTCCTTTATCAATAACCTCTTTCAAGGCTTTACGAATACTGCTCTCCGCCTGCTCCACTGTCTTGCCTTTAGCCATGCTGCTGCTAATGAAAAATAGTTCAGGTCCTCTAGAGATCATGTCATAACCGACGCTAACATCATTTACTACGCGCTCTTGCTTTACCAGGGTACGATTTAAGCGTGCGTTGTCATAACCATCCAGTACAGCAGACAACAGCTCTAACGCATAAGGCTCATCATCATCCAATCTCCCTACCTCTAATTTGGGAACTTTCCAAGCCATTGCTAGTTGTGCGCTATCAGCAGGCGCTTTTACCTGCACTCGCTTAGTACCTTTTTGCACAGGCTCAATCTGGGGCTTACGTTCCGGTAACTCTCTAGCTAAAGCAGCTCCGTAATATTTTTCCACTGCTCTTAGAATGGCTCTAGGATCAACATCGCCTGCAATGACTACAGTTGCGTTATTTGGTTTGTACCAGCTGCGATACCAATCGCGAGCATCTATGGCTTTCATATTGACTAAATCATTCATCCAACCAACTACCGGATGTCGATAAGGAGAGCTCATATATGCGGTGGCAGTGAGCGATTCATTGAGCAAGCTACTGGGATTATCTTCCGTACGCAGACGACGCTCTTCCATTACCACCTGAATTTCTTTCAGAAATTCTGCATCATCAAAATTGAGGTTGGACATACGATCAGCCTCCAATCTCATCACCTCATCTAGCTTAGACTTTTCAACTTGTTGAAAGTAAGCTGTGTAATCACGAGAGGTAAAAGCATTTTCTCGACCACCAACTGCCGCAACTAAGCGGGAGAACTCACCTGACTTTACTTTATGGGTACCCTTAAACATCATGTGCTCCAACACATGAGCTACCCCAGTCTTACCATTCACCTCATCCATAGAGCCAGCGCGATACCAAACCATATGCGCAACCGTAGGTGCGCGATGATCTTCACGCACAATTAACTTAAGGCCATTAGAGAGTTGAAATTCGTGGGTATTTGCAAGGCCCACTTCTTGGGCTGCTAAAACACTAGAACAGCCGAGCACTAAACAGAGAGAAAAGCTTAATAAAGTGGAACGCATCTGTAAGATCACCTATCCCGAGAATTTAATTGATAAGATGCAAGGATTAAATTGTATCGATTATGTTCGGCCTACGTAAAACTCTCGGATCCCTATTCCAATCCAGTCAGACTGATGAAGCCTGGTTTGATGCCTTAGAAGAATCTCTCATTCTGAGCGATGTGGGTCTGCCCACGACTGAACAATTGATTAGTAAGCTCCGGAAGGCCGCCAAATCAGAAAGGGCTAGTAGTTCTGAAGAACTCAAGCAACTACTGATTGAAGAAGTGGCGATGCTCCTGAAATCTGTTGAGCCTAACCCCAATCCCTTGTATGTCCATGAACAAAAGACCACACCAGAGGTGTGGCTAGTAATTGGCGTCAATGGCGCCGGTAAGACTACGACGATCGGCAAACTCTGCAAACTTTTTCAATCTCAAGGTAAGTCCGTCTTGCTGGCAGCCGGCGACACATTCCGAGCTGCGGCTCGCAACCAGCTGCTTGAATGGGGTAGTCGCAATCAGGTCGATGTCATCATGCAAGAAAGCGGTGATGCAGCGGCAGTAGCACACGATGCTATTCATGCGGCGATTTCTCGCAAAAGCGATATTCTGATTATTGATACCGCCGGCAGACTAGCCACTCAAGACCACCTGATGGAAGAATTAAAGAAGGTTAAAAGAGTCATCGGTAAGGCCCTTCCTGGGGCGCCTCACCAGACTTTGCTCATTCTTGATGGCAATACCGGTCAAAACGGTTTAAGCCAAGTCAGGGCCTTTCATGCTGCTTTAGGACTTTCTGCCTTAATTGTGACTAAATTGGATGGCACCGCTAAAGGTGGAGTGATTTGTGCGCTCGCCCACACCCTCCATGATGAGCCAAAACCAGCAGTTTTAGCACTAGGTAAAGGTGAGGGAATTGATGATTTAGCCCCCTTCACAGCCGCACAATATTCGACTGAATTATTCAATTAAATCATAGACTTATAGGATTAAAAAACCATTAGCACTCTCTTGACAAGAGTGCTAAAATAGAATTCTATTAATACCTAAAATATAAACAAAATGGTTCCAAAGAAAGCATACAAACCGCAATTGCAAGCAAGGCAAACACTGCCAGCAGCGCAGACTGCTGCGGCTTCGCTTGCCTTTCCGATGTTGCCTTCCCTAGGGGTTGGCACACTCGACTCTTACATCTCCTATGTGAATCGTGTACCGATGCTCAGCGCGGCAGAGGAACTACACCTCGCGCAAGAATTTCGTCGCACTGAAAATGTCGATGCTGCGAAGACTTTAGTTCTCTCGCACCTCCGTTTAGTGGTCTCTGTTGCTCGTCAATACTTAGGCTATGGAATTCCCCATGCTGATTTAATTCAGGAAGGTAATATTGGTTTGATGAAGGCTGTCAAACGCTATGACCCTAACCAAGGCGCACGCTTAGTCTCCTATGCTATCCATTGGATTAAGGCAGAGATTCATGAGTACATTCTCAAAAATTGGCGCTTGGTCAAAGTTGCAACAACAAAAGCACAGCGTAAATTGTTCTTCAATCTGCGTAGTAACAAGCCTACTCTAGCCGCCCTGACACCAAATGAGGTTGAGGCTTTAGCGAAAGCGCTGGATGTCAAAGGCTCTGACGTAAAAGAAATGGAAATGCGCCTTGCTGGTGGCGATGTTGCCCTGGAAGGCGATGACACCGATGATGAATCAGCCTATGCACCAATTCAATGGTTGGCTGATAGCAGTCAAGAGCCTACTGAAATGATGGCTGCTACTGCGACTGATGCATTACATGGGCCTCAGCTAGATCAAGCACTCATGGCGCTAGATGAGCGAAGCCGCAATATTGTGCAATCACGTTGGTTAGCAATGGATGCAGATGGCAATGGAACAAAGACATTGCATGATCTCGCCAGCGAATACGGCATTTCTGCAGAGCGTGTTCGTCAGATTGAAACTGCTGCGCTCAAAAAAATGCGCAGTCTCTTGCAAACCGAGGCTGCTGAAGCAGCTTAAGCAGCCTTCCCTTCGAAGCTTTTACTTCAGAAGTTCCTTCAAGTCTTGCGCCAAGGTCTCAGCACCTTGCGCATGCTTGATATATAGACGTAAACGCCCTTCCGGATCAAAGGCATAACTTCCTGCCATATGATCCATGGTGTATGACCCAGAACTTGTGCCAGGCACCTTCTGGTAGTAAACCTTAAAGTCCTTAGTCACTTTTTCTAAAGCTGCTTCATCAGCCGGCCGCAAGCCCAAGAAGCGCGAATCAAATGCCGGTACATATTGTTTTAAGATGGCCGCAGTGTCTCTTTCTGGATCCACAGTTACAAACAGAACTTGCACCTTATCTGCCTGAGGCCCCAATAAAGTCATCACCTGTTGCATCTCAGTGAGCGTCGTAGGGCAAACATCAGGACACTGCGTATAACCAAAGAACATTAAAACAGCCTTGCCTTTAAAGTCAGCAAGCGTTCTCACCCTTCCGTCAGGGTCGAGCAAACTGAAGTCAGTACCAAAGGCCTTACTCCCCGTAATATCGACGTTCTTAAAGCTTTGCTGAGGACTGCAAGCTAGCAGAGATACACCGATCAGCGACAACATCAATAGGCGTGCAATAGAAAAGTAAATTTTTTGTAATTGCATCTGCATCTCAAACAAAATAATGATCAATTAATAGCGCTGCAAAAAGTAAAGATAAATACGTAATTGAAAAACGGAAGGTCTTCTTCGCTAGCGCGTCGCTGTAAGACACAAACAAGGCAATGACATATGCCAGAAATATCAAGCCCAAAATGATTGCTGAAATCAAATAGAGCAGGCCACTCATGCCATAAATATATGGCAGTAAAGTAGCTGCAATCAAAATCAATGTGTATAGCAAAATATTGAGCAAAGTAAAACGCTCTCCGTGTGTCACTGGCAGCATTGGTAAACCACTTTGCACATAATCATCGCGACGATATAGAGCAAGAGCCCAAAAGTGCGGGGGAGTCCAAACGAAAATGATCAATACCAAGAGCCAAGCTTCTGCTGACACAGTATTGGTAACTGCCGCCCAACCTAAGGCAGGCGGCATAGCACCCGAGAGACCGCCAATGACAATATTTTGTGGTGTAGCAGGCTTGAGCAACCAGGTATAAATCACCGCGTAACCAACAAAAGTGGCCACAGTAAGCCACATGGTTAATGGATTACAGAAGATCCACAAGATGACCATTCCCAAACCACCAAGAATAATTGAGAAAACGGTAATATGAAAAGGCGTCACTTCACCAGTTGCGGACGGCCTCCAAGCAGTTCTCTTCATCTTGGCATCGACGGCTTGCTCGATTAAACAATTCATTGCAAAAGCGGCTCCTGCCAACAACCAAATCCCAACAATGCCGCCAATCAGAACTGAATAAGGCACCATGCCCGGGGTAGCCAAGAACATACCAATAACTGCACAGAATACTGCCAACTGCGTGACGCGGGGCTTGGTGAGAACCCAATATTGACGCCAACGTGGCATCGCTACAGGATTGGGGGAAGTTGGACTACTCATAATGATGTAGACATCTTAATGTGAATGGGGGCAGTCCAAGAGGACCATTGGGCTAAACGCACTAAACAGAACACCAATGCAGCAGAACCTGCGGTATGCATTAAGGCAGCGAGGAGAGGCCACTGAAAGACCACATTAGAAATACCAGTCAGAGCCTGAAGAATGAGTAAGCCTAACAATAGTTTAGCAATCCTACCCATTCCTAATGATTTGGCATCACCTAGGCTGAGGGCACTCATTCCTAAAGCACCAAGAACTATCACAGCAACCATAGCAAAAACACGATGCGCCCAATGGATGGTTTGCAAAGCGACAGGTGTAATAGATTCGCCTTGAGCATTCAAGCCTAAGCCACGCCACAGGGCAAATCCTTCTTGCCAAGCCGTTTCTGGCCAAAGACGATCCATGCAAGTCGGAAAATCAGGGCAGGCTAGCACAGCGTAATTAGTGCTCACCCATGCACCTAAAAAGATTTGCATACATAAGATGATTGCTGCAAGTAACAGTAACTTCGCAGAGAGGGGCTTGCTCTGTAGGCGATCAGCTGAAGAAGATGTACCCATCCACTCTTGTTGTGCATAAGTCGTTAAACAGGCCAGCAAAACCAAAGCCAGCATCAAGTGAATCGTCACAATAATAGGCTGCAATTTCAGCGTCACTGTCCAGGCACCAAATGCGCCTTGGATGCATACCAAAATCAGCAAACCTAGACTGCCCAATAATGGTTTCTTACCTAGACTGCGAAGCTTGCTCCAGGCAACTGCTACCTGAATCAAAATCAGTGCTCCAACTGTCATTGCTAAATAGCGATGAATCATTTCAATCCAAGCTTTGATGACAGTCACTGGGCCCGTAGGCATGTTAGCTTCAGCTTGCTGGATCTCACCAATCGCATGCCATGGATTTGATGTGCCATAACAACCAGGCCAATCAGGGCATCCCAGACCAGAGTCTGTTAAACGAGTAAAAGCGCCAAACACAATCAAGTCAAAGGTCATGAAAACCAAGACCCAATTTAGCTTTTGGAAAAAGTTATAAGCTGGCCTAGTCCAGAGATAGGTCAAAGGCAGGCCTGCAAAGACAATTGCGATTGCAGCCAACTCTGCGAGCAATAGCACGCTACTCATTGCAATTTTTCACCCTTACGATTGAGGCGCAAGAGCTTCTCAAGATCTTTTTTAATGCTGCCAAATTCTTTTGGTGAATTCGTCACCGGAAAAATCATCATTTTGGCTGGACTTGGATCAATCAGCTGAATCTTCTGACCAGCTCCATCACGATTAAGCCATGCATTAAATTCTGCTCTTAATTTAGGATCTACTGGTAAATCTACAATCTGAAACCCCGCCGTCTTTTGATCGTATGCCAGTAATACTTCCGGATCTACTGCTTTGCCATCAGTATTGACCCAAACGAGCTGAACTCGACTACTTTCACGACCAACAGCAATACGTAGTTGACGCATTAAAAATAGAGCCTCGAGACAAGATTCATTTTTAATGGTGCATTCCCCAGCTGGCCTTGCCACAAGCAAAGTCCACTTTCCATTGAAGGGAATATCAAACCATGCGGGATTCATATCTTGCACAGGCTGAACCAGGGCCCCAAAGTTAGTCTTTCCACCCTCTGGCTTAAAAACGTAGTACGCCAAATAGGAGGCGATTACTGGTGCCGCACAGGCAAGCAACAATAGCAGCATCTGAATACGCCCACGTCGAGTTTGCGTGTTAATTGCAGACGCATCTGTTTGTGATGCTGGAATCAATAATTCTTTATCACTCACCCTCTATCTCCATTCACAGCAAGCTCTCGCCGATATTTCACGAGCCCATTAATGAGCCAAAATAAAAATCCAGTCAGTGCCAAAGCAAACCACTGGAATGCATAAGCATAATGGCGATCGACTCCGTTTGTCGGGGAGGGCCAATTTCTTAGTAAACCATCCTCTTTCGAAGAACTAGACTCTCGAACAATGAACGGAAGTTGCTTCCATTCATGGCTTTGAGCCTCAAGCCCCAAATCAAAGTTTTGCTCAATCCGAGGGCTTGTTTGCGTAGCATCCTTTTTTCCCAACTCATAAACCCTTCCGGGGTGAGGGAAAGCAACACCCTCAACAGTCACCACTTCACTGACCGTTTTAACTGGGGGTAAGTCAATACGATTTTCGTTGTTACGAGGAGCCCAACCTCGGTTCACCCAAAGTACAAGCTCTTGGCCATCTAATTTCAAAGGCATCATCACATAAAAGCCGGATTGTCCTGCAACGCCAGTAGCGCCCTCGGGAATGGGGCGAGGACGGTTATCCAGCCAAATTGCCGCATCTTGAATAAAACGTCCACGAGCTAGAATGCGGCGCTCTGTAGCCTGCTCTAGGGTCAAGCTAGCGGCATTAGCATTCAGAATGGGCATTTGCAGTCTGGCAATTAAAGATTCACCCAAGCGAATCTTTTGCTCTGCTCGGTTTAACTGCCAAATACCAGCACCGCAGCCAATTACAATCACCACAAGGGCTGATAATGTAGCAACTTTACGACTAGTAATTAAGCTAGAAAAAATATTCACAAAGGTACTTTGAGATGAAATGGGTTATTCCGATTGCACTGCTAATCATTGTTGGAAGCTTAGGCTCAGCACTCTATTTCATGATGAAAGATAAGGGTCGGAGCTCCAGAATGGTTCAGTCGCTGATGTTACGTATTGGACTGTCAATCGTACTCTTCTTGGGAATATTGATTGCCCACTACTTTGGGTATATCGAAGCTACCGGCGTTCGAGTAGGAACAAACTAAGCGCCCGCACCAAGACTCAGGACTGAAAATAAATCGGGGCTTAACGCCCCGATTTTTATTTCCCTACATCCAGTAAACAGCGATGTACAGACCAAGCCAAACTACGTCAACAAAGTGCCAATACCAAGCAGCACCCTCAAACGCAAAATGATTTTCAGCGGTAAAGTCACCGCGCATCATGCGACGGAGAACAATCGCCAACATCAAGCCACCAAGGAATACGTGGAAGCCATGGAAACCAGTCAACATAAAGAAGGTTGAGCCATAAATGCCTGAAGTTAACTTCAAGTTCAAGGCATGGTATGCATGGTAGTACTCGTACATCTGAAAGCCCAAGAAGATAATGCCAAGACCAACGGTAGCGGCCAAGCCATTGATCGCTTTCTTCATGTGGTTTTCACGAATGGCATGATGAGCGTAAGTTACTGTCACACCAGAAGACAAGAGCAATAAAGTATTAATAGTTGGAATGGGCCATGGACCCATAGTGGTAAATTTCTCTACTAAACCAGCAGGGCCATCATTAGGCCAAACAGCCTGAAAATCAGGCCAGAGTAATTTACTTTCTACATCACCCATCCAAGGCATCGCAATATTACGCGCGTAGAACAATGCAGAAAAGAATGCACCGAAGAACATAATCTCAGAGAAGATGAACCAAGCCATGGACCAACGATAAGAAATATCGACGTTTACGCCATTCTTACCTGAGTTGGATTCGGCAATGGTGTCTCCAAACCAGTTGTAAAGAACAAATAACACCCAAAGCACACCAACTGCAGTTACTGGGCCGCCCCAAGCTGCGTGGTTTACCCAGCCAGACATACCGGCAGCAAAAGCAAGCAAACCTAGCGCTGCCGCAGCTGGATGACTAGATAGTCCAGGAACAAAATAGTAAGGGGTTGAATTGGATGACATCTTATTCTCTCTATTCAATCAAAAAATAATCAATGGGACACAACTGCTTTAACTATCAAAAGGAGTATGGCCATAAAAATCAAGGCGCCTAAAACTCCCGCAATAATAATGTGGACAAAACTTAATGAAGCAACATCTTCCTGCAAACCTGATTTTTTACGCACACCTAAAAAAGCCCACAAAACCGCGATCATAGATTGCATAAATGAACTTTTCTTACTCATGATGCTAATTTTGATTTAGGTGTTGTTGAGCCAGCTGGTTGCTGACCAACCCCCAATTCAAAGAAGGTATATGACAAAGTAATTGTTTTGACATCAGCAGGTAGACCTGCGTCAATTACAAATACCACCGGCATCTTCTTCATTTCATGGGCAGTCATAGTTTGCTGCTGAAAACAAAAACACTCTAGTTTGGTGAAGAACTCCATGGCACTTTTCGGCGCATAACTTGGAATTGCTTGAGCTTCAACAGAGCGGTTTAAATTATTAGTGACCTCATAAACGATCTCTGTCATTTCGCCTGGATGTACTTCGAGGTAGTTCTTCACTGGGCGAAATGTAAAAGGACCACGGCTATTAGAGTCAAACTCAATAGTCACCTTACGAGAATAGTCAACCTGAGTATTGCCAACCTTATTTGCACTGTAGGCTCGAATGCCATAGTCATTCTTACTGGTGACCACATTAATGCCGGTCACCTCACACAAAGCTTTATACATTGGTACTAGTGCGTAACCAAAACCAAACATCATGACTGAAGCTATCAAAAGCTTGAGCAAGATTTGGCGGTTAACGGAGGCAATAGTAGACATGAGTATTCGGAGGGCTTTAAGCTAATAAGCCTCGTTTAATCAGGATGCCTAAAAAGAATACTAGAACAACACTGAAAAGAATAAAGCCCAATCTGCGATTACTGGCAGACTGGGATTTGTGTGCGGCTAGTTTAGATTCCTGCAGCATTTAACTCTGCAGTGCTTGGAGGCGTTTCAAATGTGTGGTGTGGTGCTGGTGATGGCACTGTCCATTCCAAACCTTTGGCACCATCCCATGGCTTCATTGAAGCTTTTACACCCTTGCCGCTATAAGCAGGCAGAACCACAAACAGCAAGAAGTAAACCTGAGACAAACCAAATCCGAGTGCGCCAATCGATGCGATCGTATTAAAGTCAGCAAACTGTGTTGGGTAGTCAGCATAACGACGTGGCATACCTGCTAAGCCCAGGAAGTGCATTGGGAAGAAAGTGACGTTAAAGAAAACCATGGAAGTCCAGAAATGGATCTTGCCACGAGTCTCATTAGCCATGTAGCCAGTCCACTTTGGACACCAGTAGTAGAAACCAGCGAACATTGCAAACAAGGAACCGGCTACTAAGACATAGTGGAAGTGAGCAACAACGTAATACGTATCTTGCAAGCCAATATCAATTGGGGCCATTGCCAAAATCAAACCGGTAAAACCACCCATAGTAAATACAAATATAAATCCAACTGACCACAACATCGGGGTTTCAAAGGTCATGGAACCTTTCCACATAGTTGCAACCCAGTTGAAAATCTTTACGCCTGTTGGAACAGCAATCAACATCGTGGCATACATAAAGAACAACTGACCAGTTACCGGCATACCAGTTGCAAACATATGGTGCGCCCAAACAATGAATGACAAGATCGCAATGGATGCGGTTGCATAAACCATTGAGCTATAACCAAACAATGTTTTTCTTGAGAATGCTGGAATGATTTCGCTCACGATTCCGAATGCTGGAAGAATCATGATGTAAACCTCTGGATGACCAAAGAACCAGAAAATATGCTGGAACATAATTGGATCACCACCGCCAACTGCAGAGAAGAAAGAAGTGCCAAAGTGGCGATCTGTCAAAACCATAGTGATCGCGCCTGCCAACACTGGCATAACAGCAATCAACAAGTAAGCAGTAATCAACCATGTCCAGCAGAACATTGGCATCTTCATTAAAGTCAAACCAGGAGCGCGCATGTTCAAAATAGTCACGATGATGTTGATCGAGCCCATGATTGAAGAAGCACCTAACAAGTGAAGTGCAAAGATGGCCATATCTAAACCTGGGCCCATCTGTGATGTGAGTGGAGCGTACAAAGTCCAACCACCAGCAGGAGCACCACCAGGAGCCAAGAATGAACCAAATAACAAGCAAGCAGCCACTGGCAAAATCCAGAAGCTAAAGTTGTTCATACGAGCGAACGCCATGTCAGATGCGCCGATTTGCAAAGGAATCATCCAGTTCGCAAATCCAACAAAGGCCGGCATGATGGCGCCGAACACCATCACCAGACCATGCATAGTGGTTAACTGGTTGAAAAACTCTGGGCGTAAAAACTGCAGGCCTGGCTGGAACAACTCCAAACGAATACCCAAAGCCATTACACCACCAGCTAGCAAGCTGATAAACGAGAAGATCAGGTACATCGTACCAATATCTTTATGGTTAGTTGCAAACAACCAACGGCGCCAGCCATGTGGCGTATGGTCATCATGCGCATGGTCGTGTGCGTGATCGTGGGTAGTTGAAATGGTGCTCATGGATTACTCCGGTTTAGTTTGATCTGTATAAATTCTTAAAATAATTACTTGCCAGCACGTGCAGAAACAATATCCTGGGTCTGAATCACTTCACCCGTTTTGTTGCTCCATGCATTACGGGTATAAGTCATCACTGCAGCAATATCGCCATCAGAAATCACGCCAGCCCACTTAGGCATTGCACCTTTGCCATTAATTAGGATGTTGTATTGAGCTGCTTTTGGCCCAAGCACCATCTTGCTGCCATCTAATGCTGGGAAGGCACCGGCACCTTTGCCGTTTGGCTGGTGGCATGCTGCGCAGTTAGCTGCGTAAACCTTGGCGCCACGCTCTTTCTGCTCATCCAAGGTGTAAACCTTAGATGGATCATCCGAAGCGGAACCCATTTCTTTTTTCTTCTCATCTACCCATTTGGTGTAGTCCTCTTGGGAGACGACTTTCACTACGATCGGCATAAAAGCATGTTGTGCGCCGCATAGCTCTGAACATTGACCACGGTAAGTGCCAATTTTTTCTGCACGAAACCAAGTGTCACGAACGAAACCAGGAATTGCATCCTGCTTCACGCCAAATGCTGGCACTGCCCAAGCATGGATCACATCATTCGCCGTTGTAATGATGCGAATCTTTTTACCCACTGGCACAACCATCTCGTTGTCCACCTCCATCAAATAGGTATTTGATTTCGGGGCAAGATTGTTAATGGACTCACGGGAAGTAGCCAAAGTAGACAAGAAACTAATTCCTTCGCCTTCACCTTTAATGTAGTCGTAACCCCATTTCCACTGATAACCAGTAGTCTTAATAGTGATATCAGAATTAGTGGTGTCTTTCATTGCCACAACTGTCTTGGTTGCTGGCAAAGCCATGCCAATCACGATCAGCAATGGAATCACTGTCCAAATAATCTCAACAGTGGTGCTCTCGTGAAATGACGCAGATTTGGCGCCCAATGATTTACGGTGCTTCAAGATTGAATAAAACATGACGCCGAAAACGCCAATAAATATCAAAGCGCAAATGACCAACATCATCCAATGCAACCAATGAATCTCTGCCATGATTTTTGTGGCTGGGGCAGTGAAATTCAGCTGATTTACTGCTGGACCACCCTGCATATCTTCAGCCGCACGTGCAAATGCAGTGCCAAAGGCTGCTACAAAATAGAGCGAAGCCCTAGTGACTTTTCCAAATAAATTCATCTTATTCTCTGTTTATTGTCGTGAGCTTCTGCAGAAATACGCCTCAGAAAGCCCAAAAAAACGGTATCAAGCAATTCAACTAGCGCTAATTATAGGGTTAATTAGGCCCAAGAACAAACCGGACTAACTATGCCACTCTCAATCTTGATAATGGTTTAAAAGATAGTGAACACTTACACTTAAGCAGAATCATTCCTAGTCTTGCGCCCGATTTGATTTAAACCAATATAAGCGACATCATCTTGTGCCTTGGCGAGGTTCTTACCCAAAGCCCAGGCATGCCCATAAACCACCTCTAAAGTCAGTTTTTGAGGCAATTGAGTAGCTATAGCGCTATTTTGGTAGTTGGCATCAAGCAAATTGAGAGCAATTGCGTCTGACAGAAGGACGCTGTCAGAGTTGTATTCCAATCCCAAGAACTCCATATCCATCACTGGGTCAGAAAAACGCTCACCCAGTAGGGCATCTCCCATATCGTGCATATCCCATGGGCTAGCCAATTTTTGAATGGGTAATTGTTGCGCCAAGAGTTCGGATCTGAGCTCTTTGGCAGTATCTGGGCCCAGGTAGCTAAATGTCAGTAATCCACCCTCTTTGAGTACTCGCCGGCACTCCTGCAAAAAATGCTTAGGGTCAACTAAATCTTGAATCAAGAGAACGCTCGCTACTAAATCTACGGAATTACTAGGAAGATTAATACGACCTGTTTTCTTGTAGTCATCGAGGGACACAACAGACGCTGACTTCATTCTTGAATTCCAAAAACGAGCCACTCTCAATTTAAATAAATTAAAACCCGATAGCTCCCATTCTGGGGCACTGTGAAATCGAACTCCTGGAAAGCGTTTTGTCAGAAACGAACTATGTACCCCAAGGAAATCTGGAATCAGCAAAATATCTTTTGGTTCTAATTTCACGATGTCTAATTTTTGCAACATGCGTGTTGCAATTTCATCCTGAAGCCATCTGATTGATTGGGTCATTGGCTCAGTATACTCAGCGACTCATGCATCCAATAGAGAATATTTTCCAAGTAATTTTTTCTCACCTATTACCAAGCGCATGCATTGTTTGCGGAGCATTTCAGCGACTCAATCTCTGCGTTAATTGCTTGGCCCAATTGGAAGCAGATCAGTTATCCAATTACGAATGCTGTCAGCAATGCGGCATTACTCTTGAAGTGAGTGAGCTGACAAAAAAACGTTGCCGAGAGTGCATCACCAATCCACCCTACTTTGATGAAACTCACTGTCTTGATCGCTACGAAGGTAAATTGCAGTCTGCCTTGCACCTGTTCAAATATCAGCGACGTCTTGCTTGCGGACATGGACTGACATCAGCATGGAATCAACTGATGGTTCAGGTCTTGAATGATTTACGGGCAGACTATTTACTACCAGTGCCATTGAGTCCAGAGAAATTGTGTGCTCGCGGCTTTAATCAAAGCTGGGAGTTGGCTAGGCGGATTGATTGTGACAAAGATATCCATAAAAACCCACACATCTTAAGACGACATCACCATACCCGGAATCAGGCTAAGGAAAATCGCACTAATCGTCAAATTGCTATTCAAGATATGTTTTATATCAACCCTCGATTTCAAGGGCAACTAGAATCCGCTACAGTCATTGTGTTTGACGATGTCATGACTAGTGGTGCAACCTTAAATGAAATCGCTCGCGTATTGAAGGACAATGGGGCATCTCATGTTACTAATTGGGTTCTTCTACGAACGCTGTATCCAGTCTCAAGAAGTTAATATAAAGCTAAACACATGTTTAATATCGTTTTGTTCGAACCAGAAATTCCACCCAACACGGGCAACATCATTCGCCTATGTGCAAACACAGGCGCAAAGCTTCATCTCATCGAGCCACTTGGCTTTCCGATGGAAGATGCAAAACTACGCAGAGCTGGCCTGGACTACCATGAGTTTGCTAAAGTCAAAGTGCATCAAAACTGGTTACGATTTCTAGCTGATGAACAGCCACAGCCTGAGCGTCTTTTTGCCTTAAGCACCAAGGGTTCCGGCAAGTTTCATGATGGCACGTATTTGCCTGGGGATTATTTTGTTTTTGGTTCAGAAACCAAAGGCATCACTGAAGAAGTCAGGGACTCAATTCCAAGCCCCAACCAAATGCGCTTAGCAATGCAAGATAGTAGTCGTAGCTTAAATCTCTCGAATACGGTGGCGATTGTGGTGTATGAGGCTTGGCGCCAAAACGGATTACTTGGCGGAAGTTAAAAAACTAAACTTCAAGCTTGGGATCGCGCCCCATCAGTTTTTTAACTGCTTCCTGTGGTGAAAGTTTTCCAGATAAGACTTCGCCCATCATGGTGGTAATTGGCATCTCAACACCCAAACGCGTAGCGAGATTCCCAACAGCTGAGGCGCATAAGACACCCTCAGCAACATGTCCTAAGTTATCCAAAATTTCAGGCAAGGGTTTTCCTGCTGCTAGTGCTAAACCAACACGGCGATTACGGGAGAGGTCTCCCGTAGCCGTCAAAATCAAATCGCCCACGCCAGTTAATCCCATACAGGTCTCTGGTCTGCCGCCGGCCACTTTTACTAAGCGCATCATTTCTGCAAGGCCGCGAGTTAATACTGCGGCACGTGCGTTTAAGCCAAGGTCTAAGCCATCGCCAATACCAGCCGCAATCGCTAAAACGTTTTTAATGGCGCCGCCTAGCTCGACACCAATCAAATCATCGCTGGCATAGATGCGCATATTGCCATGGTGGAAGGCACCCTGAACAATGTCACACAAGGTATTGGATTGACTAGCAACGGTTAATGCGCAAGGCATACCATTAGCAACTTCTTGGGCAAAACTAGGTCCTGATAGAGCGCCATAAGAATGACGTATGCCATGGCTGTGTAGTTGATCTTCGCGTTCCACTACTTGGTGTGGCAATAAGGTAGTACTGGGCTCCAGGCCCTTGCACAACCAAACAATATTGAGGGGATGTTTTGCAAGGCGCAATACCTGCGCCACTGTTTCTGATAAACCGGACATCGGGGTAGCAATTATCAAAAGATCATTTTCAGAAAGGCGTTCGATGGCCCGCTCAAAACTCACCTCCAATTGCAAACCCTTAGGCAAGACGACACTAGGTAAATAGGCCGTGTTTGCGCCTGAGTGCTGCATATCTTCAATTTGCTCAACGCTTCGAGACCATAGACAAACATCGCCCGGCTGAAGATATCGTGCAGCTTGCGCTGCCATAGCTGTGCCCCATGAGCCAGCTCCAAGCAGCGTCACTTTCATGATCTGTGGACTTTAAAAGCCAGCTTAGTGAGGAAGAATGATTTTGCTTTCATCGGCTGAGCTACTCTCCGTTGCAGCTCCTTGGGCAGCCTGCATCATGCGATGCTCGTACATACCGTGGAAATTAATCTCATTCAAATGGATTGGCTGGAAACCTGCACGACTGATGGTGTCGGCAATATTTGAGCGCAAATAAGGATACAAAATTGTTGGGCAAGCAATACCTAACATGGGATCAATTTGCTCTACAGGAATATTACTAAATTCAAAAATACCCGCTTGTTTTGCTTCAACTAAGAAGAGCGCTTTGCCCTCTACCTTAGCAGTGACCGTTGCAATTAATGCAACCTCAAAAATTTCATCGCCCAAGCGAGTAACTGCAACATCGACTTCAACCTCAACTTGAGGCTCGGCTGCAACTAATAAAATTTGCGGTGCGTGCGGTTGTTCGAGAGATAGATCCTTGAGGTAGATTCGTTGAATACGAAAGCCAGGCTCTTTTGAATTATCAGTAGTATCTGGGGTGGAAGTAGTTTGTTCAGTCATGGAAACTTTCTGAGTAAATTTTTAAGCTAGTAGCGGATCAAGTTGGCCAGCGCGATCTAAAGCAACTAGGTCGTCATAACCGCCAACATGAGTCTCACCAATATAAATCTGTGGCACTGTACGACGACCAGTGCGGGTCATCATGATCTCGCGCTGCGCAGGATCCCGATCAATCAGAATCTTCTCTAAATTGGCAACACCCTTCTTATGCAGAAGCTTCTCTGCCATAACGCAATATGGACACACTTGGGTGCTGTACATCGTGACTGGTGGCATATCTGAGACTCGCTAAATTATTTAACCAATGGCAAAGCTGCAGCTTGCCAGCCTTGAACCCCGCCATCTAGGACTGCAACTTCTGGGAACCCCAGCTTATTAAGCTCTGGGACCAGCTTGCGAGCGTTCGCACCAGACTCACAGACCAAAATGATGGGATTGTTACGATCTAGCTTGAGCTTGTCTATTCCAGATGGAATTTGCTCAGCCAAAATATGCTTTGATCCTGGTAAATGGCCAATCTTAAAATCGGATGCTGGACGCAAGTCCAAAACGACTGCTTTGCGACGATTGATCCAGATAGTCGCTTCGGTAGGCGATAAGCCTTTTCCGCTAATAAGCGTAGATAATGTAGGTAGGAAGAGCGCTGCGCCCGTAACTAGTAGGAGGGCAATAAGCGCTAAATTATCAATTTGTGTGAGAAAGTTCATCACCGGATTATAGAATGGCTCTATGAAACAACTTGTCCTTATTCGTCATGGCGAATCCGCCTGGAACCTTGAAAACCGATTTACTGGCTGGGCGGACGTTGACTTAACCCCCAAGGGGACTGAACAGGCCCTTGCTGCAGGTGAAAACCTCCGTAAAGCTGGCTATGAATTTGATGTGGCTTACACCTCAGTACTCAGAAGAGCCATTCGCACCCTATGGCATGTTCAAGACACCATGGACCTCATGTGGTTGCCAGTGGTACACAGTTGGAGACTGAACGAGCGTCACTATGGCGCCCTCACAGGTCTAAATAAAGCCGAAACTGCCCAACAGTACGGAGATGCGCAAGTTCATATTTGGCGTCGCTCCTATGATGTTCGCCCACCGCTCCTAGAAAAGGATGATGAGCGCAATCCTCAAAATGATCCACGTTACGCAAAACTGAGTAATTCCGACATTCCCTTGGGGGAGTGTCTTAAAGACAACGTCGAGCGTGTATTACCCCTTTGGAATGAATCAATCGCACCCGCCCTCAAAGCAGGTAAGCGCGTATTACTTGTCGCACACGGTAATAGCATTCGCTCTTTAATTAAGTATCTCGACCAGGTTTCTGATCAGGACATCATGGAAATCAATGTCCCTAATGGCATCCCGCTTGTTTACGAGCTTGATGACAATCTCAAACCTATTCAGCATTTTTATTTGGATTAAGGTAAAACAGAAATATGCGCGTATTTTTCAAGAACTTTGCCCTAGTCTCTGTCGGCCTCATCGCCGGGGTTGCAGCCACTATCCAGCTTTCAGCTACAGCTCAACAGGGCGCTACGCTCCCTTTGGATGAGTTGCGCACACTATCGAATGTCTTTGCGCAAATCAAGCGTGAGTATGTTGAACCAATCGAAGATAAACAACTGCTAACCGATGCAGTCAAGGGTATGGTGAGCAGCCTTGATCCTCACTCCACCTATCTTGATAAAAAAGACTTCTCTGAAATGCAAGAGCAAACCAGCGGTAAGTTTGCTGGACTTGGTATTGAAATCACCTCAGAAGATGGCGTTGTTAAAGTACTCAATCCAATTGAAGATAGTCCTGCAGCACGCGCTGGGCTCCAAGCTGGCGACCTCATTACTCGCTTGGACGATAAACCGGTTCGTGGCATGTCCTTAGATAAAGCAGTGCGCACCATGCGCGGCACACCTGGCACAAAAATTACTTTGACCGTCTTCCGTAAAAGTGAAGAGCGTAGCTTTCCGGTAACCATTACCCGTGCTGAAATTAAAGTGCAATCAGTCAAAGCCAAAATTTTGGATAACAGCATTGCCTGGGTCAGAGTAACGAGCTTTCAAGAACGTACCATTCCTGATCTTGCTAAGAAGTTAACTGAACTTGCAAATCAAGATCCTAAAATGAAGGGGATTATTCTTGATCTCAGAAACAATGGTGGTGGCTTACTACAGGGTGCAGTCGGTGTTGCTGCTGCTTTCTTGCCAGCGGATGCTGTCATCGTTTCCACCAAAGGGCAGACAGCTGACTCTAAGCAGGTCTTTAATGCGACACCAGCAATGTATCGCCTCAGTGAGCCTGGTGATCCTTTAGCTGGTGTACCAGCGATGTATAAAAAATTACCAATGGTAGTTTTAGTAAATGCTTATTCAGCATCAGCCTCTGAAATTGTGGCTGGCGCATTACAAGATTACAAACGTGCAACCATTATTGGTAAAACGACTTTCGGTAAAGGCTCGGTACAAACAGTCCGCCCCCTCACTAATGACTCAGCTTTGAAAATCACTACGGCGTATTACTACACACCAAGTGGCAAATCCATTCAAGCGTATGGCATCAAACCTGATATTGCAGTTGATCAAAATAAAGATGGCGATCCTGACGATGTATTGATCACTCGCGAGATCGACAGCGAGAAGCATTTGCGTAATAAGCAATCTTCGGAGGAAAAGCTAGCCTCCGAGCGAGAAAAACGTCGCTTAGAAGAGTTACAACGTATTGAAGAAAAAAATGCCAAGAAGACTCCAGAAGAGAAAGAAAAAGAAAAGTCTAAGAAGCCTGTCGAGCTTGGCAGTGCAGATGATTTTATGCTGACTCAGGCAGTCGCATTTATTAATGGTGAGCCTGTAAAACGCTCAGCCTCTAAGCTAGAGTAAGTTTTAGCATTAGGTCAATACATGAACGATGAGCAGCTGCTTCGCTACTCGAGGCATTTATTACTAGAAGAAATTGATGTTGCTGGCCAAGAAAAGTTGCTTGGCTCGCACATACTCATCATTGGTGCTGGTGGACTAGGTAGCGCAGCCGCACCTTATCTAGCTGCTGCTGGCGTAGGAGAGATAACGCTAGTTGATCACGACCAAGTCGAGCTCACTAATTTGCAGCGACAAATCATGCATACCCAGAACTCGATAGGTAAGACTAAGGTGGAATCTGGGAAACAATTTTTACAAAGTCTGAATCCCGCCCTCACGATCAATGCAATCTCAGAAAAGACTTCAGAAGATTTACTAAATACACTCTTGCCAGCAGTTCATCTCGTTTTAGATTGCACGGATAACTTTGCTACTCGCCAGCTGATCAATCAAGCCTGCTTTATCCATAAGACTCCACTCGTCTCTGGTTCTGCCCTCAAATTTGATGGTCAACTCAATGTCTTTGATTTTCGCAGTGAGGCATCCCCCTGCTACGCCTGCCTTTTCTCTCCGGAAGAACAGTTTGAAGAAGTCAGCTGCGCTAGTATGGGCATCTTTTCCCCTCTCGTTGGCATTATTGGCGCAATGCAAGCGGCCCAAGCTCTTCAGGTATTGATTGGCTTTGGTCAGACTCTCGTTGGAAGAATGTTGCTGTGGAATGCCATGAATACTCAGATTGATGAGATTCGCATTGCTCGTAATCCCGCCTGTAAAGTGTGCGGCTCCCAACACTAAGGAATTAAGAGAGCAAATACTCCAATGCTTTAGTCTGCTCTTCAGGCTCATAAGCACGAAGTACCCTAGGGGCACGCGCTTTTAATAGACCTACATTTGCTTTTAATATCTCACGCTTGACTAACAATAGTTGACTGAAATGCATAGAGAAATCAGTCAGCCCGAGGGCAAGTAATAGTTTTGTTAATGTAGGGTCGCCAGCCATCTCCCCGCAAACGGCAACCGGCACATCAGCGCGCTTGGCTTGATCGATGATGCTAGACAGCAAATTCAGAATTGCAGGGTGTAAAGGGTCGTATAAGTGTGCGACTGCATGATCTGCGCGATCAATTGCCAAAGTGTACTGAATTAAATCATTCGTACCAATAGAAAGAAAATCAAATCGATTGATAAACAACGGTAGCATCAGGGCGGCTGCCGGAATTTCAATCATTGCGCCAACTTGAATATTGGGATTGAATGCCTGACCACGCTGATGTAATTGTTGCTTTGCTTTTTCAATTAACCTCAATGTTTCATCGATTTCTTTGGCATGAGCCAGCATCGGAATCATGATGCGTGCCTGACCATGAGCCGATGCGCGCAAAATTGCCCTGAGTTGCGTCAAAAAGATTTCAGGCTCTGTCAAAGACCAGCGAATCGCTCGTAACCCAAGCGGTGATGCACCAGTTTGAGAAATATCACCACCTCCACCTAGGGCCTTATCGGCGCCAACATCAATGGTTCTAATATTGACGGGTAATCCATGCATTAAATCGACTACGCGACGATATTCTTCGTACTGCCGCTCTTCGTCAGGCAAGGCTTGCTTGCGATCCATAAATAAAAATTCAGAGCGGAATAAACCAACACCTACAGCACCCAACTTTACCGCCTGAATGGCATCTTCGGGCAATTCAATATTGGCAAATAACTCAATCTCGACACGATCAGTTGTTTCTGTCTTAGAATGTTTTAACTGCCTTAGCTTGCGGGCCTCTTTTAATGCTTGGGCTTGTAGCTTGCGATACTCGGCAAGGAGTTGTTCATCGGGCGCAACAACGACAACCCCATGCTCTCCATCTAATATCAACCAATCGCCATGCCGAATCATTTCACTAGCATGTCGCACACCGACTACAGCCGGAATTTCCATACTACGCGCAACAATAGCGGTATGAGAGGTTTTACCGCCAAGGTCAGTTACAAATCCTGTAAAGGCATGGTCTTTGAAACGCAACATGTCATGAGGAGCGATATCGTGAGCAACAATAATGGACTCAACGCCAATATCGGTCGCAGGCAAAAAATCAGCATCACGTAGAGAGTTCTTTTTCTGGGCATTCAAAGCCTTGACTACACGCTCTGCTACCTGACGAATATCGTTGGCACGCTCTTTTAAATAGGCATCCTCAATATCTGCAAACTGCTCTAAAAGATCATTCAGTTCGGTTGTTAAAGCCCAAGCAGCATTTAACCTCTGAGTGCGAATTAATTTAATAGGCTTCTGCGCTAAAGCTGGATCTGCCAGAATCATGCTGTGGACATCTAAGAATGCAGCCATTTCTTGTGGCGCGTCTTTAGGCAAGCCTTGACGCAATTGCTCCAATTCTTGGCGCACCTGCTCAAAAGCATCTAATAATTTTTGAGCCTCATCCTCTTCTTTACCTGCTTCAACTAAGTAATGACTAACCTCTAATGCAGCACGTGATATCAGTACAGCCTTCCCAATAGCAATTCCCTTGGAGACTGCAATTCCGTGCAAAGCAAAAGTCATCCTTATTCGCCCTCACCAAATCGATCATTGATCAATGCAGTTAAAGCCTGCATTGCCTCATCTTCTTTTTCCCCAACAGTTTCTAGAGTGACCGTACTTCCAATCCCAGCGGCCAGCATCATGACACCCATAATGCTCTTGGCGTTGATTTGACGACCATTGCGAGATAAGAAGATTTCACAAGGAAACTCAGCAGCAAGCTGGGATAACTTGGCTGATGCTCGAGCATGTAAGCCCAACTTATTAATTATTTCGATTTCAGCAACAGGCATCGGGAATCCTATTTCTCTGTAGTGGCTTGAGGGGCTTTAGAACCTAAACGCAGAATGCCATTTTGACCGCCCTGAAGCGCTTTATGGGCCAACTCTTCTAAGCCCTCGCCGCGATGAGAAATACACCGCATCAGCATAGGCAAATTGAGTCCCGCTAAAACAATTACGGGGGCATTCAGGCCCGACAGCGGGCCTAGGGCTTCAAGCTTAGATGCCACATTGGCCGGAGTGGCACCCATCACATCAGTCAAAATTAAAACGCCCTGACCCGTATTAACTCCATAGGCTGCTTTTAAGACCCGGTCGAAACTGACTTTGATATCTTCGTAGGGTGGAACGTCGACAGCCCTCACTCTCTCCGGCATCACACCGAAAGCATGCTCAGCAAATCCAAGCATCGCACTTGCTACTGGGGTGTGGGCAACTATGACGATTCCAACCATGTTTATGCCAATGCCTTTTCAAGCGCGGTTAACCAAAATTTTGGGACATCAAATCCACTTTGCTCAGTAATTTCTACAAAACAAGTTGGGCTTGTCACATTAATTTCTGTGACATATGCACCAATTAAATCTAATCCTACCAAGAATAAGCCACGGGCATTCAAAATGGGGGCCAAACGCTCCGCAACTTTTCTCTCAGCATCCGTCAGAGGCATTGATACGCCCTTACCCCCAGCAGCCAAATTACCTCGGATTTCACTACCCTGTGGGATGCGAGCTAGAGAAAATGGCACCACCTCACCACCGATTAGTAATACCCGTTTATCACCTTGCATAATCTCCGGCAAAAATCTTTGTACCATCAAAGTACGTGCGCCATTCTCGCCAAGGGTCTCAACAATACTTGCCAGATTGAGGCCATCTGGCCCAACACGAAACACACCCATACCACCCATGCCATCAAGGGGCTTAATCACAATATCTTGATACTCTTGATGAAACACTTCAATCGCACTGAGTTCGCGCGTTACTAAAGTTGGCGGAATGAGTTCCGGAAACTCAGTGATCGATATCTTTTCGGAATGATCCCGAATAGCAGTTGGGTTATTAAATACTTTCGCACCCTGACGAACAGCAGCAGACAGTAGCCAGGTGGTATTAAGATATTCAATATCAAATGGCGGGTCAGTGCGCATCATGACTGCGTTAAAGGTATTTAGTGGGCGCTCTTCTACAGCGCCTAATTCAAACCATGTTGTACCGCTTGGTTTGATATCGAGAGAGGAGCAATCTGCCACTACAAAATCATTTCTCCAGAGGATATTGCGACTTTCGCAAAACCAAAGTTGATGCCCTGCTTCTTGCGCAACTCGCATCATTGCTAAGGTGGAATCTTTACTAACCTTAAAAGACTCCAAAGGATCCGCTATGAAAAGCAGGTTCATGTCAACATCCGAATAGATTAAGCAGATTCAGCATTCGGATCAGAGCGCTCTAACTCTAGAGAGGCCGCCAGCAGGGCTAGACGAGCGACGACGCCATATAGATAAAAACGATTTGGCGGTGCACTGCCAGGCTTTGCGCCCAGATCTGGGATAGAGTTTTGCTCAAATGCTAAAGGTACAAAATGCATCCCTGGAGCATTCAAATTTTCATCAGGGCCGCGGTCAGTATGCACTCGATAGAAGCCACCAATCACATAGCGATCAATCATGTACACCACCGGCTCTGCAACAGCTTCATTGACCTTCTCAAAGGTATAGACACCTTCCTGAATCAATACATCACTTACCTCAAGACCTTCTTTTACAACACTCATCTTATTGCGGTCTTTGCGGTTCAGGTCTTTGAGCTGGGCCGGATCATTTACCACCATCACACCCATGCCATATGTACCAGCATCTGCTTTGACAACTACGTATGGTTTTTCTTTAATCCCGTACTCACGGTACTTCTTGGCAGTCTTCTTAAGAACTTTCTCGACAGCAGTCTGCAATTCTTCTTCACTCTTACGCTCATGGAAGTTCACATCAGAGCAGCTTGCAAAATAAGGATTGATCATCCAGGGATCAATATCAACTACCTTTGCAAACTTTTTAGCGACCTCATCGTAAGCAGCAAAGTGTTTCGACTTACGGCGGACGTGCCAGCCAGCATGCAGACCCGGCAAGAGATACTGCTCATGCAGATTTTCTAAGATCGGAGGAATGCCTGCTGATAAATCATTGTTCAGCAAAATTGAGCAAGGATCGAAATCCTTTAACCCAAGGCGTTGCTTCTTCAGACCCAAACGAGATAAAGGCTCCATCAAGAGACGATTGCCATCAGGCAGATCAATCCAAGTTGGCTTTTTAATTTCATCAGACAAGGTGCCTAGGCGGACATTAAGTCCAGCTTGACGCAGGATCGAAGATAAACGCGCAATATTCTGTAAGTAGAAAGTATTGCGAGTGTGTCGCTCAGGTATCAATAGTAAATTTTTTGCCTCAGGGCAAATCTTCTCGATTGCCGCCATTGCCGCCTGCACCGCTAAAGGCAACATTTGGGGTGATAGGTTGTTAAAACCACCCGGGAAGAGGTTGGTATCAACTGGTGCAAGCTTAAAGCCGGCGTTACGTAAGTCAACTGAGCAGTAAAACGGCGGGGTGTGCTCTTGCCACTCAAGCCTAAACCAGCGCTCAATCGTTGGGGTTGCTTCTAATACCTTTGACTCAAGATCGAGAAGGGGGCCGCTTAGGGCAGTGATGAGATGTGGAACCATTTCACCATTGTAAGATTTTTTAAAAGAAAGACGCGGAATCCGAGGATCCCGCGCTTAAAAACCGGGCAGCTAACTAAAGCCGCCCAGTGAGGGGTAAAAAAGCTAATTAAGACTCGTAAGCGGACTCACCGTGGGAGCTGATATCCAAACCTTCGCGCTCTTCATCTTCCTTAACGCGCAGGCCAACCACCATATCAACCAATTTGAAGGCGATATAAGAAACTACGCCAGACCAAATTAAGGTCACGATCACGCCTTGGCTCTGAATCCACAATTGGCTAGCGATAGAGTAATCAGGGGCTGCAGCATTCGCTACATAATCCCAAATGCCTGTTCCACCTAAAGCTGGGTCTGCGAACACACCAGTTAACAAAGCGCCCAAGATACCGCCAACGCCGTGCACACCGAATACGTCCAAGCTGTCATCTGAACCCAAAAGCTTCTTGAGACCAGAAACACCCCACAAGCAGATAACGCCAGCAGCCGCACCGATTACGAGCGCACCCATTGGGCCAACGAAACCTGCAGCTGGGGTAATTGCCACTAAACCTGCTACGCAACCAGATGCACCACCCAACATGGAAGGCTTACCTTTGTGAACCCACTCAGCAACTGACCAGCTCAATACTGCTGCAGCGGTTGCCAATAATGTGTTTACGAATGCCAAGGCTGCACTGCCGTTTGCTTCGAGAGCAGAGCCAGCATTGAAACCAAACCAACCGAACCACAATAGTGAAGCACCAATCATCACGAACACTAAGTTGTGTGGCTTCATTGCTTCTTTGCCGTAACCCAAACGTTTACCGATCACGAATGAACCTACCAAACCTGCGATCGCAGCATTGATGTGGACAACGGTACCACCAGCAAAGTCTAGAACACCCTTCTGCCACAGCCAACCAGCACGCGCTGTGATTGCCTCAAGCGATGCAGCATCTTTGATGTCATCAGGACCAGGCCAGAACCAAACCATATGAGCGATTGGTATGTAGCTGAAAGTGAACCAAAGAATGACAAACAACACAATTGCAGAAAACTTTGCGCGCTCGGCAAATGAACCAATGATCAAGCAGCAAGTAATCGTTGCAAATGCAGCTTGGAAGGCCATAAATACATACTCAGGAATCACAATGCCTTTGCTAAATGTTGCGGCAACTGAATCTGGAGTAATACCTTGCAAGAACAAACGATCAAGTCCACCAATGAATGCGCCACCTTCAGTAAATGCAAAGCTGTATCCATAAAGGGACCACAACACTGTGATCAATGCAAATACAAACATACACTGTACGAGTACAGAGAGAATGTTCTTACTGCGTGTCAAGCCGCCATAAAACAAAGCCAAACCAGGCAATGTCATCAAGATTACTAGTGCTGTACACACCAATAACCAAGCTGTATCACCCTTGTTAGGAACTAATGCAGGAGCAGCAGCAACTGCAGCCGCAGCCGCAGCGGCAACTGGCTTAGCCTCATCAGCAAAAGCCGGTGAAGCTACCATCACGCTAGTTGCGCCAATAGCCAAGGCCATTGCGCTTCCAGCTAGGAGTCGTTTCATCCAAGTTAACATTTTGAACCTCTCTTTAAAGTGCTGACGCGCCGGTTTCACCGGTACGAATGCGAATGACGTGTTCAACTGGGGAGACAAAAATCTTACCGTCGCCAATTTTTCCAGTACGAGCAGATTTTTCAATTGCTTCAATCGCTCGCTCCAAGATGCCATCTTCAACAGCAGCTTCAATTTTTACCTTCGGCAAAAAGTCAACTACATACTCAGCACCGCGATACAACTCAGTGTGACCCTTTTGACGACCAAAGCCTTTAACTTCAGTGACTGTGATGCCCGAAACTCCCACTTCCGAGAGAGCTTCGCGCACTTCGTCAAGCTTGAAGGGCTTGATGATTGCGGTAATTAATTTCATATGTTTCTCCGTTCAGAGGAAGGAATTAGAAAGTTTTTGTTAAGGAAATTAAACCGCCAGCTTTTCCAGCATTAGCATTTTGTGGCGTTGCATAAATTGGGGTGCCCGAGATACTTTTGGCATTTGTACCAACATAGGCAATAGCACCAGATAAACCGCCTCCAAAATCTTTAGTTAAACCAAGTTTCCAGTCTGCATAACTAAAATTATAGTTCCCAGAGTTATTCGTAACCTTCTGATAGCCTGCATGGCCGTTTAATGTAATACCATAAAAGCCTGTATCGTGATTAATTGTCAAATCAGGATACATAGAACCTGTGCTGTTATATATTCCAAAAAGTGGTGTTAATGCATACGACAATTTTATAAAACCTGTTGTTGGGCCGAATGTAAAGTTCTGTGCCGCATAAAGTTCTGTAGTGTTTGGATTCACACCAGCAGATTGACGTGATCCTGCGGCACTTAATGTTGCAGTATTTGATGCAGCTGATGCTCTAGCATTCAATCCCATGCCTGGCAATCCAGATGTAGGATAAAAGTACTGCAAGACTCCAACATCGCTTGCAAAGCCTTCGCCGATAAATTCTTTCTTAAAGCCAGCGTAAAAATCCATTTCTACCTGCGAGGAAACTGTAGCTTTGTTAGGATATCCAGAAGCACCATAACCATCACTAATCCAGCTGATAGAACTATTCCAGTTACCAATATAAAAGCCACTCTCATGAGCGTAATCAAATCCACCTTGGATGGCTGGCTTAAAGTTTGACTGAGTTAGACCGCGATAACGGTAGTCATTCACCACTGTTACGTTGGCTGTAATAGGGCTGGCTTCTGGAGCCTCAGCTGCAGGAGCTGTCTGTGCAAATGCTGCTGTTGCGAATAAGCCAGAAGCTGCAAGAGCGATGGCTGACTTTTGAATCGTTTTCATATGAAACTCCTTAGTGGTCATAAAAAAGGGATAGATGCTTTATTGCATGAAGAGATCATGAAGGCTGGGAGGCTAATGGATTTGTCACAATTCACCTAAATAAGGCTTATGCACAATTTTGGTGCTTAGATATGCACTATTTTCGTTCATTTAGGTGCATATGCAGCATTTTTTAGTTGGTTTCGCCTGTTTTTAGCCCAACAACTTAAAATACCCTCTGTATCTTTTAAGCAAATTTCAATAGAACGGCGGTCAGCATTATGCAAAAACCAGGTGAAATCCTAGAACAAATCCAGCGTATTGCTAGCGATATGCAGAACAAGGTTGGTGATGCCATTCGTAATTCACCAGCGCAAGAGATTGAAAAGAATGTGCGCGCCATGATGAATCAAGGTTTTCAGAAAATGGACTTGGTTACTCGCGAAGAGTTTGAGTTGCAATCTAAAGTTTTAGCAAAGACTAGAGAAAAGTTAGAGACTCTCGAGGCTAAGGTAGCTGCCCTAGAAAAGTCTTAATCAGAATTTTTTCATCTGGAAACTATTCCGGATGAAACTCATCAAAGAAACTTGAGTACGCGTCTTCAGAGAAAAACGTTTTGGCATCTACTCGTGCTGGTGCAGTATGCAAAACCGAAATCTGATAAATCCAAGCCCCGTTGTCTGGTGTCACTCTGGTGATCCAACGAACCCGCATTGACTGCTCTACCCTGCCCGAAGATTTAAATTCTAAAAAATAATCTTTAGTGGCGGCACGCTGTTTATTTGCAGTCCGATAAAGCGCATCAACACTAACGGCACTCCCCAGAGTTACATTTGCGCGATTCAATAAGTTACCTTGCACCTGCTCTAATAAATTAGGCGCTAGGCTAGCTTGCTCTTGACTCAAACGAATCGAACTCACCGAATAAATATCATCCTCAATTTTGACTGCTTCCAAGGTTTGTGGAATTTCTTGACTTTGATATGGCAGTCGTCGCTCAATCTTTTCAGGCTTACCAGGAAAGAGAGCACTGTAACCCTCTTGTGGAGACTGCACTGTCCGCCAATCTAATTTAGGACTACAAGCCGAAAGTAGAAATGCAAGCGCCAGCACTACAACAAACTTTTGCAGCATAAGTTTAGACAACACCTGCACTGTGTGCTTGTTGGTCAGCATGGTAGCTAGAGCGCACCATCGCGCCTACGGCAGCATGTGAGAAGCCCATGGCATAAGCCGCTTCCTCAAATTGCTTAAACACATCTGGATGGACATAGCGCTGCACTGGGAGATGGTGACCAGACGGCGCTAGGTACTGACCAATCGTCAGCATATCGATATTGTGCTCACGCATATCACGCATCACCGCCAAGATCTCTTCATCCGTCTCGCCCAACCCCACCATCAAACCACTTTTGGTTGGAATATGTGGAAAGCGCTCCTTAAAGTCTTTCAACAACTTCAATGAATGTGCGTAGTCTGCGCCAGGACGCGCTTGTTTATACAAACGCGGTACGGTTTCTAGATTGTGATTCATGACATCAGGTAGGCCTTTTGGCGCATGCTCAGAAAAAATATCTAAAGCCTTATCTAAGCGGCCACGAAAATCTGGTACCAACACTTCAATACGCGTATTCGGGGAGAGATCGCGTGACTGAGAAATGCAGTCCACATAATGCATCGCGCCACCATCACGTAAATCATCACGATCTACACTAGTAATCACCACATAATTTAATTTTAGAGCAGCAATCGTGCGCGCTAAATTACTCGGCTCTTTTGTATCTAGTGGATCTGGTCTACCATGACCTACATCACAAAATGGGCAGCGACGTGTACATTTATCACCCATGACCATGAAGGTAGCTGTGCCTTTACCAAAGCACTCACCAATATTGGGGCAACTTGCTTCTTCGCAAACGGTGACTAACTCATTTTCTCGAAGAATCTTTTTAATCTCAGAAAAGCGAGAATTTCCAGAAGCAGCTTTTACTCGAATCCAATCGGGCTTTTTGAGCACTTGCTCCAAGGGAATAATCTTGATTGGAATACGTGCAGTCTTCTCGCTCGACTTCTGCTTGCGCGAGGCGTCGTAGTTAAGATCCTGTCGACTATTGCTACTAGTGACAGTGGAATCGAGATCCGGCTTATTGGTGGTCATGATGAAATCAGTTGCTTTTGCAAATGCCCCAAAAGGGTTTGGCTAATAATGTCTATATTGTCCTTGATCCCAAGAGTTTCCATATCGATCGTCTTTAAGCCCTCATAACCACATGGGTGAATTCGGGCAAAAGCAGCTAAATCGGTCGATACATTTAGAGCAAGTCCATGATAAGAGCACCCTTTGGAGACCTTGAGACCTAGGGCGGCAATCTTGGCACCTCGATACCCTGCCTGTATTGAATCCTCCTGAGCAAGATAAATACCAGGTGCGCCAGCATGTCTTTCTGCCTGAATAGCAAAATCTGCCAATGTATCAATTAAAGCCTGCTCAATTCGGTTGACAAGCTCTTTTACAAAAATGCCCAAACGCCTCAGATCGAGCAGTAAATACACCACGATTTGTCCAGGTCCGTGATACGTGATCTCACCGCCACGATCAACCTGCACTAATGGGATTTGATTGCTGGGAGAATGCAAGTTGCTCGCATCTCCCGCTAAACCCAAAGTAAAAACTGGGGGATGCTCAAGAATCCAAATTTCATCTGGGGTATCGCCATCTCGCTGCTGCGTAAAATCTCGCATCGCTTGATAAGTTGACTCGTATTCAGCTATCCCTAAATGTTTTACTAAAAAACTCATGCGGATAATTTAGAGGACAACACTAACCAAGGGATGCGTCGATAAAGTACGGTACAACTCATCTAACTGCTCTCGACTAGTAGCAGTGATTGGCAATGTAATACCTAGGTAATTTCCATCTTTAGAGGGTCGCTGCTCAACCTTGCTCTCATCGAACGTGGGGTCAAATTGGCGGGCAATGTGCAAGATTGCGGGCAAGTATTCTGGATTGGCTTTGCCCATTACCTTAATCGGAAACTCTGATGGGTATTCAATGAGGGATTTTTTATCTTCAGTCATATTCTTTTAACTTTTCTATTAACTCTATTGATTGCGATGATCAGGCATACCCAACCAAGCGCTAGTAATGATGTTACGTATGCAATGTAAACGTCGGTGGAAAAAATGATCGGCACCTGGTACCACTTGTACTGTTAACTCTTGAGGGCGCGCCCAATCTAAGACATCGATCAAAGGAATAGTTTCATCCACCTCACCATGAATCAAAATCGTATCAGCAGGCACAGGCGCTAAGACCCATTTTCCAGCCGCACTACCCACCATGACGAGCCGCTCAGCTGCGCGCCCTAGCTCTGCCAAGCGCTGCACTAAATGGGTTCCAACGAAGCTGCCAAATGAAAATCCAGAAACCAATAAAGGCAAAGTATTGGCAGTCTGTACCCATGCCTGTTGCGCAGTCGCCTCAAATTGATTCCAGCTTGAAGGTGTGCGCATCCAATCAGTGACGTGTAGTAGGTCTTCCATCTCACCAATGCCATCATCATGTACACCGGCAGTAGCCCCTACTCCGCGAAAATTAGGACGCACACTAACGTACCCCAATTGATTAAAAGCACGTGCCATGGTTTGCGCCACTTTGTTATCCATCGTTCCGCCCATCAGTGGGTGTGGATGCGCAACTAACGCTAAACCTCTCACCAAAAAATCGGGATTATTTTTTAATTCATCTGGTAGATCAATCGACATTTCGATTTGACCCACAATGCCATCAATCTGAATTATTTTTGTACGACTGTTCATGAGGAAACTTTCTGAAATCTTTTTAAGCTAACTGCAGACGCTCTACTGGGCGTCCTTGCATTAAGTGTGACTGGATGATTTCCTCCACATCTTCAGTATCAATAAATGTGTACCAAATGCCCTCTGGATAAATGACTGCCACCGGGCCATCGGCACAACGGTCTAAACATCCTGCTTTATTAATGCGAATTTTTCCCGGGCCAGATAAGCCCAACTCTTTGACGCGCTTTTTTGCGTACTCAAAAAGAGCAAAAGCATTATGACGATCGCAACAATCTTCGCCATTACTGCGCTGGTTTAGGCAGAAAAAAACATGGTGCTTAAAACTCATATGTCATCTCAATCAAGGTTTTAGATTAAAGGTGGCTCTATTTCGTATGACCCAAAATAATGCCAATGGCAACCATACTACTGAAACCCATTGCATTAATTCATTAAAGTGTAATAGCCGACCTTGATACCAATGCCGTAATGTCAGAATGAAATACGGGTTGTCTGGCAGGAAATTAATCACCAGGGTGGCAGTAACTAAACAGGCGATTGCAAGCCAAGCTTTACTGGATAAAGAAAATTGGAGAGTCCATCTAAGCAAAAGACTGCCTAGCACCATCCCCCAAATAGCCCCCGCCGTGAGCCACAACAAGCCAAATTCCGCACCGAACTGCAATGCCGTAAAGGCAATCTTCACTAAAACAGTGAAGCAAAGGAGGCTGTTTAAGATTTTCCATTGGGGCGCTTTTTCGCGCATCCCCAATGACAGTAAGAGCCCTGTACCAAGCCAACAGACCGCTGTAATAATCGATTCCTGGATGACATGATTTACCACCATAGTGCCCCAATCAACGGAGGCAAAAATCGCATGCCCCCACACCCCCGTACCTAACCAAGAGCTCTGTGGATAGATCTGAGCCCAGGGGAAAAGTAGAAATAAGGCGCAAGCAGCCCAGTTCAAGCCAAACCATTGGTCAAAGCAGCGACGAACTGCGCTCCCAGAAAGCCACTGAGGACCTAATGGAATGGCTAACAAGCCGCCCATCAAACCGCCCAACACATTGGCCCACCAATCCATTTGGCTCGGAATGCGGGTGGGCAACCAAGTTTGTAGCGACTCAACACTAAAAGCCAATGCAGCACTAAAGCTCAAGGCGACGCTTAAGGCAACAAAATTACGCCAACGTGGGTAGCAGGCAAAGACCAGCAGAAACCCAAGAGGGATATAGGCCAAGACGTTGACTGACACATCAAATAGCGTAATAAAGCGGGGTAAAGGCGCATCCAACCATGCCCATGGGGCGATCCCATTATCAAAACTGAAATCGAAGGGATTCAGGCTGACATAAATGATTAAAAGCGCATAGCTCAAGCTAATAGCCCGAGCCAAAGGCATTGCCTGGAGAGGCCAAACAAACTTGCGAGGACGCTGTTCTTCGTATTGCATTCCCTTATTCTAGGTCAGCCAGCCTAGATCTTTCTACAATAGAAAAATGAGCCCGAATTGCATCCTCGAACGTGTTTCCACCACCAAATCAACTAATGATGATTTATTAGCCCGTTGGCGTGCCGGTGAATTAATTGATCCCGTAGCTCGTATTGCCCACGATCAGACTTCCGGCAAGGGTAGGGCCGGAAGAATTTGGCTTTCCAATCCTGGAGATGCGCTGTGCTTCTCCTTAGCCTACCCATTCAATAAACGCCCCCATGAATTGAGCGGACTGAGTCTAGTCATTGGACTGGCGGTTATTTCAGGCATTGCTGGAGCCTTAGGCATCAATGAAACTACTCTTCATCAACAAGGTCTCAGGCTGAAGTGGCCCAATGATTTACTACTGAACAATGACAAACTTGGCGGCATCCTGATTGAAGGCGGACAAACTAGTCCAAGTTCGCCCACTTGGATGGTGATTGGCCTAGGGCTGAACTTACGTAATGCAGAATTGATTCAACAGAAATCAGAAAATCAAACTGCTTTAGGTGCTGCCGCTTTGGATCAACTCGTATCTCATCATGCACCGATACCAGATACGGAGTTCATTTGGCTAAAGCTGATTGAGTCATTTGAAAGGCATTTAACCCAATTTGAACAACATGGGTTTAGCTATTTTAAAAATTCATGGTCAAATTGGGACGCCTTTAATGGCCAGCCTGTTTGCATATCAGGCGCCGGCCAAGAGCCCATCATTGGTATCGCTTCCGGAGTAGATCACTCTGGCGCTCTTGTTCTTCTTCAGCATGACAAATCTATCGTCATTCATGCGGGCGATGTTTCTTTGCGAGCTCAATCATGAGTCTGTATTTAGTATTTGATCTTGGCAACACTCGGCTCAAGTGGGCCGCAGTCGAATCTACACAAAACATTGCAGACCGCAATAAAAAACTATGGGCATATTCTGGGTCGATCGGCACCAAATCTTTCCAGTCACCCGAACTACGCGCTGAGCTGTCTGCCTATATTTCTAAAACCTTACCTAAACCAGATGCTATTGGCTTTTGTTGCGTAGCAGGTGATGCTGCTATTGAAAATTTACGCAAGCTCTTTCCGCAATGGCAAGATCTTGAGTGGAAACAATTCACAGGCAGCAGTCCGTATCAAGGCTTGCGAACACTCTATCAAGACCCCAGCAAATTGGGAGCAGATCGGTGGGCTGCACTGATTGGCGCAAGAGCTCTCTCCAGCACCAATACGCTGGTGATTAATGCTGGGACGGCCACTACCATTGACTTACTAGGCGGCAATGGCGTCCATTACGGTGGCTGGATCCTGCCAGGCTTAAACCTGATGCAAGAAAGCCTGCAACAAAATACAGCCCAACTTCCATTGGCAGTTCGGGCTAATAAGCCTGAAGCTCAAGCGAGCTTTGGCTTCACTACTGATGAGGCGATTACAGGCGGTTGTGATGCTGCGCAAATGGGGGCAATACTGCGGGCAGCCTACTTAGCCAAAGCGATGCATCATCCCGTTGAGCGAATTTGGCTTGATGGGGGCAATGCCAAAATTTTGGCAAATGAAATTAAACAGTTTCCAGAGCTAGCAGCGCTACCAGTAGAACCCATTGAGGGCTTGGTACTACGCGGGCTTTGGGCTTGGCTCTTGCAAAACCTATAAACCGCCAAACACCTTAACTTGTTCGGATCTTGCCCAATAGCGTTGTTGTAGAGCGCTCATATAAAAATGGGATAGCAACTGCTACACCACCCCAAGTTTTCACGAGGCGAGTCTCCTCCAGGGAGTCGATTTCATAATCTCCTCCCTTAACGTAAATATCAGGATGAATCTTGGCAATCAGATTCACCGGGGTCTGTTCTGTAAATAACACCGCCAAGTCGACACTCTCAAGCGCTGCCAATAAAGCCTGGCGATCAGATTCAGTATTAATAGGCCTGTCATCACCCTTGCCTAGCATTTTGACCGAGGCATCTGAATTCACCCCTACTACAAGGCTAGCGCCCATTGCCCTAGCTTGGGCTAGGTAGCTGGCATGCCCTCGATGCAGGATATCAAAGACGCCATTCGTAAATACCAAGGGTCTCGGAAGCGTCGCAATACGAGCCTCCAACTCAGTCGGAACGCAGACTTTAGATTCAAAAGAAGGTGGGGGTAAAGAACTCATAGCGTCATATTAATGGCATTGGGCTAAATTCAACGATATTTGCCAGAATGTCTTAGACTTGGGGCATCCCCGTCCCACCCAAAGGCTTAAGATGATTCACCCTATGCCGCGTTACTTGCTGGCACTACTTTTCTTGCTTATAGCAATGCCGTTTGCAAAGGCAGCTCCCGCAGCTGGCAGTTGCAGCTCACTTCTATCGCACACCTTCCCAAGATTGCAGGATGAGGCACCTCAAAGCCTTTGCCAATATCAAGGCAAAGTTATTTTGGTTGTTAATACAGCCAGTTTTTGTGGCTTCACGAGCCAATACGAGGGTCTTGAAAAGTTGTATGCCAAATACAAAGACCGCGGCTTAGTTGTACTAGGATTTCCATCAAACGATTTTGGCCAACAAGAGCCGGGTAGCAATAAAGATATCGCAGACTTCTGTAAAAATACCTATGACGTGAAATTCCCTATGTTCGCTAAGAGCTCAGTTAGCGGAAGTAATCCAAATGCACTATTTAAAATGCTGATAGCTAAAACGGGGACAACACCGAAGTGGAATTTTTATAAGTACCTCATTGATCGAAATGGAAATGTAGTCGATTCGTTTGGCAGTATGACAAAACCAACAAGCACCAGTATTACCAGTGAGATAGAGAAACTTCTTGGAGAAAAAATTTAGTGAGTAAGAAAAAAGTTGCCATCATTGGCGCTGGTATCTCTGGCCTAGGATGTGCATACGCATTAAGGCAGCATCCAGATTTGGAGATCACCCTATTTGAAGGTGGCAAGCATATTGGTGGCCATAGTAATACTGTCGATCTCACACTAGAGTCCCCTCACGGCCAGATGACCTATGGAGTCGATACTGGATTTTTAGTATTTAATCGAAAAACCTATCCTCGCTTAGTTCGTCTGTTTGAAGAAATTCAGGTTCCGATTGCGCCATCAGAAATGTCTTTTTCAGTATCTATTGATGCGGGAGTAAAAACAGGACGTAGTAAAAAAATTGAATGGGCTGGTAACGACCTCAACTCCTTCTTTGGCCAAAGGTCTAATTTGTTCTCGCCATCATTCTGGAGAATGGCTTATGACATCTTGCGCTTTAATCGTCTCGCTACTAGACTCGCAGAAGAACAAATTACTGCCAAACTAGAATATTCAGAACCAGATGAGCGCATTAAAGATTTTCTAGATCGCAATCGTTTTAGCACTAGCTTTAGAGAAAATTATTTTTTGCCGATGATTGGCGCTATTTGGTCATGCTCTGTTGAGCAGATGCTAGAGTTTCCGATTCAGACTATGGTCCGCTTCTGTCATAACCATGGTCTTCTCCAAATCCAAAATCGCCCGCAATGGCTTACTGTTAAAGGCGGCTCCCGCGAGTACGTAAAACTTTTGGTAGTGGCACTGGAAAAACATCAAGTTCAATTTGTACGAGAGTCTGTCTCTCGAGTCAATGCGAAAAAAACAGATGACTCTCCAGTCGAAGTGATTACATCCTCTGGGCTGTACCAGTTTGATGAAGTGGTCATGGCATGTCATAGCGATCAGACTTTAGAGTTGGTTCATGGCATTGAACAAGGCGCGCGTAATATTTTGGCATCGGTTCCTTACCAGAAAAATCGCGCAATTTTGCATACAGATGTTAACTTCTTACCCGCTACTAAACGTTGCTGGGCTGCTTGGAATTACACCGCAAAATCTGGAGCAACTCCGACTTCGCAACAACACGTAAGCGTGAATTATTTAATCAACCGCCTACAACCCCTACCCCAAGTATTCGAGGGCACACAAATTATTGTGAGCTTGAACCCATTGACGGATCCCAATCCAAAATTGGTGCATGAAGAAATCCATTACTCACATCCCGTCTTTGATATGCGCGCCGTGCAGGCACAAAAGGAGCTGCCTTTAATTCAGGGTAATGCTTCGATCTGGTATTGCGGAGCATGGACAGGATTTGGTTTTCATGAGGATGGTCTGCGCTCAGGCGAATTGGTAGCAATGGATCTCATGGAGAGCATTTCTCATCGAGCTAAATCAAACTCCATTAAAGATTCTCAGTAAATGAATTTACCAACGATTAATTTTGGAGCTGTAAAGCATCGACGCTTTCGCCCCGCTATTAATGCGTTTGGCTACGGCGTATTTACTGTCTCTATTCCAATGCGTGCACGCAGAAATGATCCAACATTACTCAGTCAGCATGGTCTGAAAGATAAACAATTCGGACTTTTTTCCTTTTTTGACCAAGACCATGGATTAGGCAATGAGAACAGCCTGTCCTGGATCGAATCGATCCTTAAAGAAAATCACATTCATCATGATGATGGTGAGATTTGGCTGCACACTTTTCCGCGAGTGCTCGGCTATGTCTTTAATCCGGTCAGCTTTTGGATCTGCACCCGAACTAATGGGCAAGTTCATGCGGTACTCGCTGAAGTGAATAACACCTTTGGCGAACGGCACTGCTATCTACTTCATCATGACTCTGGCAAAGCCCTGCAATCTGGAGAGACGCTTATTAGCAACAAGGTATTTCATGTCTCGCCTTTTTGTGACGTCCGGGGGGAGTACCACTTCCGTTTTTTGTTTCCCCAAGATAGCAATTCAAAGCGGAATATTGTTTGTCGGATTGAGTTGCACGAGGACGGTGCTCCATTAATTAATACCAGTATTAGCGGTCTAGCTCAGCCATTGACTAAAAGCGCTCTCTATCTTGCCTTTCTGCGCTACCCTCTTATGAGTTTGGGTGTCATTGGTCGAATTCACTGGCAGGCATTGAAATTATGGCTAAAAGGTGTACCCTTTCACTCAAAACCTAAACCACCAGAACTTGAAGTTACTCGATGAATCGCCCCGGTCAAACACTGCTATCTCGCCTCACCTTCTCTCGTCCTGAAAGGCGAAAATCTAAACTGCAGCAAGGTAATACAAGCACAGTGGCCCTACTGGGTCTTTTGGCTCAATTACGCAGCGGGCATTTAGTACTCACCCTTCCCAATAATGAAGTAAGGGAGTTTGGCAATAACTCAGACCAACTTCATGCAGAAATTCAAGTTTTAGATTGGTCTGTATTTAAACAAGTTTTATCTCATGGTGATATCGGCTTTGCCGAAAGCTATATCCGGGGTGAATGGAATACACCCGATCTCAAAGCAGTTCTAGAGCTAGCCATTCGAAATCGCACTATCCTAGAGAAAGCAATTTATGGTAGCTGGCTTGGATCCATAGCCTATCGTCTGAGACATTGGTTTAGAGACAACTCTAAATCCGGAAGCCGTAAAAATATTCATGCGCACTATGACTTGGGTAACGCCTTCTACGCACTCTGGCTAGACCCCACAATGAGCTACTCGAGTGCATGGTTCTCTGAGGGTGATAAGCAATCACTCATGGACGCTCAGCGTGCAAAAATTAAACGTATCTTAGACTCCATCCACGCTAAGGAAGGGGATCAACTCCTAGAGATAGGTTGTGGTTGGGGCGGCTTTATGGAAGAAGCCTTACGCAATGGCAATCAAGTCACGGGTCTGACATTGTCGACTGAACAAAAGGCGTTTGCAGACTCTAGACTTAAAAAAATCTCTGCAGAAATCCCCAATACAAAGCAATTTGAGGTTCGGCTGCAAGACTATCGGGACTGTCAAGAGCAATTTGATGGCATCGCCTCTATTGAAATGTTTGAAGCGGTTGGTGAAAACCATTGGACCGAATACTTTCAAACAGTTGCAAAACGACTCAAAGCAGGTGGTCGGGCTTGCATCCAAACTATCGTAATTGCAGATGATTTATTTGATCGCTATCGCCAAAGTACCGACTTTATTCAGCAGTATGTTTTTCCAGGAGGTATGCTCCCCTCTCCTACTAAATTTAAAGCTGCTGCGGCTAGTGCAGGTTTAGAGCTTGAGGCAGAGTTTGCCTTTGGCGCTGACTATGCCAAAACCTTATGCCTATGGCGTGATAGCTTCAATCACAAGATTGAAGAAATTTATCGCCTTGGTTTCGATGAGGCATTTATTAGGCTCTGGAATTTTTATCTCATGTATTGCGCCGCTGGATTTTCTGAAAAGAATATTGATGTAGTGCAATACACCCTCAAACATAAAGATGTCATTCATTCAAGTGATGCACTACGCCCATGAAACAAAAAGGGATAGATTCATTTGTTAATCAACGAATTTGGGTCATTGGGGCTTCCAGCGGTATTGGCGAGGCCTGCACAAAAGCTTTTATCAAGGCGGGCGCAAAAGTCGCCCTCTCTAGCCGTCGTGCCGAGCGGCTTGATACTCTCGCACAATCTGCTACGCCAGAACAGGCTTTGGCGCTCCCACTAGATGTCACTCACCAAGAGCAGTTGGCCTCTGCCTACCGAAGAATCCTAGAGGCTTGGGGTGGCTTAGATCTACTGTTGTTTGTCTCGGGCGTATACACCCCCTTACGTGCTGATAATTTTGAATTTGATATTGCACAGAAAACAATTGATGCCAATCTGCTCGGCCCCATGCGGGCAGTCAGCATTGTTATGCCTGATATGCTCAAAGCGCATGCTGGTCATATTGCTATCGTTGGTAGCGTCGCGGGATATAGTGGACTACCTAAAGCCTTAGCGTATGGGCCAAGTAAAGCAGGAATTATTAATTTCTGTGAAACCCTGTATTACGACTTACTTCCGCAGGGCGTGAGCGTGCATATGATTTCACCAGGATTTGTTGCAACAGAGGCTACTGCACAGAATGATTTTGAGATGCCAGCGCTCATCACTGCCGATGAGGCCGCTCAAAAAATCCTTGCAGGACTTCAGGCTGGAGAATTTGATATTCACTTCCCTAAGCGGTTTTCAGGATTCTTAAAATTCCTCAGAATCCTGCCCTACCCGCTTTACTTTTGGATTATCCGGCGCTTCGTCAAAATATAAGATCCAGAATTACTTGTACTTATCCTTGCGGATTTTTTGCTCCAAGTGCTCCATTACAGCAATCGCTTTTGCCTTGGTTCCAGCAATAGATGGGGATGTTACATAGCGACCCTGCATCACAATCGTTGGCACGCCATCAATACGATAAGCATCAGCCATCTGTCTTGCAGCACGAGCTTTTGATACAACGGCAAATGAGCGATAAGCAGCTAAGAAAGTATTGCGATCGATACCTTGTGAGGCCACCCAATCGGCGATCTCATTTTCTGTCATGAGGCGCTTATTTTCTTTGTGCATGGCATACATGACTTTGTCATTCATCGCCTCGCCCTTACCCATGGACTCTAAGGCATAGAACAGCTGACTGTGCGGCATGAAATCATCACGGAAAGCAACGGGCACTTTACGGAATGTCACATCCTTTGCTTGGCGCTTAAGCCATGCATTGAGCTCTGGCTCAAAATCATAACAATGCGGGCAACCATACCAAAAGAACTCGATAACCTCGACCTTGCCTTTGGCCTCAACTGGCTGAGGGGTAGGTAAAATACGATAATCAAACCCCTCTTCAATCTTAGGACTTTGTGCAGTAGCAAGGCCTGAAAAAGAAAATGCTAAGCCGAGAATAGTGGCAGATAAAAAGGTTCTTTTAGATTTAGATAATGTAATCATGATTTGCTAGATTTAATGACACTCGGTTTAATGCCCATGCCATTGAGCTTATCACGCACGGGATTGCTTTCGTCAACACTGTTGTATGGGCCAACACGTACACGCCAAAGCGTATTGCCCTCACTATTAATCTCACTTAATTGAGATTGAATACCTTGAATCGCTAAACTCGCTTTTTGTGCATCTGCATCGGCACGCTTATTAAAGGCACCTACCTGTAAGAAATAAATTGCATCCGATTTTGCTGCTGGAGCTGGTTCTGCCGGCTTTTTACCATTAGCCACATCAGCAATTGGATCTGGCGCACTCGCTACGGGTGCAGCTGACTTGCCTTGTAGTGGTTTATTCAAATCTAGAGCCTCTGCTGGAGCAGTCACCTCACCTTCTGCCGGCGCTGATCCCGGCTTAATGATTAAAGGGAGATTGGGGGCTCTGACTCCAGGGCGCTCTTGCGGCGTATTTTTGGAAAGGTAGAAGGCAATCACAAAAGCGACGCCAAGGCCAACACCCAGCCCTAAGATAAAGCCAAGAATAGTACCGCCATACTCCGGGCTCGAAGACTGGGTCTTTGGCGTAAAGCTAGTGTATTGATTATTTTTTTTCATCGTATCCCCATCCTTCTTTTTACTTCTTAAGCGCTGGCAATTACTACAGCTTACATCTTAGCGGGTGCTGATACACCTAATACTTTTAATCCATTTTCAAGCACTTGACGCGTTGCTAGGAGCAATGCAAGGCGCGCCAATTTTAATGCGGGATCATCTACTAAGACGCGATCTGCGTTATAGAAAGTATGAAAGTCTCCTGCTAAATCACGCAAGTAAAAAGCTAAAGCATGTGGCGCTAAATCTGCAGCCGCATCAGTAAGCATTTCTGGATATTCAGCTAAACGACGCAACAAATGATCCGAGGCTTTACTTTGCAACAGGGAGAGGTCTGCGTCTTTTAGGTCTGATACTTTTCCACCCCATTGGGTCAGAATTGAACAAATACGCGCATGGGCATATTGCACATAAAACACGGGATTCTCATCATTCTGCTGTAATGCCAAATCAACATCAAAGACAAACTCTGTATCAGCTTTACGGGAGATAAGGAAGAAACGCACGGCATCTCTTCCACGCTGAATGGCTAGTTCACGCTCATCAGCTGTCATCTCTGGTGTAACACCTCCAGACCACTCAACCAAGTCACGCACAGTCACATAGGAACCGGCACGTTTAGAAATTTTGACTTCTTCGCCGTGCCGCATCACCGTCACCATCTTGTGTAATACGTAGTCAGGGTAGGTTTTCGGAATATTCCAACCACGCTTCTGTGCCACACCCTGTAAGCCCGAGCGAACACGGGCAATAGTGCCGTGGTGATCACTCCCTTGGACGTTAATTACTTTTTTAAAGCCCCGATTCCATTTACTGGTGTGATAGGCAACATCAGGCACAAAGTAGGTAAAGCTACCATCAGACTTACGCATGACGCGATCTTTATCATCGCCATCATCTGTTGTCTTGAGCCAAAGCGCGCCCTCAGACTCATAGGTCTTGCCAATGCTCTGCAGCTCTTCGACAATTTTTGCAACACTGCCATCGGTATATAAGGAGGACTCTAAGTAATAGCAATCAAACTTCACGCCAAATGTTTTTAAGTCAATATCTTGCTCATTGCGTAAATACGCAACAGCAAATTGACGAATGGCTTCAAGATCATCTTGATATTGAGATGAATCCTTAAAAGCAGCCGCAATCTCCGCAATATATTCACCGTTATAAGCACTCTCTGGCCAAGTGGCATCACCTGGTTTAAGTCCGTTTAATCGAGCTTGCACTGAGAGCGCCAAGTTTGCAATCTGGACTCCAGCATCGTTGTAATAAAACTCGCGGTGCACCTTAATACCCTGAGTTGCCAATAGATTTGCTAACGCATCGCCTAGCGCAGCTTGTCGACCATGACCCACATGTAGTGGGCCAGTAGGATTAGCAGATACAAACTCAATCATGGCGCTAGCAACTGGGGCTGACTCTGACGCTAGCTGACCAAACTGAGATCCCGAGGTGAGGACTTCTTGCACCACAACAGTTTTAGCGGCATTGCTGAGGCGAAAATTAATAAAGCCAGGCCCTGCAATTTCGCAGGAGGCAATGAGATCGCTATAGCCAGGCTGCTGCTCTAAACGCTCAAGCAGGGCTTGTGCCAATTCCCTAGGATTTAACTTCCAAGCCTTGGAAAGCTGAAGTGCAATATTGCAAGCGATATCCCCATGGTCTACCGCCTTAGGACGCTCTAAGCGAGGCGCGGGGGTATCGCCCAAACCACGCTCTTGGGCAAGACCCTGAAGAGCCGCACTCAGCATTTCAATTAAACGATTTTTATTAGTTAACAACATAGATAAGTGAGTTTATCAGGTGGTAAGCTATTGAAATGATCTATCAATTTCGCTCCAAAGCGGGTCCTGACGTCATCATGCTGGCTGATCTCACCCAGCGAATCTTTGATATTTTGGGCCGTCCATTAGAGCCCAGAGGAATTTTGACGGTGGAGCAACTACCAACCCTCATCATCGACCTAGAAACTGCTATTCTGAAAGACTTGGAAGAGCGGGCTAAAAGTAATGCAACGGCCCAAGAAAGCACTGAAAAACGAAAGCTTGCCGATAGACTAGGCCAGCGCGCTTACCCCTTTCTAGAGCTTATGAAACAAGCTAAAGCCAAAGGTGAACCGGTGATGTGGGGCGTTTAAAGACTACATCCCACTCCAGCTAAATTCAATTTAGTCTATCGAGCTTGCCAACTGGCGACGAATGTCTTCAACGGGCTCATTACGGCGCTTAGCAAGATCTTCAATCTGATCTGCTGACAACTTACCCACATTGAAATAACGTGCGTCTGGATGCGCCAGATAAAAACCACTGACACTAGAAGCTGGATTCATGGCCATCGATTCGGTCAAGGTCATACCAATATCTTCTGAACCAATGACGCGCAATAGATCTTTTTTCACTTCATGTGCAGGGCAAGCTGGATATCCTGGGGCCGGACGAATGCCGCGATATTCTTCATTAATCATCTGATCGTTCGTCAGAATCTCATCAGTCGCATAAGCCCAAAGATCGGTACGAACACGGTGATGCATCAACTCTGCAAATGCTTCTGCTAGACGATCGGCTAAAGATTGCAACATGATTGCACTGTAGTCATCATGCTTCGCATGGAACTCAGCCACTTTTTTCTCGACCCCGTGGCCAGTTGTCACAGCAAAGCAACCCAGATAATCAGCCACATGTGAATCTTTCGGCGCTACATAGTCTGCTAGGCAGCGATTAGGCCGACGGACTCCATCGATAACTGGTCGCTCAGCCTGCTGACGCAAGTTATGCCAAACAAATAATGGATGCTCGCGCGATTCATCACTGTACAAAACAATATCATCACCTATCGCGTTTGCCGGGTAGAAAGCTACTACAGCATCAGCTTGTAACCACTGACCCTTAATCAACTTATCCAATAGCGCCTGGCCGTCTTCAAATACCTTACGCGCCTCTACACCAACAACTTCATCATCCAAGATTGCCGGGAACTTACCAGCCAAATCCCAAGTCTGAAAAAATGGTGTCCAATCAATGTATTTAGCGATGTCACTCAAAGCGAAATTCTTGAAAACACGACGCCCAATAAACTTAGGCCTCTCAGGCACGTAATGAGTCCAATCAATCAACTCGCGATTCTTACGTGCAGCTTCTAGTGAAATAGTTGGAGATGCCTTCTTATTGGCATGCTGCTCACGAATACGTACGTAGTCATCGCGTAGATCTTGAATAAATTTCTTGGCGCTTTCATCTGATAGAAGGCTTGATGCTACAGACACAGAGCGGGAGGCATCAGGCACATAGACTACCGGTCCATCGTAATGCGGCGCAATCTTGACTGCGGTATGCACACGGGATGTTGTAGCGCCACCAATCATGAGCGGAATTTGACGCTCACGGAAATAGTCATCACGCTGCATCTCTTGAGCAACGTAGGTCATCTCTTCTAGAGATGGCGTGATCAAACCAGACAAGCCAACAATATCTGCTTTTTCCTCTTTGGCCCGCTTCAGAATTTCTGAGCAGGGCACCATCACACCCATATTAGCAACTTCAAAGTTATTACATTGCAGCACCACCGTCACAATGTTTTTACCAATATCGTGCACGTCACCTTTAACAGTCGCCATCACAATCTTGCCTTTAGCTTTTGCTTCGCCGCCAGAGGCAATGTGTAGACGCTTCTCTTCCTCAATATAAGGAATTAGAATTGCAACTGCTTGCTTCATCACGCGTGCGCTCTTAACCACTTGAGGCAAAAACATTTTACCGGCGCCAAATAAGTCTCCAACGACGTTCATACCATCCATCAGGGGGCCTTCAATGACCTCGATTGGACGACCACCTGCACCCATAATTTGCGCGCGCAGCTCTTCAGTGTCACCCTCAATAAAGGTGGTAATTCCATGTACCAAAGCATGGGTTAAACGCTCACGCACCGGAGCTTCACGCCACACCAAATTTTCTACTTGCTTTGCGCCGCCGCCCTTAAATTGGTCAGCGATATCCAACAAGCGCTCAGTTGGGGTCTTACCGTCTTTTTCTTTAAAGCGGTTGAGCACCACATCCTCAACACGCTCACGCAATTCAGGATCCAAGTCAGCATAGACGCCAAGCTGCCCCGCATTAACGATGCCCATATCCATACCAGCTTGAATAGCGTGATACAGGAAGACAGTATGAATAGCTTCACGTACGCGATCGTTACCTCGGAATGAAAAGCTAACATTCGAAACACCGCCACTCACTTTCGCGCCTGGCAGATTTTCTTTTATCCAGCGTGTAGCATTAATAAAATCGACTGCATAGTTATCGTGCTCTTCAATGCCGGTAGCAATTGCAAAGATATTGGGATCAAAAATAATATCTTCTGCTGGAAAGCCGATTTCATTAACTAGAATTTGATAGCAGCGCTGACAAATTTCTGTTTTGCGCTTGAAAGTATCTGCTTGACCTACTTCGTCAAATGCCATCACTACAGATGCTGCGCCGTAACGACGAATCAAGCGTGCTTGTTTTCTAAACGGCTCTTCACCCTCTTTGAGTGAAATCGAGTTCACAATCGGCTTGCCCTGAATGCACTTTAGACCCGCCTCAATGACACTCCATTTAGAGGAGTCAATCATGATCGGTACACGAGCAATATCTGGCTCTGAGGCAATCAAATTCAAAAAGCGTGTCATCGCCGCTTCAGAATCCAACATCGCCTCATCCATATTGATGTCAATCACTTGAGCACCATTTTCAACTTGCTGCCTTGCAACTACCAAAGCCTCATCAAATTGATTATTTAAAATCATGCGCGCAAATGCTTTGGAGCCTGTTACGTTAGTACGCTCGCCAATGTTGACAAAGCGAACATCGGCTGTAACGTTAAAAGGCTCTAGGCCTGAGAGCTTCATTGGTGGCATTACTTTTACAGTCTTACTCATGCTGACAACTCCGTACTCTCGCGATAGAAGGGTCGCGGCTTACGCTGCGCAACTGCATTAGCGATTGCACGAATATGATCTGGCGTAGTTCCACAGCAACCACCTACTAGGTTTACCAAGCCATCTTTTGCAAAACCATCAACTAAGCTAGAAGTAATGTCCGGAGTTTCGTCAAAACCTGTGTCACTCATGGGATTGGGTAAACCGGCATTGGGATAGCAAGATACTGCAACATCGCAGATGCGGGATAGCTCAGCAATGTAAGGGCGCATCAGCGCTGCACCTAAGGCGCAGTTCAAGCCAAAGGTGAGTGGTTTAATGTGGCGCAAGCTATTCCAAAATGCTTCCACTGTTTGACCGGATAAAATTCGACCAGAAGCATCCGTGACCGTACCTGAAATCATCACCGGCAAACGCTCACCCGTTTCTTCAAAGAACTCATCTAAAGCAAACAATGCAGCCTTGGCATTGAGTGTGTCGAAAATAGTTTCGACTAAAAATAAATCAACACCGCCCTCAAAGAGGCCCTCAATCTGCTCTCGATAGGAAGCTCGCAATACGTCAAACGTCACATTACGCGCACCTGGATCATTTACATCCGGAGAAATACTTGCAGTCTTTGGTGTAGGTCCAATTGCACCAGCTGCAAAACGTGGCTTATCTGGCGTAGAGTATTTTTCACAAGCAGCGCGAGCCAATTGAGCGGAGATCACATTCATCTCACGAGCCAAATCAGCCATCTTGTAATCCTCTTGCGCAACTGAAGTAGCGCCAAAGGTATTGGTCTCAATAATATCTGCACCGGCATCTAAATACTGCTCATGAATCTTGCTAATAATTTGAGCTTGAGTGAGCACCAAGAGTTCATTATTGCCCTTAATGTCACCTGGATGACTCTCAAAGCGTTTGCTAGCAGGCAATCCGCGGTAATCCGCCTCACTCAGCTTGTATTGCTGAATCATGGTGCCCATAGCGCCATCCAAAATCAGAATGCGCTGCTTTAGTAGCTCAGGAAGTGCCTGACCACGGGTATAAGGCTGGGATAAACCATTAGATTGCATTGCGTAACCGGGAATAATCTCTAGAATCCTCTATTGTATTGGCAATAAGCCACTTTTATCTGACCCGGAGCCACCCCTATGTTTGGAACTATCCCAGAATTCAATCAAAGCCTTGAAATGATGAAAACCATGTGGGGTCAGGGAGTGGGAGGGCAAACGCCAGGGCAATTTCCCTTTACCACGGACGCCTCAAAGGCTGCTGGGGGGTTTGGCTCAGCATTTCCAGGACTTGATACCGACGAACTTGAAAAGCGCATCAAAGATTTGAAAAGCGTTGAAAACTGGCTTAACCTCAACCTCAATATTTTAAAGTCCACCATTCAGGGGCTAGAAGTGCAGCATGCCACCATGATGGCACTCAAATCCTTTGGGGATGCCGTTTCAGCAAGCGCCACTGCTGCCACTGGTGAAGCCCCTAAAGATTCCGAAACAAAAGCTTCTAAACCACGCAAAACCGCAACACGCCGTCGTCGGAAAGCTGGCGACTCAACTTTCCTCGACGAAGTAGGTAATTCAGATGGGCAATAGCCTCGCCCATAGCAAATGTCATTTGGTGAATATCTAGTTCACGCCTAAATAAAACCGGCACTATCTCACGAGCAGTTGCCGGTTTTTCACATGCTCCAAGAGTTTCTGCCAAGCGCTCATCGTGATGCGCTTTCAACTGATCAATCCGCGGCTTCATTCCTGTAAAGGGCTTGCCATGAGATGGCAGCACTAGAGTGTCGTCGGGCAGAGGTAGATATCGATCCAAGGAGCTCAAATACAGACCCAAGGGATCCGCATCTGGATCTGCATCGTAAACGCTGACATTAGTAGAAATGCGCGGCAACAGCATGTCTCCAGAAATCAATACTCCCAAATCTTTACAAAATAATGAGGCATGCTCAGGTGCATGACCAAATCCCATGATCACTTGCCACTCATGTCCGCCAATCAAAATCATTTCACCATCAATGATGCGGCGATATTGCCGTGGCACACCCGGAACCATATTGCTGTAGTAATTCGAGCGAGCACGAATTTTTTCTAGATCTTCTGTTGCAATGAGTCCATGCTTTTGAAAGTGGTCTGCAGAGCCCCCACCGCCAGCGCGTGCACCAACCGCAGCTCCACCTTCTTTATGGCTAAGCCATTGCGCAGTTAAATAGTCTGTCATAGAGATCCAGAGTGGTGCTTGCCACTTCTCACAAAGCCATTGAGAGAGTCCGATATGGTCTGGGTGCATATGGGTCACAATCACCCTCAACACTGGCAAGCCTTCTAGTTGAGTAGTAAAGATCTGATCCCAGGCTGCTCTTGTCTCATCATTAGCAATGCCACAATCCACGATAGTCCAGCCTTGAACGCCTTCAAACTCATCCCGTAGCAACCATAGGTTGATGTGATCCAAAGCAAACGGCAAGCGCATCCGCAGCCAGCGCACACCAGGTGCAAGCTCTATAGAGCTGCCCGCTTCCGGTAAAGCATCTGCTAGGGGATAATGAATAGAGCTCAGATCGCTGGATTGGTTTTTAGTATTCATCTATTTTTATTTTAGGTTTTTTTTGATAACAGTTCCATCACCTTGCATCAACTGGTGTGACATCAACCCCGACAATGGTTTTTGCCGTGGTTGCTATCGCACGCTCCCTGAGATTGCCGACTGGTCTGAACTTTCTAACTCAAATAAGCTTGAGGTTTTAGAAAAACTTAAAGCACGAAAACCTCAAGCTCCACAATAAGCACTGTTCATTCCGAAATGCTTATTTGTTTACATCCACAATTAAACGGCCGCGCACATTGCCAGCCATCAGCTCTGCAGCATACTTTATAGAATCTTCTAAATGAATTTCGTGAGAGATCTCTTCTAAAGTTTTGAGATCTACCAACTTACTTAACTGCTCGTAAGCCGCAATACGCTTTGCTTTTGCTACTGTCACACTATTAATGCCATACAAAGTTACGCCACGCAAAATGAATGGCGCAACAGTCGATGGAAAATCCATGCCTTGAGCAAGACCGCAAGCGGCAACTGCGCCATCGCTCTTGGTTTGAGCGCAGGCGTTAGCTAATGTATGACTACCAACGCTATCCACCACTGCCGCCCAACGCTCTTTTGCTAAAGGCTTGCCAGGAGCCGACAGTGCAGCACGATCAATCACTTCACTAGCGCCCAATTTCTTCAAATAATCAGCCTCAGAGATACGTCCGGTACTGGCAACCACGGTAAAGCCCAACTTACTCAAAAGAGTAATGGCAAAACTACCGACCCCACCTGCAGCGCCAGTCACCAATACCTCGCCATCACTGGGCTTCAAGCCATGCTTTTGTAAAGCCATCACGCACAGCATTGCGGTGTAACCAGCAGTACCAATAGCCAAAGCTTGCTTAGCAGTGAAGCCCTTGGGTAAGGGAATGAGCCACTCTGACTTCACACGTGCTTGCTGCGCTAAGCCACCCCAATGACCTTCGCCAACGCCCCAGCCATTGAGCAGCACCATGTCGCCAACTTTAAATTCTGGGCTAGCGCTCTCTAAAACCTCTCCCGCAAAATCAATCCCGGGCACCATCGGAAAGCTACGCACTACCGGGCCTTTACCAGTAATTGCCAAGCCATCTTTGTAGTTCAGCGTGGAGTAGAGCACCTTAACCTTGACATCGCCCTCAGGCAAGCTAAGCTCATCGACTTGAGCAAGCTCAGCCCGATAACCTTGATCATCTTTATTTACCAAAATAGCCTTAAACATGTCTCTTCCTTTTAAAAGCGCTGCATTCTCCACAGCAAATACATAATAGGTTTATCCTAACGAGCATTGCTGATTATGGAGGTTTCCATGAAAAAAATTCTACTATTAACTATAACTTGTGGTCTAGCGCTCATTGGCTGCTCATCGAGCCAAATTAATATGTCTATGGGTAATATGCGTCTAATCACTTCCAGCGCAACGCCACAAGATGTGATGGATTTTGCCAGCACAACTTGTAGGAATGACTTTTACCAAGGCGCCAGCTTCCTCTCTAAGGCCGGTAAGGAATATCGCTTTAAATGCGTAAAAGCTGAAGAGAACGAAATTCTCATCCCGATTCCAGGCACTACCATTCCGGCTGCAACGAAGTAAGCCACCAAACAAATAAGCAAGATGACCCCATTTAACTCCCAAGAGCTCCGCAAGGGCTTCTCCTCCTTTGCAACCGGGGTCACAGTGATTACCTGCCTAGATGCGAACCAGCATGCTCATGGCATCACCATCAGCTCTTTCAATACGGTTTCCTTGGAGCCACCACTGATTTTGTGGAGCCTTAAGAAGCATTCAAACTTGATGCCCAATTTTGAAGTGGGTCACAAACAATTAATTCATGTACTAGAACGCTCGCAAGAAGCCATGGCGATGCACTTTGCTACCGTGAAAGAAAATCAATTTGTTAATATCCCTCACAAAATTGCAGCAAGCGGGCTTACTCAAATTGAAGGATGCTGCGCTTACTTTGAATGTGAGACCGTATCAGTGCATACCGGAGGCGACCATAACATCATTGTTGCCAAAGTCCTCAACCTAAAGCACTCTCCAGCAAGTCATCCACTCATATTTGCACACAGCAAATTTATGGGTTTAGATTCATCACTTTAAAAATACTCAAATAGGAATTGAAATGATGCGCTTATGGGGAAGAAAAAGTTCTATTAATGTACAAAAAGTATTGTGGTGCCTTGCAGAGCTGGGGCTAGAAGAAGGTAAAGATTTTGAACGCATTGATGCTGGCCTTCATTTTGGGAAAAATCGTACACCTGAATTTCTAGCACTTAATCCAAATGGCTTGGTACCAACCTTAGAAGACGGTAACCTTGTGCTTTGGGAATCCAACACGATCTTGCGATACCTAGTTCGTCAGTATGATCAATCGAGGCGCCTAAGCAGCGATATTGCCTCTCAATATCAGTCTGAGAAATGGATGGACTGGCAACTCGGAACGATGTGGCCAGCCTTACGCATCGCCTTTTTGGGGCTAACTCGTACGCCTGAAAATGAGCGAAACAAGGAAGCAATTCTTAAGGCTTATCAAGATAGCAATGCACTATTCACCCTGTTGGATCAACAGTTAGCAAGCCAGCACTATTGCTCTGGAAACACATTCAGTATTGGGGATATTCCGCTAGCACTTTGCGTAAGCCGTTGGATTTTATTGAATCAAACCTTTCCAGATCAAACTGGTCCTCGCCCCACTTTACACAATATTGATACATGGATGCAGCGCATAGAAGCAGAAACTAAGTACAGCGTGGTTGCAGAAAAAGAACTTAATATTGTGAAATAAGGCAAAGCCCTCAGAGCATAAGTATTGAGAGTCTCCAATGGAAAAGGGTGAAGCAAGTTCACCCTTTCTTTTTTTGCTGCTACTAATAGCTTATTGTTGCTTGAATTTTTTCTGATGGTGATCGGCGCCAATAAATAAGTACATCGCAGGCACTACAAAAAGTGTAAACAGCGTACCAATTGATAAACCAGTAAAGATCACGATACCCATCGATTGACGGCCAGCGGCTCCCGCTCCAGAGGCAATCACTAGAGGTACTACGCCTAATACCATTGCGGCAGTCGTCATTAATATCGGACGTAAACGTACACTACTAGCTTCTACGATGGCGTCCAACTTACTGCGACCAGCCTCTTGCAGCTCATTAGCAAATTCCACAATCAAAATACCGTGCTTACTAATCAGCCCCATCAACGTAACCAGTCCAACTTGTGTATACACATTTAAGGTTGTGAACCCCAAATTAATAAAAATCAGCGCGCCAAATAAAGCGAGTGGTACTGAAACTAAAATGACGATGGGGTCACGGAAACTTTCAAACTGCGCAGCCAAGACCAAGAACACAATTAAGATTGCAAAGAACATCGTCACCAAGAAACCACCCGACTCTGCCATGAACTGCCGGGACGGGCCAGCGTAATCCATGGTGTAACCGTTGGGCGCAACCTCTTTCAAAGTTTGACGCATAAACTCTAGTAAATCTGCTTGAGAAATAAATGGGGTGCTCACGCCAAATATCGTCGCCGAGTTGAGCTGCTGAAAGTGATTAATTGACTGCGGTACCACTCTTTGCTTAATTGTTGCGATGGTACGAGCCTGAATCATCTGTCCACTCGGGGTACGTATGTAGTAGTCAAGGATTTGGTCCGGGTTTAAGCGGTCCACTTGCTTTACTTGTGGAATGACGCGATAAGAGCGTCCAGCAACAGAGAAGTAATTAACATAGCCACCACCCAATGCAGCAGATAGCGCACTACCTACTTGCTGCTGAGTCATACCGAGTGCAGCTACTTTTTCACGATCGATTTCCAAAACATCCTGTGGTTTATCAATCTTCAAATCAGAGTCAACGAAAAAGAAGTTGCCGCTACGACGTGCCTTATCTAAAACTGCTTGGGATACCTCATTTAACAATTCGTAAGACTCGGTGGTATTAATCACTACTTGCACAGGTAAACCCTGTGCGCCAGGCAACGCCGGAAACTGGAAAGCGGCAACGCGAGCACCGGCGATCGAATTCCACTTACTCTGCATATCTTCCTGGAACTTAGTGGCATTGCGACTGCGCTGATCCCAATCTTTAAGCAAGACACCGCCAAAGCTACTCGTTGGACTGGTGATCTGGAACATCTGCTCATACTCAGGTTCCGCTGCTGATATTTGATAAATCTGATCAGCGTAAGTCTGCATCTGATTGACTGTACTGTTAGGCGGGCCCGAAGCCTGCATCAACACAATACCCTGGTCTTCTGTTGGCGCTAATTCAGAACGCGCGGTGGAGTAAAGATAAGCCACCCCACCTAGCAAAATCACACCCATCACAATAATGACCTGCCAAGTGCTCAAAAGCTCGCGCAAAGTAGTTTGATAACTGTGGTGAACTTTTTCAAAAATACGGTCAATCTTTTGAACAAACGGTGAGGCCTCTTGTTCTTCAGTAAAGATACGTGAACACATCATCGGAGAAAGCGTCAAGGCAATCAATCCAGATACTGCCACCGCACTTGCTAAGGTAAAGGCAAACTCGGTAAAAAGTGCGCCAGTTAAACCACCCTGAAATCCAATCGGAATATACACTGCGATGAGCACAATGGTCATGGCCAAAATGGGCCCGCCCAACTCACGCGCAGCAATTAAAGAAGCCTCCAATGGAGACTTGCCTTCCTTCATATGGCGGTCCACGTTCTCGACCACAATAATGGCGTCGTCGACCACTAAGCCAATTGCTAATACCAGAGCAAGTAGCGTCAGTAAATTAATAGAGTAACCCAAGACCTGCATTAGGAAGAATGTACCAATCAAAGAAAGTGGCATCGCAATTACCGGTACTGCAACTGCGCGAGCACTACCTAAGAATAGATAAATCACTACTGTCACAATTAATAGCGCTTCTAATAATGTGGCTACAACTTCATCAATCGAGGTAGTAATGAACTTAGTAGAGTCGTACACCACCTTTCCAGACATGCCAGTTGGCAACTGCTTCTGAATATCAGGCACTGCGGCACGAACCCGCGCAGCTACATCGAGTAAGTTCGCCTGCGGTGCCACCTTAATCGCAATAAATACAGACCTCTTGCCGCTAAATGCGACGTTGGTGTTGTAATCCTCGGAGCCCATAGTCACGCTGGCCACTTGATCCAAATAGACAATATTGATGCCATCTTTTTTGATAACCAACTTGCGGAACTCATCAAGTGTATGCAGATCAGTGCCGGCCACTAAATCCACTGCAACCATATCGCCTTTAGTGCTACCGACTGCAGATAAGTAGTTATTGGCTGCCATAGCGCTGTAGACATCATCTGCGCCCACACCAAGCCCAGCCATCTTCTCGCGATCGAGCCAAGCGCGCAAAGCAAACTTTCTGCCACCAGTAATTTCAGCGTTCTGGACACCGTCTATCGAATCCAGCTTTGGTTTCACTACCCGCAACAAGTAATCGGTAATCGCGTTGTTTGGAATATCGTCACTATAAAAACCCATGTACATGGCGGCAGTCGATTGACCAATCTGTACAGTCAGCACAGGTTGCTGGGCTTGTGGTGGCAGTTGATTCTTGACAGAGCTAATTTGGGTCTGGATCTGCGTCAATGCCGCATTCGAATCGTAGTTCAGCTTGAGAGTAGCGGTAATGGTTGAGAGGCCACTCACGCTCATGGATGATAAATAATCAATGCCCTGAGACTGAGCAATCGCTGTCTCTAAGGGCTGAGTAATAAATCCTGCAATAGTCTCTGGATCAGCCCCATAGTAGGCCGTCGTAATCGTAACAATGGCATTTTGGGTTTGCGGGTATTGATTCACCGGCAAGGATCCCACTGCCTTCAAACCAAATACCAGCACGAGTGCACTCACTACCAGTGAGAGCACTGGTCTACGAATAAATATATCAGTCCAATTCATCTAGGACTTATTCCTGTGGCTGTGGGTTTGGTGAATTGGCTGGTAACACCTTGTTATTTACGATCAGGGGTGTACCGTTTTTGAGCTTCAGCTGGCCGCTAGTGACCACTGTCGCACCCTCATCAATTCCTTTCAGAATCGCCACCTGATCTCCACGCGTTGGTCCAGTAGTGACAAAAACTTGTTGAGCCTCAAGTGCTGGCTTGCCCTGTTTATCTTTTTTACCAGTTGGCTTGGCAATAAAAACTGTTGAGCCATAAGGGTTATAGGTCACAGCCGTTTGTGGCAAGGTCAGCATTTTCAACTGATCGCCTAACTTGATATTCACATTAGCAAACATGCCCGGTAAGATCTTTTTATCTGGGTTAGCTAACTGAGCCTCTATCTGAATATTGCGTGTATTTGAATCGACCTTCGGGCTGACAGCAGTAATCTTGCCAGTGAAGCTTGCACCCTTGAATGCATCGGTCGTCACCACAATTTCTTGTCCAACCTGTATCTGTTCAGCGTTACTTTGCGGGAGATTGAAGTCCACGAAAATCGGATCCAAGGTTTGAAGGGTAAGCAACTTATCACCTGGGTTCACAAACTGACCCGGGTTGATCATCACAATACCAACGCGCCCACTAAAAGGGGCTTTTAAATTTTTCTTAGCCACTAAAGCCGTTTGCTGCTCTACCTGAGCCTGCTTAGACTTTGCATCCGCTTTGCTAGTATCGAATACGTTCTTACTGATCGCCTGAATCTCTAACTGCTGTCTATCACGCTCATTAATTACTTGAGCCAAATCTGCCATTGCTTTTAAAGAATTCAGTTGAGCAACATCAGATGCATCATTTAACTTAATCAGTAACTCGCCCTCTTTGACATCCATGCCCGATCTGATTGAAACATGTTGTACAAGGCCGCCAACTTCAGTGCTGAGCTCGACACCACGAAATGCACGCACATTACCAACACTAGATAACTTGGGTTGCCATGCTGAAGTTTCCACAACCATCGTAGAAACTGTTGCTGGTGGTAAGCCCATGCCAGCAATGAAATACTTAATCATGAAGGTCTTGAGTTGATTGAATCCAAATATCAAGCCCAATAACAAAAATACACCGCACAACATAATGGTCATGCGTCGACCCAAGGGGGTCATAGACTGCAGTTTTGCATTGATCTTGCTACGTATGAACCGTTCGCGCAAGCGTAGCCAAAATCCTTTTATTTTTTCCCAAAGAGCAATGAGTCTCTCGCGAAGTTTCCACTCGATCGCCTTCGCAAGTATCCAAGCCCATAAGGCAACTGCAATAGCAGTGACTTTGGTTTTAATTGTTTCCAGAAGTTTCATTTTGATCTTTGTTCGCTATGGCTTTTGGTTGAAAGGCTGGGCCGGTACGATTCCACCAACCGCCGCCCAATGCTGCAAATAATGCTGCCGTGTCAGAGAATCGGGTTGCTTGCGCAGAAACGGATTTGACCTTAGCAATTTGATATTGATTTTGGTAATAGAGGACAGCCAAATAGCTGGCAGTACCCAGCTTGTATTGCTGCTGTACCAAATCTAAAGTTTCATAAGCGTAGCGTTCAGCATCTGATGCAGACTTTAATGCTTGAGCACCAGTTTCTAAAGCACGCAAGGAGTCAGCCACTTCTTGAAAAGCCTTGAGCACAGTAGCTTGATATTGAAAAACTGCCTGTTCGTAATTAGCCATTGCACCACGGCGTTGCGCCAATAACTGTCCGCCCTGAAAGAGTGGCTGGAAGATGCCACCAGCAATAGACCATAGAGTGGCATTCGGCCCAAACAAGGCTGAGCTTGTTAATGCTGCGGAACCTATAGCGCCAGTGATATTAAATTGTGGCAATAAATTGGCGGTAGCAACACCTACCAAAGCATTGGTGGCCTTGAGTTGCGCCTCTGCTGCACGCACGTCTGGACGCTGACGCACCAAGCTCGATGGCACCGAGAGTGGCAGCTTCTCTGGCAAATGCAAAGATTTCAAGTCAAACTTGGTGATGTTGGCATTACTAGGTAAGTCGCCCACCAATACTGCCAGCTGATTACGCGCAAACGAAAGATTGCGTTCATAGGTAAATAAATCGACTTGCGAGTTAGATACTAAAGTTCTTTGTGAGGTCACATCCACTCGAGAAACCGTACCAATTGCCAATTGCTTTTCTGTTACCTCAGCTAAATTCGTTTGTGCCTTCAAAATTTCTTCGGTTGCCTGCATTTGTGCACGCAAAGCAGCTTCTCGCACTGCGCCGGTAACGATATTGGCGGTCAAAGAAAGGTAGGCACCTTCTAACTGAAACTGCGCAATTTCCTCTTTTGCTCTAGCACTTTCAACTGCACGGCGTGCGCCACCAAAGACATCTAACTTATAAGTGACATTTACAGAAGCGTTATAGAGGTTGTAAGTGTCGGATCCAAAAGGTAAGCCATAAATTGCAGCAGGCTGTAATTGCCGTGTGGCACCGCCATTTAAACCAATGGCTGGGAAATACTGCCCACCAATTTGTGCATTCACATTTTCTTGGCTCGCACGTAGTGCAGCATCTGCAGCACCTAAGTTTGGATTTTGCTGCAAAGCTTTTTTAATCAATACATCAAGCTCTGGAGACTTGAATAACTCCCACCACTGAGCCTCAATATCTGCGCCTTCAATAAACTCTTGGTCAGTTCCGCCAGGTACCCCAGGTGCAGTAGCTAATTTCTGAGGGATTGTAGTTTCGGTATATCTAGATGTATTAGGAGCATCTGGCTGCTTGAAGTCTGGACCTACCGCACAGGCAGAAAGAAGCCCCGCAGATAGTAGCGAAAGCAAACGCAAAGTATAAAAATCTTTTGAGTCAAACATGAAGTGGGACAAATATCCTTTTCTACAACAGATATTTGAACACACTTTTCTAAACCAGTCTGTGTAACACCTTGATTTAAATAATGAATTTTTGTACACAGCTAAACATAGAAGTCAAACGGATTTTTTTACAGCTCAAGCATCTTCTTAGTGGGCAATTCTTCCAAAGCCCCCACTATTAAAATCTTGCATTGCCTGAGCTATCTCTTGTTTGGTATTCATGACAAAGGGGCCATAACCAACAATGGGTTCATCAATGGGCTCCCCACTCAGTAGCAAGGCAATAGAGTCTTCGAGCACATTAACTTGAATGTCCTGACCTTGATTGCTAAACATCAACATCTGTGCATCCTTGGCCACCACTCCCTCACCTGCTTCAATGGCGCCCTTAAGTACGACTAGAGATGCATTCCAACCCTCAGATACAGGGATACTGATTGAACCCTTTTTTAGCTTCAGGTCAATCACACTCATCGGTGTAAAGGTATGCGCAGGTCCTTGATAACCATCTAGCTCTCCAGCGATGATGCGGGCTTGCCCCGATCCCTCCTTCAAATCAACTCTAGGGATTTGTTTATCCAGAATGGCCTGATAAGCTGGCTTGGTCATTTTGAGTTTGGCCGGCAAATTGACCCACAATTGCACCATGTTTAGAGTTCCACCACGTTTGGCAAACCCTTCAGAATGAAACTCTTCATGCAAGATGCCAGAGCCAGCCGTCATCCACTGCACATCACCAGGACTAATAATGCCGCCCTGACCAGTAGAATCCTTGTGCGCTACTTCTCCATCATAAACAATCGTGACCGTTTCAAAACCGCGATGGGGGTGCGAGCCTACGCCCTTACGTTCAGCTGTCTGGGGAAACTCCGCGGGACCCGCATAGTCCAGCATCAAGAATGGGCTCATCTGCTTTCCTAAGTCTTGATAGAAGAACAAAGTGCGCACAGGAAAGCCATCGCCAACCCAGTGACCTTGATCATTACCTTGTATACCAATGAGCTGCTTCATCATTTCCCCAATTTTTTCGATTACTAATTTTTACTTTGCTTTTAGTTGGCCAGCAATCTTGGTAATACGCTCGCCATAGAGGCGTGCCGTTTCTAAATCGCCCACATTCACCTCATCTGCACTTGCATCTGAAGGTGTTTGCATCATTGCACCAGCGGACGAACCTACATAGTTCACATCATCACGCTTCGCAGCTTTGGAGTTTGAAGGCATTAAACCAGTGCCCACCCAAATGCCAGAATGTTGCATAGCGAGAGTGAAGAAGTAATGCAAGGTGGAATGCTTATCACCATTCATCGTGGCAGAGTTAGTGAAGCCACCGAAAACCTTATCTTTCCACTGCTGTGAAAACCATTGCTTAGAACTTGCATCTGCAAATTTCTTGAACTGCCAACTCACTGTACCCATGTAGGTTGGTGATCCAAATACGATGGCATCAGCAGTATTTAAGGTTTCCCACTGTGCATCAGTAATGTTACCTTCAGCATCAATAGCTACTAATGTGCCATTAGCACCCTTAGCGAGGGCTTCAGCCTGTTTGACAGTGTGGCCATAACCACTATGAAATACAACAGCTACTTTAGTCATGATGTTTTCCTTTAAAAAATAAAATTTTTTGTGATGCTGGTAGGTGAAATCTTTATTTAGTTAAATATTGCTTTAACTTCTTTTAAAACTGTTACCGCTTGTTCTAATTCTTGCTTGCTGAGCTTTCTGAAAGCTTTGCCGAGATGCTCAACATGCTCCGGAAATACCTTCTTAAATAATTTGTCACCTGTTTTTGAGAGGCCAATCTTGTAGCTACGGCCATCTTCGTCATTCATCAATTTTTCGATGAGCCCTTTAGCCTCAAGTCTTTCCAGGACACCCGTCATGGTTCCTTTAGAAATCAGTGTCTTTTCACCCAACTCCTTACAGGTCATCGGTGGCTGATTACCTAGGGTCGCAACAATATCGAACTGAGTCATGGTTAAACCCATCTCCTTGATATGTGCAGCCGAATGCGCCTCAAATGCCTGGTATGCCTGAACCAACTCCTTAACAAGCGATAGATGATTCATAGGTTTACCTCAATTTAGTCTGTATGCGTACCATTTTAGTACTAGTTCGTACTAATTGCAATAACTCATTAAATGGAGGAAGCACTACCCACCGTAATAAATTACTCGACCGTAACGCTCTTTGCGAGGTTGCGTGGCTTATCGACATCGGTATCCAAGGCGCAAGCCGTGTGATAAGCCAGGAGCTGAAGGGGAACTACATGCAAGATTGGCGAAAGATTGCCGTAGTGTTCAGGCAAACGAATCACATTGATGCCTTCACTACTAGTGATCTCGGAATCCTGGTCAGCAAAAACATAAAGCTTTCCACCGCGGGCTTTAACCTCTTGCATATTGGATTTGAGCTTTTCCAAGAGATCATCTTTAGGTGCTACAGTGACCACCGGCATCTTGTCAGTAACCAGCGCTAAGGGTCCGTGCTTTAACTCACCTGCTGGGTAGGCTTCGGCATGAATATATGAAATCTCCTTTAGCTTGAGAGCGCCCTCAAGAGCAATCGGATAGTGCATGCCGCGCCCCAGGAATAAAGCGTTTTCGCACTTAGCAAATGCTGTGCTCCAAGCAATGATCTGAGGCTCAAGAGCTAACACGGCATGCAAAGCTTTTGGCAAATGGCGTAAGTCACGCAAGAGCTCTTTCTCACGTTCGGGGCTTACTTTTCCTGCGCGCTTAGCCAATGAAACAGCCAATAGATAAAGGGCGACTAACTGAGTTGTAAATGCTTTGGTAGAAGCCACGCCAATCTCAATACCGGCCTTGGTCAAGAAATTCCAATTCGTTTCGCGAACCATGGCACTACTCGCTACATTACAAATCGCCAGGGTGTATTGATGCCCCAAAGACTGTGCGTGGCGCAAAGCTGCCAAAGTATCTGCAGTCTCACCGGATTGGGAGACCACCACAATTAATGTGTTGGGATTGGGGACGGTTGTGCGATAGCGATATTCACTAGCGATCTCCACCTGCGTCGGAATGCCGGCTAAATCTTCTAACCAGTATTTAGCAACACATGCAGAGTAGTAACTAGTACCACAGGCCAAGATCAAAATTTGATCAAACTTTTTCCACTGCTCTGGATCAGCATTAAATAGTTCCGGACCAAAGCTAGCAATATTGGCAAGCGTGTCACCAATTGCTCTGGGTTGCTCAAAAATTTCTTTTTGCATGTAGTGCTGATATGGCCCCAGGTCTACTGAATCAGCCTGAGCAGGCATGGGTTTTTGCTCTCGCTGCGCAGTCTTTCCTGCATGATCAATGATCTCAACACCCTCTGCCTTGAGAACAGCAACATCGCCCTCCTCTAAATACATCATGGAGTGTGCTCGACCAGCAAGCGCTAAGGCGTCAGACGCGAGGAAGTTCTCATTTTCGCCAAGCGCTACAACCAAGGGCGAACCTACTCGCGCGCCTACCAACAGATTTGGGCGATCTTGTGCAATCACGCCAATCGCATAAGCGCCATGCAGTCTTGGCAACACAGAACGGACTGAAGCGACTAAATCTTGTTGTTTGCTAGATATATAAGCTTGATGAATTAAATGCGCAATCACCTCGGTATCCGTTTCTGAGGTAAATACATAACCTGCCGATTTAAGCTCAGCGCGGAGTGATTCGTAGTTTTCAATAATGCCGTTATGGACTACGGCAATCAATCCACCAGAAATATGGGGATGTGCATTTTGTGTATCAGGCTTACCGTGCGTTGCCCAACGGGTATGCGCAATCCCTAAGGTGCCATGAAATTCTTTACCCTGCTCTGCTAACTCAGAGACACGAGCAGTAGTGCGTGCACGTTCAATCGGATGCTTGGCATCATCACCATTCATGACGGCAAAGCCACAAGAATCATAGCCACGGTACTCAAGACGACGTAAGCCTTCAATTAAAACTTCAACAATGTTCTTACGCGATGCTGCGCCAACAATTCCGCACATTATTTTTTAGCCTTAACGGATTTTTTGGTGCTTACCTTCTTGGTGACTACTTTCTTTTCTTTCTTTACCGGGCGCTGCCACTGTAAAGAGATTTGCTTGGCTCGTGATACCGTGAGCTGATTGGGTGGAGCATCTTTGGTCAGGGTCGTGCCTGCCCCTAAAGTAGCGCCGCGGCCAACACGCACTGGGGCAACCAGCTGCGTATCAGAGCCAATGAAGACATCGTCCTCAATAATGGTTTGGTGTTTATTCACACCATCGTAATTGCAAGTAATTGTGCCTGCACCGATATTGACTCTGGAGCCCACGATGGAGTCACCCACATAAGCCAAGTGATTTGCTTTACTGCTTGCAGCGATCTTACTGTTCTTGACTTCGACAAAGTTGCCAATATGTACATCGTGAGATAAATCTGCGCCAGGGCGCAAACGCGCATAAGGGCCGATCAGTGAATTTGCACCAACTTGCGCACCATCAATATGACTGTATGGGTGAATGATGACGCCCTTACCAATTACGCTATTGCGAATAATGCAGTACGGGCCTACTTTTGTTCCTGCAGCCAAAGTGACGCAACCCTCAAATACACAACCGACATCAATAAAGACATCTGTACCGCACTCTAGAGTTCCGCGAACATCAATCCGCGCTGGATCCGCCAAAGAAACACCGGCATCCATTAATACATGTGCTTGATTGAGTTGATGTACTCGCTCTAATGCAGCCAACTGATCGCGACTATTAACACCAACAGTCTCATATTCGTTATCAGCTTGTGCAGTGCGAATAGGAACACCATCCTTGACTGCCATTGCAATCACATCAGTTAAATAATATTCACCTTGGGCATTACTTACACGCAAAGACTTTAACCATTTCTTGAGTGAATTGGTTGGCAGTACCATGATGCCGGTATTGATTTCTTGAATACGCTTTTGCTCAAGCGACGCATCTTTTTCTTCAACAATCTCTTTTACAGACCCGTCGATATCACGCACGATACGGCCATAGCCTGCTGGATTGTTGAGGTTTTGAGTTAGAAGCGCTAATGCAGAATCTTCACCGCGCACACCATCAGCCAATTTTTCTAATTTAGAGAGCGTCTTCTTACTTGTTAGGGGAACGTCACCATACAGAACCAAAGTAGGTTCATTCACATCCAACTTGGGCAAGGCTTGCAATAAAGCGTGGCCCGTTCCTTTTTGCTCCGCCTGCAATACTGTACCCACTTTGCCAAAGCGAGAATCTTGCATGCTGGCGATATGAAGAAATTCTTTAACATCCGCGGCGCCATGACCAACTACAACAATCGGAGCAGTTTTAGCGCTTTTGCCTTGAAGTTCTAATGCTGTATTGAGGACATGCTGGAGAAGGGGTTTCCCAGCCAAGGTTTGAAGAACCTTGGGTAGTGCGGACTTCATCCGCTTTCCCTGCCCAGCAGCCAAAATAACGATGTTCATAATGAAGGATTATAAGACCCCTGCATGAGTGTTCCACAGGCTATTTCATCGATTTCTGTCTCGTCAATTGCCTTATCGCCAGCAGATCTTGCGGCAATACCCGATAGTTCCGTAGAAATCCCGAGATTCTTAAAATCAAAGGCCTCACCATCCATTAAATGGGATGGCACGATGTGATGCATTGAGCGAAAGAGATTCTCTACGCGCCCTGGATGTTTTTTCTCCCACTCGCGCAACATCTCTTTCATGGCACCACGCTGAAGATTGGGCTGACTGCCACACAGATTACACGGAATAATTGGGAAGTTCATGTCTACTGCATAACGCTCCAGTAACTTTTCAGGAACGTAAGCTAGAGGGCGAATGACGATGTGCTTACCATCATCAGATCGCAACTTCGGTGGCATGCCCTTAAGCTTGCCAGCAAAGAACATATTAAGCATTAATGTCTCTAAGATGTCATCACGATGGTGGCCCAAGGCAATCTTAGTAGCGCCCAACTCATCTGCTACACGATACAAAATACCACGACGTAATCGAGAGCAAAGTCCGCACGTAGTTTTTCCCTCTGGAATGACACGCTTAACGATGCTATAGGTATCTTGATTTTCAATATGGTACTCAACACCCAAAGCTTTTAAATAATTCGGCAAAATCTCCGCCGGAAAGCCTGGCTGCTTTTGATCTAAGTTGACAGCAACAATTTCAAAATCAATTGGGGCACGCTCGCGCAACTTCAACAGAATATCGAGCATGGCATAACTATCTTTACCGCCAGATAAACACACCATCACTTTATCGCCATCTTCGATCATGCCAAAGTCGCCAATCGCTTGACCAACTAAACGGCACAGCTTTTTCTCAAGCTTGTTTTCTTCTAAGACGACTTTGCGAATATCACTCATAGCTACTAAATTCTTTTCTGGAGTTTCTTTAAGCCTGCTTCATCCGAAACACCTCAACACCAACAGAGTGGCAATCAGGGTAAACATCGGGCTTGGCCGTACTGACGCGAGCAGCAATGACCTTAGGATGCAATAACATTGCATTGACGATGTCATCGCAAAAGGTTTCTTGTAGATGGATATGGCCTTGGGAAGACCGTGCCTTAATGGTTTCACGCATAAAGTCATAATCAACTACTTCTTCCAATAAATCTTTAGAAGGGGTATTCATATTCAGAGGAATATAGAGATCTACATTGAGAATGACGCGCTGTTCAGCTTTTTTCTCAAAATCATGGACACCAATATTGATATAGATTTCATAGTCACGCAGAAATAAGCGGCGGCAATCAGCAAGTGCTGGATAAGAAAGAATGGCTTGCATAATTTTTATTTACTCTTTTTAACTTTTTATTCTGTATTAATTTCTTAGCTTGTTTTAAACATCACATCGCGCGATGATGGCAGCAGATGTTGTCCACCATCTACATATAAAGTTGTGCCTGTGATCGCATGCGAGCTGGCTAAAAATACAGCTGCTTTTGCAATATCACTAGGTGTTGATGATTTTCCTAAAGGCGTCATCTGGTGCGCCTTCGTGAAACCTGCGTCGGTTTGATCACCAGAAGTGAGCGTGATACCGGGAGCCAAACCAATCACTCGCAAGTGTGGAGCAAAATCTACCGCCAGCATCTCAACCGAAGTGAGGAGTGCAGCCTTGGATAATGTGTAGGACAAATAATCAGGATTTAGATTAATTAATTTTTGATCAAGCAACTGAATTACTGAAGGGATCGATAAATCACGCTCACTTACTTTCTTTGACTGTCCCTTTTGATAGTCAAACATCAACCGCGATAGCAATATGGGCGCAGCTAAATTGACCTGCATGTGGTCTTGTAAAGTTTTGCTACTGAGTGGAGCATCCGAACTAGCACGATCATATTCAAAGATCGAGGCATTATTAATCAGGCATTGCAAATTATTGAACTTGGCAGCAACTGCGGCAAATAATGAGTTCACTTGTGCTTCGCTGGCAAGGTCTGCTTTAAACGCGATGGCTTTACACCCTAGCCGGTGGATTTGGGCTACGGTAGCTTGAGCCTCGGATTCCGACTGGCTATAGTGGACGGCTACATCCCAGCCTTGACAAGCAAACTCCAAGGCAATTTCTCGACCGAGACGCTTAGCAGCGCCAGTCACTAAAACTGCTTTGTTTTCTTGGGGTTGTGGGTTTGAACTCAAGTTACCTAAATTCTCTTAGACTAGCGAGCTATGGATATTACCTTGACCAGCCTTGAAACGGCTCATACCGAGCTTCTAAGCCAGAAAATAATGGCGGAAATCACCACACACGGCGGCTGGATACCCTTTTCAAGATATATGGAAATGGCTCTCTATGAGCCTGGAATGGGCTATTACAGCGCTGGGGCCCATAAATTGGGTGCTGGTGGTGATTTCACGACCGCGCCTGAGCTCTCCCCCCTATTTGGCGCTGCCATTGTGGAGACGCTTCTACCTATTTTGGAGGGTCTTCAGAATCAAGGGCTCCCCACCCAGATTCTGGAGTTTGGCGCCGGTACAGGCAAGTTAGCCGAATCCATTCTGAGCCGACTTCACGAACTTGATTTCACCTTGGATCACTACGACATTATCGAGATCTCACCCGACCTAGCCCAAAGGCAAGAAGAGCGACTTCAACATCTCTCCAAGGAACTCAATTTATCCACCCAATACCGTTGGCTCAGCTCCTTACCCAGCAACATCAAAGGTATTATTTTGGCCAACGAAGTTATTGACGCCATTCCTTGTGATGCCATCATTTTTCAGAATGGCTTCTGGTATTGGCAGGGTGTTTCCGTTGTTGATGGCAGACTTACTTGGTCAATAGGAGGGCCCGTTGAACAAGCCCTACTTCCAGAAACCTTGGTGAATGGAAGTTTTTCTGAAGGCTACGTTTCCGAACTCCACGCACCAGCTAATGCTTGGATGCGCCAAGTAGCCAATCACCTAGATACTGGCCTCTTCCTCACATTTGATTATGGGTTTCCAGAGAGTGAGTACTATCACCCTCAACGTCTCGAGGGCACCTTAATGGCACACCATCGCCATCATGCAATTCAGGATCCATTTTATCTTCCGGGGCTATGTGATGTGACTACCCACGTGGAGTGGTCACAAATTGCGCGCAATGCGCTAGAGGAAGAAGTTGATGATGTCTATCTCAGCAATCAAGCAAGTTACTTGCTTGATGCGGGTATTGGCGATATCGCATTAGAGATTGGCGACCCCAGCAATCCAGAAACTTTTTTACCCATTTCAAACTCTCTACAAAAACTGTTGTCCGAAGCGGAGATGGGTGAGCTCTTTAAGGTCTTCGCATTCTCAAAGAAACTATCTGACATATTGCCAGACCATTCATTAGAAGACTTGCCTGGCCTTCGAGGCAGAAACCGGCTTTAAGTTAATCCAATAGTGAATGCTGCAGTAATGGCTGAGAGTCTTGCGACATCTACTGCATGGCGAATACTTTCACCATTGGATCGTTCTTCTGCAGGAATCCCTTCAATAATTTCGGCTGTATTAATTACCTGAGTATTTTGCATTGCCAAAATTAAAGTGTCGACATTCAGGCCGATGCGTTTAGCTAAATTCAGTAAAGTCTGGCCACGATCAGGCTTGCGCCAAACATCCGCACGATTAAACCAAGTCAACATATCGGCAGGCTGAAATGCGCCATTTTTAGACTTTGCCCTACTCTCAATTAACAAATAGAGCTCACTAAATATTTCACTGAAGTCACGCACTTCATTTGGCATTTTGACTGAGGCTGCCCATGACCGAATTTCACTAGCAGACAAGTTCATGAGCGTAACAGCGCAGCGATCTTCAAGGCGGTTATCTGCTGCATGCAAGTGTGCGATGAGTTGCTCGCGAAATTCTTCTTTAGCTAAATTATTTGCTAGCTTCGTCGGCAGCAGCACTCTAGCTGCGTCTGCATCTAACAAAACTTGGAACATTCGCATTGGCTTACTGGCAGCAAAACCTCTAGCTAGCTCCTGCCAAATTCTTTCAGCCGAGAGTGCTGATAATTCATTAGACCGAACTATGACCTGCAAAGCATCCATGGTTTCTGGCGCGACCATGAACTCCGGAAAGCGGGCAGCGAAACGAGCGATACGCAATAGACGCAAAGGGTCTTCTGCAAACGCATCAGATACATGGCGGAAAATTTTTGATGCCAAATCGTCCTGACCGTTGTAGGGATCTAGAATAGGCCCCACCCACTTGCCATCAGATCCCACCTCTTGGGCCATTGCATTAATCGTCAGATCACGCCGCTCTAAGTCTTGTTCTAGAGTGACAGTCGGGTCGGCATAAAACAAAAAGCCTTTATAGCCCTTGCCCGTCTTACGCTCCGTACGAGCCAAGGCATATTCAGCTTGAGTCTCAGGATGCAGAAAGACTGGGAAATCTTTGCCTACAGGACGATATCCCTGAGCAATCATCTCTTCTACGCTAGAACCCACTACGACGTAATCAATGTCGTGCACCGGCAAACCCATGAGGGTATCCCGAATAGCGCCACCGACTGCATAGATCTTCATCGATTTATTTCATGCCTTCTAGTGTGCGACGACTCATGCCAAAAACTTTACTCAGGGCATCTACCCTATTTAGCGGCAGGATATTGGGCAACTGCATGGAGGCAATATTGTCGCGTGACATTAAGGTCGGAACCGGTAAAAACTCAAATGCCAAAGCCTGAAGATAACCAACAAAATCCGGTACGGGAATGATCACGCATTTTGTATCGACTTTACGCGCAGCAAATTCCACAATCTCTTTCATGGTGTAGACCGTGGGCCCTACTAAATCATAAGACTGACGAATCGTCGATGGCATTTTTAAAGCCCTTGTGAATGCAGTGGCCACATCATCCACACTCACCGGCTGAAACTGCGCTGCTGAGTTTGCCAAAGGCATCACCGGAAATAATTTCGTTAACTTGGCAAACAAATTAATAAATTGATCCTGCGCACCAAAAATGACTGAGGGTCTAAAAATAGTCCAGTCGAGATTACTAGCTTTTAATGCGGCCTCTCCATCGCCCTTACTGCGCTGATACATTGATGGGCCATTTGAATCCGCACCCAATGCACTCATGTGCAGGTAGCGCTTAAGACCATGTAACTGCATGGCGGTCATAATATTTTTAGGGAGCTCCACATGAGCTGCTTTAAATACTTTTCCGTATGGCTCAGCGGGCTTGTCATGCAGGACGCCAACCAAATTGATCACTGCACCACCAGGTTTAATGCGTGAGCAAAGCACTTGTAAAGAATCAAACTCATGCACATCAGCATCTTCTAAATATATCTTTGGCAACATGCGTAATTCACGAGCGGATGCCAAGTGCCTAGTGGGTAGCAATACTGAATAGCCCTCTGCCTGCAATTGGGCAGCCAAGACTCTGCCTACAAAACCGTTACCACCAATTAACAGAATGTCATATTTCATAAAAATCCCATCTCGTTAAACTATTAGGGCAACTCAGAGGCGTTTGCCGCCTTAGGTGTGATCACCCCCAAACGCTGTTTTAAAGATTGTGTCTGACCATGCATTACCGATGAATAGTATGTTGCATTAGCCAACACGTTTTTTACATAAGTTCGGGTTTCATTGAACGGAATCGTTTCAGCAAAAATTGCACCCTCTGTTGGGCTAGTCAGCTTTTCCCGCCAAGTTTTTGAGCGCGATGGGCCAGCGTTATAAGCAGCAGAAGCCAAAACCCAAGAGCCATCCAGATCTACCAAGACCATATTCAAGTAATTGCTACCCAAGGTGAGATTGGTGTTGGTATCAGCAAGCTTGTCATTGGTATAAGAGTTCATGCCAATCTTCTTTGCCACATACTTTGCTGTATTCGGCATCACCTGCATCAATCCTGATGCGCCCACAGAAGAGGAGGCATTCATAATGAAGCGTGATTCTTGACGAATCAACCCATAGGTCCAAGCCAAGTTCAAATCAATTTGCTTTGCAATCGGCGATAGCTCATCACGATAGGGTGTAGGGTAACGCAAACTGAAGTCATGCTCTTGCTTAGTGCGGTCTGCAGTATTGACAACACGGTCATATAGACTAATACGCTTGGCGTACTCAGCAGATGCCAGCAATTGCTTATCAGTCATATTACGCAATTCCCAGTTCCACTCACGATTGCCTTCAAAACGCAAATTCATGGCATAGAAACGCTCGCCCCTGATAAAGCCTTTACGCTGAGACATCGCTTCGATTTCTGCATCACTAACCTTAGTGCGTGCAGGCACATGATTTGATTTACCTAAATCCTCTCGTGCAAGCTGTCCATAAAAATTATATTGATCGGCAACGAGTTCAAGGTTCTCGCGTGCCTTTTCATTTTGTCCATCCACCTTCAATGCACGCGCATACCAATAAGTCCAAGCGGGATCTTTACTGCGAACCGCAGGATTCATACCTTCAATCGCATTCTTTACTAGCGTCCAATCCTTAGCGCGCAAGCCTGCACGGACCTTCCATTCCTGACCTTCAGCAGAGAGCAGCTCGTTATAACCTAACTCTTGTTGAAAACGATAGGCATCATCTGCATTAGGATCTAATTTCTTTGCAAGGAACTGACCAATGACACCCCAAGCTATAGCCTGATTCTCTTTACTATAGCGAGATGCATTTTGTGAAAAATCTTTAAATGCTTTTGCGGGATCGGCTTTAGCAGTCTTCACAATCTCGGCAATCGGATCTTCCCCACCTAAGCGACGTGACATAGTGTCAAAACCCATCTCACTGGCAGCGCGACCAATTGCTTTTGCTTCGCTCGGCGTCATACCTCCTGCACCAGCCAAGGCAGGCACCAATTCTTGGCAAGCCTGACCGAAATAGCGTGGATCCAATAATATTGCGCGTGCATCAATTGCTACTTTGGTTGGGTTCTCACCTTGAGCCAGTTTTGACTGTAGTGAATAGCACTTCACCTGAGTGTCATCATCTAGGACAAACTTGGGGTATTCAGCATCAAAACGTGGCCAATCTTTTCGCTTACCCAAAACGAGCAGCCAATCATTACGCATCCGATCGGCCAGAGCCGAACCTTGATATTGATTTAAAAAAGCCGCCACCTGAGAATCCGCATTACTATCGGCGCGCGCGGCACCAGCACTATCAAATAGCTGGGGCTTAATACGAAAATAGGCTACGTAGTCGTCATAGGGATAATTGGAGAGGCTGGCTGCTAATGTCTGTGCTCGAGCAACATCATTTCGTTTGGCTGCCTCGCGTAACTCAATAAAAGTGCGGTCGCCTTCAGTGATTTCAAATGCTGAAATTCTGCTTTCTTTGGCTGGGCTTGTTTTCTTAACCTTCTCTGCAGAAATGCTAGGCGTAGAAATGAGCAGGACCAAAAATAAAATTCCGCCCAGAGTATTTTTCCAGCCACCAAGAACATCAACCCTCTTTTTCACTATCTTGCCTTATCGATTTACTATATCTCTTAATTTTCGCCTGATAATGGATGATATGCACGGCAATTCTCCAAAATCGTTACGGCAGCGCTTACTAGCCCAAAGAAAACAATTTGTGGGTAGCGCAGGCTATGCCAAAGTACAAGAAGCTATTGTGACCAGTCTTACCCATTTACTGGCCAAGTATGATGCCCAGATTCAATCTGTTGCCTTATATTGCCCCATACAAGATGAGCTTGACCTCAGACCGGCTCTTTTAGCTTGGGCGGACAGTAAGACAGACAAAGTGCTAGCGCTCCCTTTTGCGCGCCCCGATAAGCATTTAGATTTTTATGTCTGGCAAGAGGGCGATCTACTTATTCCAAGTCGCCACGGCGTACTAGAGCCTGACCCTAATAACCCCCGCAGACCTCAAATCATTCCAGACTGTATTTTGATTCCCTGCGTTGGCTGGTCACAGTCTAAGGCAGGAGATAAAAACCATCATTGGCGACTGGGGTATGGGGGCGGCTACTTTGATCGCACTTTGGCACAATTGCGTAAAGCTAAGCCAAACCTACTGTGTATAGGAATTGGCTTTGATTGGCAAAAGTTAGATGATGCACAGTGGCAAGCTCAAACGCATGATGAGCCTTTAGATGCCATGCTGACAGAGTCAGGCTTAGTAACTACTGATTGAGGCTTAAATTATCTGCAATGGCTAAAACGGCATCAGCCTGATTTAGCGAATAGAAATGCAGTCCAGGCGCTCCTGCAACTAGAAGCTGGTCGCAAAGATCAGTAACCACCTCTTCACCAAAAGCACGAATAGAGGCAGTGTCATCACCATAAGACTGCAAACGCAAACGAATCCAACGCGGGATCTCTGCGCCGCAGGCATCAGAAAAACGTAGCAACTGAGTGCTATTGGTAATCGGCATGATTCCGGCAATAACCGGCTGAGTAACGCCCAATTCATATGCCTCATCTACAAAACGAAAATAGGCATCGCTGTTATAAAAATATTGTGTGACTGCGGAGTTTGCTCCAGCCTTCATCTTCTGCACAAAAAAATCCACATCGGTTGCCGGTGACTTAGCCTGAGGATGACATTCCGGATATGCAGCGACATCAATGTGAAACCAGTCACCGGTTTCTGTACGAATGAATTCAACCAATTCATTGGCATGATGGAACTCACCATATTGACCCATACCAGATGGTAGGTCGCCACGCAAAGCTACGATACGCTTAATACCTAAAGCTTGGTATTGCTTCAACATCTCGCGCACGCTCTCACGTGAGCTTCCAACACAAGATAAGTGGGGAGCAACCGCTGCACCTGCAGCATGAATGTCGCTCACCACTTTTAATGTGCCAGATTGAGTAGAGCCACCAGCACCAAAAGTCACGGAATAAAAAGCAGGCTTGAGCATTTCACTAAAACGCTCGCGCACGAGATGTAACTTATTCTCACCTTCAGGTGTTTTTGGAGGGAAGAATTCAACGCTTAATTCCATGATCTTGGGCCTGTGTCTCTATTTCTCTATTGAACAATATCTAGCAAGGAGCTGATTAATAACGGTAGTGATCGGTCTTATAAGGACCTTCCTTAGTCACACCAATGTAAGACGCCTGCTGATCTGACAATACAGTTAACTGAGCATTCAATGTCTTGAGCTGCAAACGCGCAACCTTCTCATCCAAATGCTTAGGCAAGGTATACACACCAACTGGATATTTATCTGTACCAACGGCATTCCACAATTCGATCTGCGCAATTACTTGGTTCGCAAATGAAGAGCTCATGACATAAGATGGGTGACCTGTACCGCAACCCAAATTAACTAAGCGGCCCTTGGCCAAGATAATGATGCGCTTCTCAGGATTGCCATTGATTGCCGGGAAAATCACGTGATCTACTTGTGGCTTGATTTCTTCCCATTTGTATTTCTCGATACCAGCAACATCAATCTCGTTATCAAAGTGGCCAATGTTACAAACGATGGCTTGATTCTTCATCTTGACCATATGGTCGTGTGTAATCACATGGTAGTTACCAGTTGCTGAAACAAAGATATCCGCCTTATCTGCAGCGTAATCCATTGTGACAACACGGTAACCTTCCATTGCTGCCTGCAAGGCACAGATGGGATCAACTTCAGTCACCCAAACTTGAGCAGACAAAGCGCGCAAAGCTTGCGCCGAGCCCTTGCCTACGTCGCCATAACCACAAACAACGGCAACCTTACCGGCAACCATGACATCGGTAGCACGCTTGATCGCATCCACTAAAGACTCACGGCAACCATAGAGGTTATCGAACTTGCTCTTGGTAACAGAGTCATTTACGTTAATAGCCGGGAACTTTAATTCACCCTTAGCAAACATCTGATAGAGGCGATGTACACCAGTAGTAGTTTCTTCCGTAACGCCTTTAACTTTTTCCAAACGAGTGGAATACCAAGTTGGATCTTGCGCCAATTTCTTTTTAATGGCTGCAAACAAAATGGTTTCTTCTTCGCTCGTTGGGTGATTCAAGCAAGCCTGATCTTTTTCAGCACGTGCCCCTAGGTGCAATAATAAAGTCGCATCGCCACCGTCATCCAAAATCATATTGGTGAAGCCGCCATCAGCCCACTCAAAAATACGGTGGGTGTAATCCCAGTATTGCTCAAGCGTTTCGCCCTTGATCGCAAACACCGGTGTGCCGTTAGCGGCAATCGCTGCAGCAGCGTGGTCTTGTGTAGAGAAAATATTGCAAGATGCCCACTGCACTTCAGCGCCAAGCGCCTCAAGCGTCTCGATCAAAACTGCAGTTTGAATGGTCATATGCAATGAGCCGGTGATGCGCGCACCACGCAATGGCTGTTGCGCTGCAAACTCATCTCGAATCGCAATCAGGCCTGGCATTTCAGTTTCAGCAATGGCGATTTCTTTACGGCCAAAGTCAGCCAAAGAAATGTCGGCAATAGCGCAACGGGTTGCTACAAAGTTATTTAAATCGGAAACGGTACTCATGAATGCTCCAGCTAAATACGATCCAATGCTGGAGTAGAAACTCGCTAGCCATTGAATCATGGGTTAGCGAGCGCAGTTGCAATTAGCAAACTCTGGGATTACCTAGGAGTCCACTCCCTTCAAGCCTGGGGAAATACTGGTTCTCAGCATTCCTTGCAACGCTCCTTGAAGGTATGGCGAAATTGTAATCAATTTCGCCATATTTCGCCTTAATACAAGTACATACTGCAAATTTGCTACTTAGGAGGCAGATTACAAGCCAGCGGCTGCACGCAATGCAGGCGCCTTATCGCACTGCTCCCAAGTAAATTCTGGCTCTTCACGACCAAAGTGCCCATAAGCAGCGGTCTTACGATAAATCGGGCGCAGGAGATTCAACATCTTGACGATACCCTTTGGACGCAAGTCAAAGTGTTCCGATACTAGTTTCGCAATCTTCTCGTCAGAAATCTTGCCAGTGCCGAAGGTGCTTACCATCACTGAAGTTGGTTTTGCCACACCAATTGCGTAAGAGATCTGAATTAAACACTTGCTTGCCAAACCTGCAGCAACTACGTTCTTTGCCACGTAACGACCAGCGTAGGCAGCAGAACGGTCAACCTTGGAAGGATCCTTACCAGAGAATGCGCCGCCACCGTGAGGAGCCGCACCACCATAAGTATCCACGATGATCTTACGACCAGTCAGACCACAATCGCCTTGCGGACCACCAATAACAAATCGACCTGTTGGATTCACCAAGAAATTAATAGCGCCTTTAATCAAATGCTTAGGCAATACAGGCTTGATGATTTCTTCGATCACTGCTTCACGCAACTTCTCGAGAGAAATATCTTCATCATGTTGTGTTGAAAGAACTACGGTATCGATTGAATCAGGCTTGCCATCCACATAACGCAAGGTCACTTGAGACTTGGCATCTGGGCGCAACCAGTTCAAACGGCCATCACGGCGTAATTGAGATTGACGCTCCACTAAACGATGCGACAAATGAATTGGTAGAGGCATGAGCTCTGTAGTTTCATCGCAGGCATAACCAAACATCAAGCCTTGATCACCAGCACCTTGGTCTAGACCATCGTCATGCGCCTTATCTACACCCTGAGCAATGTCGGGGCTTTGCTTGTCATAAGCGACCAATACGGCACAACCTTTGTAATCGATGCCGTAGTCAGTGTTGTCGTAACCAATTTCACGCAAAGTATTACGAGCAACTTGGATGTAATCCACATTGGCGTTTGTAGTGATCTCACCAGCCAAAACTACTAGCCCGGTATTACACAGAGTTTCCGCAGCAACACGCGCAGTTGGGTCCTGAGCCAGGATCGAATCCAAGATGGCATCAGAGATTTGGTCTGCTACTTTATCGGGGTGACCTTCAGAGACGGATTCTGAGGTAAAGAAGTAATCATTTGCCATTGCATATTCCTTTAAAAATTAACACGATCTTTGGGACAACTCGACGTGCCAGGAACTACAACGGCGACGCTTTAGCAGTATTTATGAATCGCCCTGCAAGTTGCCTTAACTCAGCGATAGTCCAATTCTATCCGAAAAACGCCTTATTCATCAAGCATCGCTGGAAATTTGGCCCTAGCGCTGGCATTGAATATCATTGGAGGGTGCGCAAACTCCTTCTCAAGCTAACCCTCGCAGCAATTGCAGTTTTGCCCTTATTCCTGGTTCAGGTAATTGGGGCTGTTTTGGGAATTTTGGCTTATTTAGGATCGGGGCAATATCGAACACTGTTTCGCCCTCAATATGAGTCCGTTGTTAAAAGCCATCATTTACCACTCCAACTCTGGAGTGCCGTGGCAGCCTCAGGACAACTCTTTTCAGATAGCCTGTGGATTTGGCGAAATCCCCAAAAAGCACTTTCCCTGGTTGAAATACAAGACTGGGATCTAGTTGAGGCAGCCATCAATGAAGGTCATGGCCTGGTCATGCTCACACCGCATCTGGGTGGCTTTGAAATCATCCCCAGGGTATTGGCTCAGCATTTCCCAGCCACCATCCTCTATCGCCCCTCCCGTCAAGAATGGCTCAATGAAGTAGTGGAAGAGGGTCGGGCCTACCCTAATATGCACTTCGTACCGACCAATCTGAACGGCGTTCGTCAAATGACGCGCGCCCTCACTCGTGGAGAAGCGATTGGCATTCTCCCAGATCAAGTTCCGAGTGGCGGTGAGGGCGTATGGGTGCCTTTCTTTGGGCGCTTAGCGTATACAACTCCGCTGCCAGCACGCTTAGCGAATCGTAACAACACACCAGTTGTCATGTTTACCGCCAAACGTAAAGGGCTGGGTAAAGGCTGGCTCATGCAAGCCAAGAGATTAGAGCCGCTTTCTGAAGACTCCACACTAGCAGCGGCTGAACTCAATCTTGCCATTGAGAATGCAATCCTTGTCGCACCAAATCAATTCATCTGGGCCTATAACCGCTACAAACATCCGAGCGGAGCAGAGCTACCACCAAGCAATTAGTTAATAAATTTATAATTTATTCTCATGACCTGCTTACAAAATGTTTTCAATTTTCTAGCGCTGAGCTTACTACGCCTGTTTGCATTTTTACCTTATGGTCTCACTATTCAGACTGGCTATGCTCTCGGCTGGCTAGCAGCACACATACCTAATGAGCGTGCCAAGGTTGTCACAACTAACTTAAGTCTGTGCTTTCCCAATCTGAGCAAAGATGAAATAGATGCACTTGCGCTAGAGCACTGGAAGTTATTTGGGCGTAGCGTAATCGAGAGAAGTCGTATTTGGCTTGGTAGTGGCAAACAAATTACTGATATCGTCACGATCAACTCTGCTATTACTTTAGGTGATCGCAAGCCACGACTCCTTATTAATCCCCACTTTGTTGGACTTGAAGGTGGCTTTATGGCTCTCTCCGTTTTAGCAAGTGAGCATGACTGGCCACGTGGTACTGGTCTCTATCAAAACATGAAGAACCCCTTCTTCAATCAAAAAATGATTGAATGGAGAAATCGTTTCGGGGGCAAATCGATTGAGAGACAAAGCCGCCTTCGTGATTTAATTCGAGAGATTCAAACGGGGAACTTTATTTTTATTGCGCCCGATATTGATCTTGGTCCACGCGACTCTGTTTTTGTACCCTTTTTTGGCATTCAAACCAATACGATTACTTCAGTCTCGCGCTTAGCTAGACTCAGTGGCGCAGAAGTCTGCCTCATGACCACCACTTTGGGTCCTGATCGTAAAGCCTATATCTGCAATATCAGCGCACCACTTCCCAACTTCCCAACAGATAATGTGGAAGCTGATACTGTACGCCTGAATAAATACATTGAAGACCTTGTTCGAGAAAGGCCGGCAGAGTACTATTGGGTACATAAACGCTTTAAGCATCGGCCGTCCGGCGAGCCAAGCCTTTATAACTAATTGGAATTCTTTTGAGCACGAATGTAAATAAGTCCGCGCGCACATTACGCTTCACCAAAATGCATGGTGCTGGCAATGATTTCATTGTGCTCAATGGGATTGATCAAGACCTTGGCAATATCACGCGCGAGCAATGGCAAAAATTAGCTCATCGTCAGCTTGGCATTGGTGCTGATCAAATATTGCTCGTTGAAAAAGCCACGCGCCCTGATGCTGACTTTCGTTATCGCATTTTTAATTCTGATGGTGGTGAAGTTGAGCAATGCGGTAATGGCTCACGTTGCTTTGTACGCTTTGTGCTCGACCAAGGCCTATCCACGAAGAATCCCTTACGCGTTGAAGTAGCACATACCGTACTAACACTTCAATCTCATGAGGATGGTCAGGTGGAAGTGGATATGGGTGCGCCAATTTTTGAACATAGCAAGATTCCATTCGATGCGGGTGTCTTAGCCAGCAAACAAGAGTTTCATGAAATACTCTACGCGCTACCTATTAAAACCCCTGCCGCACACGACAGTTGGATCGGCGTCGTGTCGATGGGCAATCCTCACGCAGTTCAAGTAGTGGGCGATGTCGATAGCGCACCCGTACTCGAAGAGGGTCCATCAATTGAGAAGGATGCTGCATTTCCCAAACGAGTGAATGCAGGTTATATGCAAATTCTCAATCGCAATCAAATCAAATTGCGCGTCTATGAACGTGGTGCTGGTGAGACCCTCTCTTGTGGCACAGGTGCCTGCGCGGCAGTGGTCTCAGGCATTCGTCGTGGCTTGTTAGACTCCCCGGTCAAGGTGCACACCCGTGGTGGCGACTTACAAATTGCTTGGAGTGGTGTCATCAATGAAGTGGTCCAACCCGTCATCATGACAGGACCAGCAATCACTGTGTTCGAAGGCGGAGTAAAAATCTAAGAACGGAGCTATGTAGCTCCAGCAACTACTAATGAATTAAATACCGTATTTTTCGCGGTAGGCTTTTACTGCTGGCAGATAACTAGTGAGCTCCGCGTTGCTTGAGACGGTTAAGAAGGCCATCAAGTCTCTTAAGTTCGCGATTGCCACCACTGGCAAGCCAAATTCTTGCTCCACTGCTTGGACTGCTGACTTATCACCAATTTCAGTAGCAGTACCCGACTTTTCCATGCGGTCCAAGGCAATTAATACTGCTGCTGGCTCTGCGCCCGCATCACGGATGAGTTTCACAGACTCTCGAACAGACGTACCAGCAGAAATCACATCATCAATAATTACTACCTTACCTTTTACGGGAGCGCCTACCAATGAACCGCCCTCGCCATGATCTTTCGCTTCTTTGCGATTGTAGGCATAAGGTACATTGCGACCCATATCAGCTAAAGCGATCGCAGTAGCTGCGGCCAACGTAATTCCTTTATAGGCAGGTCCATAGAGCATATCGAACTGGATACTAGACGCTTGCAAGGCTTTGGCGTAATAGCGGCCTAGTGCACTTAAGCGGGCACCATCGTTGAACCCACCGGCATTAAAGAAATAAGGTGAAAGGCGTCCAGCTTTAGTTTTAAACTCCCCAAACGACAAAACATTTGCCTCAAGGGCAAATTGAATAAAGTTATCTTGATTAGAATTTTTTGAGCTCATAGGCCTATATGTTACGCATCATTTCTGCCAACCTCAACGGTATCCGCTCAGCGGTCAAAAAAGGCTTCCTGCCTTGGGTTGTAAAGCAAAAGGCGGACTTTGTCTGCATGCAGGAGCTCAAGGCTCAGCAGGATGATCTGGAAGATGCCATCCTTAATCCAGATGGCCTGCACGGCTTTTTTCATCATGCTGAGAAAAAGGGCTATAGCGGTTGTGGCATCTACACCCCACATAAGCCAGATGAGGTGCTCTATGGCTATGGCAATGCGGAGTTTGATGCGGAAGGTCGCTATGTCGAAGCTCGATTCAAAAAGCTTTCAGTCATTTCCGTATACATGCCATCAGGCTCAAGCTCACCAGAGAGGCAGGAAGCTAAGTATCGCTATCTCGATTCTTTCTTACCGCACCTAGTAGAACTCAAGAAATCAGGGCGTGAGATTGTGCTGTGCGGCGACGTCAATATTGCCCACAACGAGATTGACCTCAAGAACTGGAAAGGCAATCTAAAGAATTCGGGCTTTTTACCGGAAGAGCGTGCTTGGTTAACAAACCTCTTTAGCAAAGTTGGCTACGTGGATGTCTACCGAAAGCTAGAGCCTGAAGCGACTAATGCCTGCTATACCTGGTGGAGCAACCGCGGTCAAGCGTATGCAAAGAACGTAGGCTGGCGCATCGACTATCACCTCACAACCCCGGGTATTGCAGCTAGCGCTAAACGTACGGCTATCTATAAAGATGAGCGCTTCTCAGATCATGCGCCACTCACAGTAGATTATGACTGGTTTATTTAGCGATCTGTGAATCGTGCTTTTTAAACTCGACTACTTTGAAGTGAATGGCGAGCCAAATCAGAATTAAAACTGGCGCACCAATAATCGCAGTACTTATAAAAAAGCTTGCGTAGCCAAAGTGATTTACAAAGACGCCCGAAAAACCAGCAAGCCACTTTGGCAATAAGAGCATCATCGAACTAAACAATGCGTACTGCGTTGCAGAATACTGAATATTCGTCAAAGCTGATAAGAACGCAATAAATGCTGCCGTTGCAATTCCGGAACTCAGATTATCGGCAGAGATGACCCAGATCAATCCATGCAAGTCATGGCCTTGAGTGGCAAGCCAAGCAAATAACAAATTGCTGACGGCCGATAAAATCGCGCCCAGAAATAAAATACGCATCACGCCAAAACGCAAGGTCAGAACTCCACCAACAAAGGCACCGACCAAGGTCATCACTACACCAAAGACCTTGCTAACTGCCGCAACTTCATCTTTGGTGTAGCCCATATCAACATAGAACGGGTTTGCCATAATCCCCATCACCACATCACTAATACGATAGATGGCAATTAATGACAAAATCAAAATCGCGTGCCACCCATAGCGCCGAATAAAATCTGCAAATGGCTCAATCAAAGTTTGATGTAGCCATGCCTTTGCATTACGGGCTTTGGCAAGCTCAATACGAATAGGCTCCTTGCTAAACAAGGTAGTGATCACCCCCACACCAATCGAGAGTGCCATACAAAGATAGGCAAATTGCCAGGCAGTTGGATCATAGCCAGTAGCGCCTGACTCAGCGCGAGCAGCCAACCAAAGAACGCCAGCCCCAGCCCAAATTAAAGCGAGTCGATAGCCTGTTTGATACGTAGCGGCTAATGCTGCTTGATGATCGCTATCGGCAGACTCAATCCGAAAAGCATCTAAAGCAATATCTTGCGTGGCAGAGCCAAAGGCAACCAAGAGTGCGCACCACACAATCGGCGTAAGTTGAACCTTAGGGTCAATGCTGGCCATACCAACTAAGCCAAGAACAATTAGCAACTGCGCAAAAAGTAGCCAGCTACGCCTTCTACCAAAAAATGTAGATAGCAAAGGAATGGATAGCCGGTCCACTAAAGGAGCCCACATCCACTTAAACACGTAGATCAAACCAACCCAAGTGAGGTAACCAATCGTACTGCGATCTATGCCAGCCTCTCTAAGCCAGAAACTCAGCGTTCCTAAAATCAGTAGCAGCGGTAAGCCTGCAGAAAAGCCCAAGAAGAGCATTCGGAGACAAGGCCATTCGAGATAAACCCGAAAATCTTTCAGCCAGGACTCAATCGTACTAAGCACGTCGAACGCGGAACAGCGCTAGGCTTCCAAAAAGATTAGGCATCAAAGTAACTTGTCGCCCTTCATGCAAGATGCATTGATCCAAAATCTGCAAGCCCAAGCTCGAGGCCAGCTTTTCAAAATCAGCCACTGTGAGAACGCGCACGTTAGGCGTGTTGTACCACTGGTATGGCAAGCTCTTAGAAACGGGCATACGGCCAAAGCCAACCGCTAGGCGATGTGACCAATGGCCAAAATTCGGGAAAGAAACAATTGATTCCTTACCAACCCTGACCACTTCACGCAAAATCTTTTCAGTTTCATGAATCGTTTGCAAGGTCTGTGAGAGCACAACTGTGTCAAAGCTATTGTTCTCAAACAAGGCTAGGCCACCCTCTAAGTTTTGCTGAATCACATTCAAACTTTTTTGTATGCAAGAAAGTACGCGCGCATCATCAATCTCAACCCCATAGGCATGAACTGGTTTTTGCTTTTGCAAATACTCTAAGAAACTGCCGTCACCACAACCGAGATCAAGCACTTCACTATTGGGCTCAATCCAGTTCGCTATTGCAGCAAAGTCAGCGCGCTTCATGATTTTGCCTCTAGCATTTGTTCGAAATAAGCACGAATTAGATTGTGATAACGAGGATCATCTAACAAGAAAGCATCGTGCCCATGCGGGGCATCAATTTCTACATAACTAACTTCACTCTTATTGCTAAGTAAAGACTCCACAATCTCACGACTGCGATTAGGTGGGAAACGCCAATCTGTAGAGAAGCTCACTACCAAGAATCTAGCCTGGACTTCAGCTAGGGCGCGATTTAAGCTACCCTCATAACGACGAGCCGGATCAAAATAATCTAGCGCTCTCGTAATCAGCAAATAAGTGTTGGCATCAAAGTAAGTGGAAAACTTATCGCCTTGATGGCGTAAATAACTTTCAACCTCAAACTCAACATCAAAACTAAAACGATAGTCCTGGGATTCGCCATGGGGTCTTTGCAGCTCGCGCCCAAACTTTTCTGCCATGTCATCGTCAGATAAATAGGTAATATGGCCTACCATGCGAGCGAGTTTTAGGCCGCGCTTTGGCACTACGCCATGCTCGTAGTAATTACCACCATGAAAGTCGGGATCTGACAAAATCGCATTGCGTGCTACTTCATTAAATGCAATGTTCTGTGCGCTCAGTTTTGGCGTCGAGGCGATTACCAAGCAATGAGCAAGGCGTTTTGGGAATTGAATAGACCAGGCTAATGCCTGCATTCCGCCTAAGCTTCCACCCATTACTGCGGCAAAACGGCGAATGCCTAACTTATCGGCTAAGCGCGCCTGGGTGTTTACCCAATCTTCCACCGTAATCACTGGGAAGTCTGCGCCATACGGCTTGCTAGTGGCAGGATTGATGCTCATGGGACCAGTAGATCCAAAGCAAGAACCTAGATTATTAACGCCAATCACAAAGAAGCGATTGGTGTCTACCGGCTTGCCTGGCCCAATCATGTTATCCCACCAGCCGATATCTTTTGCATCATCTGGATTAGGACCAGCTACATGGTGTGATGCATTGAGCGCATGACAAACTAGAACAGCATTACTTTTATCGGCATTGAGCTTGCCGTAAGTTTCAATAACTAAATCGTAGCTCGATAAAATGGCGCCACTTTGCAAAGGCAAGGGCTCGGCAAAATGGATAGTATTTCTAGAGAGGTTTAGCTCGCTCATTCGGATAGAAGAATGCGAAGACTGATGTCAGACGCTTCAGTTGGAAGCTTTTTAAAGCCGCTACGAGCAAAGCGATGCCAACGGCCCAAAACATAACTCATCAACATCGCCGCACGAATGCTGACTTCATCTTGAGATACATTTGCCCACGAACCACCTTGAGTTTGAGCGATACGCAGTGCCTGCTTTAAAGATGCCTCAACACGATCAAGTACTTGTGTAATACGCTCTTGCAAGCGATCGTCTTCTTGCAATAGAGCGTCACCCAAAAGCACGCGCGTCATACCAGGATTCTTTTCTGCAAAGAATAAAAGCATCTGCAAAATGCCACGCGCTTGCGCAAGCCCAGACTCTTCTTTTTGGTTAATCTGATTAATCAGACCAAAAACCGTTTGCTCAATAAATGCAATTAGGCCCTCAAACATCTGCGCCTTACTGGCGAAATGTCGATAGAGCGCCGCTTCTGAGACTTGAATTTTTGCAGCTAATGCCGCAGTCGTTACACGCTCACCTTTGGGGTTTTGCAACATCTCTGCCAACACTTGCAAAATCTGTAGGCGGCGCTCCCCCGGACGTGGGCGCTTGCGTGTCTTGCCCTCTTCGGCAGTTGTCGTCTCAATCTCTGAGGCGCTAGGGTCAAAAGAATCACGCATATTTATATCTCTTGTTCAACTCTTAACGGGAACGGATCATTGTTCCAAATGCTTGCTCTGTCAGAATCTCCAACAATAGGGAGTGCTCAATTCGTCCATCAATGATATGTACTGAATTGACGCCGCTCTTTGCGGCATCTAATGCAGAAGAAATCTTTGGCAACATACCGCCAGAAATAGTACCGTCAGCAAATAGACCATCAATTTCACGTGCAGTCAGGTCCGTTAAAAGCTTACCGCTTTTATCCATCACTCCAGGAATATTCGTCATCATGACTAATTTCTCTGCATGCAAAATTTCTGCCATCTTACCAGCCACTAAGTCGGCATTAATGTTGTAGGCCTGACCCTCTTCGCTAAATCCAATCGGAGAGATCACGGGAATAAAGGCGTCGTCCTGTAATGCTTTTACAACTGCAGGGTTAATCGCCTCAATCTCGCCAACAAAACCTAAATCAATAGTTCCACCAGCCTTTTTTTCATCGGCAACCAGCATCTTCTTTGCACGAATCAAGCCGCCGTCTTTGCCAGTCAAACCGACTGCCTGACCACCAAAGTGATTAATCAACATCACAATATCTTGCTGTACTTCGCCACCGAGAACCCACTCCACCACTTCCATAGTCTCTTCATCGGTGACGCGCATACCTTGAATAAAGGTACCAGTCTTACCAATCTTCTTGAGGGCTTCATCAATTTGCGGGCCGCCGCCATGCACTACTACGGGGTTCATACCAACCAGCTTAAGCAAAATGACATCGCGCGCAAAACTTTCTTTGAGGCGCTCTTCGACCATCGCGTTTCCGCCGTACTTAATCACAATCGTTTTACCGTGATAAGCACGAATGTAAGGCAGGGCCTCGGCCAAAATCTCTGCCTTTAATAAAGGAGGGATTTCGCTAATGGATGGGGATTGCTTAGTCATTGCTACTTTTATATTCGGTGTAGTAATTAATCGCCAAACAACTTTTGACGTAGTTCACGGCGCTCTTGCGCCTCTAGAGATAGGTTGGCCGTTGGTCGTGCAATGAGGCGGTTCAAGCCAATTGGCTCACCAGTCTCTTCACACCAACCGTAATCACCCGATTCAATGCGGGCTAAAGCCTGCTCTACTTTTTTCAATAGCTTACGCTCACGATCACGTGTGCGTAGCTCAAGAGCATGCTCTTCTTCAATCGTTGCACGGTCCGCAGGATCGGGAACCAAAATGTTTTCGCGTAAATGCTCTGTCGTTTCTGAAGCATTCTTCAGAATGTCAGACTTTAAGGTCAATAACTTCTGACGGAAAAAATCTAACTGGCCTGCATTCATATAGTCCTTTTCGGACATCTTGAGTAATTCAGCTTCTGTTAAAGGGGCACCTTTGGCAACTTTTGCGCTTGCCGCTTTACTAGGGGCTTTTGCTGCAGCCGTAGATTTCGTTGGTGTTTTTACCGTCATTTCATTCTTTCCATGGATCTAAATCATTATTGCTTCATTCTGCCAAAGTTTTACTACCCTTTTAGCCAATATTTATTAATCTTGGCCGTGGCGCGGGATTGTACTTTAAATTTCCTAGGCCAAACAGCCTTCAAGCCCAGCCAGCAGGGTGTCCTTGGGCAAATCTATCCCGATAAAGACCATGCGGGTTTGCTTGGGTTCTGCACCCCATAAACCAGCCATATCACTGCCCATCATCTGATGGACGCCCTGGAACACGACTTTTCGGTTGCTACCCTTCACATAGAGGACGCCTTTGTAGCGCAACATCTTCTCCCCGAAGACCTCCAAAATTCCGCCCAGGAAGTCCTCTAATTTTTTATGGTCAAAGGGTTTATCACTACGAAAAACGAAGGATTGGATGCGGTCTGTATGCCCCGCATGACCATGATGATCGTGGCTATGGTCATGGCCACAGCTACTGTGATCGTGGTGGTCATGACTGTGATCATGACCACAAGTAGCATGGTCATGATCATCTTGCTCCAAGAAGTGAGGATCAATATCGAGCTTCGCGTTTAAATTAAAGCCCTTAAGATCCAAAACGGCATCTAATGGAACAACTCCTTTAGAGATCCCCTGAATCGGTGCGCGCGGGTTCATATGCATTAGGCGATTACGTAAGGCGTCCACTTCGGCGGGCGTCACCAAATCCGTCTTGGTAATGAAAATTTGATCTGCAAAGCCTACTTGGCGTTGCGCCTCCTCATGCTCAGTCAGTTGCTGCGGGCCATGCTTGGCATCCACCAAAGTGACTATGGCATCCAGAACATAGTGGTCCGCTACGTCATCGTCCATAAAGAAGGTTTGAGCGACTGGGCCTGGATTAGCCACTCCAGTGGTTTCAATAACCACGCGCTCAAAACTAATTTTTTTGTCCCTACGTTGCTCCCAAAGCTCATTCAGGGCTTCAACCAGATCCCCACGGATGGTGCAGCAAATGCAGCCATTGCTCATTTGCACAATATTCTCTTGATTGTCTTGAACCAAGATGTCGTTATCGATATTTTCTTCGCCGAACTCGTTCTCAATCACAGCAATTTTTTTGCCATGCTCTGCAGTCAGGATATGTTTGAGCAAAGTGGTTTTGCCGCTCCCCAAAAAGCCTGTGAGAATTGTTACCGGAATTAACGCCATTTTTGATCCTATCAAAAGCTATAAATACATTCCCCAAACGGGAAACCTTCTATCTTACCGAGTTCCTCAAGCTTTGCCGGCTTTTGCACGAGGATGAGCCTTATCGTATGCCTGCGCTAAGTGCTGGAAATCTAAGGAGGTGTAAATTTGGGTGCTGGCAATGCTGGCATGCCCTAGCATCTCCTGCACCGCCCTCAAATCCTGAGAGGACTGCAATACATGGCTAGCGAAGCTATGACGCATCATATGTGGATGAACATGGGTTGGTAGGCCCGCCCTCATCGCCAAAGTCCGTAAACGCGCCTGAACCGTCCGGGGAGATAAGCGAGCGCCTGTTGCAGAAATAAATAAAGCCATTGATACATCTGCCTGCGCAAGCAGGTCTCGAGCTGCACGCCAGACTTTGAGAGATTGCATTGCTGGCCCACCTATGGGAACTGAGCGACGTTTGCCGCCTTTACCCAAAACCGTGACCTCTGCAGCATCCCAATCCAACCACCCGGCAGACTCCTGTTGGCGATCTTTGCTTTGCATTACATCAATCCCAAGAAGTTCTGATAAACGTAGGCCCGAGGAATAGAGCAAATCAATGATCGCTGCGTCACGCACAGTCTCTAGATCTTTTTTTTCTTCAGCCTCTTTTACGGCTTGATTTACTAAAGAGAGTGCCTGCTCAACTGAAAGTGCTTTAGGTAAAGACTTTAAACGTTTGGGTGCCTTTACATCATCAACAGGATTAGCCACTAGATTTGCAGTCAACCTTCCCGCCTGCGTATCTCGACGCGCATCTTTCTCGGTCAACCAGTCATACCAGCCACGCCAAGCAGAAAGCGCTCTTGCAATCGTGCGAGATGATTTTCCCTTTGAATGTAAGCGACCTGCCCAGCGACGTACATGAGCATTGCTTACCTTTAATAAGTCAATAGCATCATCTGCTGCCAGCGCCTGCAACTCACTGAGATCCATACGGTAGGCTTTAAGCGTATGCGGTGAGAGCTGTCTCAATACATGCAGCTCATGCAAATATTCCAGCACCAGGGGATGCAGATCAGCTGGCGCTTGGCTCATAAGCCTGGGTACGATCCAAAGCTGCAGCGGTGAGTTCAGCAATCTGACGCAAATAGAACGCGCCCATATCGGCAGTAAAACGGGACTCGTCTTTGCTTGCCAACAAAAGTACTGCTGGCGATTGCGCTACGCCAATACTTTTACCTAGCGGTAGACCAATAGCCACCATACTTTGCCACTCAGGATCGATAGTCACTTGGGTTGCCAGCAAATCCACACTCGCTGCAGCCAGCTCTTTGGCTGAGCCACATAATGGCGTATCAATCCATGGGCCAAATGCAGTATTGGGTGACAAGAGTTTTGCTGACTCGACTTCAAACACTTCGGCCAAACCTGCAGTCACTGCAGATTCCACATCCGCCTTGGTGTTGGCCCGCATTAAACGTAATAACCAAGCCACTAAGCTTTGCTGGGTTTTGTCATTACGACTTCCAAAATGCAGCATCTCACTCAAGCGACGATTGAGCTCTTGATTCTGTGTGCGCAACAAAGTCATCTGGCGTTCTTGCAAAGAGATTGCACGATCCTCGTGAGGATGTTTTAAACGAATCTCATTCAAGAGATTGGCATAACGCTCAAAAAAACCTGGGGTAGCTCGCAACCACTCTGCTACCAATTCTTCTTGCTCGGCTTGCTTAGGATCGATTGCGCTCATCTGTGTTTTTCTCGCTTATTTTCTAATTTAATTTTTTAGCTCAGCTTTTTACGCAGAAGCTCATTCACTTGCCCTGGATTAGCCTTACCTTGCGAGGCTTTCATGATCTGACCAACTAAAGCGTTAAATGCTTTTTCCTTACCAGAGCGGAACTCTTCAACCGACTTCTCGTTTGCCGCCAAAACCTTATCAATCATGGCCTCAAGTTCGCCACTATCGCTAATCTGCTTTAAACCCCTAGCTTCAATCACTTGATCAACAGTGCTGATGGCTTTGCCTGCGATAGCCTCTTCCCACAAAATTGCGAAGATTTCTTTTGCAATTTTGTTGGAGATCGTGCCGTCTGATACGCGAGTTAATAGCGGTGCCAAATGCTCTGCTTTTAGTGGCACATCTGCAGTAGCAATTCCAGCGCGATTGAGCGATGAAGCAAGCTCACCCGCTATCAGGTTAGCCGCAGCCTTTGCCAAAGACTTACCAACAATCGCTAGTAGCTCTTCAAATATCTTGGCAGTGTCGCGATCTTGCGTAAGCAATTGCGTATCGTAGGCGCTTAAGCCAAATTCGCTTTGCCACTCTTCACGAAGCTGTGCCGGTAACGCTGGCATCTTGCTGCGGACATCCGCAATCCAAGCATCATCAATCACTACTGGCAATAAATCTGGATCCGGGAAATATCGATAGTCATTTGCGTCTTCTTTACTGCGCATGCTGCGAGTCTCTTGACGATCGGGATCGTATAGGCGGGTTTCTTGGACAACTTTGCCACCATCCTCAATCAATTCAATTTGTCTACGCACTTCGTATTGAATCGCCTCTTCTAAAAAGCGGAAGGAATTTAAGTTCTTAATCTCGCAACGGGTGCCAAATTCTTTTTGACCTATAGGGCGAACAGATACATTCGCATCACATCGGAAAGAACCTTCTTGCATATTGCCATCGCATACTCCCAACCAGACCACGAGAGTGTGAAGTGCTTTTGCATAAGCCACCGCCTCAGCAGCACTACGCATCACTGGCTCTGTCACAATTTCCAACAATGGGGTGCCGGCACGATTTAAGTCGATACCACTAGATGCCTCACCGTGGGGGCCTAAGAAGCCTTCTTCATGAACCGACTTACCGGCGTCTTCTTCCATGTGGGCGCGTGTGAGCTCCACCACTTTGATTTGATCACCAACTAATATTTCCAAATGACCACCAACGACTATGGGAAGGTCCATCTGACTAATCTGGTAACCCTTTGGCAAGTCAGGATAGAAATAATTCTTGCGCGCAAAAATACTTGCTGGCGAAATCTTGGCATTTACTGCCAAGCCAAATCGAATAGCATGCTCAACCGCTTGACGGTTTAATACTGGTAATACCCCAGGTAAAGCCAAGTCAACTGCGCAGGCTTGGGTATTTGGGCCGGCACCAAAACGTGTACTAGCCCCACTAAAGATTTTAGATTGTGTTTGTAACTGCGCATGGGTCTCAAGACCAATAACGATTTCCCATTGCATCATGCCACCTCGCTTGCTTGCCGCAAATGCCAATCAGTGTTTTGTTGATATTGATGTGCTACTTGAAGCAGGCGCGCCTCAGAAAAATAGTTGCCAATTAACTGCATGCCAATCGGCAAATTACTCGCGTTGAAGCCACAAGGAACGCTCATTGCGGGCAGCCCTGCTAAGTTGGTGGAGAGTGTATAAATATCTTCTAAATACATTTGTACAGGGTCTTTTGATTTTTCGCCTAAGCGCCATGCAACGTCTGGAGCCACTGGCCCTAGGATGACATCGCATCGCTCAAATGCTGCTTGGAAGTCCGCAGCAATAATGCGACGTATTTTTTGAGCCTGCAAATAATAAGCATCGTAATAGCCATGACAAAGTACATAAGTGCCAACTAAGATGCGACGCTTTACTTCTGCGCCAAATCCTTCCGTACGTGATTTCTTATACATGTCAGATAAATCACGATATTCATTTGCTCGATGTCCGTAACGCACACCATCAAAACGACTCAAATTGCTTGAGGCTTCAGCTGGAGCTAAAACGTAATACACCGGGATTGATAGCTTCGTTTTTGGCAAACTCACTTCAAGCAACTCTGCGCCTAATTCTTGTAAAGCTTTTGCTGCAGCGTTGACTGCATTGGCCACTTCTGGTGCAAGCCCTTCTGCAAAGAATTCTTTTGGCAAGCCCACTCTCAATCCTTCTAAAGGCTTCGCTGAGTTAGCGCCGCCTTTTTTCCAAGACTGATTGAGATAGCGCCCATAGTCTTCTCCAGAATCAGCCAGCGAGGTTGAGTCGCGGGGATCATGCGAGGACATCGCCGACAGCAATAAAGCGCAATCTTCAGCTGTTTTTCCCATTGGACCCGCCTGATCCAGAGAGGAGGCATAGGCAATCATCCCGTAACGAGATACACGCCCATAACTAGGCTTGATACCAGTCAGCCCGCAAAAAGCTGCTGGCTGACGTATGGAGCCGCCAGTATCTGTACCTGTTGCAATGGGAGCTAATCCCGCTGCCACTGCCGCTGCAGATCCTCCAGATGAGCCGCCAGCAACATATTCTGAATTCCAAGGATTTAAGACTGGTCCATAGGCTGAATTTTCATTGGAGGAGCCCATTGCGAACTCATCCATATTGGTCTTGCCAAGGCAAACCATGCCAGCGCCATTTGGGTTTAGCTCATCGGGAATTCCGAGATTTGAGACTACTGTCGCATCAAATGGACTGAGGTAACCCTCGAGCATTTTGGAAGCGGCTGTCGACTTCCAGCCACGTGTCACAAAGACATCTTTATGGGCAACCGGGATGCCCGTTAACTTTCCAGCCTTGCCAGAGGCAATAATTTTGTCTGCTTTAGAAGCTTGGTCTAAACTTAAGTGAGCACTTACATCAAGATATGCATTCCAGTGCTTTCCGGCTTCAATGCGACTCAGAAAGTACTTCGTCAACTCCACACTGGAGACCTCTTTGGCGGCTAATGCTTTAGCCATCAATGCAATGGGGGTTTGATGCCAGCTCATTCGATCACCCGTGGAACTAAGAAGTAGCCATCCTGAGTAGCAGGGGCAGATTGCATGTTTTCAGCGCGATGATCTACCTCGGTCACCGCATCATTGCGCAAGGGTTGCGCCAAATCGCGCAAAAATAGAATTGGGTGCGCCAAGGGGTCGAGACCGGTGGTATCGACAGCCTGCATCTCCTCGACTAAAGCAAAAACTGCCTGTAATTGAGGTAATACCGCCTCGGCTTCTGCCTGACTTAAGTCAAGGTTGGAAAGGTGCGCAATGCGCTGGACATCGTTAAGTTTCATGGGGCGCTAGAGTATCATTCATATATATATTTTTTAACACTTACTTATTTTCCCACTACATCATGTTTGGTTTTTTTCGCAGCTACTTTTCTAATGACCTGGCCATCGACCTAGGCACCGCTAACACCTTAATTTACATGCGTGAACGAGGTATTGTGCTTGATGAACCTTCAGTTGTGGCAATTCGCACTGAAGGCGGTCCAAATGGCAAAAAAACCATTTTGGCCGTTGGAAAAGAAGCAAAAGCCATGCTGGGACGGGTTCCTGGAAATATTGAGGCTATTCGCCCAATGAAAGACGGCGTTATCGCCGATTTCACCATTACTGAGCAAATGCTCAAGCAATTTATCAAAATGGTGCATGAGAGCAAGCTACTCAAGCCAAGCCCCCGCATCATTATTTGCGTTCCTTGTGGCTCCACCCAAGTTGAGCGTCGCGCTATTCGCGAATCCGCATTAGGTGCTGGCGCATCACAAGTATTTTTAATCGAAGAGCCTATGGCCGCTGCGATTGGTGCAGGTCTACCAGTCTCCGAGGCGGCCGGCTCTATGGTCGTTGATATTGGTGGCGGCACAACTGAAGTTGGCGTGATGTCACTAGGTGGCATGGTTTACAAAGGCTCTGTTCGTGTTGGTGGCGATAAGTTTGATGAAGCCATCACAAACTACATTCGTCGTAACTACGGCATGTTGATCGGGGAGCAAACCGCTGAGTTGATTAAAAAAACGATTGGCTCCGCTTTCCCTGGTGCTGAAGTACGCGAAATGGAAGTGAAAGGTCGTAATCTTTCTGAAGGTATTCCACGCAGCTTCACTGTGACCAGCAATGAAATTTTGGAAGCGTTAACCGATCCATTAAATCAAATCGTTACTGCTGTAAAAGCAGCCCTCGAACAGATTCCGCCCGAGCTCGCATCTGATATCGCTGAGCGCGGCATGATGCTCACTGGTGGTGGCGCACTATTGCGCGACCTCGATCGTCTATTGCTAGAAGAAACTGGTCTGCCAATTCATGTTGCTGAAGATCCTCTCACTTGCGTCGCTCGTGGTTGCGGTATTGCTTTAGAGCGCATGGACAAGCTGGGCGGCGTGTTCTCACAAGAGTAATTGACTTAAGCGTCGATTAGGGAATTGCAACATAGCGCTCCACCTCTTTTTAGACAAGGCGTTCCGGCTTTAGTAAAACTGATTGTCTGTCTTTCGATTAGCATCGCATTGATGTTGATCGATTTTCGTTATAAAGCACTTGACCCCATTCGCAATAACGTCAATTGGTTATTGCGCCCCCTAGAGTATGTGATGATGATGCCGCGCAATGTATTTGAGGCGACATCAGAATATTTCACTAGTCGCGGAACTCTAGAAAAAGAAAATCAAGAAATGAAAGTACGGCAAGCGGAGCTCTCTTTGCTTGCCAATCAATCGGAGTTTCTGCTCATAGAGAACCAAAATCTACGTCAGCTGATGGATTTGCAAAAGCAAGTTCTATTCGAAACATTACCAGTCGAAATTCTTTTTAATCCACCCAATCCAATTTCTCAGCGCATTGTGATTAATCGTGGAAGTAATGACGGTCTTAAACTGGGCAATCCCATTGCAAGTGATTCCGGCATCTTAGGTCAAGTAGTGCGCGTCTACGATCACTCTGCAGAAGTGTCTCTATTAGAGGATCGTGACTTTGCGGTACCAGTACAAGTTGCACGCAATGGCTTAAGGGCAGCTGTTTTTGGAGCAGGACGCGGTAACCCACTCGAGTTGCGCTACCTTCCCGTAGCTAGCGACTTAGAAGTAGGCGATGTGTTGATTACCTCAGGTATTGATGGCGTCTACCCACCAGGCTTTGCAGTAGCTGTGATTAGTCGCATTGAACGAAATGCTGATAAAAATTCTTCTAATGTTTTCTGTGTGCCAGTTGCACCAGCAAACCGCTACCGACAGGCTCTCGCATTACTTTACGATCCACAATGGGATGCCAAAGCATCTACCGCAAATAGCAAGCCTGACGCACCGCTAACCAATACTCCAGGGCGTCGCCAAACCCGTGCGCGAGGCATGCAATGATCGACTTTCAAAGCGGGTATATTCTTCGTCCGGTAAGTGCGGTCTTTATTTATTTCAGCCTGTTTTGCGCATTACTACTCAATCTTTTGCCTATTGGTAATTACGGCTGGGTGCCAGACTGGCTAATTATTTGTATCATATTTTGGAACATCCACCAGCATCGCTACGTTGGCGTAATCATTGCATTTATCCTTGGCTTGTTAATGGATGTTCACAACTCTGACTTATTAGGCCTTAACGCTTTTAGCTACTCATTGGTGGCTTATCTAGCTATCTCCTGGCATCGACGGATCGTCGCTTTAAATGTTTTCACCCAAGCGATGCATTTACTGCCAATCTTCTTGCTAGTTTCATTATTCCCGGTACTCGTCCATTGGTTCTTAAGTGGTGAAGTCTATTGGTGGGCGCTGACCGGCGCTATTCAAGCATTGATTGAGGGAATGCTGTGGCCCTTAGCAACAAGCATCTTGCTATCGCCTCAACGTCGCCCTATTGATGTTGATCACAATCGTCCGCTTTAAAGCACTAAATGGTTTCTTTTAAAAAACCAGATCTCGACTCGTTTCAAGAGCGCATTCATATTGCGACCCTGTTTGTCACCTTCTGTTTCTTATTATTGGTTACGAGATTAGTCTGGCTGCAACTAGTGAGCCATAGCAAATACACGCTGCTGGCAGAAAGCAATAGAATCGCTTTAGTACCAGCACCCGCCAATCGCGGCCTCTTAATAGACCGCAATGGAATCGTGATTGGCAGAAACTACTCAGCGCTGACCTTAGATGTAAACGCTGAAGAAGTTAAAGGCAATGTTGATGAACTAATCGATGAGCTTTCGCAAATCGTATTGATTTCTCCCAGAGATCGAAGAAATTTCAAGCGCTCACTTGAAGATTCTCGCAAAATGGGCACCTTTCCCCTCCGCTCGATGCTCACCGAAGTTGAAACAGCCCGCTTTATGGTTAATCGCTATCGCTTTCCGGGTGTCGAGATACGCGCCCGAAGCTTTCGAGAGTATCCCTATAACGAGCTCGCATCGCATCTGATTGGTTATATTGGGCGAGCCTCTAAGCGAGATATCGAGCGGATGCAAATTGAAATTGATAACTCCAAAGCGGGTGATCCTGATGCGCTACAAACTTCATTTTTGCCGGGCATTCAGTATGTTGGGAAAATTGGTATCGAGCAAAGTTATGAGACGGTATTACGAGGTAGGCCAGGATATGATGAAGTGGAGATTACTGCAGGCGGCAAACCCGTGCGTACACTTTCTAGCTCACCATCGGTACCAGGAAAAAATGTGGTCCTTTCGGTTGATATCAAGCTGCAATACTTAGTTGAGCAGCTCTATGGAAATTTCCGTGGTGCATTTGTTGCGATTGAGCCCGAGACTGGGGATATCTTGGCATTTGTTTCTAAGCCTAACTTCAATCCCAATGACTTTGTGGAGGGCATCGACTCAGTCACGTGGAAAGAGCTGAATGACTCGCCACAAAAGCCACTCTATAACCGCCCGCTTAAAGGCATTTATCCGCCAGGGTCAACCTACAAACCATTTATGGCGCTGGCAGCTTTAGAAACTAAAAAGCGCACACCGTCACAAACCATATCCGACCCGGGTTATTTTGATTTTGGTAACCACACTTTCCGTGATGATAAGAAAGGTGGGCACGGCATTGTTGATATGCAAAAGTCGATTGTTGAATCTTGTGATACCTATTACTACCTTTTAGCGCGTGATATGGGTGTCAACATGATGCATGACTTCATGAAACCATTTGGCTTTGGTCAAATTACTGGCATCGACCTACAAGGTGAATCAAAAGGTGTGTTGCCATCCACCGAGTGGAAGAAAAATACTTTCAAAAAACCAGAGCAGCAAAAATGGTACGAAGGCGAAACAATTTCCTTGGGAATTGGTCAGGGCTATAACGCATTTACTATTCTGCAATTAGCCCATGCAATGGCAAATATGGCAAATAACGGTATCGTCATGAAGCCGCACTTAGTAAAAGCGATTGAAGACCCCTTTACAAGAAATCGCACCCTGACAACGCCCAAAGAAAGTTATCGAATTGATCTCGTACCCGAGAATATTGAGTTCATTAAGAAAGCGATGGTCGAGGTAAATAATTCTGGAACGTCTGCCTCTGTTTTTAAAGGTACGGGCTATCAAGTTGGCGGCAAGACTGGAACAGCGCAAGTGTTTAGCTTGAACTCGAAAGAATATAACCACGGATCTACAGCAGAATTTTTACGTGATCATGCTTTATATGTTGCCTTTGCCCCCGCAGAAAAACCGACAATCGTCATTGCGATGGTAGTAGAAAACGCAGGATTTGGTGCGCAATATGCTGCGCCGATTGCGCGTAAGGCGCTAGATTTTTATCTTGAAGGTAAATGGCCCAAGGAGATTCCTGAATGGAAAAGAGCGCCATAAATAAAGCAAAGAAAATATTCCTCAGCATTTTCAGCGGACTCGATCGCCAGCTAGGCTATATTCTGCTTGGGTTGGCAGGCATTGGATTTATTACTTTTTTATCTGCAAGTCAAAATACGCCTGTTCGTTTTGAGGATGAATTGCGCAATTTAGCACTTTCTTTCGCAGTCATGTGGATTGTTTCTCGCATTCCACCAAAGTGGTTAGAGATGGCTGCAGTATGGATTTATGGTGTTGGGGTTGCACTACTGATTGCAGTCGCTATATTTGGACTGATTAAAAAAGGTGCAAGACGTTGGCTCAATATTGGCTTCGTAATTCAACCATCTGAGCTCATGAAAATTGCTATGCCACTCATGCTGGCCTGGTATTTTCAAAAACGGGAAGGCATTCAAAAATCTTGGGACTATGGAGTAGCGGCAATCATCCTTGGGATTCCAGTGATGCTCATTGCGCGTCAACCTGACTTGGGCACTGCGCTCTTGGTGTTTGCCGCAGGCATGTATGTGATCATTCTTGCTGGATTACCGTGGAAATGGATCCTGCCATTCATCGGTATTGGCGCATTTGGAATCATCCTCATCATTATTTTTGGTAGCACTATTTGTGCGCATGATGTTGCGTGGCCACTAGTTCATAACTATCAAAAACACCGAGTGTGCACTTTGCTTGACCCGAGTAGCGACCCCCTTGGAAAAGGCTTTCATACAATTCAGTCGATGATTGCAATCGGCTCAGGTGGATTTTTTGGTAAAGGTTGGTTTCAGGGTACTCAAGCCCATCTCGAATTTATTCCAGAAAAGCATACCGACTTTGTCTTTGCTGTGTTCTCAGAAGAGTTTGGCTTATTGGGCAACTTAGTTATGTTGGCACTTTTCTTCGCTTTGATTAAACGAGGCTTGGCCATTTCTGCTAGCGCACCCAATCTATTCACTCGCCTACTAGGCGCATCTGTGACACTGATTTTCTTTACCTACGCCTTTGTCAACATCGGCATGGTAAGCGGTTTATTGCCCGTAGTTGGAGTTCCACTACCCTTCATCAGTTATGGAGGAACTGCTTTAGTGACTCTGGGATTTGGAGCCGGTATTTTGATGAGTATTCATCGCCATCGACGCTTGGTACAAAGCTAAAACTAAACTTGGGTAGGTGTGCAAAAAATTTGCACTCTCTATGAAAACAAAAAAGCCCGGCATGCCGGGCTTTTTCTCCAACAAAGCAAGAATTACTTCTTACGCTTGTTAACTGAATCTTTAAATGCTTTACCAGCAGAAAACTTAACAGTTTTAGCAGCAGCAATTTTGAGTGGCTCACCAGTTTTTGGGTTACGACCCATACGTGCAGCACGCTTACCAGAAGAGAAAGTACCGAAACCGATCAGCTGTACTGAGTCGCCTTTAGTAACAGCTTTAATGATTTGCTCAATAGCAGAATTCAATGCAAATTCAGCTTTGGCTTTTGAGATCTCAGCGTCGTCAGCAATCGCTGCGATTAGTTCTGCTTTGTTCAAGTGAAGCTCCTTATAGATATTGATATCAGCGCACCTTGCGCTTACATGATTTTAACCACAAAAAATTACAAAAATAAAGCTGCGTTACAGCAAATTTTTTTATTGCCTATTTTTTACTCTTCTATAACTGTCACATCAGACACAAAATACTCGGTATCGCCAAAACAGCTTGTAGGCAATCCGATATGCTGCTCATATTTCAGGGCAACTTTTTTACCTAAATTAGCGTTAATTTTTTGTGCCACAGCATCTTCACGGACCGTAAAGAGGAATTTTTCTGACATGGTTCCAGGCATTGAAACCATGGCTAACTCGCCTTCCCAGGTTTTACAGACATAACCTCGATTGGAAAACTTTTGTACATAGCCAGCACGCTCTCCACTCCCGTAGCTCCAATTAAGCATAATCCAGGTATACGCCACTAGGCCTGCCAAACCAATCAATATCAGGCTGAAAAGCCATTTTACGAATCTATTCATACGAATTTCCTTAACAAATCATCTTTGCAGCACTCATTGGGTGCATTTTTGACCTCAATCAACATTGGAGCATATTCATTTCAAAAATAGGGATGAAATGGCACCCTATACAAATTAAAATATTGGTATTAACGCTAATTGGTACATTCCATGGAACTTCGTCACGTCATTTTTCTAATCTTTATTGTATCGGCTGTTTATGTTTACTTTAGAGGAAAGGTGCGATTTGGCTTGGTTCGCTCTCTAACAGACTACCAAGTACTTTTAGCCCCAATTAATAGTCTGCTCTACTTGTTTTCAAAAACCAAGGCAGGGGCATTTATTCCCGTTACGGATTTTCCCGAAATGAAGCCCCTACAAGATCATTGGCAGATCATCCGTGATGAAGCGCTTGCTTTGAACGCAGATGGCGCCATAGCAGCTGCTACGGGATATAACGATATTGGATTTAACTCTTTTTTTCGGACAGGCTGGAAACGCTTTCACCTCTATTGGTATGGCAAAGAAATGCCGTCAGCGCAGCTCCAATGCCCTAAAACTGTTGCCCTCCTTAAATCAATCCCTTCGATCAAGGCAGCAATGTTTGCCTCACTACCCCCCGGGGCAACCCTGGTAAGGCATCGAGACCCTTATGCAGGCTCGCTACGCTATCACATTGGCCTTGTCACCCCAAATGATCCCAAGTGCTTTATTGATGTCGATAATGAGCGCTATTTTTGGAAGGATGGTGAGCCTGTGATGTTTGATGAAACCTATATCCACTATGCGGCCAACGAAACAGATCACCAACGAATTGTCTTATTTTGCGATGTAGAACGGCCGGTTCACACTAAATTGGTGCAATTATTAAATCGCTGGTTTGGGCGTTACATCATGAGCGCAGCCTCTTCCCAAAATGTTGAAGGCGAAAAGGTAGGATTTGTAAACGTTCTTTTTAAATATTTTTACCACCTCAGGGCGCAGGCCAAAAAGCTCAAAGCAAAACATCGCAGCGTGTATTACATCGGAAAATGGGTTTTAATTTTAGGAATTCTGTACGCAATATTTTGGTAGCCCTAGGGGCTTAGGGCTTCAGTAATCTGCTCTGGAGTGATAGAACCCCAGATTTCGACTCGCTTTACCCGGCTGCTTTGTCCCGATAAGAGCTGAATTTGTTTTTGCGGCACTCTCAATTGCTTAGAAAGCCAAGACAGCAGCATTTCATTTGCCCTGTTTTCGAGGGCAGGAGCCTGCAGGGATATCTTGAGACAGCCGTCATGCAGACCAACTACCTTAGTCAGCTTTGCGCCCGGCTGGCAATGTAGATGAAGAACAATGCCAGTGGGGGTTTGCTTTAACCAAATAGGCATCATTAAAGTACTTTAAACTCAAACCATGATTATGAAGAATTCCAGTGCCTTAGACCAGCTATTTGCCAATAATCGCGAATGGGCGGAAGCCATGATCGCTAAGGATGCTAATTTTTTTAAGCGCTTAGTTTCACAGCAGGCGCCAGAATATTTATGGATTGGCTGTTCAGATAGCCGTGTACCCGCAAACGATATTGTGAACTTGCTGCCTGGCGAACTTTTTGTACATCGCAATGTTGCCAATGTGGTGGTTCATACCGATCTGAACTGCTTATCTGTGATTCAGTTTGCTATCGATTTATTGAAGGTTAAGCATATCTTGGTAGTGGGTCATTACGGTTGCTCTGGCGTCCATGCCGCCCTAACCGATAAACGGGTTGGCCTTGCTGACAATTGGTTGCGTCATGTGAAGGATGTGCATCAAAAACATGAGCGCTATCTTGGCGAAGTGATCCCATCTCCAAAACGTCAAGATCGCTTATGCGAACTGAATGTGATAGAGCAAGTAGTAAATGTATGTGAGACCACCATTGTTCAGGATGCATGGGCTAGAGGACAAGATCTCACGGTGCATGGATGGACCTACCGTCTCGAGACCGGCTTAGTCAATGATTTAGGTATGTCTACTAGCTCTGCCGAAGAAATGAATGTGCGCTACGCCAAATCTTTATCTCGCTATGACACCGAATAAATTGAGTTTTGTTTAAAAATTTTTCAAACTACTCTGGGGTAGCACTTCTTAGATTTCTGGTATCGCTGCCCTACAAGACTTTAGTCTCTATTGGCTATGGCCTAGGCTATCTGGCAGCCCACATTCCCAACGATCGCAATCGCGTAGTCCAGAAAAACTTGGAGCTCTGTTTCCCTGAGCTAAGCGCAACAGAAGTTGATCAACTTAGAAAGCAGCATTGGCGACTGCTGGGACGCAGCTTAGTTGAAAAAAGTATTATTTGGCTGGGCAGCAAAAAACAGCTTGCCGAGATGATTGAGGTTCGCCCTGAGGTTGATCTAAATGATAGACAGCCACGTATTTTAGTGAACATGCATTTTATTGGCATTGAAGGTAGCATTATTCTGAGTGCACTTGCCAAGGAAAAAGGTTGGCCTCGTACTTCTGGCTTTTTTCAAAGAATGAAAAGCCCTTTCTTCAATAAGAAGATTATTGAATGGCGCAATCGTTTCGGTGGAAATTCAATTGATCGCCAAGGAAACTCGCTTGCGCTCATTCGAGAGATCCGCAAGGGCAGCTTCATTATCATTGCGCCTGATATTGATTTAGGCCTCAAGGACTCTACCTTCGTTCCCTTCTTTAATATTCAAACTAATACGATCACAGCTGTATCGCGTCTTGCTAAAATCACAGGGGCGCAGGTCTGCATGATGATCACTACTCTCAAAAAAGATGGGGCTGGCTATGTTTGCACTATTAGCAAGCCCCTTGAAAATTTCCCCACCGAAAATCCTGAAGCCGATACAGCGCGACTCAACACAATTTTTGAAAAAGAAATTAGACTCAGGCCAGCCGAATACTACTGGGTTCATAAGCGCTTTAAAAACAGGCCTCACAATGAGGCGAGTCCCTACTAGCACTTCTGCTAGGGCTACTTTTGCCCTATCATTAAAGAATGAATGAACGCATTGGCTTATTTGCTGATCTACATAGCAATTTAGAAGCTTTTGAAGCCTGCATGGAGCGGGCTCAAGAGCTTGGCGTTACTCGCATGGTCTTCTTGGGTGATATTGTTGGCTATAACGCTGACCCCGGCATTGTGATTGATCGCATTGGTGAAATGGTCGCCAATAAAAAAGCAATTGCTGTTTTGGGAAATCATGATCAGGCAATCTTTGAAGACCGCAGCAAGCAAATGAATGTAAGCGCAAATGCAGCAATAGAGTGGACTAAGGCTCAGCTCAATCCTCAGCAAATTCGATTTCTAAAAGAATTACCACTCATGGTTCAAGAGGAGACGATGTGTTTTGTTCATGCATCAGCTCACAATCCTGCTGACTGGAATTACATTACTGACAGCATGAGCGCTTGGCGTTGCGTACAAAGCTCAGGAAAGACGTATACCTTTGTTGGCCATGCTCATGAACAAGCACTTTTCTATCAAAGCGCTGTCGGTAAATTGATTCGTTTTGCACCATACCCCGGCGATGGAATTCCAGTGATGCATCATCGTCAGTGGGTTGGCGTGGTTGGCTCACTTGGTCAACCACGAGATGGAAATCCAGAAGCTTGCTTTGCTATATTTGAACCAGGATTAGAAGTGCTTACCTTTCACCGAACTCCATACGATCAATTTACAGCAGCTGAAAAAGTGCGTCGCGCTGGGTTACCAGAAGATCTTGCCAACCGTCTGATTACAGGTAAATAATTTACCTATGTCGATTAATACCGATATTGAAGCAGTTGATGAAATTTTCCAAGAAGGCAAAGTAGTTGATGGATTTGTATTGGGAGCAGAGGTGCATCGCGGCGGTATGGCCAGCCTCTACTCCGCAAGCAAAGAAGGGATTGATGTCCCTATTCTCCTGAAGATTCCTAGGGTAGGTCGTGATCAGCCCGTGGAAAGTCTCATTGGCTTTGAAACTGAGCTCACTATTCTGCGCTCACTGAAGAGTCCTTACGTTCCCAAGTATCTCGGCTCTGGAAATATGGCAACACGCCCCTACATTGCTATGGAGCGCGTGGCAGGGAGACCACTTGAGGACTTTATTAAAGAAGGTAGAGTTTTTACAATTGATGAGGTTGTGAAGATTGGTGTTGATTTAGCGCAAGCGGTGCAATCTCTACATGCGCAAGATGCCATTCATTTAGATATTAAGCCCGAAAACATTCTGATTGATGATCAAGGCAAGATCACGTTAATTGACTTTGGCTTATCGCATCATGCGCGTTTTCCAGACTTACTCGCGGAAGAGATGCGCAAAGGGGTTGGCTCGGCACCCTATATTGCACCAGAGCAAGTGATTGGCATTCGCTCAGACTATCGTAGCGATATTTTTTCTATTGGCGTCATCTTGTATGAGCTACTCACGGGCGAGCTTCCCTTTGGAAACCCTCAGTCGATGTACGGCTTACGCAAAAGAATGTGGGCGCAGGCATTTCCTCCGCGTGCCATTCGAAAAGAAATTCCCCGCTGGTTACAAGAAGTTGTTTTGCGTTGTCTTGAGCCCCGTGCAGCAGATCGCTATCAGAGCGCTACTCGTTTACGTCAAGTCTTGCGCGATCATGAGAGCGTCATCCTAACAGAGCGCGCTGATCGAGTTGATCCCCTGAGCTTTTGGGAAAACCTCAAGCGCATGTTCCGTGCGGCGGGTTACGAGCCCTCCCCGAGTCCCCGCCCCAGCATTGGTAATGATGATGCGCCTCTGATGATTGCAGCGATTGATACGCGCCAGTCTGATGAAGACTTGCGTGTACGCATGCAAACAACTGCAAAGAACTTACTGCAGGCCTACCCCGAAAGTCGGCTTGTTTGTATCAGTACGATTGCAAGTACTCCGACTTTTGAAGGCAATCAAGAAAGTGAAACTGCTAGCGGTATTGTGCGCGGGCATCTCGTGCAACTTATGGAATGGGCAAAGCCTTTGAAATTGCCACCGGAGCGGATTTCATATCATGTATTGGAAGCGCTTGATCCAGCTAGTCGAATTGTGGAATTTGCCAAAGATAACGATGCATCACTGATTCTCATTGGGGCATCTCATAAGCCGCCAAATAAAGTAACGCCTTGGCGAACCTCTATGACAAAGATTGCTGAAGAGGCTCCTTGCAGCGTTCATATTGTCAGAACCTAGTCTTTCATAGGGCAATTGCCCGATAATATGATGATGGAAGAAAAAATACGTGTATCCAAGCTACTCTCTGAGTTGGGTCTATGCTCCCGACGTGAGGCAGACTCTTATATTGAGCAAGGCTTAGTCACTGTTGATGGTGAAGTGGTCAATGAGCTAGGTTCTCGGGCTTTTCGTCATCAGAAGATTGAGCTCCAGTCTAGCGCCAAAGCACAGCAGGCATCGCGCATTACAGTCATTTTGAATAAACCAGTCGGCTTCATCTCTCACTATGATGACGAACAAGAGTATCAACCAGCAGCTTCGCTCATCACTCCTGAGAATTACTTTGCAAGCCCCTTAGACAAGGGTCGCAACCCACGCTTTAATACCCGCGGCTTAGCGCCCGCAGGTCGGCTTGATATTGATTCCACTGGCATGCTGGTCTTAACTCAAGATGGTCGTACCGCAAAACTCCTCATTGGTGAAAATAGCCCCATCGAAAAAGAGTATTTAGTCCGAGTGGAAGGCGCACTCTCTTTTGAAAATTTAGATCGCCTCAAACATGGTCTGGAATTAGATGGGGTCGTTTTAAAGCCAGCCCAAGTCAGCTGGCAAAACGAAGATCAACTTCGCTTCGTTTTGCGCGAGGGCCGCAAGCGTCAAATTCGTCGCATGTGTGAAATGGTTGGCCTCCGGGTTTTAGGCCTCAAGCGCGTGCGCATGGGTAGAATTTCGCTAGGCGCCCTACCGCCCGGCAAATGGCGCTTTGTAAGGCCAGAAGAGCAATTTTAAGTGGCTCTACGCGTCTATAATTCTGTCAATTAGATTAAGCGCAGAATTACCATCGATACCACCACCAGCACTCCCGGCGCAGAAGTTTTAAGACGCCGTAGCTTTGCCATCATCTCTCACCCAGATGCCGGCAAGACCACGCTTACTGAAAAACTCTTACTATACGCGGGAGCAATTCAGATTGCGGGCAGTGTAAAGGCTCGTAAAGCTAGTCGACATGCGACCTCTGACTGGATGGAAATTGAGAAGCAGCGTGGTATTTCTGTAGCCAGCTCAGTAATGCAAATGGAGTATCGCGATTGCATTATTAATCTTCTAGATACTCCAGGCCACCAAGACTTCTCCGAAGATACTTATCGCGTATTGACTGCGGTTGATTCTGCATTGATGGTGATTGATGCTGCTAATGGTGTTGAGTCACAGACCTTGCGCTTGCTTGAAGTATGTCGTGCACGTAACACGCCAATTGTGACCTTCATCAACAAAATGGACCGCGAAGTAAAGCCACCCATGGAGTTGATGGATGAAATTGAAACTGCACTAGGTATTGAAGTGGTTCCTTTTACTTGGCCGGTAGGTATGGGCAAATCTTTCGCCGGCGTGATTGATATTGCCAATTCTCAAATGCGCATGTTCAAAGCAGGTGAAGATCGCGTAACCGAAGATTCTCATGCAATTGTTGACATTAATGATCCCGCCCTAAAAGAGCGCCTCGGCACTGATCTTGAAAATGCGCTTGCTGAAGTAGATTTAATTAAAAATGCGATGCCTGCCTTTGACCGGGAAGCCTTTTTAGCCGGTCGTCAGTCGCCGGTATTCTTTGGCTCAGCCATTAATAATTTTGGTGTACGGGAAATTCTCAATACTTTAGTTGAACTTGCACCATCACCAGGATCACGCAAAGCTTTACAGCGCGAAGTAAGTCCTGCAGAGAATAAATTTTCTGCTGTGGTCTTTAAGATTCAGGCGAACATGGATCCAGCTCATCGAGATCGTGTTGCCTTCTTGCGTATTTGCTCAGGGCATTTTCAGCGTGGCATGAAACTGAAGATTTGTCGTAACGGCAAAGAAGTGCGCACTAATAATGCACTATCTTTCTTATCGCAACGACGCGATATTTTGGATGAAGCTTTTCCTGGAGATATTATTGGATTGCCGAACCATGGCCTACTTCGGTTGGGCGATACGCTAACCGAAGGCGAGCAATTGCAATTTACAGGCTTACCATTTTTTGCTCCAGAAATTTTCCGTATGGTCGAGTCCGCAGATCCATTACGCTCAAAACAATTGCGCACCGGTCTAATGCAACTTGGTGAAGAGGGTGCGATTCAAGTATTTCGCCCTATGACTGGCGGCACCATGCTGCTTGGGGCATTTGGACAGCTTCAGTTTGAAGTGGTGAGCCATCGCCTACAAACTGAATACGGGGCGGAAGTACGCTTATTACCGGCACGTTATAACTTGGCTCGCTGGGTAAGCTCCGAAGATCCTGTAGCACTCAAAAAGTTCATGCTGGAGAATATTCACCGTATGGCAGAAGATGTTGTGGGCGCTTCTGTATTTTTAGCTAGCCATAAATCTGAACTCGATGTTGCTCAACAGCGCTGGGAATCCATTCAGTTCCATGCCCTAAGAGAGCATGCAGGTCTTATCTATCAATCAGACCTCGCTGGTTAGCTCTAGCGTGGGCTTGATTGCGGCCAATTGCAATCAAATACCGCAAGTAACTGCGTATCGTTTTTTCTAAACGATGCAGTCTTGCCATATTGTGCGCAATACGCATTAGCCTTTGCTGTAAGTGAGGCAATAGGTTCGCCATCACTATTTAGAAAGGTCACATGATTTGAATCTGATGCATCGGTATAAACCGCAGCGCAAGCACTCAAGCCAACCATGCCTAGCAATACAATATATTTGAAATGCGTCATAAAAAATCTCTTATTCAATAAAGTTATTCGCCCACTCATCGCTCCAGCTTCTTAACTAAACTTGCAGTGAGCTTGCTAGCAAATGGGCGATAGATCAAAATGCAAATAATCGCAACAGGGTAAGCAACCGCCCAAAGCTCAAGCCATACCCAAAAGAAATTCTTCGCAAAGCCTATACGAACCAAAGTGGTTGCTAAAGTAATGCTTAATGACATGAGCCCACCCATAATGGCGGCAAAAATAAGATTAGGAATATTTATCATGAGCTAGACATGTAGTACACCATGCTTTTTAAGGATAAAGCCGACAGAGATCTTTCAATCATAGCGCCTAGATCACTTAACTGTTATTCTGATCTGTGATCACTATTTCGCGCCCTACATAGGGGAGTCTGCTGAGCATGCTCAGAGGTTCATCATTCCAAGACTCTAGGAAAATATATGGCTGTTGGCCAAAATCAAAGAAATAGAAAAAACGACCCCATGGTGAGTAAAACTGGTAAAGCTAAATTGGGGCCACTTACCGTTACTCAACTCAGTAAATTGCTCGAATCTAGCACTAAGCCCAAAGAGAAGGCAAAGATACAGAGGGCTCTCAATAAGCGCCCTCCGGTCGCAGTACCCACTGCAACGGCAGCTGTAGCCTAAGTACTAAGCCCCGAAATTACCGGGGCTTTTTCTTATGTAATATCCTGTCATCATGAAGGCATTCCCTCAAATTCACTCCATGTATATTGCTCCTCGAGCGGGCGAGCTGATGGCGCCGCTTGAAAGAGCGGAGATCATTGCCGGCAAAGGAATTGTCGGAGATCGCTACGCACTAGGTCTAGGCGCCTTCTCTAAGACCAAGCCAAAAATACGCCACATTTCCCTAATTACCCTCTCAGGGATAGAAAATGCTAATGCCCAATTACGCGCTAAGCAGCAAACCCTCTTTGGCGAGGGCGATACCCGAAGAAATCTTGTGATTAGTGGCATCTCTGAGGATGAGTTAAATAGCTTAGTTGGCAAGATTTTCTATTTAGGGGGCATTGCATTCAAGGGCACTGAATTATGCGAACCCTGTCAGCGACCGGCCAACTTACTAAAAAGACCTGACTTCATGAACGTTTTTGAGAATAGGGGCGGTCTCAGAGCAGAAGCGCTAGACTCTGGGATCCTGAGTAATGGCGATTCGCTCACATACCCATCAGAGTAAGAAAATGATTACTTATACCGAGCACGCAAGTATTAGCCCAGAACAGGCTATCGACCTCTATATTCGATCCACTCTTGGGGAGCGCCGTCCAATCGATAGTGCCGAAACCTTTGCAGCAATGCTTGCCAATGCGAATCTGACTATTTCAGCATGGGATGGTGAAAAACTAGTCGGCATCAGTCGCAGCCTAACAGACTTTGCCTATGTGGCTTATTTAGCCGACCTTGCTGTAGATGAAGATTACCAGCGACAGGGAATAGGAAAGCAGCTCATTGAAGAAACTCGGAAGCGCTTGAAGCCTAGCTGCATGATTGTGTTACTTGCAGCTCCGAAAGCAAATACCTACTATGAGCACCTGGGCTTTGAGCACAATCCACGCGCTTGGACCATGAAAAAATAATTTCACTGAATACCGCAATATGCCGACCACAAAACTCTGCCTTATTCGCCATGGCGAAACTACCTGGAATGCTGAAAGGCGCCTGCAAGGACATACTGATATTCCACTGAATGCAAAAGGCATTCTGCAAGCTCGCCAAATGGCACAAGCACTTAAGAATGCAAATCTCATATTCGATGTTTTATATACCAGCGACCTTAAAAGAGCGGCTGATACTGCAAATGCTATTGTTGAATTATTTGGCATAGAGGCAAAAGTTGATAGCACTTTACGAGAGCGCCATTTTGGCGCGCTTCAGGGACTCTCTATTCAAGAGGCGCCATTAGTACAACCTGCAATTTGGCAAGCCCATATTGCTCGTGACTTAGAGCATGAACTCGAAGGTGGTGAAAGTATTCAGCAATTCGCATTGCGTGTTCAAACTGTTTTAGACAAAATACAAGCGCAACATTCAGGAAAAACAATTTTGCTTGTTAGTCATGGCGGCACGCTCGACATGATGTATCGAATTGCTAGCAAGCAAGCTTTAAGTACAGAGCGGGTAGCCTCAGTGCCAAATGCTTCACTAAATTGGATTACACATCAGCAAGATGATGGTTGGTCAATCGAGAGATGGGCCGATACTCGCCATCTTGAAGGCCCTGCACTAGAAGGTGTAGATCTTTAAGCAAAAAATCACCCGTAGGTGACTTTTTGCTTATCTAGTAAAAGTTTACTTTCTAATATGAGCGTGACGAGCAGCGTCTTGTGACATGCCTTCACCCTTTGGCTTACCTTCAAGTGCTTCTTTTTCTGCAGTAATTTCTTTACGGCGCTCTTTGCAAGAACCAGCAATCTCTTGCAAAGCTTTACGAGCTCTTGCTGCAGAAGCTTTAACTCCTTTTCCGTGGAATTTTTCATTCTCTGATTGGTACACCTCAAAAGCAGCCATTAGCTTGTCATGATGGGACATATTTTTCCTTATAAATGATTGAAATAATCGACTTAAGAAACACTTTAACCCAATCTATATGAATAATTTCAATTTATTGAGTCCAGCGATCAATAATAGCCTTTAACTTTTCTGGTCCGAGCTCAGCAAGATACAGGTTAAAGTCATCACGCAGCTTGGAACCTTTCTTGAAGGCAAATCCGAGGCTATCAAAACCTACTACTTGATAGCTGCTACTCACTGGGAGATTCAAAGTTTTTTGATAATTGACCAGCATTACGTTATCAACAAACACTAAATCTACATTACCGTTTTGTAATGCAATTAAAGCTTCTGTTGGCGACGGATATAGCTTTACTTGCTCAACCGAGTAATAGCCTTTTGGCTGTAGTACATTTTTCACATAATCATCAAATACGCTTCCTGTTGGATAGGCAATTGTGTATTTGTTGAGTTGTGATAAATCAGTTATTTTGATATTGCGGTTTTTTAAACCAATCAACTGCCAAGTGCTAGTGAAATATGGATTGGAAAAATCCATCACTTCTTTGCGTTTATCTGTAATTGAGATTCCAGAGAATGCAACATCAGCCTGGCCACTACTTACAGCGCCTAGCATTCCCAGCCAATCGTAGGCGGTTGTTTTAAATGTGCAGCCTCTCGATTTACAGTAGCCCTCGAATATCTCTAAATCTATACCTGAATATTTTCCATCCTTTTCAAAAAGCATTGGAGGAATCGCAGGAGATATGGCAACCTTAATCAGATTGGATGGCTCTTCTTTGGAGCATCCCCCAAGAAGAACGAGGCTTAGTAATAGTGCGGCTGTTATGCGCTCAAGTCTCATGGTGTACTCAAAAAATGTATTTAAGGAATTATCTTATCAAGAATTGAATCAAAAAAACCCCGCATATACGGGGTTTTTTATTGATAAGTGAACCGCTAATTACTTGGTGCGACTTTTTGCCGCTTTAGAAGTCTGACTAAATTGCCCCTGGGAGTTCTTCATTGCAGTTTCTACACTTTTCTCAAAATTTGCAAATGCATCTTGAGCACTTGAGCGTACTTGGTCAAAGTTTTGCATTGTTGTATTGAATGCTGCTGTAAAAGCGCTGACATATGCCTCTGACCCAGCAGGCGCCTTTGATGTAGCGGCAGCCACAAAACTTTTTAGGTCATCCTGTGATTGATCGATAGCGGCTTCTACAGCTGCAACCAGCTCTTGGTTTCCACGTCGCAGTACTGCAGCAACTTTTTTCTGATACGCAGCAACTTCAGCAACAGCCTCCTGTACTTCCGGGCTTTGCAGAAGGTCTAAGGCTGCTTTTGCATCTTTACCCTTCATTAACTCGGCTGCTTTAGCTTGTGCATTTGTCACGGCCTGTTGGGCAGCTTGGTAATTAATCTCTGCTAATTCTTGAGCATTTTCAAGGGCTGTTTGTCCTAGTGCGCGTGCGCTTTCTACGGATTTAGTTTGATTTTCTGTAAATTGATTTTTGAACATGATTTTTCCTATGAATGGTTATTTGTTGCACTGCACCATATTAATAGCTTATTTTGAGCTTAGCAAGGAAAAATTGCTGCAAAGCAACATTTCCTACCCCTAGCAGTCAAAACGTCAGGAAAATCTTGTTCGAGTGGGCAAAATACCTACTGCCCCAATAAAAATTAAGCGCTTCTATTTTTTAAATAATCAATCACCCAAGCCGGATCACTGTCGCTTGGAAAGATGGGGTAGTGAACAGCCTCGATCACGCCATCATTTGCGATCAGAGTGATGCGCTTTAATAGCGTCATCCCAGCAGCAACGAAGGTGGGCAAGCGCAAAGCTTGTTGAAATCGATATTCTTCATCACTTAAAACTGGAAATGGCAAATGCAAACGATCCGCCATCTCTTGTTGATATTCAGTGGATTGCACGCTCAGCCCCACAACATCCGCACCAAGCGACCGAAGCTCTTGATAGTGATCCCTAAATGAACAGCTTTGCGGAGTGCATCCCCTTGCCCCCGGGATTTGATCCCATCCATCCGGTAATGGAACGTTGGGCTGACCTGTCATGGGATAGCAGTAAATCACCAAACGCCCCTTAATTTCACCGAAATTAAATTGGCTATGGGCCGTTGTTTTAAGGGAAATAGCAGGCAAGCTCATGCCTATTAAGTGATCTGCGGCCCCATCATCTTCAGGGATAGGCAAGTCGCCAGGTAATTGATTGAGATTTGTCATAAATGTAATCTTAGCCTAGCAAACCATCATCTATCTACAATTTTTTAGCGGCGCCGACTTCTTCAGTGAAGCGACCTCGGCTATTGACTCAAACTGCCGACGCAAAATATTTTTAATGAAGAATTCGATGACTGCTGATGGCACTAAAGAGTTTGGCTCAATCTGGGCATCGTACTTAAAGGTAGTGAAATCTTTCTCGGGTAATAAGCGCCAACTTCCCTTGTAATACTTTGTGTCTCCGCTAAATTGCTCAAAAAGTAATGCTTTGTTGGGGATCTCTACGTACTCCAACTCAGAACGCATCTCAAATGGGATGAATAGAATTCTTTCCTCAAGCAAGCGAGCGACCTTTACTTTATTGCCTGATCTAGAGAGCACTTTTGAATCAACGATCCCGGGTAAATTTTTAGCACCCTCATAGTCAGTGATAAATGCAAACGCTTCACAAATAGTGATCGGCACCTCATAGCTTGCACTCACCTGAAAGCGATCGCCAGCTCTCGTGACGGCGACCTTTAAGTCATACCCATTGGATGACTCTTGTGCCAAGGCAATGCTGCACGATGCAATCAGAAAAAAATAAATGAGCCGCTTCATGTTGGTAGTTTAGTGGTATTAAATGGCCTACTTCTTACGAATGCCATCTAGCTTTTCACTTAAAGCCTCAACAGCCTTCGTTAAGGCGAATAGCTCTTTTTCTTTTAGTAGGTCAATTTTCTGGTGTAGAAGCTCAATCTCTAACTCCGCCTTCACATTGACCTCAAAATCATTGCTAGCCTGTTGACGATCTATCTCTGAAAGTCGATTCTGACTCATCATGATTGCTGGAGCGGTGTATGCAGCCTGAAAAGAAAGCATCAAATTAAGCAAAATAAATGGGTAGGGATCCCATGTATTTGTGTTGCTCATTGAGTTGTAACTAATCCAAGCAAAAATACATGCACTTTGAACTAAGATGAACTTCCACGAGCCTACCGTTTTTGCGACAACATCAGAAATTTTTTGGCCAGTCGTTAGCCCGGGAGCGTAACCCTCAACATGACTTGAGATATTGCGAGGAAAGCCTTTACGATGCTTTCGTCTGTGGACCCGAAGGGACTCTAGAATTTGTAGCTCTTCAATGGTGGGTGTAATAGCAGTCATAGTCTCTCCCTTTATATAGCTACTTTACGCTCATGGCGAGAGAGTCATACTAGTGCTTATTTATCGTCCAACCGCATGGGTCAGGCAGGGAATGCTACATCTCACTCCCGCCTGAATTCAAAACTCAGACTTAAATGGCCTCCAACACTTTACTTAAGGAGTTACCCTCGTAGTTTGGCTTTTCACCAATCTCTTCAAAGGGGTGACCCAAGCGATTGACCCAAAATACATCGAAGCCATACCACTTGGCCGCTAGAGCATCCCATGCGTTACTGGATACAAACAGAATTTCTTCTTTCTTGACGGGAAATGCTTTTAACAAAAGTCCATAGGCCTGAGGGTCAGTCTTAAATAAACGCACATCTTCAATCGTCACCACCTTATCTAGGTAAGGCTTTAAGCCGTTGCTCTCCACTACAGTAGCGAGCATCTCTCTGCTTCCATTGGACAAGATGGCCGTTGATAAACCTTGTTCTTTAATGGTTTTGAGAACACTCAAACTATCCTCAAAACCAGTCAGTTTTGCGTACTGATCCATCAGTCGCTTCTCATATTCTGCTGTGAGATTTAGACTCATCCGCTTACAGACATAACGCAAAGAACGAATCGTCAATTCCCAAAATGGCAGATAGTGTTTACTGCCATTGGGGTTGGGATCGCTCATAGTGACAAGGCGGGTGTACTCGATTTGACGATCGCGCCACATCAAGGCAAAGTCTTGACCATGCCCTGGAAATAATTCTTCTGCCAACTGCCCCATGGAATACACATCAAACAATGTGCCATAGGCATCAAAAGCAATTAACTTGTACATGCTATCTCCTGCTTTTTATTATGAATTTCTATTGTCGTTTAAAACAACATCTTTTGAGTCCAGCATTAAGCCCACAAATTAGAAAACCACCCGAAGGTGGTTTTAGTGTTTCTTACTATTCCGAGCTAAAGTCTATGAAGGCAGAGTTCAGCCAAAATTACTTAATCAAGCCGCACGCAATTCTTGGGCCTGAATTACCTGCTGGTTGTGATTTGTAATCATCGGGGTCACGATGTACAACAACAGACCTTCCCACAATTCCAGTTGGCCCATTATTAACAGCAAAGCCACTCAGTTTTGCAGAGTAAGTCGCATTGCCGTTTGCATCTGATTTGATATTTGGCATATCTCCAGCATGATTGGCTCCGCTTCCAGGCATTCCATGTGATTTTGTGTCTGGATTAAAGTGGCCGCCTGCGCTAGTAGCATCAGGAGCGGAACAATCTCCTTTTTCATGAACATGAAATCCTTGCTCAGCATTTGGCTTTAATCCGGAAAAGTTTCCAGTAACCAAAACATCATGCCCTTGCCATACAAAATTGACTGTACCTTTTGTATTTGAGCCTGAACGCGGCTCCAGGCTCGCAGACGCTTTTTGACCAGTGCCATGCTCCATTGACTGACAAGCTGCCAACAGTAAAACTGACATGGCGCCAAGTGCTAGGGAACTTTTTTTAATCATTGCTTGCCTCTTTATGTTTATGTTTATGTTTATGTTTATGTTTATGTTTATGTTGCTTCAGAATAGATCTTGTGCGGATACTCTTCAACCAAAACAAAAACCTTACTGTAAGTAGTCTTATTACGCTGACCTAGCAATCAGCATGAATCTGCCTAAAAAAACCACCCGGGGGTGGTTTTGGTGTCTCTGATTAGACCAAGGCTGCCAATACCTAATCCTATGCCCAAAATTCTTTAATTTTTGGTGCCTCAATTTTTGATCGCTCATAGCCAGTTCGCAATGCTCCAGTAATTTGCTTTGGATCAAGCAAGTCAACGCCTTTGGGTGTGCCGGCAACTATCCACTTTACTTTTGTGCCAACTGATTTAATGTCTTCAATATTTTGAGCAATGGGATGTGGAATAGTAGTTAATATTGCACCTGTTACTCCGTCAGTCAAAGTGATGATCAGAGCTCTTTTAGAGCCCGCCACCAAATCTACGTGCGCTGGATTAGAGCAAATGCCCCCATCCATGACATATCGTTGACCCAATAATGTTGGTCCAGCGACCCCAGGTAAGGAGCTGCTTGCGGCCGCACCATGCGCTAAGGGAATGCTATTTTTTCTAGCAGTTTGTTGCCCCACAACGATGCGTTCGCCCGTATAGCAATCAACACCAGTTGTATACATCCGACTTGTAGGCCAATCTTTTTTGCTATCGCCCGTTAACAGTCTGACTAAATTTTCAATCCGATCGCTGTTTAATTTATTGTTAGCTGCTAAAGCGGCATTGCCGATTATTTTGCGTGTCTCTATGCTGCCATCTGTTGCGCTCATGTTAATTTGGTCGGCCCTCATCTGACTTAAATTGGGCTTAGCTAGAGGCGCAATCTTGGCAAAAATCTCTGGAAATTTCCCGAAAAAATCAAACTCGCTTCGTAGGCGATTAAATTCGCCCGAAAGTAGCGATGAGCCCATATATGACCCGGCTGAAGTGCCAACAACCATTTCTGGAACTTGGGCCATATCTAGCCCCGCCTCAAGAAGGCCATGAAAAAATCCACAATACCAAGCGATGTAATATTCTCCACCACCACCAAGCACCAGTGTTCGATCCAAGCCGTTTGCTAATTTTGAAACCGTAGGCGTAGCAGCAATAGGAATTGCTAGACCATCGTTAGCAAATAATTTATTAGATATTTCGTTGGCCTTGGTTTGAATATTTGACTTTGAGGGTATTGGTTGCGCTGTAACAGAATTAGTCACAACCCCAGAAGCGCCAGCAATAGCTACAGCGCCAACAGCAGAAGTTTTTAAGAAATTACGGCGGGAAGATTCGGTCATACTTGCTCCATAGCTCTTTTATTGATTTATAGCAGATCCTCGTATAGCAGATCCTCGAATGAAAAAACCACTCGAAGGTGGTTTTGGTGTTTCTGGGTGGCTTGAGCCGGAATCGACCAAGGCCTGAAGATTTCTCTCTTCTAAATACTAAACACCATGGCCATTAATATAAGTTTCTAAAAACTTGATTTGACTGCCCTGAAGTTCAATGATGCTTTTTACTAGATCTCCAACAGAAATAACTCCAATCACTTTATTTTTTTCTACTACAGGGAGATGTCTAATATGTTTGTGAACCATTATTGCCATACATTCTTCTAGTGAGTTAGATGGCAATACAGTTAGCGGGTTTGCGGTCATTATTTTTGAAACGGCCACTTGTTTTGGGTTGTTGTGTGGCAACAATACCTTTATAGCGCAATCTCCTTGTGAAACAATCCCTACTAAAGCTCCATCATCTACGACCAAAATAGCTCTTACTCGATGATCGCGCATCAGCATCAAGACATTTTCTACAGTGTCAGATGATCGTACAGAAAAAATGGTATTTGCTTTTTGCTCAATAACTTGCTTTACTGTTGTCATAAAAATTTGCCTATTAAATTGAAATTTGAACGTAGTCGCTGATGCTTAATCATTTTTTATTTAAGTGAAATAATTATATTCTGAGACGTCCTCTTATCCAAGACGGGACTATTGAATTTCTTGGCTGCACAGGGCCAAATTTACTAGGGCCTAGAATGGCTGACCCTAAGTTATGCACTTATACAAAGCCCATCCCAGATTCAAAACAACTAATGTTATTAGCGTATAAAAAGTAAATTTCATACCAAGAACCCGCTTACTGAAATCGGGTGGTGGCACATTAATCCCTTTAGCATGAATTAACCGGCCAATAATTAAAGTGATACCAGGTATGGCAACCAACCACCAAGGAGCACCGTTTAACTCTAAGCATGCAATCAAAATAATTCCAAAAGGAACATACTCTGCAAAGTTCCCCTGGGCTCGAATCGCCCTCTCAAGATCATCAATGCCACCACTTCCTAAGCCAACCTGATTCTTTCTTCTCAAGCCAATGACGGCAAAAGAGAGCTTTACAAAGATGGCGGTTAACACAGAGGCAATGATTGAGGTGACTAATAGCATTTAGAGCTCCCGAGAGAATTCCTAGATATTAATCAGAAAAAGGGGGAACCGCCCGAGGGTGATTTATAGAATCTTGGCGGCCGGGGCGGAGGAGCGGGACTCACTCATCGATTTATTCGATTGCCTTGCCCAGTTAAATTCGTTGGACTGATATCCACATAAAGAACAAGATAACTACATAGCAATCAATAACTGATGGAGTTAAAAATGAAAGTTCAAAATAGATTAGCCTGGCATGGGCATAAGTTGACCACTGCCTAAGGCACCGCCCTATCTTTTGGTTACATAGTGGCGCATGATGAGCGGATGAGTAACTTCACATTAAAATTTTTACGAAAAACAGGGGCATAGAATGAGCACAAAAATAGATATTGGTATTAACGAAAAAGATCGAAAAGCCATCGCCAAAGGACTAGCAGAGCTTTTAGCTGACAGCTACTCTTTATATTTGATGACACATAACTTCCATTGGAATGTAAAGGGTCCGATGTTCAACACTCTTCACACTATGTTTATGGCTCAATATACAGAACAGTGGGCGGCACTTGATTTAATAGCTGAACGCATAAGGGCACTTGGGGAGCCAGCACCAGGCACTTATAAAGAGTTCTCAAAACTAACCTCAATTAAGGAAGTTGAGGGAACACCCAAGGCGATGGATATGGTTAAGTATCTTGTAAAAGCTCAAGAAGCAACGGCGAAAACTGCTCGCAAACTTTTTCCCCTGGTTGAAAAAGCAAACGATCAACCTTCAGCAGATCTTCTGACTCAACGACAAGATATACATGAGAAAACTGCTTGGATGCTGAGAAGTCTACTAGAGGAGTGATTACGAAAAAACCACCCTAAGGTGGTTTTAATGTTTCATGGGGGCCCGGGGCAGAATCGACCAGGGCCTAGAGCGCCAAATACTTAAGGCATTAATGGGTATGCCCTTGACTATTCATTGGCATCCGACCATTCATCATTTTCTGATGTTGCTTCATCATGTCACCATGCCCATCTGGATGGCAAAACTCATGATCCGAGTTACCACTCATTTGATGAGTATTGGCGCCCTTGTATCCCGGAATACTTGGATCAAGCATGCCGGCAATCATGGCGATGTGTCCAAACACCAAGAACAAGGCAACACATATCGCATGAATTTTTAACTTACCCATTTGGTCTAGTGCTCGATTAACTAAACCCAACTCTTGTAGGGCAATCCAGATCAGCGGCAATCCTGCGATGACATAAGTGCTGACAGCAATTACATCAATCACTGTTCTCCACTCGCCTGCCTGTGTAATGGGAATTATGGCGTTAGTCACAATGTAGTAAATGATCCCAACAAAGTAAACGCCTACAGCAATTCCAGAAAAGCGATTGAGGTAATAAACAGCACCGTCGAACTTGCGAGTAAATAGTAGATATAGTTCAGTAATAGCTAAAGTCTCTGCTAAGACGATTGGGATGGCCATAAAAATAATTAAATTCCAGGGCTGATTAACAGCCAATAACTCCATGTAGTGAGTCATGTTCATAAGATTTCTCCAATAGATTACGGTGGCTAGATGCCACAAAAATTAGTTAATACGTAGTTAACTAATCAGTCTTGGAGGTTTGAATATATGGCTTGGAACTGCCTCAACAATGAGTTGGGGCACTTGAGAAACAAAGTGATTTGAGAAATCTGGCTCAATATATTGGCTGGTAGATAAGTTTGCTACTACGCCCAAACAGCATTGATGCTGTGCTTGATGGTTGGTTGATTGCGACTTCTCAACATTCACATCACTTTTTGTATGGCAATCATGCTGAACTACATGCCCAGAATGAGCTTGTGATTTGAAGTCAGCAGATAAGGGCATGCTGCCCGCGTGGATCAGGCTGGCAAATAAACTAAAGCAAAGGGTGATACATATCCTTCTCATAATTCCATTCTACGCCCAACAAATAAAAAATCACCCGAAGATGGTTTTGGTGTTTCTTGGTGGCCCGGGGCGGAATCGAACCACCGACACAAGGATTTTCAATTATCCGCCTAAGCCAACTTTTGCAAGCCACCTTGGAAAGTTGACGCTATTCTTCAAATTTTTGGAATACCTGCTCAGAACCAATAGTCGTTAAGTACCCATTCGTCCTATAAAGCAGTCCTCCGTTAATTCTCATTTCACAGTCCTGCTCATTACAAACTTGTGGATAAGTGTCATATGATTTAATTTTTAACTCATTGACTAACTTTTTAAGATTTTCTCTACCAATAAAATATTGTCCATCAATATCTTTAACTTTTTGAGCGCACCCTACATTCAATACCGGACGGAAAGGCGGCATACCTACACACTCAATTGGGTCAAATGACAGATGCGGCGGCGGATATATAAAGATTACTTGTTTATTATTTTTTCTAAAAAATTCAATTGTCCTTCTCAACTGCGCTGTTATTAAATTTGTAATTTCAGGTTGAGTCATTGTTAATACAACAGCTCTTATATTCTTATCTTCAGCAACGCCATTAATTAATTTATTCATTTGCTCTGATTGCTCTGAATCATAGTTTTTGTCGGAGGACAGTTTAATCAATGGCTGCCTGCCAGGCCATCCAACCATAGCAAAGTTTTTTCCATCTTCTAAATATTTTTTTGCCAAACCGGAGTAGTCATTGTGAGCAATACTATCGCCAATCAATACTGTTTCTAATTTCTGAGTAACATTTGATAGCCTACAAAATGTTGGCTGATACTTAGCAAACATTATTAGGCAGCCTTCATCCGATTGCGGAGGGCGTCCGCCGTGTAAATCTAATACGTGCTTCTCCCTAAACTCTAATCCATTTCTAACATAGGCACTCCAGCCCTGTGTTCCCACCAATATCACTAAAAATAGTAATGTTATGGTTACTTTATTGCCCTTACGTCGTAATAGCTTTTCCCAGTACCGATAAGTTAGATAAGCTAAGGCTATAGAAATAATTATTAAAATTATTTTGTAAAACGCAGATAATTTTCCAGCAGTAATGATTTGCCCAAAACTTAATAAAGGCCAATGCCAAAGATAAAGCGGGTAACTAATTAATCCAAACCAAATTATTAATTTATTTGAAAAGATATTTTTATTTGCCCAACCATCTTTTCCTGCCGCAATAAGAAATACAGTGCCCAATGTAGGAAGCAATGCCCACCATCCGGGGAATGCACTCTTTTTATTTAAGGCGTAAATGGCAAGGGCTATTAAAAACAATCCTGCAACAGACAGGACGTTTGAATACTTAACACTAAATTTATTAGTGATACTTTCTTTTGTAAGGGACATGTATGCCCATACAGCACCAATTAGTAATTCCCAAAAACGACTAATAGGGGAATAAAAAGCGGCAATAGGATTGCTTCCGATTGTTAATACATTTGTAGCAAAAGATATGATGAGAATGAGTAGTACAACTTTGAGTACATTAAATTTTTTCTTAAAAGCAGCCCACAACACTAATGGCCAAAATATATAGAACTGCTCTTCTATAGCTAATGACCATAAATGTAGCAATGGTTTTGTATCAGAAGCATTATCAAAGTAACCACTCTCCCTCCATAAAGCAAAGTTCTGTAAGAAGCCAGCCCCAGCGGCAATGTGCTCACCTAACTGCTTATATTCTGAGGCGTATAAAGCAAACCAACCAAATGCGTAGCAAGTCAATAGCACTAAAAATAATGCCGGAAATATTCTTCTTATACGTCGGCTATAAAACTCAATAAAACTAAAAGAACCGCTTTGTAAATTTTCTAAAATAATTGTTGTTATTAGAAAACCAGATATTACAAAAAAAATGTCTACCCCAATAAATCCACCGCTAATTACATTTGGAAAGGCGTGAAAAGTCACTACAGATAAAACTGCTAACGCACGTAAGCCATCAATATCGGGGCGATACTTTTGGTGAAGTAAAAATAAATTTATGATTTTATGTTTTTAAAAAGTATGTAGTCTAACTTTACCCCACCCTCCGTCACTTAAATCGACGCTTCATGCCGGGGATGTCTAAGACTAATGGCGCCTAACCCTGCTAGAGCATAAAAAATAGCCAAACAAGTGGGCTATTGAGATTCTTGGTGGCCCGGGGCGGAATCGAACCACCGACACAAGGATTTTCAATCCTCTGCTCTACCGACTGAGCTACCAGGCCAAGAGTGGGAATTATAAATGAAACTGTGTTTTAGCCTAGAAAATGCGGAAAACTGGGTTTACTCTAGAGAAACGCTGTTGATCCTGTAAGGGTGCGGATGTTTCATCCTGTTTAACGGTGGACGACTGGCAGAGATATGGGAATCCTCTGCTCTACGGCTTTATGGTCTTAGCTTTTATTAAACTTTGCTGTGCCTTAGCGACCTGCTGACGCTGTCTTTCCGCTTTAACAGCCTGCTGACTGCGCTTAACTTGTAGCCTAAGCGCATTGATACGCTGCTGCTCAGGTGTTAGTGGTTTTTGTGGCTTGATTGTGGCGACTTCTTTGATCAGCATAAAGATATTTAGTAGTGCCATGCCAAACACGGCACTACCTACTCTTAAATTAATACCTTCAAAATCATGTCTCGCTTCTGTTCGAGTGTATAGCCTACTGTTCCATACATATTAAATTCACTGCCGCCGCTACTGTGTCCAGTAATGCTCTCAGCAAGGCGGGTGGGGATATCATTGCGAGCCTTCATCCTGTCAATAATGGCATGCCTAAACATATGACTCTTAAAGTCAAATACCTTTAATGTTTTTTTAATAATTTGTGAGCAACTTGAATTGCCATTATCCCTTGCGTAATGTGGCACAAACCATTCACTATTTCGCCTCTTCGCAATCTTGTATAACTCTTTCGCAGCATCCAAAGATACCCCGCATAATGGAACAGCTCTAATACTTGACTTGGTCTTTCTGTCACTTAAGGTATTTCTCCGAATCCATAGATGCGGTATGTCGTGATCTAGTACACAGTCTTCCAATCGAGCAAACAAGGGCTCGCTTAGTCTAAATCCAGTATTAAGCTGAATTAAGGCAACCAACTTGTGTGGGGTTGAGTTCTTTAACAAATGCTCTTTTACTTGTTGTATCAATTGAGTGGTAATGATTGGCATTGGACGCCTTGTTTCACCCTCACCCCTAATCTTTAATGCCCTAAATGGGCTTAGTCTATCTATATCCAAATGCTTAAAAGCAACATTGAGCATGGCGTTAAGGGTGTTGTTATGTTTACGAATACTTACAGGACTTAATCCTCTATTCAATTGGTAATCCCTATATTCAGTAATGTGCCAGTGCTTTAGCTCATCTAAAGTCAAGTCTCCAAAAAATTCTTTAAAGCTACGAAAGTGATAATTCGCATGTTTGACAAATGTAGGACGATGAGCAGATTTTGCTTCATTCATGTATATCTGAAAGGCATCTGTAATTGTAGGTAGCCTGCCACTTTTCTGTCTTGATAAATGCTCGCTAATAACTTTAGCAATGAACTCTTCTTCAAAGTTCATGCCGTTGACATTGATTAACCGCTCGATTTTATCGAAGACGATTGGGTTTGGTTTTATTACGATGCTTCGCATAGTTTTCCTTGTTAAAGTAAAGTTGGATTACTCCGCGAACAAGGTGCCGTGGTTGACACGACACCTCTTAACAACTTACTTACGAAAACCTGCTCTTAGTGCGCCACTAGCAAACTCAATTTGACCATCTAGTTCACCCGCTTCTACTGCGCTTTTCACTAGCTCAAGCGCTTTCACTAACTCCGTAGGATTACCGACTTCAACGCTATGCTTGCCTTTAGCAAGCTCAAGTGGACGACTGCCGTATTTCACACAAAAGCAGACTTTGCCCAACTCGTTCTTAAACCACCATTCGCGAATACGCTTTGGCATTTCTATTTGCTTGCGTAGCCCCGTTTCTTTATCCGTAAAGCTACGATACTTTTTGACTACAAATTGCGTGCCATCTATTTGACTTTTAGCTAACTGAATTTGTTCCCACAATTTATTTGATAGCTTTTGCCTACGCATCACTAAAGCTGGTAAATGCGTCGGCTTTTTGGCACTAGTAATTTTTAATCCGTCTAAAACACCCATTTTCTTTCTCCTAAATTAACTTGGTTTACTTGGTTCTTTAGGTCACTTGGTGACTTGGTGAACTTGGTCGATATAGGTTTAAGAAAACGCAGGTTTTTTGCTGTTTCTGAGTGATAAAAAACCTGCTTTTCCATAAACCCTTTATAAACATTAGCTTCAAAGGCAATAAAGGACTACCAAAAAAGGCAGAAATTCGTCGTTTTTTGACTATACGGGGGGTGTTGTTAAAACTTCGTAATCAGCAATTTCGTGAAATGCGCTTAATACCGAAACAAGAAATTTACAAAAATAGCCCTAGCAATACCTATTAATTTCGCAAATACAAAATTGATTATTAGGTCTAACTAGGTGGTAATTACGTCAAAACCTTCTTGTCGCTTCACTGCGCATAGTGTTCTTGTCAAAGAGCAATTAAAAGCACTCAAATCAGCACTACAAGCGTGCGATATATCGAATCAGTTAGCTGAGTAGCTGAAATACGCAAAACAGCGCAGTGAGCTTGTAATTAACCCCTTAAATACACCATACCAAATAAGACTAATTTATTTGCGGTGTTTTATTAGGTTAGCTAAATAAACACATACAAATGAGACTTAAAGTTGGCACGCTGAATGTAATAGTGCTGTGAAATCCGTTCTGATGTGTGACGGTACACAAGAGTTGCTCATTACTCGCTTCTTCGCACTAACTAGCTGATGGCTAGATGCTTAAACGACGTCTCGATATGACAGCACCGTTTGCGAAGTCGTAATAGTTGGTAACGCAGTAATGCGTGAATAAAGTGAGTGGGATGCCACAAATTAACCCACAAACACACCCACATGGCTTCTGGCATTGGTAGTGAGTGTGTTGCGTAAGACGAGTACATAAAAGGAGATCGCAAAACCTGCCTTTCTTGTTAAATCAAGTTGTGCGTGCCAGTTGTTAATCCTCAGTAATGATTAGCTATCGCTACGCCTTTATTAAGGCGTGGCTTGACTTCCTAGCAATGACCAACCCAAAAGCAAAACCCTTAATAAATCATTTAATAAAAAATTAAAGAAATGAGCGGCAAACAAAAGCGTTAGCTTTTGTGTAGACGCAAGCGAACTTTAGTTCGCTCTTAAATGAGCTCTGAAGTTAAGCTAAAGATTTAAGGGAAATTATGAGCGCATACAAAGTGACCTATACCGCTTATTCAAAGGGAAGTACTGAAGTAGTAAGTGAAGGGGTAATGGAGATTAATACAAGCACTGCTTATCAAGCCGAACAAGCAGTAAAAGCAATATTTGCTGGACTTGATGTGCTTATTAGGTATACAAATTGAGTATGGTGAACTTTTACAAGATTACCTGCCTTACTCACAATGGATGCTCAATGAAAACATATAAGAATTACTTGATAGCAACAGCCTTGGCCCTCGCCGCCTTTCTTGTTCTTAAGTTTCCTATGCTTTTTTCCCTTTCGGGTGATGTAGCTGCCGCAGCCTCTTTATGTGGCGCCCTAATTGCTGCGGCGGCAATATTTGTTGGAAATCAAATAAACATTAATGCGACCAATGACTTAAGGGCTGAAGAGCGGGAACAAGAGCGGGAATCGATCAGATGTCTGTTGATGTCTGAAATTGTTCCAATCTTCATCAGGCATGTAAAAGAAGCCAAACAATATATTGACTTATGTCAATTCATTACCCAAGGCGGACAAGCTGTAGTGCCATGGAGTGGTCACTATCAAATACTTGAAGCCAGCATCTATCATTCATTGATTAAAGAGCTTATTAAGCTGCCAGCTAAAGAAGCGGACGCATTGGTTACGCTCTACAGCCAGATGGTTGATACGCAAAAGGGCTTGGATAGCCTAATTGGATTGAATCTAGGTCAAATCAATCATTCAACAGCTCTAAAGTTAGCGAATCAGCTATCGGCAGATTGTGAGGCGGCAGCAAAAGTAGTTCAACTAATTGCCCCAAAACGACAAATTAAGTTAGTAAATGGCAAAGTCATTAACTTCGTAGAGTTACTAAAAGATCCATCCCTTTTTGGGTAGACTCCTCAAAATTTAACTAAATACCAATACATAAGGTTTCGTGTGAAACCTTATGTTTTATGGGATAGAGGGCATAACCTCTTGAAATAACTGAGGAAAAATATTGATAAGAAAAGATGAAATTTCGGTAGGAAAAAATTACATAAGAAATTACGCTGCTGCTATAGCAACCTTATATTTGGACAAGAAAACTATGGCAAAGCAGGCAAAAACACTCAATCAGCAAGAGTTACGCAAAGTACTCGATTACATATCAACCCGCAAACATGCTGCCCGTAATAGAGCGTTACTAATGACTACTTTTTTAAGCGGTATGCGTGTCGGGGAAGTTAGCAGTTTGAGATTTAAGGATGTTGTAGATAGTGATGGCAATATCCGTCATGAAATACGCTTAACGCCAGAAATGACTAAGGGTGAGTTTGCTAGGGTGGTATTCGTAAATGAGCGATTGCGTAAAGAGCTACACCAATACATACGCTTCTATAACCCACAAGACAAGACTATGAAGTTCTTTTATAGTCAAAAGCGGAATAGCGATGGCTTTACTGCTAATACCTTGACACAGCACTTCCACTTTCTATACAAACGGGCTGGCATAGATGGCGCATCCAGCCATAGTGGTCGCAGGAGCTTTATTACCAATCTCGCTAGCAAGGGCGTATCTGTTCGTGTGCTAATGAGCCTTGCGGGCCATAGATCCATCTCTACTACTCAGGCCTATATCGACATTAATGACAATATGCTCCGAGGTGCTGTCGAGTTAGTTTAATTGCCCCCTACCAGCAGAGGCTGTGGCAAGTCTTTTAAACTAAGGTACTTAATAAATTGATCTCCAATTTGCCAGTATTCAGAAGGCTCTATCTCATTCGTCAAAGTTAATGTTTGCTCAATAAACTGCGCATCTTTGAGCAAGTCTGGCAAAAGGAGGTATTTGAAATAATTTTCCCATTGCTGAATTTGTAGACGATTTCCTTTTACTGGCTTTGATGCCCCCTTGTATATATTAATCATCTTCAAAAATTTACTATGTAAAAAATAGTAATACCGCTTGTAAGTGAAGTTAATAAGATATGACAACGCTTTATTTGTTGGTATTTCAGTCAAGCAAATATCTTCTAGCCTCTCAAGCTCTTCAGCCTCATAAGACCCATAGGTTTTGATTAATTGCGCTGCTTTCTTATATTCATCTATACAGCTTATTAGCCATAATTCAGTTAGACCTAACCTTGCCCCATCAGCAGCATCTTTATATTCTTTGTATTGCTTGTGGGCATCAGAAAATTCAAGGATTGCCTCAGCCTGCTCTTGGGGTCTGGATATTGATAGTATGTGCGACTTATTTGCCTCATTTAAATATGTCGTCCATATCTCCTCCAACTCTTCGCTATGAAATGATTCTTGAAGATCAAAAGGAAAGCCATACTCTCTTTCATAATCACGCTGACTTTCATACTTTTCTAGTATCTGTTTCATACTTCTGTATTGACCAGTTTCAGTGTCATAGACCTCAAAGTAATTTGGGACGTAGAAATCTGGGTCATTAATAATTGATCTAATAATTTGCTCGACTCTTACTCTATTAGCATCCCATAATCGTTGACCATTCTCAACTAAATTATTGATAAGAAAATATCTCAGCCCTGAGGTGTTTGCTAAAAAAATTTGGTCTTGAAGGTATTGGTCAATCAACTGCTGAACTGTTTGATATAAAGGATCTTTCTGGCCTAGACTTAATATCTCTGGATATTCGCCAATCAAATCTAACTTGGATTGCCTGAGAGCGCCCGCTTTGTTCTTAATATATGAGTTCCACTCGGGCTGGTTTTGAATTAAGTTCATGGCTGTATCAAATTAGTTAAGACTTTTTGAATTCTAAGCCCAGCCGAATACTTTGGGATTGATTAAAAAGCAGGTTTTTCATAACATACCAAAAAAAACCTGCTTTTCCTTAAACCTATATTTCTACCTTTGCCCCCAACTCAACAACCCTATTGGTTGGTATTGAAAAGAAGTCTGATGGCTTGGCGGCATTTTGATACATCCATGCGAATAGCCTTTCTCTCCATAACGCCATTCCTGGGATTGCCGAAGGAACCACCGTATCTCGAGCCAAGAAGAAAGAAGTTTCCATTGGCTCACATTTAATGTCGTATTGATTGGCCAATAACTCCATAATTTGATTAATGTCTGGAGTCTCTTTAAAGCCATACATTGCTCTTACTAGATAAACTCCACCACCCATCTCCTTCAAGTTGATGCGATCCTTGTCCTCAACATAAGGAACATCCCAAATACTCATTTTGAGAAAAATAACTCTCTTGTGGAGAACTTGATTGTGCTTAAGGTTATGAAGCATTGCGACAGGTACATAGTCAACATGCGCCGTCAAAAATACTGCCGTACCATTAACTCGAATTGGCTCACTTACCAATAAAGACTTGATAAATGCTTCAAGTGGAATGCCGCCCTCGATTGCCTTCTGGCGCAATAACATTCTGCCTTTGTACCAAGTAATCAATAAAAGGAAGCATAGTGCCCCAAGCAATAATGGGAACCATCCACCTTCAGCAATTTTTAAAGCATTAGCCGCAAAGAAGGCAATATCTACCAGAAGAAAGACTCCAATCACAGTCGAAACTAAGATTGAATTCCACTTCCACACAGACTTCATTACTATTGCCGCTAATAAAGTAGTGATCACCATAGTCGTTGTTACCGCAATTCCATAAGCGGCCGCTAGATTACTTGATTGCTTAAATGCCAACACTACAGCAATGACCAAAGCCAATAACATCCAGTTAATTGTTGGCATATAAATTTGTCCAACTTCTTTGTCTGATGTGTAGGCAATTTTCATGCGCGGAACAAAGCCTAGCAATATGGCTTGGCTGGTCATGGAATACGCGCCAGATATTACTGCTTGCGAAGCAATGACGGTAGCCATTGTTGCGAGGATCACGAGGCCAAGCGTATACGCCTCAGGAACCATTAAGAAAAATGGATTTGATATTGCCTCTGGATTAGACAAGAGCATGGCTCCTTGTCCAAAATAATTAATGAGCAGGCAAGGCATTGTTAATAAGAACCATGCGTATTGAATCGGTCTAATACCAAAGTGCCCCATATCAGCATAGAGCGCTTCTGCGCCTGTTAATACTAAAAATACTGCCCCCAAAACTATGAATGCTTGTAGGGAATGCTCAAGTAAAAAGTTAATGGCAAATATTGGATTGGCCGCAAGTAAAATATTGGGGTTATCAATAATGTTGTATGCGCCCATTAACCCAAGAACCAAGAACCATGCCACCATGATTGGCCCAAATAAAAAACCAACTAAAGCAGTTCCTTTTTTCTGAATTAAAAATAGGGCGACAAGAATAGTGAGCGTTATAGGAATGACATACTTGGTAAATTGAGGAGAAACAATTTCAAGCCCTTCGACTGCCGATAGCACTGAAATTGCGGGTGTAATAACAGCGTCTCCATAAAACATACAAGCACCAAATACGCCTAGCATCATGATCATCAATGCCCTCTTGGAGTTTGCTGGCGCAGTTCTGAGGGCTAATGCCATCAAAGCCAGTATTCCGCCTTCGCCATGATTATTGGCTCGCATAACAAAGAGGACATATTTGAGAGAAACAACAATTAAGAAAGCCCAGAAGACCATCGATATCACTCCAAACACCGCATCCGATGAAAACGGAATGCCATGCTCAGGGCTAAAACATTCTTTTAGCGCATACAGGGGGCTGGTTCCAATATCTCCGAAAACTACACCAATGGCCGCAAGAGTTAGGGCGGGAACGCTCCCTTTGCTGTGGTGGCCACCCTTAATCTCTATTGGACGAAGAATGTTTGACTGTGAATACTCTGGATTACTAATGGACATGGTCTTACTCGTTGATTTGAATACCCCATCAGATCATGTGCGATGTATCAATCGCATAAACAACTATGAAATAGCTAAGCGGTAGCCTACACCAAGCTCAGTTAATAGGTATTCAGGCTCAGAAGATACTTTTTCTATCTTGGCCCTTAATCTACCCATATGAATTCTGAGGTAATGGGTGTCATCCACATATTCAGAACCCCAAATTTCTGAAAGTAATTGGCGCTGGGTAAAGATTCTTCCTGGCTTTGTAGCCAATAGCATTAGCAACTTATGCTCTATTGGGCTTAGATGTATGTCATTACCCTCCAGCTTTACCAGTCCAGCAGACACATCAATTAGCAAGTCTTTGTATTGATAGCACTGATCGCGCATAGACATCTTTTGAGTGCGTCTTAAGCAAACATTGATTCTTGCTAATAGCTCTTGAACATTAAATGGCTTAGACAAATAATCGTCTGCGCCTTCATTGAGGGCAATAATCTTTTCCTGCTCCTCTTGCCTTGCTGAGAGGACAATAATCGGAAAATCATATTGCTTTCTTACTTGCTGAATTAAATCTTTTCCATCACCATCTGGCAACCCTAAATCGAGAATCATGAGCTTTGGCGTATTTTCAGCCAAACATTTATTTGCCTCTTCTAAAGATTTGGCTAATTTAGGAAGGTGCTTTGCGGCACTCAAGCTAGCTACTAAGAAATGGGCAATTTGCTCATCATCTTCTACAACCAAGATGTAATCTGAAATCATGCGCTTGCTTTAAAAGGAAAGGCCATACCAACATATGTCTTCTTATTATCGCCAAATGGAGACTCGATGATTAGCCAGCCTTGATGCTTATCCATCACTGCCCTAACTATAGGCAAACCCAAACCAAACCCTTTTTTATTGCGCTGATATGACTGTTGCTGTCCCGCTAATTCCTTATCAAAATCCTTAGGAAATCCAGCACCCTCATCAATTACGCCAATCCGAATTTCGCCATCAACCCTATCTACCAATATCTGTATTGGATTGCTGCCTAAATGTGCCTTGCTTGCGTTCTCAATCAAATTAGTTAATGCCAATACGATTAAGGCTTGATCACCATAGATAAGTTCATCTTTTGCCATCATTAGCAATTCTAGTGATGGCTTTACTTCTCTATTGTTATATCTCGACATAACCGCCCCAACAATTTCTTCGGGCGACTGCCAATCCATTCGCATCTGGTTACCATCAGACATTCCCAGCTTAACCAAAGATAGTATGTTTTCAGTTGAGTCATTGAGATATACAGATTCTGAATGAATTAGCTCTAACAGCTGTATGGATTGCGCTTCTCCCAACTGCTGACCCTGCTTCAAAAGTGATGAGCTGGCGCCAATAATAGTAGTTAAAGGAGTTCTCATATCATGCGAGATAGACGACAAGAAAGCCTTTTGAATAGACTCGCGATGCGCTAACTCGCTGGCATCTTTTGCTTTAATTTCTGCTATTCTTTTTTGATAATGAACTGATAGCTGATCAGCAATTGCCCTTATCAGGCTCACTTCAATATTTTCTTCGTGCGCCCTCTCAATTACCAAAGCAGGAAGCTCGTGGCTTTTGTAATATCTTCCAAGTGGAACACACCAATAATCTATTGCCTCTGAGGTTCCCGTATGTGGACCCAACATAGCTCCGTACTCAATTGCGTGTGAGAGGTACCAAAAGTCGAGCTTTACTTCACCCGGCCTAGAGCTTGCTAATTCAATACTGTCTTTGGTTGTTGGATCTAACTTCAAAATCGCAACCTCACATCCCAGCTCTCTTTTAAGCAATAGGCAGAATTTCTGTAAAGCAACCATAGAGTCAGTCTCTACTGAGAATATTTCGATAATCGCTCGTAATAGATTGGCTTTAAAGGTTTCTTTTTCGGCAATGTCCTTTTGGCCTCTTAACTGATGTACCAAAGAGGTAATCGCAATAGATACCAATAAAAATCCAAGCAATGCGCTCCAAGACTCAATACTTCCGATAACAAAGGTATATCTCGGCTCTACATAAAAGAAATTAATGAGAAGAAAAGATGCTATTGCTACAAAGATAGAGGTGGCTAATTGGCTCTTGTAGGAAACCCAGATGACAAGAATCAAATAGAGAAATGACACTCCCGCCAAACCAAGATAATCATCAACCACATGGGATAAGGCGGTTATCCCAATCATTCCCAGAAAAATGCTCATTGCCTCAAGTAAGAGCGGGCGTTTCGAAGATTTTCTATTTGTCATACGATCAATATACATTCGACCATATATCAATCGCATATACATCTTTGAGGTGGCTAAAAAGTCACTAAACATAAGGTTTATTAAAAAGCAGATTTTTTCACGACCCTCCAAAAAAACCTACTTTTCCTTAAACCTATACCTTCTTAGTCTTTTTGGCAGGCTTTTTTCCTTCCCTTAGCCATTCAAGATGCTCTCGCTCTTCATCACTAAGGGTATCTTCAGCCCGCTCAAGTGTTTGCTTTTCTAACTCTCTTATTTCTTTATCTCTTTTATTTGCCACGCCTCTGTCAAGGCTTGGCGTAAATCCCGCCTGTCTCACAGCAATGTTTCCAGCGCTATGTTTATCTTGTAATCCCGTAGCGCCAAAAAAACCCTTTAAGTAAGCCTTAGTAGCTTGCGCCTGCTCTCTAGCTAACTGCTTTAGATGAATATTTATAATATCTCCCTCTAACTCACCCAATGCCTGCCTATAGATTTCAATACGCACTTCGCGCTTATCTTTCCAACCTAGATTTTGCTTTTCTTCTTCAGTCTTTGGTGGTTTATGTTTTTTGCGCAATGCTTGTTGTTGAGTCCACGCATCAGCCAGCGCTCTTTGTTGCCCTTCAGTTAGCAAAGTGCCATTCTTATTCTGGTGAACTTCTTCACCACGCTCTAGCTGATCAATGACTTCTTGTATGCGGCTTGGTAAGTGTGTGGCATTTAACTTTGGCATAGGTAGCAGTTCCGCTATGTATTTTAGCCAAGGATATCAGCCTTTAACATCGGCGTGAGCTTGCTGTAATGCCGCTCAATCATCCCAACACTCGTACCCATTTGCTTGGCCAAGGTGTGTATGTCGACGCCCTTGGCTAACGCTTGGGTAGCATAGGTATGGCGAAGGCTGTAAAGCGTCCTGTTCTGCCCACTAGTATCTTTACGCAAATGGCTACGCATCATTAAGTTACGAAAGATGTTCTCCATGTGGCTTAGCTGACTGTTATCAGGCAATACGAAGATCAACTTATTCAATCTTGCTTCAATCACCGTATTCAAGTTCTTGTATTCCAGCTTTTGCCACTTAATCAATTGCTCTAGTACAGCGACTACTTCACGCCTAGCAATTAAGTAGCGCGGTCCTGTTTTGCCACTGACCCAAATACGCAGATACTTTTTATTACCAACCCAATACCACTGTAGATGTTGCCATCGCACACGCAAGGCTTCTGTGCCGTGCCTAACACCTGTATGTAGCAAGAACTGAACATACGCGCCGCAGAGTATGCGCATCTTTAGCGTGTGTTCTGTGTAGGAACTCTTTTGCCAAGTCTCTAAGTAGCTCAGCATCGTTGCCACTTCTTCGTTATTAAACGCGGGGCGCGGCATACCCTTTGCGCCTTTGCTGTTTAAGGCCGGCACGATATGGCTTGCCGTAACCATGCCACGCTCGCGAGCTAGATTAATTACGCGGTTATAAGCACTTGAGTGATTTAGCTTCGTGCTTCCTTTTGGCACCTTGCCCATCATCGCAATACGCCACGCTTCAAAGTCCGCAATGAGTTCAGGCGTGATGTCTTTAATTTCATAAGCGCCGAAGAAAGGAATTAAGTATTTGTTAATCGCAAATTCGTAATCTCTATACGCACGCTTACCTGTACTGGCATTAATTAAGCGACGCATATTTTCTAATTCGTCTAACGCAATTTGCTTAAACGACCTCATCGTCAACGCTAAGCCGAAGTTTATTTTTATTTGTGCTGTGTGATAAATCGAGACTGCTTGTATCTTTGCTTGCTCAACATCATCTGTGCCTGTTGTTGCGTGATGCCACTTGTTGTTCGCTAACTTAAATCGACACTGCCACTGTGACGAGCTGGGACGCTTATAAACATTGATTTTTCCGTCCATTAGCTTAATGACAGCATCGTCACTAACAACTGCGTTAGCAAAAAGAAAATTGAGATTAGACATAGCAACTCGCGAAATAAAAATTACGCTTGCTATTGTGTTGTCAGATAATTATTTGTGCGACTGAAATATTTTTGCCGCGCGACGCTCTGTGTATGCGTGTGATGTTTGTAGTTTTTTTATTTGTCGCCGAACCCGCAGATGCCTATTTTACAAGGGTTTGCGGGTAGCTTAAGTCAATGTCTTAGCACTGTTTTTTACTCAAAAATTAGCGTTTTCAATCCTCTGCTCTACCGACTGAGCTACCAGGCCAAGAGTGGAAATTATAAATGAAAGTGCGTTCCCGCCTGAAAATCGGGTCAATTCTTCTTAAGTCTTGGATAAATCCCGATATTCCTTAGCTAGAGGCTCTTACATCAAGGCCTAACTGGTCGCGCCTGTTAATTTAGCTCTGGCAGCATGCAATTTTCTATAACTATCAATCAAACGGTGATGCCTATCGAGGCCCTCGAGCTTCATGCTTGTGGGGGTCAGGCCATAGAAGCGGGTAGTTCCATCTACGGACCCCACTACAGCATCCATTCTCTCGCTACTAAACATCCGGCGAAGGTTAACTATGTAGTCATCAAGCGCTAAGTCATCATCTAGCGCTATCTCTAACACTGCATTTAAGGCCTGATAAAACAATTTACGCTCGACTGTATTGTCGTTGTACTGGAGGAAGGCACCAACGAGCTCATGCGCCTCGTCAAGTTGCTTTAAGGCAAGATGAATAAGCAGCTTCAACTCCAACACGGTTAGCTGACCCCAGGGCGTATTTTCATCAAACTCGATACCGATCAGCGTGGCGATATCACCGTACTCGTCAAGCTCATTATTTTCCAAGCGCTCAAGCAGTGCGCCTAAGCTTGCATCATCTAAATTGGCTATATTCAAAATATCGGCGCGGAACAGTAATGCCTTATTCGTGTTATCCCAAACCAAATCTTCAATTGGATAAACCTCAGAATAGCCTGGCACTAAGATCCGACATGCAATTGCCCCAAGCTGGTCATACACTGCAACGTAAGCTTCTTTGCCAATGGATTTAAGAATGCCGAACAAGCTAGCAAGCTCTTCATCGTTCGAGTTTTGACCTTTACCGGAAAAGTCCCACTCAACAAAATCGTAATCTGGTTTTGTGCTAAAAAAACGCCAAGAGACGATGCCGCTCGAATCAATAAAGTGCTCAACAAAGTTATTGGGTTCAGTGACCGCTTCACTTGCAAAAGTGGGTGGGGGTAAATCATTGAGGCCCTCTAAACTGCGTCCCTGAAGTAGCTCAGTCAAACTTCGCTCCAACGCCACCTCTAAACTTGGGTGCGCACCGAATGATGCAAACACTCCGCCTGTTCTTGGGTTCATCAAGGTAACGCACATAACTGGATATACACCGCCCAGTGAAGCGTCCTTTACTAGCACTGGAAAGCCCTGCTCCTCAAGGCCCTGAATACCCGCCAAGATGCTAGGGTACTTTGCGAGCACTTCTTGCGGAACATCTGGCAAAGTAATTTCACGTTCAAGAATCTCACGTTTAACTGCTCGCTCAAATATCTCAGATAAGCATTGCACCTGAGCTTCAGCCAGCGTATTACCAGCGCTCATGCCATTACTGACATAGAGATTTTCAATCAGGTTCGAAGGAAAATACACAGTCTTGCCATCGGACTGGCGCTGATAAGGCAAAGAACAAATCCCGCGCTCGCTATTACCAGAATTGGTATCAATTAAATGTGACCCACGCAACTCGCCATCAGCGTTAAAAACGTTGAGGCAATACTCATCAAGTATTTCTTTAGGTAGGGTATCTTTAGGGCCAGGCTTAAACCAGCGCTCATTCGGATAGTGGACAAAAGCGCCATTAGCAATCTCTTCACCCCAGTAAGCGCCCGCGTAGAAATGGTTATTACTCAGTCGCTCGATATACTCACCTAAGGCTGAGGCAAGAGCGCTTTCTTTTGTAGAACCCTTGCCATTGGTAAAGCACATTGGTGAGTGTGCATCGCGAATATGCAAAGACCATACATTCGGGATTAAATTGCGCCACGAAGCGATCTCAATCTTAATTCCTAAATTAGCCAACACACCAGACATATTGGCAATAGTTTGCTCTAGCGGTAAATCCTTTCCGGCAATGTAAGTGCTCAAATTTGAATCTGGCTTTAAAGCCAATAAAGTTTGAGCATCGGCATCTAAGTTTTTAACCTCTTCAATCACAAACTCTGGACCTGCTTGCACCACCTTCTTCACTGTGCAGCGCTCGATGGAGCGCAAAATACCTTGCCGATCGTTGGCAGAAATATCTTCGGGCAGCTCAACTTGAATTTTGAAAATCTGTTGGTAACGATTTTCTGGGTCGACAATATTATTTTGAGAAAGGCGAATATGCTCAGTTGAGATATTGCGCGTATCACAATATAACTTCACAAAATAGGCTGCACATAAGGCTGACGAAGCTAAGAAATAATCAAAGGGGCCCGGGGCCGAACCGTCACCTTTGTAACGGATGGGCTGATCAGCAATTACCGTGAAGTCATCGAACTTGGCTTCAAGGCGTAGCTTATCGAGAAAATGAACCTTTATTTCCATGGGAATAATTCCGGAATGATATGAGCACTATTATCCGTCGCAACGGTGATGCTGTGTGCCCTATCAACAGCCTCAGAATCATTAGCAGCGACTGATGGCGGGGGGCGCCTTATTGCTCAGCTTTATTGCGTGAAGTATCGATTCCTAAAGCTTTTAGCTTGCGATATAGATGGGTCCGCTCTAGGCCAGTGTATTCAGAAATTTTGGTCATGCTGCCACCCATGATAATCATTTGATGCTCGAAGTAGGCTTTTTCGAATAAGTCCCTAGCCTCTCGAAGCGGTAAATCAAAATAAGTTTTTGCAATCCCGCTGATGTACTCGCCGCTCTGAACTTGTGAGGCTTGCTCACTGACTACCGCTTTAGGGCTTGGACTTGTTGAGGGTGCTACTGACATTTTTTCTTCAGCGAGCTCAACATACTTAGGCGAACTTTCTAAGGCCTTACTTACCGTCTTGAGTAGCTTTTGGAGCGCAATCGGCTTTTCTAAGAAATTGAGTGCGCCTATGCGGGTAGCCTCAACAGCAGTATCAATCGTGGCATGCCCAGACATCATCACCACAGGCATGGTGAGCTGCCCAGTTTTAGACCACTCCTTTAACAAGCTAATACCGTCAACATCTGGCATCCAAATATCAAGCAAGACAAGGTCTGGACGCATTTGTTCGCGAATTGTTCGAGCCTGCATAGCACTCTCAGCCGCATACACGGTATGGCCCTCATCCGTCAGAATCTCATTGAGAAGCTCACGAATTCCCATCTCATCGTCGACCACCAAAATACTTGCCATTCTTATGCTGCCTCTTTTGCCAGATTCATAAACAAAATTGATACTTGCGCACCGATCACCTCATCCGCCTGCATGCGATTCCGGATTTCGATCTTGGCACCGTGATCATCTACGATTTTCTTCACCACCGCCAAGCCCAATCCAGTACCCTTACTCTTCGTTGTTACATAGGGCTCAAAGGCTCTTGCCAATATCTTAGCTGGAAAACCTGAACCGCTATCACTTATTGTTAAACGCACCGCATTTTGTGGCACACCATTCAGTTCACCATAAGGCACTAATTCTGTTTTTACTTCAACCGGCTCAGATTGATGAATACCCTCAAGAGTAGCATCTTGCGCATTTTGTAAAAGATTATGAATAATCTGCCTGAGTTGTGTGGGGTCACCCATAATATTTGGTGAGCGCGGATCAAGCCGAGTCTTTATGGGACTTCCTTCATACAAGCCCAGAATCTCTTGCGTCAAAGTATTGATCGAAACAGGCTTCAGTTGCGGACTTGGCGTCTTAGCAAAGTCTCTGAAGTCATTCACCATTTGCTTCATGGCCTGCACCTGTCCAATGATGGTTTCCGTACTGCGATTCATCATCTCTTCCTGCTCAGGGCTCAACTTGCCAGCCAACTTATGCTGCAACCTCTCTGCTGAGAGCTGTATAGGGGTGAGTGGGTTCTTAATCTCGTGGGCCAGACGTCTAGCCACCTCGCTCCAAGCAATTGAGCGCTGCGCACTCACTACGTCAGTGATGTCATCAAACACCACCATACGCAAATCTGCTGTTAATTCAGTTCCACGTATAAATAAAGTAACGCCAGGCTCATTTTCAAACTCGTTTGTACTATGCAGCTGAATCTGTTTTTGCCACACTGGCGCTGATGTATTTTTATCTTTTGCTGTTTGACTACCCTCTACGCCAACAGCCAGCTTCATGGTGGCAAAACCCTCTTTGATGGCTTGATCAAACTCGACAAGACTGGGGCTATCACTTAAAGGGCGCCCATCCATTTGCGTTAAATCTTGCCCAAAGATACGATCAGCGCCGGCATTGCTAGAAACCATATTAAAGTTTTTATCGAAGATACAAACCCCGGCAGTTAAATTACCCAATACCGTTTCCAAAAATGATTTGGATTCTTGTAGGGAAGTTCTGGTGTCGGCAAGCTGGCGGGTCATCACATTAAATTGACGCGTCAACATCCCTAGCTCATCGCCTGTATCTAACTCGGGCTTGGGTGATAAATCGCCTTGGGCAACAGCCTGCGTTCCTTTTAAAAGCATCAGTAGGGGTCGAGCCAACTGACGACCCAGAATTAAGGCCAAAGTAACTGCAACAAATAAGGCAAAGAACAAAGTTAAGGTCAGCGTACCCACAAACATTTTTCGCAAACCAGTTCGGCCTAATGACCTCTCTTGATAGTCACCATAGGCAGACTCAACCGCAACAATATTCTTAGCCAATGGCCCAGGAATGAATCGCACTAACTGTAAAAAATATTTATCTTCTACATCTTTTCCGGGAGCCTGCTTTTTACGAACAATCGGCACAATAGCTCTTACTCGATAACCTCGTTGACCACCATCCGCTTCAATTTGATCTATAAAGGTGGCGCCTTTCTTTCTAAAAGCGTCTGCAATCACGTCTGGGCTGGGTGCAGGAAAATATTTCTTGGGTCGTGCCTCGCTTGTCAATATCAGGTTACGCCCAATATTAAACAAACTAACCTCTTGAATGCCAAATTGGTTGCGTGCTTTCATCACTATGGCGGCAACCTGCTCTGAACTTGTGCCCGAAGGAACTGCGACTATTTGCTCGGCAATATAATTACCCTCAGCCAGAATTTCTTCTTGAGCAACTCGCAAGGTAACGCGCCCTAATTCAAGACCCGCATCTAGTGCGGACTCCACCTGAACATCGAACCAGGTTTCAATGCTCCGAGATACGAACTGTAGAGAAACTCCATACAAAATTAATCCTGGGACAACTCCAACTAAAGCAAAAATCATGGCCAACTTTGCCACTAGCCGCGTCCCAAAACGCCCTTTACGCCAACGAATCGCAATCACAGTCACCAAGGTCAAAATGACTAAGGTTAGACAAATTCCAATCACCACATTGGCTGCATAAAGCCAAATGAAGTAGTTATCAAAGAACTCGGTATTAGATGTTGCAATTGATAAGAGTGCCAACAATAAAAGTGCAAAGGTGCCAATCAATGCCATTGCCGTGGGCAATGCACGCCTTTTCCAGGCGTCTTTTTCAAACGCATTTGACCCAATGAAGTCTAAAGATATCTTCATCGTTTAATTAAGTTAGGGCCATTGTGTGAAAACGGGAAGCGCACCCAGTCACTTGTGACATTCCAGTCGCGATTGTTGAGCGCATTTATCTGAAATGGCTTGGGCAACTTACCTAAATCTAGGCTCATTCTTAACGCTGCAGTGTAAGACTTGCTCGAATCAATCTGGCCGCCATCAATTACCCTCCAACCCCCAATACTTCCAACAGCCTGTAAAGCCTCAAACATGGTGTTGGCAGAAAAGGTAAAGCCTTCAGAAGCAATGCGGTATTGCTGAGTCATTGGTTGATAAGAAAGACGGGTTGATCGTTGAGCAAGCGCAGGCTTTTCATCAAACCAGTACCAACGCGAACGTGTTAAGTCAAACTCAGTTTGAAAATATAAAACAATGCCTTTTTGAACAGCGTCCTCTAAGCCCGGTGTTAACTCAATCTTAAACGTGGCATTCAGCAGCCAATCGTTATCCACACGCTCCAGATCGGCAGTTTTGAGCTTGATTCCCTCTGCACGCACCGCCACTGAAAATAGACTCAGGGCTATCAAAACACAAAGGGTGAATTGTTTAATGCCTTGGCTCATGGCCCATTTTTCTTAAACAAAGCATAGTAAAAACCGTCATTTAGCTCAGCAGGCAAAATTTGCCCTGGTGCGCTTAATCGTAATGCATCAGCATGCTCCGCAGCAAACCACGTCGCCTGCTCCTCGCCCTCCTCTGGAAATACCGAGCAGGTTACGTACAAAAGTGTGCCGCCAATCTTGAGCATCTTCCAGGCTTGCTCCAAAATGGCGCGCTGCCTAAATTGCAAAGCCTTAATATCAGCCTCACGTCGCAAAAAAGGAATGTCAGGGTGCCTTGCAACAATACCCGATGCTGAGCAAGGTGCATCCAAAAGAATTTTGTCAAACAGCTTGCCATCCCACCATGCTGCCTTTGAGGCATCACCGCGTACCACGCGAACGAGATCAGACTGCAGACGCAAACGGTCTAAATTGCCGCCAATTTTTCTAAGACGCTCACCATCTAACTCCAAGGCTGTCATATCGCACTGCGCCAACTCCAGTAAGTGAGCGGTCTTCCCGCCCGGTGCAGCACAGGCATCCAATATGCGCTCACCTGGTTTTGGATCTAACAATACAGCCGCAATTTGTGCCCCTGCGTCTTGAACAGAAACTGCGCCACTATAAAAGCCTGGTAAGTCTGAAACTGGCACCGCCTCCTGTAATAACAAAGCGGAATCCAATGCGACCCCAGCAACACTATCAATTGGTTCGGCTGCGATACCAGCTTGATGCAATAACTCTTGATATTCCTTGCGCGTATGCTGTTTAATATTTACCCGCAAAATCAAGGGGGCTCGTTGGGCCTGCTGAATCAGCATGGCTTGCCAAGTCTTTGAATAGTTTCGCTTCAGGCTAGCTCGCCACCAGGGTGGGAAAAACATGGGAATAGGATCTGGCGCATAAGGCTTTTCATTTTCAGCCTGTACCGCAAGGCTAATCTTGCGAAGCACTGCATTCACTAGACCCTTTGCATACATCGTGGGCTCATATGCGCTGCAAGCTTTTACAGCTTGATCAACGATTGTATGCGCTGCATAACCCCTGCCATCAGATCCGCCCTGTAAAAACAAAGCAATCGCAACACTTAATAAGTGCTCTACCTCTGGTGGAGGTGCCTTTGGGATAAATTGTTGAATGAATTCATGTGATCTCACCCACTTACGTAAGGCATCAAACGTGAGGCTTTGGACAATAGGTCGCTCATGAGACTCTAGCTGATCTAACACTTCGGTGAGCGATCGACCTACCATTACTTCACCAATTGCTTGCGCAGAAATAGTGATTGCCTCTGATAGCGGAAGACTGCGCGGTGTTTTTTGATCGGTCAAATTAATCTTTCTTGAACTGCATTATTTTTTCCTGCGTGCGGTAGCTCTGTAAACAAGCGCTAGCAGAAATCTTTTTTCCACCAGGCTTTTGCATTTCCAAGATTTCAATCACACCATCTCCACACTGAACGTACACGCTATGCTCACTAAAATCTAAGACCTGTCCCGGAATAGCGCCTTGGAATATTTGTACCTTATTAGGTAAACAAGAGTTCCAAAACTTCATTTGCTCGCCATCCAAACTACTGGTAGATCCAGGAAATGGATTAAATGCTCGAATACGTCGATCGATCTCTACAGCACTTAATTTCCAATCAAGCTCTGCTTCACTCTTTAATATTTTTTCTGCATAAGTAACTCCCCCCATAGCTTGTGGAGTTCTTGTGATGGCGATGCCTTCATTTAAATCATTGAGAATCTTGACCATCAACTCAGCGCCCAAGACTGCTAAACGGTCATGCAGTGATACGCTAGTTTCTTGAGGTGTAATTTTTAGATCGCCCACTAAAACAGTATCGCCAGTATCGAGTCCAGCGTCCATCTGCATGATGGTCACACCAGTGTTAGCGTCACCACTTTCTATCGCGCGCTGTATCGGCGCCGCGCCGCGCCACCTTGGCAGCAAAGAAGCATGAATATTAAAACAACCATGCCTCCCATTCTGAGAGGCAAGATCAAGAATGGCTTGGGGAAGAATTAAGCCGTAAGCAACGACCACCATTGCATCAAAATCAATGTTAGATAAATATTGAAAGGTCTCTTGCGCTGCCATTTTTTTCTGCAAGTCTGGATGGTTCTGCTTGAGCGTTTCAGGTTGCAACACCGGGATATTTTTCTCTAGTGCAAACACTTTTACAGGGCTCGTCTGAAGATGCATGCCGCGACCTGCACGACGATCTGGCTGAGTTAGTGCTAGCACAATTTGATGGCCAGAATTTTCTATTGCACGCATTGCTTGTGCAGCAAACTCTGGGGTACCAGCAAAAACAATTTTCATTGGGCGCTTAGCGCTCGCCTACTAATTCTTTTGCGCGCTTTTTCATTTTGAGGGAAATACGATTGCGCTTCAACATCGAGAGGTACTCAACAAACACCTTACCTTGCAAGTGATCCATCTCGTGCTGCAAACAGACTGCTAGTAGGCCATCTGCCTCTACTTCAAATTCTTTGCCGTTGATATCGAGCGCCTTGACTCGGATGACTGCTGGGCGATCTACCTCATCATAATATTCAGGCACAGAGAGGCAACCTTCGCGCCAAGATTTCTTTTCTGGGCTTGCCCAAACTAATTCTGGATTAATGAAAACCATTAATTGATCTTGATTATCAGATACATCAATCACCACAATGCGCTCATGCACGTCCACCTGGGTTGCAGCTAAGCCAACCCCGGGGGCCTCGTACATTGTCTCAGCCATATCGGCCACAATTTTTTTGATGCGTGCATCTACCAACGCTACGGGTTTGGCAACCTTATGTAGGCGTGGATCTGGATAACAAAGGACAGTTAATAAAGCCATATCGGAATTATCCAACAGAGTAATCAAGCTGTCCCGATAGTGCTTTGCAGCCCTATGCTCAAAATTGCCTTATGCGCACATCCAAAAATCCAGACATCATCCAAATTCACCGAAATACCCCTCACTACCCAACTCGCCTCTTGGATTTATCTGATCCGCCCAATTCACTGTATATGTATGGGGATATTCACCTGTTAAATTTACCCATGGTTGCCATAGTGGGTTCACGTGCCGCTAGCCCAGAAGGAATCAGGAATGCTTACAGTTTTGCGCAAGCCCTCTCTGCGGAGGGCTATCTCATTATTTCTGGACTGGCTCGGGGTGTTGACGGAGCGGCTCACCGAGGTGCCCTTAGGTCAAATCAGGGGTATCGAACCATTGCGGTATGCGGAAGCGGGCTAGATATTGTGTATCCGCGAGAGCATCTAGACTTAGCTCAAGCCATCGCCAACAGTGGGCTCTTGGTGTCTGAGCTAGCTCCAGGACTGGGACCAAAGGCTTGGCACTTCCCACGTAGGAACCGCATCATTGCGGCCTTATCTCTCGGAATACTCGTGATTGAAGCAGCGGAGCGCTCTGGCTCGCTTATTACAGCCAGGCTGGGCTGTGAGCTTGGTCGTGAGATTTTTGCGATTCCCGGGTCAATTCACAACCGGCTCTCTAAGGGCTGCCATCAACTACTTCAGCAAGGCGCCAAGCTAGTTCAATCTCCACAAGACATTCTCGAGGAGCTGCCAAAATGGTCAGAAACCTCATTTAAAGGCATTTAAAGCGCCATTTTAGAAAAAATAGGGGCTTTAATAGGCTCTTACCAAACCCCCAAAAATGAGGTTTTTGGACTTTTGTTAATTTATCGGTTAATAATAAAAAAGGGGCATGGAAATAGTCTGACCAGGATCTAGTTTAAATTGGTTACCCGTTTTCACCCATTAAAAACATCATTTCAAGCTCAAATTTAGGCAAAACGCGTGGCAACTAAAGCATCTACCAAAAAAAATAGTCCTAAGACTTCAGCGGTTGATCACCCTAAAGCCCTGATCATTGCGGAGAAACCTTCCGTTGCGAATGACATTGCCAAAGCTTTGGGTGGCTTCACTAAATATGAAGACTATTTCGAGAACGATGACTTTGTCATCTCCTCTGCAGTTGGCCATCTATTGGAAATTGCCGCACCTGAAGAATTTGATGTCAAACGCGGTAAATGGTCGTTTGCAAATCTTCCGGTTGTACCGCCCTATTTTGACTTACGCCCGATCGCCAAAACTGAATCGCGGCTGAAGGTCTTGCAAAAACTCATTAAGCGTAAAGACATTAATGAACTCATTAATGCATGTGATGCTGGACGCGAAGGTGAGTTGATCTTCCGCTTAATTGCACAGCATGCAAAAGCACCGCAGGCTATCAAACGTCTGTGGTTGCAATCCATGACGCCAGCAGCGATTCGTGATGGCTTTGCCTCCCTGCGCAGCGACACCGATATGCAACCTCTCGCAGATGCGGCACGCTGCCGCTCTGAAGCGGATTGGCTTGTTGGTATCAACGGCACACGGGCGATGACCGCGTTTAACAGCAAGAGCGGTGGATTTTTTCTAACAACAGTTGGTCGAGTACAGACGCCAACACTATCAATCGTGGTTGAGCGTGAAGAACTCATTCGGAAATTTATCTCCAAAGATTATTGGGAGGTGAAGGCAGAATTTATTGCTGCAGCCGGCGTATATGAAGGACGCTGGTTTGATCCTAAGTTTAAGAAAGATGCCGCAACTCCTGATACTCGTGAGAATCGCCTCTGGAGTGAAGCTGCTGCCCAAAGTATTGTGGCTGCGTGTCGCGATAAAAAAGCGAGCGTCAAAGAAGAAGCCAAACCAGCAACTCAATTAGCACCACAATTATTTGATTTAACTAGCCTACAACGTGAGGCAAATGCACGCTTTGGCTTCTCTGCTAAGAATACTTTAGGTTTAGCCCAAGCACTTTATGAGCGCCATAAAGTGCTGACCTATCCACGAACCGATGCTAAGGCCCTGCCTGAAGATTATTTGGATACCGTCAAGCAGACCCTGGAAAACCTGGCTGAAAACGCACAAGAATATCGCGCCTTCGCCAAACAAATCTTGCAAGGCGATCCCAAGGATCCAAAAGCCAAAGCAGGATATGGTTGGATTAAGCCAAACAAACGCATTTTTGATAACTCAAAAATATCTGATCACTTTGCGATCATTCCAACCCTAGAGTCTCCAAAGAGCCTCAGTGAGCCTGAGCAAAAGCTATATGACTTGGTTGTCCGTCGCTTCTTGGCGGTGTTTTATCCTGCAGCCGAATTCCGCGTCACTACTCGCATCACCGAGGCATCGGGACATCACTTTAAAACTGAAGGTCGCGTACTTGTCACGCCGGGTTGGCTAACGGTATACGGCAGATCGAACCAAGCGGATGACGAGTTGGTGGCAGTACAAGAAGGTGAAACCGTCCAAAATGAATCTATTGCGGCGATCCCACTAAAAACTAAGCCGCCAGCGCGCTATACCGAAGCAACCTTGTTATCGGCAATGGAAAGTGCTGGTAAGTGGGTGGATGATGATGAAATGCGTGAAGCGATGGCCGAAAAAGGTTTGGGCACACCCGCAACTCGCGCTGCCATCATTGAAGGCCTGCTGGCAGAGAAATATATGGTGCGCGAAGCACGAGAGCTAATACCTACCGCCAAAGCATTCCAATTGATGACACTCTTGCGTGGCTTAGATGTTGAAGAGCTAACAAGGCCCGATCTCACAGGTAGCTGGGAAAACAAACTTTCCCTGATTGAGCGTGGTGAGATGAATCGCGATACCTTCATGCAAGAAATTGCACAAATGACGCAGCGCATTGTCAAGCGCGCTAAGGAGTATGACAGCGATACTATTCCGGGCGACTATGCGACTATGTCTACGCCGTGCCCTCATTGTAAGGGTGCCGTTAAAGAAAACTACCGCCGCTTTGCATGCGAGAAATGTGGATTTACGATTAGCAAAACTCCGGGTGGCCGTGCATTTGAATATCCTGAGGTAGAAGAGCTGCTGCGTGAAAAAACGATTGGGCCACTGCAAGGATTCCGCAGCAAGATGGGTAGGCCATTTGCAGCCATTATTAAGTTAAGTGAAATTCCTGAAGATGATACTGATTATCCAAACGCAGGCTTTAAGCTTGAGTTTGATTTTGGCAACACTCAAGAGGATGAATCTGAAGCTATCGACTTTACTGGCCGGCAAGCCTTAGGCGTATGTCCAAAGTGCTCTGGTGCTGTATACGAAGATGGCATGCGCTACTTATGTGAAAGAAACACCGGTCCAGACAAGTCATGTGATTTCAAAACCGGTAAGGTCGTTTTGCAACAAGAAATTTCTGCAGAGCAAGTTCAAAAACTGCTTACCGAGGGCAAAACTGATTTGCTAACCAACTTCAAATCTAACCGTACTGGCCGTGGTTTTAAGGCTTATCTTGCCTTGGGTCCGGATGGCAAAATTGGTTTTGAGTTTGAAGCTAAGGCGCCCAAAGCGGGGGCTGCAGCTAAAGCTCCGGCAAAGAAGCGGGCAGGTGCAAGTGCTGCCACCAAGTCTGTAGCAAAGCCTAAGCGAGTGAGCAAAGCGAAGTCGTCTGCGAGCACTTGAGCTGTAATCAGCTTAGCCGCTAAGGCCGACCAAAGAGCGCCTCTAGACCCCAGGGCTGTTGCTAAAAATATCCCTGGGCGTTGACTCAGCGCGCCAATGATCGGTAAGCGATCGCCCGCAACACAACGAATGCCCACAAAGCTTCCTGCCTTTTGAAGTTGCTCAGTATCGCCCTCTGGGTAATTCAATAACCCCTTTGCCTGCTCACGATTAAAGTCATCGCTTGAATTCCAATCTTGAGAATCCAATTCACCCTCATCAAAACTAGATCCCACTATCCATTGATAATTTCCATCGGGAAGTTGCTTGGCTGGCAAACAATAGCCATCACCCGTGATAGCTGTGCGCGGCAGTCGTGGTGCCCAAGAACTTGTCATATCAACAGAAAAGATGCTCAGCTGCCCGCGCACCGGCCTTAAAGGTAGTCGCACATCGATGCTTTCAACTAAGCTTTTGGTTTCTAGTGCTGCTGCAATAATGACTTTGCCAGCCGTCATGATGGGCTTATCTTGAGCGTTCATTAACTGCCAACCCACACCGATTTTTTCCAGCCGAGCTACAGCGATATTCCAGCAACAAGTCAACATTGGGTGGGGTTTTAGTGCATCCCGTGTTACCTCAGATAAGTTAAGTGACGCGCCCCGAGGAAGCCAGATACCATCTTGATTAATGCCGCAGATTTTCGATGCCTCTTCCGCATAAAGGGCTTTAGCCATGCCTTCATCGAGCTCGAGTGATTTGAGATAAGTGTCGACATCATCACGACTAAAAGTTTTGTCTCTCTTATTTGGCTGAAAAATGCCATGCTGATTCCAAGCATGGCTCCAGCGAGCCTCTGCCATCAAAAATGCAATGCGAGTTAATCGTAGTAAGCGCGGGGCACCTCTTCCAACATGGGGATGGGCAATGGCGTATGCGTGACTTGAACATGCTGATGCAGGTTGGGAGGCGCGATCAATAATGCAAACTGCTTGGCCACGCTCGAGTAATTCACTAGCAATACATGCGCCTGCAATGCCTGCCCCAATCACCACAATGTCATGGTGTTGGGGTAAGGTCATTAAATAATGAGGTTGTTAAAAAGACTTCTTAAATTTCTAGGGGTGGCCTAGGCGTTTAAGCGCTTCTCGATTTTGCTACGCGCCTCAATTAACTCCTTGGGCAAACGCTCACCTAAATGCGCAAATAGCTCTGAATGAAGTTTGAGCTCATTTTTCCAGTCATCAACTGCAACAGTAATGGCTTTTTCAAACTTGTCTGCCGAGTAATCTAGTCCGCTCCAATGTATATCAGCATGCTCTGGGCAAATACCAAATACAGTTTCTTTGCCTTTAGCTGTGCCTTCAGCACGGCCCAAGATCCAAGAAAGTACGCGCATGTTCTCGCCAAAACCAGGCCAGACAAATTTACCGTTTTCATCTTTACGGAACCAATTTACGCAATAGATCTTTGGCAATACAGCGCCCTCTGCAGCAAGCTTGCTACCGATATTCAACCAATGTTGGAAGTAGTCACTCATGTTGTAACCAGCAAACGCAATCATGGCAAATGGATCACGACGTACAACACCTACTTGGCCAGTAATTGCCGCGGTAGTCTCAGAGCCCATTGTGGCGGCCATATAAACACCCTCAACCCAGTCACGCGCTTCGCTCACTAATGGCACTGTGTTTGAGCGACGACCGCCAAACAAAAACGCATCAATTGCTACGCCTTCAGGGTTATCCCAATTAGGATCAACTGCAGGGTTGTTTGTGGCGGCTACAGTAAAGCGTGAATTTGGGTGTGCAGCTTTACGGCCAGCTGCACCATCAGCAGGGGTCCAGTCTTTTCCTTGCCAATCAATTAAGTGTGCTGGAGGTGTATCAGTCAAACCCTCCCACCAAACATCACCATCATCAGTTAAACCGACGTTAGTGAAGATCACGTCTTGGTTTAATGAATCGAGACAGTTTGGATTGGTTTGACGATTTGTTCCTGGAGCAACGCCGAAGTAACCCGACTCTGGGTTGATCGCAAACAAACGTGTCTTGCCTGTAACGGAATCTTTGCGCGGCTTGATCCATGCAATATCGTCACCAACAGTGGTAACTTTCCAACCCTCAAATCCCTTTGGAGGAATCATCATGGAGAAATTGGTTTTTCCGCAGGCTGATGGGAATGCTGCAGCAATGTGATACTTCTTACCCTCGGGTGATGTCACACCCAAGATCAACATGTGCTCAGCCAGCCAGCCTTGGTCACGACCCATATTAGATGCGATACGCAATGCGAAACATTTTTTACCCAACAAAGCGTTGCCACCATAACCAGATCCGAAAGACCAAATTTCGCGAGTTTCAGGATAGTGCACGATGTACTTGGTTTTATTGTTAGGCCAAGCGACATCTTTCTCGCCAGCAGCCAATGGCTTACCAACAGTATGAATACAAGGAACAAATTCGCCAGTAGCGCCAAGTTGATCGATGACCGCCTTGCCCATACGGGTCATTAAGCGCATATTGATAGCAACATATGGGCTATCGGAGAGCTCAACACCAATATGCGCAATTGGGGATCCAATTGGGCCCATAGAGAATGGCACTACATACATTGTTCTGCCGCGCATGCAACCATCGAATAATGGCTGGAGGGTGGCACGCATTTCGCCTGGCTCCACCCAGTTATTGGTTGGGCCTGCATCCTCTTTATTTGCAGAGCAGATAAAGGTGCGGTCTTCTACGCGAGCTACGTCATCAGGATCTGAAAGTGCTAAGAAAGCATTTTTGCGCTTAGCGGGATTAAGGCGCTTGAACACGCCCGCGCTTACCAACAGCTCACAAAATTCATCATATTCAGCCTGGGAGCCATCACACCAGCGAATTTTGTCTGGCTTGGTTAAGGCAGCTACATCGGCAACCCATTGAATTAATTTATGGTTTTTTACGTATTCAGGTGCATTGGTGTTGATGGTCATGTGAATCCTATGAAATGTAATATTTTTGATCGCACTATTTTAACATTTTGGGTGTCTTTTTTATGAGCAAGCCCACCAAGAGCGAATCCTTTATTTACCAATACAAAATTGGCTAAATATCTTGCCCAAAAGATCGTCTGGGAGCAGTTTCCCAGTAATTTGTCCGAGCTGATCTTGTGCCAAACGGAGCTCTTCTGCAAATAACTCCAGCGATATATTGCCATTAGCAGCAAATTGTTGAGATTGCTCTAAGTGGGTGGCAGCCCTATCTAAGCAGTCTAAGTGCCGCCTGCGCGCCACAATTACACCCTCTTGAGAGCCGCCCCAGCCAACCAGCTCTAAGATTTTTTGCTTCAAGGCCTCGATACCTTGGCCCGTCTTGGCTGAAATGAACATGGATTGTTTTTCACCTTGCTCAGGGGCAGGGCTTATCAATAAATCTGATTTGTTGTTCACCTCCAGCACGGGGCACTTTGGGGAGAGTGCTTTCAATATTTGGGCTTTTAGCTCCACAATTTCAGAGGTAGTGGTTGTTTCTGAAGAACCTGGATCTTGTAGAAAAATAACTAGATCCGCCGCCGCAATAGCCTCCCATGATCTTTCGATGCCCTTTGCCTCAACTAGGTCACTGGTCTCGCGTAAGCCTGCGGTATCAATGATGTGCATAGGAACGCCGCCGACGGTAATACTCTCCTTAACGCGATCTCTTGTAGTTCCGGCAATAGGTGTAACAATAGCGACCTCCTCGCCAGCCAAGCGATTTAGAAGAGAGCTTTTCCCAACATTAGGTGCACCAGCTAAAACTAGCTGGATGCCGTCTCGCAAAATCTTGCCCTGTTTAGCCCCTTCCCTTAGCGCATATAGCTTTTGCATTACTGCACTTAGGCGTTCACGAGCTTGGGCATTCTCTAAGAACTCAATCTCTTCCTCGGGAAAATCTAGAGTGGACTCCACCAAAATGCGTAGTTGGGTGATCTCTTCAATTAGGCCGTTGATGTCATTTGAGAAAACCCCTTGCAGAGAGCGTGCTGCACCACGTACCGCCGCTGCACTTTGAGCATCAATTAAATCTGCAATCGCCTCGGCTTGAGCTAAATCAATTTTGTTGTTCAGGTAGGCTCTTAAAGAAAATTCGCCAGGCTCAGCAATTACTAGGCCCTGATCTTTTCCTAGTTCAAGACATCGCTTCATGACCAGCTCTAAGAGTTGTGGTCCACCATGACATTGCAACTCCAGAACATCCTCACCAGTAAAAGAGGCTGGGGCTGCAAAATAAATAGCAAGAAGTTGATCAATCGACTCACCTTGCGCATCTCGAAGTGTGAGTAAGCTGGCTTGACGCGGTGTAAGCGTCTTATTAAATAAAGCAGTGGCTATAGGCAAAAGCTGAGGCCCACTAATACGAATGACGCCGACGCCGGCTTTGCCCGGCGCAGTGGCAAGCGCAATGATGGGCAGCTTTCTTGTCATCATTGCGTGCACTCTTTATTTATTTTTTAGCTGCTAAAAATTTATTTGACCAGCTTCTTTCCAAACATCTGATTTATCTGCCATTGCTGAGCGATCGACAGTAGATTGTTTACCACCCAATACAAGACCAAGCCCGCAGGGAAGAAGAAGAACATAACCGAGAATACTAGGGGCATATACATCATTACCTTCGCCTGAATTGGGTCTGGTGGTGTTGGGTTAAGTTTGGTTTGTACAAACATAGAAGCTGCCATGATGATTGGCAAAATTCCAATTGGAATTGAACTTAAGCCAATCAAATCACTAATGGATGTATCTGGTAATGAAAGGTCGTGAACCCACAAAATCCAAGGGGCGCCACGCAACTCGACGGATGACAATAACACCCAATACAAGGCAATAAATACTGGGATCTGAATCACCACTGGCAAACAACCACCTAAGGGATTGATCTTTTCTTTACGATACATCTCCATCATGGCCTGATTCATTTTTTGTGGCTCGCCCTTGAACTGTTCTTTCATTGCGACTAGACGAGGCTGCACCTCTTTCATGCGCGCCATAGATTTATAGCTTGCCGCCGAAAGGGGGAAGAACACTAACTTAATTAAGATGGTCAATAAAATAATTGACCAGCCCCAGTTACCAACATACGAATGAATGTTGTCCAAGAGCCAAAAAATGGGTTTCGCTAAAATGGTTAGGTAGCCATAGTCTTTGAGCAACTCAAAACCTGGGGCGATTGTTTCAAGTACTCGCTCTTCTTGTGGGCCAACAAATAGTTTGGCTTTTTCTACAACCGTAGTGCCTGCGGGGATCACCCCTAGAGGGGTTTGCATACCAATTCGGTACAGATTGTTGTCAATTTTATTGGCGTAAATATCGCGTACCGCCTTATCGCTTGGAATCCATGCGCTTGCAAAATAGTGCTGAACCATTGCAATCCATGCTGGCTCGCCTGCGGCCACCTGAGTGGGGATAGTGATTTTGTTCTTATCAATTGCCGTGAATTCGAGTTTATTAAACTTTTCTTTATCTGTGTAGGCTGCCGGCCCAGTAAATGTAGTTGCTGAAAAGGCGCCATCAAAGGGGCCAATTTTTTGTTCCTGAGAAGCATCACGCACAATCTCGGTGTATAGAACAAGCGGGTTGGGGTTGTTGCCGGCCTGTGTAATGCGATGTCCAACATCCACAACATAGCTTCCCGGGTTAAGGATGAAGGTTTTTTCTAGCTTAACGCCATTACGTTCGCTGACGAAAACAATATACGGACGACCTGATTCATCTTTTCCAGACTGAACTAGCTTAAATGTGCTGGTGTGATTTGGAAGGTCACTATTTAAAGAAATCAAGCCGGAGCGCGCAAAGTACTTGTGTGTAGGTGTGTACTGAAATAGCTCGACAGATTTGTTTTCTGGTGTAAAAGATTTGAGTAACTTTGCATCTACGACGTTTGCGCCGCTTGCGCTAATTTTCAACTCAAGAACATCATTCTGTAGTGTGAACTTTTCCGCGCCCGCCATTGCGTCACTATTAATGGTTGGTGTTGTTGCTATGGCTGCTGTGCTCGACAGTTGGGCTGGAACATCGGCCTTGCTTGTGGTTGCAGGTTTATCAGCAGGCGCTGGTGCACTTGCTATAGGACCACCAAACATCGAAGGCTTACCCTCATGAACTTGCCAATTGTTGTACAACAAGAGGCCCGACATGGAGAAGACCGCCCAAAGAATTGTTTTTTTAAAGTCCATTTGGATTCACTTAATAATGATGAGATGTTGGTTTTACTGCGGGGTCGTGTCCGCCTTGTGACCATGGATTGCAACGCAATATGCGCCACACTGTTAGCCTAAAGCTTTTTAAAAATCCATAATTAGTAAAGCAGTCGCAGGCATATTGTGAGCATGAGGGTATGAATTTACAGTGCATGCCGACAAAAGGACTCAAGGCTATTTGATAGAGTCTTACAACCTTAATGGCCAGTTTGTTAAGTAGGCACACTTTAAATTAGTCCTGCAATTTGGAGTCGCAGATCTTCTTTTTCTTTGTCTCGGAGTCTACCGCGCGTTTCGCGACCAATTGGTTTTTTTAGCTTCACCACAACATCACGGCTAAGGTGTGTAGTTTGAGCACCCCTAACCAACTCACGGATCATGCGTTTTAATCGGTTGCGATCTACTGCACGTTTAGCCAGTTTTTTAGCTAACGCAATCCCTAAATCTGGTTTTGCCCCCTGATTTGGAGATGCCAAATACAAACCCCAACACAAACTTGTCTTGGGGCGTGTTTTTAATAACTCAGAAATCCTGGCGCTATTCAACTGCTAAATTAAACGGCGAGGCGTTTGCGACCTTTAGCACGGCGGGCATTTAATACCGCACGTCCACTCTTGGTTTTCATACGAATACGAAATCCGTGGGTACGTTTACGACGTGTTACTGAGGGTTGGTATGTTCTTTTCATGATTCATCCTGCAAAACCCAGTATTTTCCTTGTTGCTCAGCAAAAGGTCAACCGCTGAAGAAGAATATATAGGTATTTTTCTCTATTTATTTGGTGATATTTTGATAAACCCTTAATTT